>NZ_JBDSUA010000078.1:0-74385 GCF_039927955.1 Devosia sp. | reverse complement strand
TGCAGTGGGGTTGAGATGAGCACCAATCTTGAGCTGATCCGGGGGACCTATGAAGGGTCCTCCGAGGACAACGGCCGCAATCTGCGGGCTGTCCTGTCGCCGGACGTGGAATGGACCGAGGCAGAGGGCTTCCCCTACGCCGGTACCTATGTTGGACCAGAGGCGCTGATCGACGGCGTCTTCCGCCGCCTTGGATCTGAATGGACTGGCTATCGCGCCGACGTCCATACCTACATCGCCGACGGCGATCGCGTAGCCGCCTTCGGCGTCTATTCGGGCACCTACAACGCGACGGGCAAGTCCATGACCGCGCCCTTCGCCCACCTTTACCAGATCAAGGACGGCAAGGTCATTCGCATGACCCAGTATGTCGACACCGTTCTGGTGACCCGCGCGCTCAGCTAGGCGCAAACACCAGGAGACGATCCAATGTTCAAGAAGACGCTTCTCGCATCCATCTTCCTCGTGACCACCTCGGTCGCGGGATTGGCGGTACCTGCCTATGCCCAGGACGCCACCCAGGCCCAGATCGTGCAGGACTATGAACTGACCCAGGCCAACAAGGCGCTGGTCACCAAGGCCTATCAGGAACTGTTCGGCAATGCCGATCTCACCGCGCTCGACCGCTACTGGGCCGACGAATACATCCAGCACAATCCCTCGATGACCGACGGTCGGGAGGCAGTGAAGAGCTTCCTCCAGGGCCTGGGCATCGACTCCTGGCCCACGCGGGAGGTCAAGTTCGAGCGCGTGATCGCAGAGGGCGATCTGGTGATGGTTCAGACCGCGCAGCCGGCATCGGGCACCTCGCCCGGAACCGTCATCGCCGACATTTTCCGCGTCGAGAACGGCAAGATTGCCGAGCACTGGGACGTGATCCAGCAGATACCCGCAGACGCCATCAATCCGCGGACGATGTACTAGCCTCCCATAGCAGCCGTTGCGCTGACTGGATACTTGTCCGCCCGCCCGATTGCGGGCGGACAACATCCGACCGGAAATGAGAAGCCGGGGCGTTGCCCAGCTTCGTGGCTCACTAGGTAGGTCCTCGCGCTGGGGATCCTGCCGAACGCCAGCTCTCATGCTTGTTGCCGCAGGCGGATACTTACCGCCAAATGCAATGCGACGGCATCCTCATCCGGAAGATGAGATCGTGCTTGGCGCCATGCAATACCTGCTGAGATGCGCCACCCCGTTTAGGCTAGAGACTCGGCCATTGTCCGCATTTGGACCTGGATGATGCGTGATTGCTTTGATTGAGTGCACGCGAACAGAATTGCCTCGGCCACATCGCTTGCCTCAAGCATGTCAGACTGGTCGACACTTTCCTCCGTTCGGCCTTTACCAAGCGCAAACTCCGTCTTCACGCCACCCGGATTGATGGTGCCAACCTTGATGCCATGAGGACGGAGCTCTTTGTCCAGTCCCTGCGCGAAGCCGACTTGCGCAAATTTGGTGGCACAGTAGACCGCCTCGCCGGCAAAGCCGTAAACGCCGGCCATGGATGAGACGAACAGGACCAGACCATTGCGCTGCTCGATCATTTTGGGAACGACGTAGCGCGTGAACAGGAAGCTGGAGCGCATGTTGGCGTCCATCATCTCCACGTAGTTTTCTAGAGTGGTGTCGACGAGGTTTTTGTAATTGCCGACGCCGACATTGTTGATGAGAATGTCAATGCGACCGAAGGCCTTTTGGGCCTCATTGGCGACGTCGATGGCCGTCTGTTCGTCGCGTGCGTCCCCCAGCACAACGATGGCTTCGCCACCCAGTTCACGGACTTCTGCGGCCAACTCGTCGAGCCGTTCGCGACGACGCGCGGTGAGCACCAAAGACGCGCCCTCGCGTCCCAAGCAACGCGCTGCCGCTTGGCCAATTCCGGCGCTTGCCCCGCTGATTATTGCGACTTTTCCTTTAAGCTTGGCGCTCAATTTTGTTCTCCCAATATAGACCAGATATTGATTGTAACGGCCTGGACCGCAGTGCCCGCAACAACCACAGCGCTTGCTGCATCGTCTAACAGATTGTAGAGATCGATTTTATCTCTGCCGTTGATCGAGGCGCGACAATCATGGAACTTCGGCATCTTCAGCACTTTATTGCGGTCGCGGAAGAACTAAGCTTCACGCGCGCTGCAGAGCGGATTCACATCGTGCAATCGGCCCTTTCGACCTCCATCCGTTCGCTCGAACTGGAGCTGAAGACACCCCTGCTGGTGCGCAGTACGCGGCAGGTTCAACTTACGCCCGCCGGACGCGCCTTTCTCGAGCGGGCCCGCGAAGCGATGCGCGTCATTCAGGGCGGCCGTGAAACTGTGGCAGAGATCGCCGGCCTGCGCCGCGGTTCCGTCAGCATGGGGACCGTCCACAGCCTGCCAGCTTTTCTGGAGCTTCCATCGCTCATCGCAAATTACCATTTCGCTAACCCAGGGATCACTGTGCGGATGCAGCAAGGGGACCTTCCTGGCCTGCTTGCAGCGCTGCGGGACGGCAGCATGGACCTAGCCTTCCTGCCGCTGCTTGATCCCCCTGACGACATTGTCGCACGCGTCGTCGCCTGTGAGGATCTCGTCGTGATCACCGCGCCTGGCCACGTTCTCGCCGCCGGGCGCGCGCTCCATTTGGAAGAGTTGCGTCAATACTCGTTCGTCGACTTCGATCTAGGCTGGGGCACGCGAGCATTGGTCGATGACGCGTTTAGCCAGGCGGGTGTCGTCCGCCAAACTGATTTCGACGTTACCGATGTCGAGACCCTTATAGATCTCGTCAGTATGGGGCTCGGAATTGCGCTACTGCCAGAAACCATCGCGGCCTCGCGCGAGCCCAAGATCGCCGTAACGGCGCTGGCCGAGCCCGCTGTTTGCTGGGAACTTATGGTTGCCTACAAGCGCGGCGATGGCATCGCGCCAGTGAACAACGCCGCCAATGCATTTCTTGATTTTCTGACGTTCTTCAAGGAGATCGAGGAATCCGAGCGCGAGGCGGAATTGTTGCGACTGACAAGCAAAATCGCGTGAGCTAGAGCGTTGGCCAAAGCTGGCAACGCACTGTTCGGCTGCTGCGCTCAGTTACTGCTCATTTGGCAAACCGTGGCGCAGTTTCGTCCGCCTATCGCAGCGATAGATCAATTCTATCTCGAGCATGTGTTAGACAGCGGCAGCGCGAATGCCGCAACACTTCCCCAGCGAACAGGCTCCTGGACGGGGCGATGTACCGGCACAGAGTCAGACCCTGACTTAAAACCGGCAATCGTCCCGCGACGGATCGGCAGTCGATGCCGCTTGTCCGCCAAATTTAAACGGGAGGATCAAATGACAATAAAACACTTCGGCCGCCGGGCCTTACTGCAAATCTCAACGATCGCACTGGCCGCTAGCCTGATCGGGTTTGCCCCCGCGCAAGCTGCAGACACCACCATCGCCGTTATCGTCAAAGACACCACGTCGTTCTTCTTTCAGATCGTTTTGGCCGGGGCGCGCCAGGCCGGTAAAGACCTTGGCGTTACCGTCAGCGAGTTGGGAACACAATCGGAGGCCGACGTTAACGGTCAGATTTCCGTTCTGGAAAATGCAGTTAGCTCCGGGCCGGCGGCGATCATCATTGCGCCAGTGGACTTCAAGGCGCTTGGCGCCCCAATTGATGCGGCCGCCAAAACCGTGCCGGTGATCGGCATCGATTCCTCGGCGGACTCCAAGTCCTTTTCCTCGTTCCTGACCACTGACAACGAGGCCGGCGGCCGTATCGCGGCTGACGGGCTTGCTGCAGCAATCATGGCAAATACCGGTGCGATGAAAGGCGATGTTGCCCTCATCACCAATTTGCCAAACGCAGGTTCGCTTGAAGCTCGCAAGAAGGGCTTCGTCGAACAACTGGCCGCCAAATACCCAGATCTCCACCTGGTGGCGGACAAATATGCCGACGGGCAGGCAGCGACCGGCCTGAACATTGCAACGGACCTCATTACCGCCAACCCGAACCTTGCCGGTATTTTTGCCTCCAACCTGATCATGGCCCAGGGCGTCGGCCAGGCCGTGGCCGAGAACAAACTCGCCGGTAAGCTCGCTCTGGTCACCTTTGACAGCGACGACAAGACGGTGGGTTTCCTGCAGGACGGGACCATCTCGGCCCTCGTTGTCCAGGACCCCTACCGGATGGGGTATGACGGCGTGAAGACGGCGCTCGCCGTGTCCAAAGGTGAAAAAGTCCCGGCATCCATCGATACCGGCGCCAACCTCGTTACCAAGGCCAACATGAATGATCCGGCAATCGATGCTCTCATCCACCCCAAGATAAACTAGTCTCTCCCAAACGACGCCGAAGTCGCTAGACTTCGGCGTCGTCTTGTCGACTGCAACATTGGAATGGCCTCTTCGCTGCTTCAGTGCAGCTCAGGCGGTCTGTTTTTGGATATCGCGGCCAGAAACCAGACGTTTTTGGTATAACTGTAGTCCGCATCAATTTGCAGAACCGAACCCAGCCACTTCGGGTGCGTCTCCAAGGAGTGCTGATGATCACTCTCGCAGGCCGTGGTCTTCCGGCGCAGTCGACTAGCCATGCGACTGGGCCGCAGTGCTATGAACGGCTTTGGCCAGGCCGAGCAGATCGAAGGTATGGGCGAGATAGCCCAGCACGGCAACGGTCATGACAACGAGAACAATGATAACGATACGACGCATGGTGGCTCCTTAAGTGTGAGCGAGGGTTTGCCTGATGGTGAGACGAATGGCGCGACGGGCAGGAACCAGGCTGGCGCTGATCGAACTGACGATCAGGATGGCGATCCAGATCGCGATGGCCTGGATAGACACCGTCAGAGGCAGTGCCAGCCCGAATGCCATGCTGCCGATCAGCACGCCGATGCCGTAGCCCAGCGGCAATCCAACCACCAAAGCGATGGGCAGACTGAGCAGGGCAATCATCAAGCCTTCGGCCAGAATGTTGCGCACCAGTGCCGGACCAGATGCGCCGACAGTGCGCATGATGCCGAACTCGCGGATGCGTTCAGTGACGCTGGAGCCTTGCGACGACGCCAGGCCGATCGTGCCGACCGCCGCCATGATGACGGCCATTGCGATCAGCGCCACGATCAGGATTTTGACATGTCCCCCCTGCGCGGCGGCGAGGATAGCTTCGGTCAACACCTGTTCGACATCGATCCCCGCGGCTGTGAGCGCGGTTTCGGTCGTGTTCGCCAGTGCCGCGATGTCGCCCGGAACACTCGAGACCGAGATCAAGCGCGCCGCTGCAACCTGGCCACTGCGGCCGGTGAACCCGGTATAGGCCGCTGGCGGAATATAAATGGTCGCGGGCGTCAATATCTGGCGGATAACGCCCGCCAGCGTGAACGGCGTGGTTTTGCCTTCCACCGCGACCTTTATGGTCGAGCCGATCGCCGGGCGGCCAGCCAGCGTCCAGCCTTGCTGATTGACAATTGCGCCGCCGTCCTCAACACCGCCAGAGAGGAATTCCAGTTCTGCGGGCAGACCGCTATCGGGACGCAGCCACAGACTGCCGTGGCCGCCATCTGGATAGGTCCGCACAATCATCAGACCATCGTCGCGGCCCGTCGCTGCCGCGATGGCGTCCGCGGGACGCAGTTCGGCGATGCCGGAAACACCGGCGAGCGTTGCCTCGATTTTGGCGAAGGCAATTGGCTGGGCCAATTTGATTTCGACATCGTAGTCGCGTAAAGCGGCGGCCTTGTTGAGTTGATTATCCCAGGCAGCTTGCGTGTCGAGCGCAGCGATAAACATGGCGCCGGCAGCACCTAGCAGAGTGAGGTTGAGCAGCAGTCGGCCGCGCCTGCGGAAGACGTTGCGCAGGGCCAGGGCCAACGCCCGGTCAGAACCGGCGAGGCGCCCGAGCAGGCGTTGCACCGGTCCCATGGTCAAAACGTCGCGCGTCAGCCCTTGATCGGCCAGCGCTTCCCGCACGGTAAAGCGGGTGGCGCGGCGGATCGGCAAGGCAACAAAAATCAGGGGCAACAGCAGGCCGACGGCGATCAGGTTCGCTAACAGCCAGAGCGGAATGTCCGGACTGCCGATATCGAAATTCAACAACTCGGCGATCACCCCGGCAAAGCCATTACCAGCAGCAAGGCCCAGCGGAATGGCGATCGCCGTTGCTAGCGCTGCGATCGCGGTCACGCCGACAAAATACAGCGTGGCAATCTGGCGCGTCGTGCCGCCAACCGCCTTCATGATGGCGATCTGGCGGATTTGCTGGGCCAGCAGGCCTGACACCATGGTCGCCGTCAGCATTGCACTGAGCAATAGCGCGAGCACTGCGAACACCAAAAACATGCCGAGCACGCTGTTCATCTGAGTTTGATGCGGATGCTGGCCCGCGGGCGGGATCTGGATTTGATGGATTGTGACACCGCTAGCCTGCAGGCGCTGCGCAAGCGCCCCAACGACGGCCTCAGTCCGGGCTTGATCGAATGTCGCGTTGCGCACCACAACCTTAACCAGCTCAAGCGTTGCGCTGCCTCCGAGTTGGGCAAAGGTGGCGGGCGACAAGTAGGTGTAGGCTGTCTGCTCCTGCCAGGATGGCGCCAGGCTCGGATCATGGACAATGCCGGCGACCGGCAAGGACTGCGGCGCATGACCGGGCAGGCGCAGTGAAATAGCGCCGCCCCGAGCTACGCCGAGAAATTCGAGCCCTTCCCGCTCCAGCGCCACTGCGCCGGGCGGCGGCGGAAACGCACCATCCTGGGCGAACACCGTGCCGATGCTCGCTTTGGCCAGATCGGGCACCACGAACATCAATGTGCGCTGCCAATTGCCCTGCGCATCAAGACCCTGCCCTTCGGCAATGGTTGCGGGTTCGGCATTGGCGATCTCTGGATCGGCGGCGATCATTGCCATGATCTCGGGCGTCACCGCCCCCACATCGATCAACGCCGAAGCTGGGTTAGTGTTGAGATAATTGCGGGAAATTTCCCGGCTCAGAATGCTGTAGGCGCCTGCAATGGTGGCGACAGCGAACAGGCCGATGGCAAGAGCTGTGACCATCAAGGCGACGCGGCCTTGCGCGGCCGTTAGATCGCCCAGCAGTTTGCGCCAGCGTGGTGCCAGGGTCATGACTGTGCTCCCACTCTGTTATCGGCGACGATCCGGCCATCCTCCAGCTCGATGGTGCGGGTAAAATAGGCGCTGAGATCGCGCTCATGGGTCACCATCACCACCGTACGGCCATTCCTGGTCAGGCTCTTGAACAGGTCCATCACTTCCGCAGTAGTGCGCGAATCTAGATTGCCGGTGGGCTCGTCGGCGACCAAGAGTTGCGGGTCGTTGGCGAGGGCTCGGGCGATGGCGGCGCGCTGTTGCTGACCACCCGAAAGATCCACTGGCAGCTTGTCCGCCTGCTCGGCGATTCCCAATTGGTCCAATAACGCCAAGGCTTTGGGCCGCCGTTCCGCTGGCTTGCCGACGCGGCAGAAATCCATCGGCAGCATGACATTTTCAATGACGGTCAGCGTCGGCAACAATTGGAAAAACTGGAACACCACCCCGACATGGCGCCCCCGCCAAGCCGTCAGCTGTTCTTCGCTTTTGCCGTTGAGTTGGGTGTCGCCGAAGCGGACGGTGCCGGTAGTGACGCTATCGATGCCCGTCAACAGATTGACCAGCGTGCTTTTGCCGCTGCCCGACTTTCCCACCACCGCCAGAAACTGGCCACCAGGCAGCGTCAGGTTGATATCGGTCAGTGCGGCGAAATCGCCGGCAGGCGTGCGGTAAGTCTTGCCGACGCCGGACAGGTCAATGATAGCGGTCGGCACAACGGCGGCGGGGCGAAAAGGAGATGCAGAAGCGGTCACCATCAGACTCCGTGACATTTCGGATATCTGTGTGTTAATAGACAGGTGTCTTTGAATGCAAATGACACAGGAACCGCAAATGGCCGATACGGGACATTGGAAGGGTTTTGACCGGGAAAAGTCCGCAGCAGCGCTCGCCGCCGACACCAAAACGGATCGACGCTCGCGCCGCACAAGGCAAACCCTGCACGAAACGCTGATGCGTCTGACAGTCGAGCGCGGCTATGACGCTATCTCGGTGGCCGATATCGTCAACGCCGCCGATATCGGCCGCTCGACGTTCTATGCCCACTTTACCGACAAGGACGATCTGCTGCGCAGTGCTGCGGGAAGCCTGCGAACGGTGCTGATGGCTGAACACGCCGCTGCGCGGTTGGCAGGTAGCCCGCATCTCGATCAAACCTTGGGCTTTAGCCGGTTCATGACCGAACATCTGCGGGAACAGCAGGTTCTGTATCAGGCGCTGATGGCCGGGCGTGCCGGCCCAATATTCATGGACTTGATCCGACATGCGGTCGCAGACATCATTCGCAGGGAGCTCACGTCACATAGCCCCGCCATCGAGCATCTCGAGCTGACAGTGCAATACTTGGTAGGCGCCTATTTGGCGGTTTTGACCTGGTGGCTCGATCGAGGAGCCAAAGAGACACCGGCGGTGATCGAAAGCGCCTTCTCGAAATTGGCACTGAACGGGATCGGCGATATTCTATCGGGCGTTTAGTGGCGCGAGTTGATGGCAGCCATCCTTCGCCGCGCGTTCGCCCTTTTGGAGAATCCAAATGCCGATCACAGACAAGAACGACGGGCTGCATCGAGTAGTTCTCGTCGTCGCGTTGCTTAATTTGGCCTATTTCGGCGTTGAATTCGTTGTGGCCCTCAGAATCGGGTCAGTGTCTCTTTTCGCTGACAGCGTCGACTTTCTCGAGGATGCTTCGGTCAACGTTCTGATCATGCTGGCACTGACGTGGTCGCTCAAAGCGCGGTCGCAGGTGGGTATGGTGCTCGCCGGTATTTTGCTCGTTCCCGCTCTGGCACTGCTGTGGGCCCTTTGGAGCAAGTTCAGCCATCCCGTGCCGCCCGAGCCGTTCGCCTTATCCATCACAGGTGGCGGCGCTCTCCTAGTCAACCTGTCATGCGCCTTCATGCTGGCGCGATTCCGCTCGCACAGTGGCAGCCTGACGCGTGCCGCTTTCCTATCAGCGCGCAATGACGCCGTTGCCAATGTGGCAATAATCGCCATAGGCCTCGTCACCGCTTTTGTATGGCGATCGGTCTGGCCCGACGTGGTGGTAGGGTTGGCAATTGCGGCGATGAACATCGACGCGGCACGCGAGGTTTGGACAGCCGCCCGAGAAGAACATAAGGCATTAGTCTGACAACTGCCGAACTCCGCCACAGGCAATTCAATGTGACGACATCACGCTGCAGCGAGACCTATGTTCGATATTGTCTCCATCTGCCGAGCTTTCCTAGCCTGATCCCGTCAAAATCGGAGGGGCCAAGGTGCCCGCAGAATAAACAAGATAGACCGACGCTATCCTTCGAAACCGCACGGGCGCTGGAAGAGGCGCGAAAGCCGCTTTTTGAATTCGAATACGCTCTCGATCGGCTTGATGACGAAGACCTCGCCAGATCAGCCGCCGAGGCGAAGCGGCTTGTGATATTTCATATAGTTAGCGCCCTACCAGGGTGCTGGCGGAGAGAAAGGGATTCGAACCCTTGAGACGGTTCCCCGCCTACACACTTTCCAGGCGTGCGCCTTCGACCACTCGGCCATCTCTCCGCGTCGTGGAACTGGTCCGGTGGAAGGGTCCGGGCCATGTCGGCTTGGCCGGTCACGAGCGGGCGCACTATAACCATCGACGGCTGGTTCGCAAGGGACCATGGCACTCGGATTCGCATTGTTTTTCAAGGCAGGTGCTACTCCCTTGTTCGATGGGCAGCAGCCGTGCAAAAACAGGCGCGCGATTATTGATCTGCCGGGTAGGCCAGCCCGGGCCTCGATGAGCGCTCAGGGATGACGATGCGGTTGATCTTGCGAATTCTGGGAACCTGGCTGTTGGGCCTGGCTCTTATCCTGCTGGTAATCGATGGAACCAAGTCGCTCGGCGCCAATGCTTTGGTGCTGACCTCGCTGGGCTCGATCTGGAGCAGCCTGCATGCCGATAGCCAGGCACAGGTTTCGGCGTTTTTTGCAGGCCGCATGTTTGCCGAGCTGTTGCAGAGCAGTTTTGCCATGCTGCTGAGCTATCCGGCCTTTGCGGTGGTCGGGGTGCCGGGGCTGCTGTTTGCCATTCTTGGGCGCTCGCGCAAGGCCATCGCCTATGTAACCCAGGACCAGTTGTGACCGAATAGGCAGTGTTCACTCATTGATGGAGCCTGTGATGTTCTTCAAATCCAAACCGACCAGCATTCCCGCCGCCAACCAGGCGCTGCCCGGCCGCTCCACGCCTATGGCTATCCTCGACGGGCACGCCGTCAATGGCCATGCGCTCAAGGGCAATTATCCCGACAATGCCCAGACCATCTATTTCGGTCTTGGCTGCTTCTGGGGTGCCGAGCGGCTGTTCTGGCAGGTGCCTGGCGTCTATGTGACCGCCGTCGGCTATCAGGGCGGTTCGACGCCTAATCCGACCTATGACGAAGTGTGTTCGGGCCAGACCGGCCATACCGAGGCGGTCAAGGTGGTGTTCGATCCGGCGCAGGTGTCGCTGCGGGCCTTGCTCAAGACCTTCTGGGAAGAGCACAATCCGACCCAGGGCATGCGGCAGGGCAATGACAGCGGCACGCAGTACCGCTCGGCGATTTATACCACAACGCCAGAGCAGGCTGACATTGTTGCGCAAAGCCGCGATGCCTATCAGGGCGCGCTGTGGGCCAGGGGGCTGGGCGCGATCACGACGGAGATCGCCCCGGCAGGAGCATTCTACTATGCCGAGACCTATCACCAGCAATACCTGGCCAAGAATCCGCGCGGCTATTGCGGGCTGCAGGGCACTGGCGTGGTCTGAAAGATCGGCAGCGGGGTCGCGGCCTAGCCATGGTGACACGGGCAGAGTTTGAAACCATCACTGCCCGCCTGACGGCCGTCACTTTCGTCGAGCAATGGGGAAGTCTTGTCGCCAAAGTTGGCGGCAAGGTTTTCACCTTACGGGGATTTGGTCCGGACGGCAGCGTTGTCTTCAAAATCCCCGAAGCCAGCTTTGACATGCTGACCATTGATGACGGCATCGAGCAGGCGCCGTATTTTGCCAGGCGGCACTGGGTCATGGTAGCGCCAGCCGCTATGCCGACTGCTGATCTGGCGCTGTATATCGCCGCCTCGCATGGTCTGGTTGCCAGGAAGCTGACGAAAAAGCTGCAAGGCGAACTTGGGCTGTTGACGCCGCAATGAGCCTGGAGCTGTTCAGCAGAGCCGGGTTCGAGCCATTCGTGCTGGCGCTGCCAGCAGCGACGCTGGTGCAGCAATGGCGCGATGACAGCGTTGCCAAGGTCGGGGGCAAGATTTTTGCCCTGCTCGATCGTGATCCCGGCGAAATCTGGCTCAAGGCCTCGCCCATGGCCTATGACCTGCTGACGGAATTGCCGGGCATTCGGCCGGCGCCGTATTTCGCCCGCGCCAGCTGGGTGGCGATTGCTCCGGAAAGCCCGCTCAGCCAAGACGAGGTCAAAGCCTATATCACCGAAGCCCACCGGTTGATTGCCAGCAGGCTATCGCGGCGCGTGCAGGCAGCTTTGGGGCTGGAAGCCCTTACTGTGGCTGCACCGCATAGATCTTGAGCGGGCCGCTGCTGCTGACCTGCTTGAGCCAGCTCGGCAAGGCGTCCTGTTCGGCCAGTCGCACGAAGGAATCGGGGGCCGCATCGACCTGACCCTGCATTTCGGGCATGGCCGGGCAGGTGACGACCAGGCCAATGCCGCGCCTGACGAGAATTGTGCGGGCTTTGGCGATCGGTTCATTGAAGAAATCGAAGGTGTCGCGCACCCCTTCCGCGTCGCGGTGATAGGGTGCCGACACCACCGAATGCGGCGTTTCCAGCAGCATGTGCGAGCCCAGATCGATGGGCGTCATCAGCTGTTCGGGCGCCATGCCTTTGAGATCGGCGAAGGCGTCCGGCATCAGGCAGGCAAAGCGATCGCCGCGGGTTTCAGCAATCTGCTGGGCGTGACTGGGGATGCGCGCAATGATCAGCGTCACCCCGATGACGATGACAATGCCCGAAAACGCCAGCCAACTGGCCAGCAGGCCGATGGCATCGCGGAGTTTCTGACTATTGAGATAGCGTGCGCGGGCCGAAACGATCAGCCAGGCGGCCGCCGGAATGGCCGGCAGCGTCACCAGCCGCGAACCACGGATCTGCAGGACCATGATCAGCGTGGCCGAGGCCAGAAACATCAGCAGCACCAGCCATTCGCCGCGATCCTTGTGCTGGCGCAGATGCAGCCCGATCAGAATCAGGCCCAGCGCACCGGGCACGCCCACGGCGATGGTGTAGGCCGGCAAATCCCACAGGCTGTTCCACCACGGCTTGGCCTCGGCAATGGCATCGATCCAGTGGCTGATCAGCCAGGGATCGAGCGAAGCGTAAGGGCCGTGCAGGCACAACGGATCGATGGCCAGCACGGCGGCAATGCCGATGGCGCCAGTAATCACCGCAGCGATCAGTTTGGGCCAAGGTGAGACAGCGGCTTTCGGCCACACGCTCAGACCGGTGAACAGCACGCCGACCACCACAGCGGCGCCAACGTAAAAGATCGACAGCGCATCGCAGGCCGGCACCAGCCAGCGCGACGGGGGCAGGGCGATCGCCATGTGCACCAGCGCTGCGGCGGCAAAGCTGAGCCCGAACCAGCGCAGCGCCTTGGCCTGCATCTCGCCCAGCACCCAGAGCAGGGCAAAGGCTGCAATGGCGGCCGCAACGGCTGGCACCGCTTCGGTGCCGATGGCCAGTGCGGTGGCGCAGAGCACGCCAGCCAACAGGGCAAAGCGTGGGCGCTTGAGCGCCTCGATGCTGGCCCAGGCCATGGCCAGCGTCAGGATGATCTGGATCGAGTGGTGATCCATGCGGCCGGGGGTGAACTCGGCGGTCACTGCGGGGCTGAGCACCGGCAGGATCAGCGCTGGCAGCACCCCGTCAGGCCCCACCAGACGCAGCGTCAGCCGGGCGCTGAGCCAGAGCAGTACCAGCAGCAGCGATAACGGCCAGATATAGGCGGCGACCTGTTCGGCATGGCCGAAGGCAAAGGGGGTGGCGATGGCAATGATGGTGGCGATCGGCAGGTCGACGAGCCGCGACCAGTGGACTTCCGCGCCGAACGGGGTGTTCAGCCGATGCTGGACGATATCGTACCAGTTCTGCCCATTGAGAAAATCGCGCACCACGACCATGCGCATGGCGTCATCAGTGTCGGCAAATAATGGCGTCGTCGCGCCGCTGACTACAGCCCGGGTGATCAGCGTGCCGGCGGCCACGGCAAATACCGCCAGGACCAGCAGCAGATTGACATGCGGGGCCGTGCGGTGTTGGGAGGTCATGGAGCGATCCGGGGCCGGCGCTGACTGCGCTCCCGTCATCCCTACGCCGCCGTCGTTAAAATCGCTTAAAGGCGGACCAGACAGAAAAGGACGGCAGGGGGGCCTGCCGTCCAATGATACAGGGGGGAGAAACCGGCGACCTGGATCAGCCGCGGGGTTGCGGAACAATGCGGAGGTAGGGCTTTGGTTCCTTCCAGCCATTGGGGAACTTCAGCTTGGCGGCTTCATTGTTGACCGAACCGGCAATGATCACGTCATCGCCGTTCTTCCAGTTCACTGGCGTCGCCACCGAATACTTGGCGGTCAGTTGCAGACTGTCGATGACCCGGATCACTTCATCGAAGTTGCGGCCGGTCGAGGCAGGATATTCGATCTTGAGCTTGACCTTCTTGTCCGGCCCGATGACGAACACCGACCGCACGGTCAGCGTATTGTCGGCATTGGGGTGGATCATGTCGTACTTGCGGGCGACTTCGCCCTGGGTATCGGCCAGCAGTGGGAAGTTCAGCGCCGTGCCCTGGGTTTCCTCGATGTCCTTGGCCCAGCCGGCATGGTCTTCCAGCTTGTCGACCGACAGGCCGAGCACCTTGACGCCGCGCTTGTCGAATTCCGGCTTCAGCTTGGCCGTATAACCCAACTCGGTGGTGCAGACCGGGGTGAAGTTCTTGGGGTGCGAAAACAGCACCGCCCAGGAGCCTTCGATATAGTCATAAAAATGAATGTGGCCTTCGGTCGATTCGAGTTCGAAATCGGGGGCGGTATCGCCAATCAGAATTGCCATTTTAACTCCTTCAGCGCTCGCTGACGCGGCGCATTGTTCTGCAACAGAATATCGTACTCAAGTGACGCGATTATAGCGCCAGCGCGCGGAATATTTTCGGCTTTTGCCATTGGCGCAAGCCATTCCATTCCAACGGCAGTGCAATTTCCGCAATGGCGCCGGATCGTGCCTACTGGCTGGCTGCCGCCTTGGCGGGCGCGCCATTGGTCCAGGTAACGTCGGTATTGTAGAGCGGCACCACCGACATCGACATCTTGCCCGAGCCCTGCTGGATTTCGCGCGCATGGGCCAGATAGATCAGCGCATTGTTCTGCGTGTCGTAAATCCGGGTGACCCGCAACGACTTCCAGATCAGCGAGCGGTTTTCCTTGAAGATTTCATCCCCACCCGGGTTCATTGAAATGTTGCCGATGGTGATCGGCCCGGTCTGGGAACAATCGAGCGCCGAATAAGAGGGGTCCTCGAACCAGTTGCCCTGCTGCAGCTTGTCGATAAACGAGCGGTTGAAATAGGCCAGATGGCACACCACACCCTGCACCTGCGGATCAACCACGGCATCGATGGCAATGTCGTTACCGGTCCAGTCAACTCCGACACTGGCCACTTCGCGCTTGTCGCCACAGGCGGACAGCGTCACGGCAAGACCGAGGGCAAGGAGGGCGGCGGGCAGGATTTTCATGGGCGTCGGCTCCGAGGGTCAGCAATGGCTAGCATGTGGGCATGGTGTGCCCAGGCTGCAAGATCAGCGCCGGTTACGGGCCATATAGCGTTCCAGCCCGCGCACCAGCAGCGACAGCGAGATTGTCATGGTGAGATAGAGGAACGCCACCACATTATAGGTCTCGAAGAACTTGAAATTGCTCGACGAGTAAACCTTGCCCAACTGGGTAATGTCCTGCACCCCAAGCGCCGAAACCAGCGCCGAATCCTTGATCATCGAGACGAAGTCATTGCCCAGCGGCGGCAGGATGGTGCGCAGCGCCTGCGGCGCCACCACATGGCGAAAGGTGTTCCAGCCGGAAAGCCCCAGCGCCCGCGCCGCCTCGATCTGGCCTTTGTCCACCGCCTCGATTCCGGCGCGGAAGATTTCGGCGATAAAGGCGGAATAGCAGAGCGTCAGCGCAAAGATCGCCCGCCAGGTAAAATCGAAATTGCGGATCGACAGCTTCGGTAGCCAACCATGGCTGATCAGCGGCGACAGCAGGATATTGCCGGCCTCGACCATTCCTGGCGCGCCCACAAAGGCGATGTAGAACAACGCCACCAGGATCGGCACGCCACGGACGATCTCGATGTAAAACGTCGCCGCCTGCACCAGCACGACCTTGTCTGACGTGCGGGCCAGCGCCACCAGCAGCCCGAGAACGCTGGCCAGCAGGAAAGCCAGCATCGCCACCCACAGGGTGGTCCAAATGCCTTTGGAGACGACGGTAAAAATCTCGTTGTAGCCGGTGTCGTTGACAATGGCCCACAACAGCACAGCACCAAGCAGCGCGATGGTCAGCAACCACCACGGGAAATCGATCTGCCGGCGTTTGGGATTTCGATCAGACATGAAGCTGGGCCGCGCGCTCTGCGCGACCCTGAAAGATTACTGGCTGGCGCCGTAATCGAAGAACCACTTCTTGGTCAGCTTATCCAGCGTTCCGTCAGCTTTCATCTCCGCCAGGGCAGCATTGAGCGGCGTCACCAGGTCCGATTTTGGCGTCAGGATGAACCCCAGCGGGTCCGATTTGATCGGTGTGCCCACGGTTTTGAAGGCACCGGGATCGGCCCCGATATAGCCGGCAGAGGCCGCCTGATCGGCAATCACCGCATCGACGTCACCACTTTTGAGCGCCTGCACCGATGCGCCGAAAGTGTCGAACAGCTTGACCCGCGGGTTGGTCTCGTCGCCGTCGAGCACATCATAGATCGCGGTATAAAATGCCGACGTGCCGGACTGGGCGCCGAACAGCAGCGAGGTATCCTTGGTAAAACTGTCCTTGTCGGTGATCCGGGCCTCGTCGGCACGCACCATGAAGAACTGATCGACGGTCAGGAACGGGTCGGTGAAATCGACCTGCGCCTTGCGCTCGTCATTGATGGTAATGCCATCGGCGCCGATATCGAACTGGCCGGTGCGCACCGCCTCGATCATCACGTCCCAGGCCGACTGGCTCCACTCGACCTTGGCATTGAGCCGCTTGGCCGCCTCGTTGATCAGGTCATATTCCAGCCCGACGCCGGCCCCGGTCTTGTCGGCAAAGTTCAGCGGATAATAGGCGTTTTCGGTGACCGCCTTGATGCTGCGACCACCCAGATCGGGCAGGCCAGCGGCCATGGTCGGGACAACAAGACTAAGCGCCAGCAGCGGCGCGGCAAGAGCGGCGATCGAAAGGTTCATGAGGCGGCAGTCTCCCGGCAATGACATGGCCCTTGGTCGGCCTTGGCGTAAGCGCAGATTAGACCAGACGATCAACATTTGGGAATGGGCAAATGCGCAAAGCCTTGCCCATCCCGGACATAAAGGCGAACCGAATTGGCCGATCAGGCCTCGTCGACGGTTTCAGCCTTGGGCCCGCGTTCCATCACCGATTTGATGCAGTTCTTTGAACTGGATTTGGACTTGTAGGTTTCCGACCGCACCATGGTTTCGCCATTGGCGGCGACAAAGCGCACAAAGGTCTGCCCGTCCTTGGAGGCGGCAATCTCGAAACGATAGCCCTTGCCCTCTTCGCCCTTGCTCAAATCCACGGTCGGGGCACCCGGCGCGTGCTTTTTGATCGATTCGATGCAATTGCTGGCGCTGGCCTTGGACTTGTAATTTTCCGACCAGACCAGAGTTTCGGCATTGTAGACGAATTTGGCGACGAACTCGCCGGTCTTGGATTTGGTGATCTTGAACTTGTGCGCCATGACGCTGGGCCTCCTCAAGCGGCAACCCGTTGATCGGGATGCTTCCCGAAAAAGAGACTATCCTGACTGACGGCAATTGTAAGGCCCCTGTCTGCTGGAGCAGACTATAGCGCCTGCAACCGGGGCGGGGATTACTTGGAGGCGCTGTCGTGACCATCGATATGGCCCAGGCTGCGCTGCGGATCGATGCGGTCGCGCACCATTTGCTTGAGCTGCTTGACGTCGGGAAAGCCGCCGTCGCGCTTGCGCTCCCAGATCAGCTCGCCATCCAGCGTGATCTCGAAAATCCCGCCACTGCCCGGCACCAGGGTCACCGATCCCATTTCCAGGCTAAAGGTGGACAGCACTTCCTGCGCCATCCAGGCCGAGCGCAGCAGCCAGTTGCACTGGGTGCAATAGGTGATGCTGAGCGCCGGCTTGTCGCTCATTTCTTCTTCCTGGCCTTGAACTGTTCCGGATCGACCAGCGTCGCCAGGATTTCATCGACCAGATCCAGGTCCTGCCGCTTGCCGGCGGCCTGCTGCTGCAGGTCCACCAGATAGGACGTGGTGTAATACAGCCGCCGCGCCAGCATGGTGGCGATGTGCAGCGAAAACTCCGGGCGCTTGTCTAGAAACGTCAGCGCATCGGGGATTTCATAGGCCTTGACGTCCGACAGCGCCTTGACCGTGGCCGAATGGGGCATGTCGAGCAGGGTCGACATTTCCCCAAAGATCGAGCCCGGCTCATCGATATGGGTGACCTGCGTGCGCTCGCGGATCACTTCGACTTCGCCCTCGATCAACACGAACAGCTTGCCGTGCCGGTCGCCCTCGCTGAGCAGTTTCTGCCCGGATTTGAAGCTGACTTGCTTCAAATCTTTGCAATAATCCAGAATATCGGCCATCTGCGCCCTCCGCATCTGCCGTTTCTATAGCGTGCCGCCTGGCCCTAGAGCAATGCGGCGATGTCGGCTTCAAGCGCTTCCGGCTCCACATCGGAGCCATAGCGCTTGACCGGCTGCCCATCGCGGCCGACGAGGAATTTGGTGAAATTCCATTTCACCGCCTCGCTCCACAAAATCCCCCGCGCTTCGGATTTAAGGAAAGCGTAGATCGGATCGGTCCCCGGCCCATTGACCTCGATCTTGGCAAAGATCGGGAAGGTCACCTCATAGGTCAGCGAGCAAAACTCGGCGATTTCCTCGGCCGTGCCGGCTTCCTGCTCGCCGAACTGGTTGCAGGGAAAGCCCAGGATCACCAGCCCCGCATCCTTATGGGCCCGCCACAAAGCCTCAAGCCCGGTATATTGGCGGGTAAAGCCGCAATGGCTGGCGACGTTGACGATCAGCACCACCTTGCCCGCATAGGCGGATAGCTTCTGAGGCGTGCCATTGAGCAAAGGCGCGGTAAAATCAAACAGCGTGGTCATGAAATGTCCCGGGAATCGATACTGCCCCGAGCCTAAACCGGCGCCACCCCGATTGCACCTCGCGCCATTGCCGCATGAGCAGACGCCGGACGGCCAGAAGCCTCCGGGGAACAACAGGCAGGACGGGTCCCGGGGCGCATTGCGCCTCTGGAGAGATAGAAATGAGACGCCATGCGCCCCGGGACGCCGGGTTTTCCGGCCCGCCGCGCGGTGCTGTCCCTTTGCGCTGGGACGGCTCCGGCGCCGAGGCCCAGGCGGAAGACGACTCCCCCACCCTCCCGGCATTCAGCTCGCTGCCGTTCGTTGCAACACCGTCCAGGCGAGCCAATCCGCCCAGTTTACCCGCGGCAGAACCGACGGGGATAAGTTTTTAGAAAGTGTCGTCGGAACGCTGCCCCCGCGCCGCCGCCAGCATGCCATCGCGCACGCCGCGATCATATTCCTGCTCGATTTTGGCATCGAGCCGCCGCGCCAGCTTTTTGCGCAATTCCGCCATCTTGGACGACACCTTCACGTTCTTCGGCGCCACCTTGGGCTTGAGCCGCCGCACCGGCACGCTCTTGCCTTGCGGCAGCGACCAGACAAAGCATTTCTGCGCATCGTCCCAGCCGCTGTGCCCATCCTCGAACACCTCCAGCGCCGCCAGCGCCTGCGCCAGTTGCAGCGCCAGCCCCAACAGATCCGGCGCCGCCGGCGGGATAGCACCCCGCTGCCCGGAAAACCGCCGCGCATCAAACAACATCGCCTCGGCCAGCGCCCGCATGCTGTCCGGCACCGCCCCATCCGGCCGCTTGCTGGCGGCCGTCTCCACCTGCCGGAGGAAGGGGTTCAGCCGCAGGTAAAGGGCTTCATGGCGAATGGCGAGTTCGGGCGTGGTGGTCTTGGACATGGTCTGCTCCGCACAGAGTTTGGCGGGGCAGGATAAGGGGTGTGGGGAGGGGTGGGGATTTGCGGGAAAACCCCGCCGCCTGTTGTCAGATTTTACCGGCAAATTTTTGCATGGCTGCCGGTGTGACTGGGGTGAAGAGATTGACCAGCGTGCCGTCGGGATCGCGCAGCAGCGCCGAGCGATTGCCCCAGGGCATGGTGGTGGGCTCTGCTCGAACGTGAAGTTCTGTGCCGAGAGTCGGACGAAATCGGCATCGACGTCAGGGGTGATGAATTCGACGATCACCGACTGGTTGGCGGCGGGGCGGGCGATATTGGCGCCGAACAAAGCGAGCGAGCGCGTGCTGGTAATGGCCAGCGTGCCGGCCGGCGTGGTCAGCTCGGCGAAATCGGGCGTGGCCCAGGTGGCGGTGAGCCCGGTGACGGCCTCGTAGAAGGCGGCGAAGGCTTTGGGGTTTTCGGTGATGATGCGGAGGGAGACGAGGTTCATGGGGGCTCCGGGGGTGAGGATGGAGCCGAGGGGTAAGGGGTGGGGTGACAAAGGGGTGTCAGGAGGGGTTGGGTCCCGCCCACATAGGAAGGCCATGTCTGACAACGATGCAGGTCGGAATCAGTGTCTCGTGCTAACGCACGCGCAATTGATGATCCACACCTGTCATGCGGAAGCGCCACTTGAGCATTTCTTCGCTCGCTTGAAACTTCGTCATCGCTTCGCCGTCGCTGAGCCGCTCTCGCCTGATACGCAGAAGCGTTGGCCGAGGCAGCAAAAGTGTGCCGCCAAGCCAATCGGCTTCATCCTCTTGGTCTTGATTGTAGTTAGACGGGATAAGGTGACCATCATCGGATAGACTGGCCGAATGAAGTTCGTGTCCAAGCGCGATGTGCGCCAGTTCATGCATGATAACGCTGTTAACGCGAGGTGGCGTTTGAGAGGAATTGTATAAGACTAAGTGACGGGTGCCTATTCGAAGCGTGAACGCTGACCAGCTTTGACCGTCCAAAACAGTCAACTGTTTAAGGTCGATCTCAGGCAGCCCTCGAACGTCAGTCTCATTCCAGACAGTTGCCCGCATTTGCGCTGCGAGTTCCGAGCCGTGGAGCGCATCATCGGCTCTCAATCCAAGAGATTTTCTAATCTCCACGGATCGTCTCTCGCACTGTGACTTGAACCCTCGTCGAAGCAAAATTAGTGACCTTCGGCTTCAATGTCTTGCGCAAATTGTTTGCTTGCTAGTTCAATAAGAACTGCCAGTGATTTTGCGGTGTCTAGCGAGACCGCCTTGTTCTTCTTGAAGGCAATCTGAAGTCCTCCGATCCCGGTGAACTTATCCATATCCTCTTCAAGCCACAAACAAATCTTTTCTAGCGTCCCCATGTCTGGAACATGTCCTTTTTCAATTCGGGAAAGCGTTGTTGGACTGATCCCTATCTCTGCCGCGGCCGCCCGAACCCCCATACTCCCCTTCTTTTTTTGGACCAGCCCGGCAAGGTCCTCGATCTTCATACATTCACTCCCAAGTGTTTCACTGACTAATATTAGTGCGCCACCGACTGGACATCAGCCTTGCGAATCGCTAGCGTCCGTACCAGTCAACGGCACACTTACTGAATCAGTTGCGATTCGATGGGTCAACGCCAAATGACTGAAACTGTCAAGTCACACAATGAATTTGGAGACAAACGCTATGGCTAAAAACACCGGAAATGACTTTCGCCGCGGCTCGGTAACGGCCCGCACCCAATTCCAGCGCCCGGACGGGCTCTTTCAGAAGCGCGATGAGCGAAGCGGGCGACTGATGGAAGTCAAACAGTCAGACGGCCCGTTCAAGGGCGTCGCCAAGGAACCAGATGGCCGAGATACCGAAAACTCCTAAAGATCTCCAGATCAATAAGCTGCGCCGCCCCGCGACCAGTGACGACTACGAGGACTACATGCGGGCCGTCCTACGGCAGGCAATGGCGCATCCTGACGTTGCGCCGAGCAAGAGGACACACTGATGAAGCGGTTAGCAGTTTTTTGCGACGGCACTTGGAATCGCATGTCGGCAGAACAGCCAACAAACGTTTTGATTAGCGCGCAACTTGTACTTCCGAGGGGCGATGATGGCGTCGCCCAGATAACGTATTACGACGAGGGGGTCGGCACCTCATACGTCATCAACGAATGGTGGGAGACTCGGTTAGCCGGCGCCTTCGGGTTGGGTTTGCTTGACAAGATTGAGGCGGCGTATCGTTTTCTCATCTTCAATTACGAGCCCGGTGACGAAATTTTCATCTTCGGTTTTTCAAGGGGCGCCTTTACGGCGAGGTCGCTGGCCGGCCTTATCCGCAAGTGCGGAATTGTGCCGCGAGCCAGCGCCCGAGAAATCCGGAATATTTTCGCCTTCTATAAGGATGGAGGCACACATCCCGACAGTGACGAAGCACAGCGGCGACGCATGGCCTGGTCGCCAGATGTCATTCTGAAAGAAGCGGATCGTAGTTGGCGTCTAGAGCATGGCGGAGACCCCACTATAGTAGCTAACGCGATGCCTTTGATAATCCGCTATGTTGGGGTCTGGGATACGGTCGGGGCTCTTGGAATCCCGCAGCACCTGCTTGTTGGATCGCTATTCGGCACGGGGGCAAAGTACCAGTTCCACGACACAGCCCTTAGCAGCACCGTCAAAGCCGCGCGGCATGCGGTCGCCACCGATGAAGATCGACTGACTTTTGGGCCAGCGCTCTGGTCCAATCTTGACGCTTTGAATGCAGGGAGCCCTGGTGAGAAGTATCAACAGCTTTGGTTTCCCGGCGATCACGGCTCTGTTGGCGGCGGTGGCGAAATCCGAGGCCTTTCGAATGACGCATTAGGCTGGATTATGGACGGTGCAAGGGCGGAAGGTCTTGCCATCGACAATGTCCGGCTGGATGGATTGCGTGCCATGGCAGATCCCCTGGCTCCACTCCACAACCAGACCAAGGCGCCGGACTTCTTGGACCGCATCTACCGGCGAGGGCACCGCGAAGGACCGCAACAAGAGAGCTTGCTGGCAGAGAGCACACGCAACCGGCTGGCGTACGAGGCCAAGGGAAGAACCTGGGAACCGTATCGACCTGCAACTTTAAAGGCCTTGTGGCCCAAGGTTGAGGAGGACGTTAGCTAGATGGCAGGTCTTGTTTTCAAGCGACGCGCGCACCTGCGGAAAGGCCGGCGCGGCAATATTCCCGTGCGTGAATGCTTAGTCTACCGAGTGGATGCGGTAGACCGTGTCGCAGGTTCGTTTCCTCTTAAATGCGAGAAATGTGGGGCCCCGATAATCCGCGTTCGAATGCCGAACGGCGGAACTACCTTCTTCGAAGGCCGTGACGGACTGACTGGAGTCAAGCACTCCTGTTTTTCTATAGGTCAGGGCCTCTCGCGGCGGCGAGACAAAGATACGCCGGACCTATTCCCATCTGAGGATGGGCCAGACGCGCCACAGGATGGACCCCGGCCCGCGCCGGGGTGACATCGTGGTTGGGTGAAGGCGGCGGTTGCCCGCCGCGTCATCTCAGGATGGGCCCCAGCCTGCGCCGAGGTGACATCGGGAGCGTCTACAGCGTGCGTAGGGTGGTGGGCCTCTCTACATCAGTGCTGTAAGCTGAAACCAGGCGCTCGGGGTTTGGCAGGACATCGGAGCCTGACTATTTCGCGCCGACAGGTATCACTCTCAAGCAAGGATATGCACCATGAAGCGCACAGCGACAGCGAACTGGCAGGGGTCACTCACCGAGGGCAAGGGCACATTGGACTCGCAAAGCGGCGCGCTTTCGGGCCTGCCCTATACGTTCAAGGGGCGGTTTGTCGATGAGAGCGGCCAATCGGGCACCAACCCGGAAGAGTTGATTGCAGCGGCGCATGCGGGGTGCTTCGCCATGCAACTGGCCCATTTTCTGGCTGAAAATGGCACGCCGGCGGACAATCTGCGCGTCTCGGCTGCCGTTGAGCTGATCCCCGGCACGGGCATTACCAGCAGCGCTTTGACGCTGGAGGGCAAGGTGCCCGGCATCGATGCGGCCAAGTTTGCCGAAATCGCCGAAAAGGCCAAGACGGCCTGCCCGGTGTCCAATGCACTGGGCGCACTGACCATCACGCTGGACGCCAAGCTGGGCTGAGCTTGAGGGCGGTCGGGTAGGAGGTTTTGGCATCCACCGAGTGGCACCCCCATGATGAAGGAGGTTGGAAGGGTGACAGCGGGCACCGGACTGGTGGAGAGATACCCCCTTCCTACTCGATAACGGACTTAGCGAAGGGCTAAGTCCTATCTCGCTTCCCTCCCCACAAGGGGGAGGGTGGCAGACTGAGGGAGCCGCGGGCGTAGGAGAGGCCACCTCAGCGGATCGCTGCGCGCGGACTACGCCAGGAGACCGTGGGTGGGAAAACTTCGGGGCCTATTCGGCGGCCGGCGTCCCAGACGCGGCGTCGTATACGCCTTTGAGCTGGACGGCCAACATGCCCCCGAGCAGCTCCTCCATGGCGGACAAGTCCAGCTTGCCGTCTTTCCAAGCGGCATCGGCAGCGTCCAAGGCGTCGAAATAGGGATTTCTGTAGCTGACGATCTGTTCGGGAATGGTCGGATGGCCGGGCAGGATGGCGTCCAATCGGCAGCACATCACCACATAGGAGAGTGTTCGCGAGGTGCGGCCGTTGCCGTCCGAGAATGGATGAATCCAGTTCAGTCGCCACATGATATAGGCGGCTAGGTGGATAGGCGAGGCGGTCTCCCAATTGTCGTTGACGTAGTCGCACATGTCCTCGACCAGTTCGGGGACAAGGTGAGCGCCGACCGGCGCGTGCTTGCTGCCTTCGATGGTGACACCAGCGGGTCGGAAATTGCCGGCATAGGCGCTGATGCCGCGCAGCGCTTCGCGCTGTAGCGACAAGACCAGTGAGACCCGTAGCTTGAAACTCTTGCGCTCCATGGCCTGCTTGATGACGTCCAGGCCGAAATCATATTGACGAAGGCCATTGAGCGCTTCGGCCTTGGCCTTTTCGGCCGGGTCGGTAATCAGCTCAGCTTCGAATGCCTTGCTGTGGCGCTGCACCAGATCGTCCGACATTGAGGCCCCGCCTAGTCGTGCTTCAGCTCTTCCGCGTGGAGGGTCGCGAGCCGTTCGGCCTGTTCGTCGATCATCGAGCGGGTAATATCGGAATTCTCGAACGCGGTATTGCCGTAGGCAAAGCTGCGCCGCTGCTGTTCCTGCTGCTGCTCGGTTTGCTGAATCTTCTTGGCAGCTTCGATCAGCGCGGCGAGTGCGTCAGTCATGAAAACCTCCAAGTCGGATTCGATGCTATCTTGCACCAGTGAACCCTTAATGTCGTGTGTGGAAAAATGGGGGCGGAATAATTTTTCGGTAGGGGCGGGAGGGGCTGACTGATGGATCGCTCCGGGTGCCCGCTGCCTGCGGCAGCGACCCGGCGAGTAACCTGCCAAAGCGCCAACCGGTTAGTCGTCCCCCATCTTCAGCGCCTTGATGAACGCCTCCTGCGGAATCTCAACCGACCCAAACTGCCGCATCTTCTTCTTGCCGGCCTTCTGCTTGTCCAGCAGCTTGCGCTTGCGGGTGGCGTCGCCGCCGTAGCATTTTGCCGTTACGTCCTTGCGCATGGCGCGGACGGTTTCGCGGGCGATGATCTTGCCGCCGATGGCGGCCTGGATCGGGATCACGAACAGATGCGGCGGGATCAGTTCCTTGAGCTTTTCGCACATGATGCGGCCGCGGGTTTCGGCGACGGTGCGGTGGACCAGCATCGAGAGCGCGTCGACCGGTTCGGCATTGACCAGGATGCTGAGCTTGACCAGATCGCCGACGCGGTGATCGGCCAGGGTATAGTCAAAGCTGGCATAGCCCTTGGAAATGCTCTTCAGCCGGTCATAGAAATCGAACACCACTTCGTTGAGCGGCAGCTCATATTCCACCATGGCGCGATTGCCGACATAGCTCAGGTTCTTCTGGATACCGCGGCGATCCTGGCAGAGCTTGAGGATCGATCCCAGATATTCGTCGGGGGTGAGGATGGTCGCCTTGATCCAGGGCTCGCGGATTTCCTCGATCTGCATCACGTCCGGCAGATCGGCCGGATTGTGCAGCGACATGGTCTCGCCATTGCGCAGGGCAATTTCATAGACCACCGACGGGGCGGTGGCGATCAGATCGAGATTGAACTCGCGGCTGAGGCGTTCCTGGATGATTTCCAGATGCAGCAGGCCCAAAAAGCCGCAGCGGAAGCCGAAGCCGAGCGCCGCCGAGGTTTCCATTTCAAAGGAAAAGCTGGCGTCGTTGAGCCGCAGCTTGCCCATGGCGGCGCGCAGCTCGTCAAAATCGCTCGCATCGACCGGGAACAGGCCGCAGAACACCACCGGTTGCGCCGGGCGGAAATCGGGCAGCGCGTGGGCGGTGGGCTTCTTGTCGTCGGTGATGGTGTCGCCGACATTGGTATCGGCCACTTCCTTGATCGATGCGGTAAAAAAGCCCAGCTCGCCCGGCCCGAGTTCGGCGATATCGACCAGCTTGGGGGTGAACACCCCGACGCGATCCAGTTCATAGGTGGCGTTCGCATTCATCATGCGGATCTTCTGGCCCTTGCGGACGGTGCCATCGATGACGCGGATCAACACCACGACGCCGAGATAGGTATCGTACCAGCTATCGACCAGCAGCGCCTTGAGCGGGGCGTTGATATCGCCCTTGGGCGCGGGCAGGCGGGTGACGATGGCTTCGAGCACCGTATCGATGCCGAGGCCGGATTTGGCGGAGATTTCCAGCGCCTCGGAAGCATCGAGGCCAATGACATCCTCGATCTGCTGCTTGACGCGATCGACATCGGCGGCGGGCAGGTCGACCTTGTTGAGGACGGGAACGACTTCGTGATTGGCATCGAGCGCGTGATACACGTTGGCCAGCGTCTGGGCCTCGACGCCCTGGGAGGCATCGACCACCAGCAGCGAGCCTTCGACGGCGGCCATCGAGCGGCTCACTTCATAGGCGAAGTCGACGTGGCCGGGGGTGTCGATCAGGTTCAGGATATAATCGAGGCCATCCTTGGCATGATATTTGAGGCGCACGGTCTGCGCCTTGATGGTGATGCCGCGCTCGCGCTCGATATCCATCGAATCGAGCACCTGCTCCTTCATTTCGCGCAGTTCCAGCCCGCCCGTCATCTGGATCAGCCGGTCGGCGAGGGTGGATTTGCCATGGTCGATATGGGCGACGATGGAAAAATTGCGGATGAGGTGCAGGGGCGTGGTCATGGCGCCCTGTTAGCAGAAAGGCGGCGGCGGCGCAAAGATGGTTTATCGCAGGTTAACCGCGCTTTTTGCGCAGGGTTTGACCACTTCGGGCAACGATTGGCGCGTGCGGGCGTTGGACAGGCATGCGTCACCTCATCCCCGCCACCGTCGCCGTCTTCATCGCCCTCGCCGCGCCCGTCGCCGCCAGGGATTTTCTGCAGCAGATGGTCGAGGTGTTCACCCCGCCCACCCAGCACGCGCCGACCCCGCACAAGCCGGTGCCCGTGGCACCCAGGCCCGAACCGCGCCCGGCGGAACTGGATGCAGCGCCGGCCGCTCCCGATATGGTGCTGCCACGACCAAGGCCGGAACATCTGGGCGAGCCTGAGGCGGTGCCAGAAGTGGCAAAGCCGGCCGAACCCGTGGTCGCCGCGCCGGTGGCGCCGACGCTGCCGGACAAGCCGGTGGTGCCAGGCGCTGAACCTCAGCCGGAGCCGGTTGCGCCACAGGCTGCGCCGCCGGAGCCCGACCGGATTTACCAGACCGCCTGCCCGGCGCTGACCACGGGCGCGGTGGAGGGCAAAATCCTGCCGCCGATCCATGACGGGCAGTGCCAGGCGCAATCGCCGCTCAGCCTGACGGCCGTTTCGGTCAACGGCCGCATGGTGCCGATTTCGGGCGCGGTGACCACCGATTGCGCCATGGCCACCATGTTGCCCGCGTGGATGGCGGATGTGGATGGCTATGTCTGGGCCAAGGACAATACGCGGATCAAGTCGATCAATGTCGGCACCAGCTATATGTGCCGCAACCGGGTCGGCGGCTCATCCACCGAGACGCTCTCCGAACACGGCTTTGCCGATGCATTGGACGTGACTGGCTTTGCGCTCGAAGACGGGCGCAATATCAATGTGGAAACCGGCTGGCCCGGCACCGAGGAACAGGGCAGCGCCATCGTGCGCTATGCCCACGACGCAGCCTGCTCGAAGTTCATGACCACGCTGGGCCCGGAAGCCAATGCCGAGCACCACGATCATATCCACGTGGATTTCGGCTGCCACGGCAAGAGCTGCACGGCGCGGTTGTGTGAGTAGCCAAGGGTGGGGCGGGAGAGCCAAAAATCGTGGCTTCCAGCACCCCCTCCCAGCCTCCCCCATCAAGGGGGAGGTGCCGGGCCGGTGGATGCTTTTCGATCGGATGCTGACAGGTAGTCTAGCTGCAGTGAATTACTTCTTGTACAGCGCCACCACCGCATCGACGCCCTTCAGATCGGCGCTGCCTGCGGTGCAATCGGGCTTGGTACCTTCGACTGATTTCTTGATGTCGGCATAGGCGGTCGCTGCCGAGGCGGGATCGTAGCCCATATCCTGCTCGTATTTGAGCTGATCGGCCTGCATGGCGCTGGTGATGGCCGGATCGACGGTGACGGTGCAGATTTCGATCACCGCGCGGGTGGCGTACAGCCCGGTCAGGAAATTGCCGACATCCGGCTTTTGCGCCGCCGCTGCCGGCGCAGGTATTGCTGCCGCCGGCGCGGCATCCTGCGCAAAAGCGGGCGAAAGCACAGCAAGCAGGGTGGACAGGGCAATCACGGAACGGATCATGGGGCATCTCCGGGGAAAGTGGGCCGGCTGGACCGGCACAATTGATCCCCCTTCAATCCCCATATTATGGCCTCAGCACGGCACAAGCGCTCAGACGCAGCAGGCCTGGTCGCAACAGGGGTGGTGCGGCGGCAGATCGGCCCATTGTTGTGGCGTGAGCGCATCAAAGGCCGCATCGGGCGGGTCCGATTGCAGCAGGGCGGCAAGTGTTGCGGCGATCCAGTTCAAGATTTTGTGCATGAAAGACCTCCGGGTCTCGGTTGTTCGGCGTGTCATGGCTATTGGATGCCTCTACTAATAGGCGCTCCGCCGTGGCCGGAACAATCGACAAGAGATTTGGCCTGCTATAGATTAGCTATATGGCCAATGTGTTTCCCATTCCCCTCAATGCGCTGCGCGCCATTGAAATTGTCGCCCGGCGCGGCGCGCTGGCCCCGGCGGCAGAAGAGCTGGGCGTCACCATTGGCGCCGTCAGCCAGCATCTGCGGCGGGCCGAAGAACGGCTGGGCGTCGAACTGTTCGAACGCACCGCCCACGGGCTGGTGCCGCTGCCGGCGCTGGTGCAGGCTTTGCCGCAGCTCAGCGCCGGGTTCACGGCGCTGCAGGATGGCCTCGCCGGGCTCAAGGGGCGCGACGATCATGTGCTGACGCTGACCATGGGCAGCGTGTTCGCCTCGCGCTGGCTGATCTGGCGGATCAACAAATTCACCACGCTCTATCCCGAAATCGAGGTGCGGCTGACGGTCACCGCCGCCATGCTCGACCTGACCCGCCCGGATGTCGATTGCGGCATCCGCTATGGGCTGGGCGTGTGGCCGGGCACCAGCACCAGCCTGGTTGGCGGCACCGGTTTCCGCCCGATCTGTGCGCCGGAACTGGCACGGCAACTGCAATCACCCGCCGATCTGGCACGGGTGCCGGTGATCCGCGACCAGACCAGCATGCTGTCGTGGGAGACGTGGCGGAGCGCCGCCGGGGTCGATCCGGCGCTGAAATTTTCCGGCCCGACGCTGTCGGATGCGTCACTGGCCTTCGATGCCGCGATTTCCGGGCAGGGCGTGTTGCTGGCCGCCGATATGATGAGCGCCGATGCGGTCAGCGACGGGCGCCTGGCGCGACCGTTCGATATCGTCGCCGAGGGCACGCAGGCCTATTGGCTGGCCACCGCCACTGGCCGCCGCGAACCACGTAAGGTGCGGCTGTTCCGGGAATGGCTGGCGCGCGAGGTGCCGGCCTCGGTCAATGGCTATGTCTATCAATCGCAGGTCAGCAGTGGCTGAAGCGGACCCTGTCGCCTTCAGCGCGGATTACCACAGATGTTGGTGCTAACGCTTGGCAGCGACGTGTACCCGGCCCATTTACCAAAAGCACCAAGGCTGTGCGTCACGACTATGATTAACTAAGCTGTGTCGGTTCTTTGCCGAATTCGGCAGTGGTGTAGGTTACGCGCATTTCGCCAGTTCGGAAGCCTTTGCTATCCGGTTCTGACAGACCGCCGGTGTGCGACAAGCTGGCAGCCACGACGTTTGTTTTTCCGAAAACGTCAGTCCACGTCGAAGTCATGTGTGCTGCCCACTGTGTCCCACCGTTGTAGATGTGGGTGATATCAGCAAAACTGAGTCTTGTGCTAGACCACCAGCTTGTGAAGCCTTCTTCCTTAGCAACGAGACTTGGCAGTTCGTTTCGAGAAGCATCGTAGAACGCTATATTGACGCTGAGCTTGGGCTCCGCCTTGAATTTGAAGGCTGGGGATTGCCCGTTGTTACGGAATCTCCCGCGCATAATGAGCATGTCGGGGGGAGACGCGATACGTGACTTCAACCGTATCGATGTAAGCGCGTACCTGAGCTTCCCCGATTTCGCGTGCAGTTTGATTGGCCCTAACGGCCTCATCGGCAGTTCGCTTGGTTTCCCTGAAGGTTTTGCGTACTTCAAAAATTGCCCAAGCACTTACGCCTGCTGATGCAACGGAGAAAATAGCCATAAGCCATTGATCAACCGGGTCTTGCCAAGGGTTGAAATCGCTGCCGCCGGTCAGACTTTGGACGATTTTATTTTGAGCATTTTGTTCGGTGCCGAGGTTGCCAGCAACTTTTTCTATGGGGTGGTTTGGCCGGACAAGAACGCTGACAAGAACAATCGCAAGAAGGATGAGCCCTAGAGCAATAAGTGCAGGTCTGTCGTCTCGATGGATGCCAGACATTGCTGCAAAACGCCGCCGTAATTTTCCCCGCCCATCTTGTTACGGATATTTGCTTCGCCGTCCACTGCTCCGATAGGAGGCAGTTTCCTGCCCAGGCCCGCATGTTGACCCCCCCCCTTGTGCTCCACTCGCCTTTGAGGAGGTTGGCAGATTGAATAGTGCGGCCGTTGCGCCAATCTTGACGCAACGGCCGACGTTCGTTCGGCATTGCTGGAATTCTGGCGCGGCTGATTACTGCACCAGCATCGGCTGGGCGGCGCCCTGCATGACCCGGAAGCGGGACGCGGTACGGGTGAGCAGCATGGCAACGGTGAAGGCAGAAATGCCGGTCATGACCAAAACGAAGGTGCCGTTTGCGGCCAGCGCCGGATTGACGATGCCGGCAACGATTTTGATGTAACGGGTGGCAAATACGGTCAGCACCACGCCCAGCGAGGTCCATTCGCCCGGCAGCAGCAGGCGACCGGGGCCAACGGGAACAGCGGCAAAGCGGCGTTCAAGCTGCAGGCCGGCGGCAATGCCCAGCAGGGCGCCCATTGCCAGACCGGCGACCACGGCCATGGTCAGGCCGCCACTGAAGATATTGTAGGCCGAGAGCAGCACCAGCGCCGCAGGCAGCAGCAACAGGCTGGTCAGCCCGACTTCGCGCGGCATGGTGCTCTTGAGGCCGCGCCAGATCAGCAGGGCAAGAATGATCCAGACCCAGAACGGGGTATGGGCGAGAATGGTGGTGATGGACATGATGGCATTGGTCATTTCGGGCTCCGATCTGGTGCCTGCCAGACGTGGCGGGCTTGTCGAAAACCGGTGTGCCGCTATGCTCGCCCCCATTCAAATGCGCCTACGCAAAACCAAGGCCTGCTACGTGAACGGAAGCCCGCTGCAACTGGCGCTGCGTGAAATGCAGCGCAACCTGACCTCGCCACGGGTGCTGACCGGCATGGCCGCGGCAATCGTGGTGCTGACCATTTCCGGGCCGTTCAACACGCTCGACCAATTCGATACGCCGCACCGGCTGATCTACTGGCTGGTAATCGTGGCGTTGACCTATGTGCTGAGCCAGGGGGTGGCGACGGTGGCACTGGCGTCGCTCGACGGGCGGCTGAATGCCATGGCGCCGCGTATCGCCATTGCGACCGCGGTCAGTTCGGTACCGTCGTGGCTGGTGGTCTGGGGCACGACCTTTGTGGCCAGTGGCGGCCATGCCAATGTCGATCCGCTGCGGCTGTGGTTTTATTGCCTCGCCATCGCGCTGGCGATCGTTGCGGTACTGGTGGTGATGGCGCGGACCCAGAAGCTGGCCGAACCGGCGACCGTGCCGGTGCCGCCGCCGATCCTGGAGCGGCTGCCGCATCCGCAGCGCGGCAAGCTGAGCCATATTTCGGTCAGCGATCATTATATCGATGTGGTCACTGACAAGGGCACCACCCTGGTGCTGATGCGGCTCAGCGATGCCATCCGCGAGACGGCGCCGATTAAGGGCGTGCAGATCCACCGCTCGCATTGGGTGGCGCTCGATGCGGTCAGCAAGGTGTTGCGGGTCGATGGCAAGCCGGTGGTGGAAATGCGCAATGGCGCGCGGCTGCCAGTGAGCCGGGGGTTCATGGCCGAGGCGAAGGCGGCGGGACTGGTGGTTTAGAACTGGGTTGGCGGCATGCACCGGCCCGGCACCTCCCCCGTGACGGGGGAGGTTGGGAGGGGTGTTCGGAGCCCGGTACACCTCAGTGAAATTGGGGCTCTCATCCCCCACCCTTGATCCCTCCCCGCAAGGGGGAGGGTGACGACTGTTGGTTTTGTGCTTAAGCCGGGTCCAGCCGCAGCGCATCCAGCCGGTTGTCGAGAATGACCCCGATCTGGGCGCATTCGATGGCGATTTCGTCGACGAAATCGGCCAGCATTTCGCGCTCCAGGACGGCCAGCGAGCGCACCACCATGGCAGTATCGCGATGCAGCGGCTCGAAATCCACCGGCGCGATTTCCACCAGCCGACCGGCCTTGACGTCTTCGCCGATGGCCGAGGCGACAAAGAACCCCAGGCCCGCGCCTTTCACCGCCAGCCGGCGCGCCGGGCCGGTGGGCAGTTCGACGCTGGTCTTGGCCATGCGCACCAGCGAGGCGGCGGTTTCAGGCTCGGCCTGCCACCAGCGCAACGAGATGACGCGCGGCACCAGCGCCAGCACATCCTCGATGCTGGGCTGGCTGGAGAGCCTCGCGGCGATTTCGGGGGCGACGACCAGCGGCACGCGTTCGCGCATGATCATCAGCGGCACCAGATCGACCACCAGCGGATCAAGGTTGGGCCAGCACAGAATCCCCAGCTCCGCCTCGCGCTCATGCAGCATGGCGGCGATCTGGCCCTGCCGGCCCTCATTCACCACCACATCGACGCTGGGATATTTCTCCTGGAAGCGCAGCAGCGATTCGGTCACCAGCGGCGCGACGAGGCTGCGCAGCGAGGCGATGGAAATGCGGCCGCGCTCGACCCGGCGCAGCGCCTCGCGGCCCTCCTGCGCCGTGCCCAGGATACGACGGGCATAGGGCAAGAAGGTCATGCCCTGATCGGTCAGGGTGACGGTGCGGCCGCGCAGGAACAGCGTCACGCCCAGCAGTTGCTCGAGCGCCCGGATGCGCATCGAGGCCGTCGCCTGGGTGATGTTGAGATACGCCGCCGCTCGGGTAAAGCTCTGGTCGCGAACGATGCGGTCAAACGTGCGGAGTTGGTCGAGGTCCATCGATAAATTTTTCGGATGCAAGCTATCAAAATGTCTGCTTGCATCAGTTTAGCATTGGTTTGGCTGATGGTGAAGGTGTGTCGCACTGCTGCATTGCGTCCTATGACGTGTCGCGTTATAGTTCGTCATGATCCGCAGCTTTGCCGATGGCGAAACCGAATTGATCTGGTCGGGCCGCCGCAGCCGGAAGCTGCCGCCCGACATTCAGGCGGTCGCCTTGCGTAAATTGCGCCTGCTCAATCAGGCGCGGGTGCTGCAGGATCTTCGCGTGCCGCCCGGAAACCGGCTGGAGCTGCTCCGCGGTAACGATGCGGGACAGCACAGTATTCGTATCAACGAGCAATGGCGCATCTGCTTTGTCTGGCAGGAAGGAGGCCCCGGCGATGTCGAGATTATCGACTACCACGACTGACTTGTTACCCAACCCGCATCCGGGAGAAATTCTGCTTGAGGAATTTTTGCGACCTTTGGCGCTCAGCCAGAACGCTTTGGCGCGCGCCATGTCTGTCCCCCCGCGTCGCATCAACGAAATCGTGCTCGGAAAGCGCGCAATTACCGCCGACACAGACCTCCGGCTAGCGCGTTATTTCAGCATGTCCGAAGGATTCTTTCTCGGGCTGCAATCCGATTACGATCTGATGCAGCGCCGTCGTGAAATTGGCGACGATCTGGCCTTAATCACACCTCGCGCTGCTTAGCGCGGCGTATTGCGCAAGCGCGAAGCCTCGGCCAGTTCGCGCTTTTTTTCCTTGGCCGCAGCGGCCAGTTTGGCCGCGTCGTCGCCCAGATGCGCCACGCCGCGCTGGGCAGCCAGCAGCATCTGCTTGTGCCGTTCGGCGGCTGCGGCGTGCTTGCCCGTATCATCGACGCACCAGGGGCAGGCAACGCCATCATGGTAGCGCGGATCAGCGCGATCCTGGGCGGTGAGCGGATGGCGGCAGGCGCGGCAGAGCGTGGCGTCGCCCTCGACCAGCCCATGGCCGACCGAAACCCGCTCATCGAACACGAAGCATTCGCCCTGCCAGCGGCTTTGCGCCTGCGGTACGGTTTCGAGATATTTCAGAATCCCGCCCTTGAGGTGGAACACTTCCTCAAAGCCCTGGCTGATCAGGTAGGACGAGGCCTTTTCGCAGCGGATGCCGCCGGTGCAGAACATCGCCACCTTCTTGTCGCGCGCCGGATCGAGGTGGGTGGCGACATAGCCCTTGAACTCGGTGAAGCTTTTGGTTGCCGGATCGAGCGCGCGCTGGAAGGTCCCCAGGCCCACTTCGTAATCGTTGCGGGTATCGACCAGTACGATGTCGTTGCGCTCGATCAGCGCGTTCCAGTCCTCGGGCTCGACATAGGTGCCGACCGCGACCGCCGGATTGGCCTCGGGCGCGCGCAGGGCGACGATCTCCTGCTTCAGCCGCACCTTCATGCGCAGGAACGGCATGGTGCTGGCGGTGGAGAACTTGATCTCGGCGCCGTCAAGGCGTCCAGCCCAGAGCGGATCGTTGAGCAGGTGATCGGTGAGCGCATCGATCTCGGTTGCGGCGCCGGCGGCTGTGCCGTTGATCCCTTCGGGCGCCAGGATCAGCGTGCCCTTGATGCCACGCGCACAGCAGAATTTGGCCAGCACCGGCTGGATCACAGCGGCGTCGGGCAATCGGGCAAATTTGTAGATCGCCATCACCTTGAAGGGCGGGACGGTTTCCGGCAGATTGGCGGTCATGTTCTGGGCTGCTGCGTTCATCGCGCCGCTTCTATCATTGCCCATGGGGCGCTGCAAAGCGCTGCCAAACCATGAGCCAAGCAAGATTTCGGGAGACAGACCATGACCTATCGGGCCGATCCGGCGCGCTATGACACCATGCAATACCGCCATTCCGGCAAATCCGGCCTGCAATTGCCGGTGGTCAGCCTGGGCCTTTGGCAGAATTTCGGTGGGACGCGCGACTATCCCAGCGCCATGGAGATCCTCGGTCATGCCTTCGATGCCGGGGTAACCCATTTCGATCTCGCCAACAATTACGGCCCGCCGGCCGGGTCATCCGAAGAACTGTTCGGTCAGGTGCTGGCGCGTGATTTCAAGCCCTATCGCGACGAGCTGATCGTTTCGAGCAAGGCCGGCTACAATATGTGGCCCGGACCCTATGGCGAATTCGGCAGCCGCAAATATCTGCTGGCCAGCCTTGACCAGAGCCTGAAACGCCTCGGCCTCGACTATGTCGATATTTTCTATTCGCACCGCTACGATCCCAACACGCCGCTGGAAGAAACCATGGGCGCGCTGGCCCAGGCTGTCCGCTCGGGCAAGGCGCTCTATGTTGGAGTGTCCAGCTATCCAGAGCACGAAACGCGCGCGGCGCATCGGATCTTGCAGGAAATGGGCGTCGCCACGACCATCCATCAGCCGAGCTATTCTATCCTCAATCGCTGGATCGAAGCGGACAGGACCATCGATGCCTGTGGCGAACTGGGCATCGGCATCATCGCCTTTTCGCCACTGGCGCAGGGCGTGCTGTCGGGCAAGTACAATTTGGGCGGCGCGACGGGGACGCGCGGCGACAATACCAACACCACGCTGCGCGCCAGCCATATCGAACCGCGCGTGCTGGCGGCGGTCGATGCGCTGGGTGCCATCGCCAGATCGCGCGGGCAGTCCATGGTGCAACTGGCGCTGAGCTGGGCGCTGCGGCGGCCGGAAATGACTTCGGCGCTGATCGGCGTGCGCAACCTGGATCAGCTCAAGGACAATCTGGGCGTGCTCAACAATCTGACGCTGCGCGACGATGAGATTGCGGCGATCGATGCGGCAACCAAAGGCGGGCTGATGGACCTGCATCCGCTACCGAGCGGGTGGTTGCGCTAGCGGCTTGCGGCCCAGTGAAGCACCCTCGGGCAGAACCCGAGGGCGATGGGCGAGGCGGCGATCAGTCGTTGAAGGTAAACGTACCCAAAGCGCAGACGTTGTTGTTTTTCGAGATGACCTTGTCGCCATCTTCGAACACCGCCAGGAAATCGAATTTGCAGTAGCCCGAGCCGTCGTCGATATTGATCTGCACGCTGTTGCCGGCCGGCAGCATCTTGTCGCCGAAGATGTCTTCCTGCCAGTCATTGGTGCCTTTGTTGGACGCGTAGAACTCGACGATGTCATAGGACGAGTTGTTGACGATCGTGACGCGGCGGTCGAGCGCCTGCGCCGAAGTTGCAATCATAGTCATTCCGGCCAGAGCAAAGGCTGCGGTCACCACAAAGCGTTTCAATTCAGAAATCCCCCAAGCCGGCGATTTTGCCAGCGGCAGGAACAAACGCGAGCGCCGAAGCAATTTCAACAGAAATGTGCGTCGCATCACTGTATTGTTCAAATGTGATCGATTGGCTCAGTCCGGAAACACCATCGAGCGATGGCACATCACGCCGGCCATGGCCCCGCCATAGAGCGCGTTGGTAACGCTGTGCATTGCACTGGCGCCGTCACCGGCGGCAAACACGTTTTTGACATTGGTCTGGAACAATTCGTTGACCTTGATGTAGCGGCCGACCGGGCTTTCGGCGGTTTCGATGCCCAGCGTTTCGTGCAGGCGCGATGAGGGTGCATGGCGTGGATGGGCGAACAGCGCATCGAGCGGCACCGATGAGCCATCCTCCAGCACCACCGACTGGATCATGCCACTGTTGTGCGCCAGCGCGGTGACCTTCGGCTCCACGATCTTGATGCCTCTGGCGGCGAGCGCCTGCCGGTCTTCGTCAGCAATCACGGCGCCATTGGCAAACAGCGTCATGTCGCGGCTCCAGTCCTGGATCAGCAGCGCGACGTGGACCGACATCGGATTGGTGTGGAGCACGCCCAGCCTGGTATTGGCGACTTCATAGCCATCGCAATAGGGGCAGGGCACCACGCTCTTGCCCCAGCTTTCGGCAAAGCCCGGCAGGTCGGGCATCGCATCGGTGAGGCCATAGGCCAGGATCAGTCTTTTGGCCTGTCGCTCGACGCCCGCCTCATCAATGACCGCAAAGCCGCTATCGATGTGGCGCGCCGAGATGGCCTTGGCGTCGACAATGCTGGCGGTGGGATAGGCCAGAAAATCGCGCTCGCCGGCCTTGCGGATATCCCAGGGACTGGCGCCATCGAAGCCGAGCACGCCATGGGCCGCCTTGACGAAGCGGTTGCGCGGCAATTTGGTGTCGAGCACCGTAACAGTGCGGCCGGTGCGCACCAGTTGCAGACCAGCCGTCAGGCCGGCAAAGCTGCCGCCCACGATCAACACGTCATCCATGATTTAAGCTCCGTGGTGGTGATGGCTCGCATTGCGGGCCAGATCGGCCAGCGACATGCGCTCGAGCCGGGCGGCCAACAGCGCTTCCGCGTCGGCCAGGAAATCGGTCATCATCGTGTCGACGCTGCGCACGATGCCGCAGGTGATGTCGCCAGGATCGCTCTCGGTGCGCAGCAACAGGCTTTCGCCCAGCGCCGCATAGACGGCGCGCAGCGAAATCTCGGCCGCGGGTTTCAGCAGGCGCCAGCCGCCGTCATGCCCCTTGGCGGAACTGACCAGCCCCGCCTCGCGCAATTCGCCCATGACGCGGCGCACCACGACCGGATTGGTCATCATGCACTCGCCCAGTTCGGTGGACGTCATGGCGCCATCGGGCCGATTGACCAGATGCACCAGCCCATGCAGGGCAACGGAGAGGCGGCTGCTGCGTTTCATGTAATCTTTAATGTTACATTTGAAATGATCCGTCAAGCCCGCATCGCAGTTCCGCCGCAGTCCTGCTTCAGCTAGGATGAACGCAGGACGATCCTGGGAGGGACCGATGAAGTCGTTGATGCTTGCCGCCGCCGCCCTGTTCGCCGTTGCCGCGCCAGCCTTGGCGCTCGACGCCGATGCGGACGCCATCCTGACCCATTTCAAGCCGGGCAAGACAGTGCCGATCGCCGATATCGCCACCTTCATGCGCGGCAGTGCCAAATGGTGCTACGCCGAACAGGACGGCACCTGCGGCTGGACCGACGTCTATCTCAACGTGACCGATACCTCGGCCCAGTATGAGGGCGGTGCCGCCTGGGACGAAAACACCGATATCGGCATGACCCACGAGACCGAGTTGCGGGACGGTCGCTATATCTGCGAAATCCCCGAGACCCCGGCATCGACCACCTGGGCAGTATCGCGCGCCGATGGCAGCGTGATCCAGGGCCGCGACCTGGCCACGCTCAAGCAGAGCATTGCCGATGCCTATACCGGCGATACTTCCTATGATTGCTTTGACTATGCCTTCCTGCGCGTCAGTCCCGACCGCGAAAACATCGTGGTCAGGCAGCGCCAATATATCGATGGCGTCACCGACAAGGCCAATGATGTGGAAGTGACCATCCACTACGATCCCGCTGTCGCCAAGGCACTGAAACTGCGCTTCTAGGCGTTTTGCCACAGCGTTTCCCGGGCGGGGTTATTGACCGCAACGGCGCGTCCCGTCATGGTCGCGCCGATTTCCCGGGGAGCGCTTTGCCTGTGCATCCAATCGTAAAAGCCCTGCGCATGGTGGCGCTGGTGGCCGGGCTGAGCTTGGGCTGCATGGCCTCAGAGCTCAGCAGCAGCCTGCTGATCGTGACCGCCGCAATCGGTCTGGTCACGCTGCGCCGGAGCCATCTGGTGCTGTTGCGGCGCCCGGCACTGTGGATGCCGCTGGCGGCTGGCGCCATCTTGGCCGTCACCTACGCTATCGGCGCCCGCTCGCTACCGGAAATGGCCAGCATCTACGTCTTTGCGCCTCTGCTTTTGGGCTGGCCGCTGCTGGCGCTGCTGCGCGGCGATGACGAGACCCTCGACCCGGCGCTGCCGGCGACACTCACCATGGCAGGCACGATCGGGGCGCTGACGATTGCGGTCAACGACCATTTCACCAATTCCAATGAGCGGGCATTTTATTCCGTCGGCAATGCCATCCATTTCGCCGATATCGCCGTGGCCGCCGGGTTCATGTCCTTGATCGGCCTGTTCTCCAAAATTGGCTACGCGCGCGGGCTGTTTCTGTTGGCGCCGGTTCTGGCCAGCGTCTCTGTGCTGCTGTCCGGGTCGCGCGGCCCGCTGGTCGCCGTGGTCGCGTTGGCGGGGGTAGCACTGCTGTTCGCCATGATCTGGGGTGGTCTGCCGAAATGGGTCTCGGCGATCATTGCCGTGCTGGGCCTCGGCGTGCTGGCGCTGGCTATCTATGTCGGGCTCACTGAACAGACCGGCGCGCTCAAGGTTTTTGCCGACCTGATTCAGACCGTGCGGTCCGGCTCACCCGGCGACGAATCCTCGGCGCTGCGGCTCACCATGTATGGTTCGGCCTGGCAAGCGTTCAAGGAAGCACCGATCTTTGGCTACGGCCTGACCAATCTGATTGCCGCTGCAGCAAGCTTTGCGCCGCAGGGCGTCGCGTTTCCCAATGTCGGGCATCTGCACAATGACATCGCCGATTTCGCTGTCAGCGGCGGCGTGTTTGGCCTCATCGGCTATGCGCTGTTCCTGCTGGCGCCACTGGTCGATGCGCTGACTGCGCCGCCCGGACCCCATCGGCCGGCGGCGATCTTTGGCGCCCTGATGCTGGTGGTGGGCTTCCTGATCATGGGGCTGACCAATGCCACGTTCGGCATCCTGATGCTGACCGTGTTCTTTGCCGTTGCGGGCGTGGTGATCAGCCATCTGGCGCGGCCGGAGTTGCGCTGACCGGCCCCTGTGCTAGAAACCGCCAGCACCCTGGCCCAGCGAGCACAGAACTTGTCCCAAGACCTGCATATCGCCCTAACCTTTGACGACAATTTCTGGGCCCCCGCCTATGCCACCATGCGCTCGGTGTGCCTGTTCACCCATCGCCACGGCGATCTGGTGTTTCACCTGCTGCATCGCACGCTGAGCGATGAACACGTCGCCGATCTGCGCCAGATCGAGACCGAGTTCGGCGCCCGGCTGGTGTTTTACGATCTGGACCAGTCACCGCTGTTTTCCGATATCGCAGCGCGCATGCCGGTCAACAAAAGGCTGACCAATATCGTTTATGCCCGGCTGGTGATCGACCGGCTGCTGCCCGCCGATGTCGCAAGGGTGCTGTATCTGGATTGCGACATGATGGTGCGCGCCCCGATCGAGGAGCTCTACGATCTCGATCTGCAGGGCTTTCCGATTGCGGCGGTGCGCGACGTAGCCGGCGCGATCATTGTCGGCGGGCGTGACCTGCGGGCCAATCGCGATATCTTCGACATCGCCGATCCCTATTTCAACGCCGGAATGCTGCTGATCGACGTGGCCGGCTGGCGTGCCGCCGATATCATCGGGAAGATGGAAGGCTATCTTAAAAGCGGCGTCATGGCCCGGATCTATTACGATCAGGATCTGCTCAACCTGGTGTTCAAGAACAACTGGCTGCGCCTGCCGTTCCGCTGGAACCTGATGGACGCGCGCGCCGTGCATGAGGCGCTCGATCCGGCGCTGCTGCACTATACCGGCGGCTCGAGGCCCTGGCATCTGGTCTCCAATACCGCGTTCCGGCGCACCTATCGCCATGTGATGACCAATGAGCTGTTTTACCGGTTCATGCGGCATCGCTGGAAGCAGTTCTGGCGCAAGCAGGGACGTAAACTGAGCGGGCGCAACTAGGCATGGGCGCCATCCATATTGCGCTGACCTTTGACGATAATTTCTGGGCGCCCGCCTACGCGACCATGCGCTCGGTTTGCCTGTTCACGCGACGACGCAAGGAACTGGTGTTTCACCTGCTGCACCGGACGCTGACGGCGGAGCATGTCGCCGATCTCAAACAGATCGAAACCGAATTTGGCGCCCGGCTGGTGTTTTATGATCTGGACCAGAACCCCAGTTTTACCGAGATCGCGGCGCGTATGCCCGCCAATAGCCGCTGGCCGGCCATCGTTTATGGCCGGTTGCTGATCGACCAGCTGCTGCCGGCCGACGTGGCGCGGGTGTTGTATCTCGATTGCGATATCATGCTGCAGGACGACGTGGCGCAAATCCACGATATCGACCTGCAGGGACACCCGATTGCAGCGGTGCGCGATACGCTTGGGGCGTTCATTGCCGGCGGCAAGGACCTGCGGGCCAAGGCCGATACCTTCGACATCGCCGATCCGTATTTCAACTCCGGCGTCATCGTCATCGACGTTGAGGCCTGGCGGCAGGCGCGGATTCTGACGCAGATGGATGCGCTGTTGGCGCAAGGCATCATGGCGCGGCTGTATTACGATCAGGACCTGCTCAACCTGGTATTCCGCAACACCTGGCTCCCTCTGCCAGCGCGCTGGAACACCATCGAAGCGCGCCGCGCCCACGAACCGACCGATCCGGCGATCTTGCACTATACCAGCAAGCAGAAGCCCTGGTTCCTGTTCGGCAATGTCGCCCAGAAACGGCTCTACCGGCACGTGATGACCAATAAGGTGTTTTACGATTTCATGCGCCATCGTTGGCGGCGGACGCTGCTGAAACGGCTGGGGTTGCTGTAGCGCAGCAGACCGCTCAGGTTTGTACTAAGTCGTTCAAAAAACGCGGGGTGACAACCGCGTTCTGGGCGGCTCCAGTGACAAGTGGGCGTTAGCTATTGCGGATCAATCCCGTGCTTCGCACACAAATCCGCCAGCGCGCTCCCCGCTTCCGGCACGCCCATCCCGGCGCGGCCGCGATTGGTCAGCTGGCTGCGCCAGATATGGACCGCCAATGTCCGCTCGGTAATGGCCGACAGATCGCTGCCGGCCTGCATCAGTGCCGGAATGCCTTCATAGGGCACTGGGTAAAACACATCCACCGGCTGCACCTGATCCCACAGCCCGCGCCTGGCCACATAATGGGTCAAAGCGAACGGGCCGGTGGCGCCATACTGCATGTATTCGGGCGCTACCTTTTGGCCGAGCAGGCGTTTGCCGGCCACTTCGAGCCGCCGGCACAGCGGCAGGTGCGGTTCGAACAGCGGGCGTTTGGCCTCGGTGAACACTGAAATCAGATCCGCGAGCAGCGGCGCATCCGATGGGATCAACAGCACGGCGCCATTGATCGAGCCCTGGCGTTCGAAGCCGACGAAAAACTCCGGCGGATCGACGAACGGCTTGACGCAGTAGACGTCGGCATCGGCCCAGATGCCTTTTTCACGCTGCAACAGGCTCATGCGGAAATAGTCCGAGAACACCCCTGCCGTGCCGCGCCCCTTGTAAAACACCAGCTTGTCCTGCGGCAGGATGGTCGCAGCGTCGCGCCACTCGGCCCCGGGCGGCAGGCCGCTGATCGGCTCATAGCTGTAGAGGTGAAAGGCGTGGCCCTGCTTGACGAAGCTGTCGATGCACAGCCGCTCCAGCCAGCTCAGCGGCCCGTGCCAGAACGAGGCGATGACCGGCAGGCCGTTATGGGTTGCGGTCATCGATCGAAGGTGTCCTTGAGCACTTTTTCCAGCAGTTGGTCACGCTGATGCAGTTTGGGATCGAAGGCGGGCGATTGGGTGCGGTCCCAGTACCAGCTGTGGGAGATGCCGATGAAATGGTAGCAATAAAAATCGACGCTGGAGCCGGACAGGTTCAGCCAGCCCTTGACCTGATGCGTCCATGGCTGGGCGCGCCACGAGGCGAGCCACGACCGGCCGGGCGCCAGCGACCACTTCTTGCCGCGATCCTTGGACTTGCGACCTGCCTTGCGGATGAAGAAATCGCGGTGGCGTGGCGGGTCATCGCCGTCGCGCATGTTTTCCACCCATAGCCGGTTAAAGCGGATGGTGCCGAACAGCGCGCGCTCGGTGGCCTTGAAGATGGATTTGCGCTGCGGCGACACCACGAACTCATCGATATCGGCATTGACGATGGAGCGCGCCTTGGCAGCGTATTTGCGCAGGAACTGCGGAAACAGCGGCGGCTGCGCAAACATCGGCCAGTTGCCGCCAAAGTCGTGGCCGGTGAACACGTCCTCCATGACGCCGAACTTGTAGAGCCATGGAATGACCAGCGCGTGCTTCAGGCCCGGCACCGCCAGCGCCGCTTGCAGCTCGGCCATGGTGTAGTCGGTTGAGCCATTGTCGTAGATCACCGCAGCGGTGGCGCCGTGTTCCTTGACGTAAAAGCGGGCCCAGTCGCTGATCCAGGCGAGATCGTTGTTCTTGTTGATGGTAAACACCACCCGATCACCCTTGAGCGCCTCGCTGCGGTTGGGCTGGATGGAAATCTCAAAGGTCTTCTCGCCCAGGCGGATCGACAAGCGATCATCGCTGCGCGGTAGGGTGGCGCGGACGATTTCGGCCTGGATGCCGTGGTGCAGTTTGACCCTTGCTTTGGTGCCCGAGGGCAGGCCGGTGATCTGCATCTGCTCCAGCAGCGGCGCCAGATTGAGCGCCATCGGACCGATCAGATAGACATGGCGGCCGCTGACGTCGCGGAACACGTCATAAAACACCGCCAGCGGCTCGAAATTGTCCCAGAATTTCTGCTCGCGAGGCAGTTCGGGCCCGAGCGGAATGCGGCGCACCGCACCGCCTACCGGCAGGTAAAGCGGGCTCGACGCCGTTATCGCATCAAGCCCCGATACCATGGTCATGCGCGCAGCGTGCCGCCGGTGGCCTTGGTGACGGCGGCGATCAGCGCAGCCGAAACCCTGTCGATGTCCTCATCGGTCAGGGTCTTGTCCTGCGGTTGCATTGTGACCTCGATGGCGACGGATTTCTTGCCTTCGCCAACGTGAACCCCTTCGAACACGTCGAACACGTTCACTTCGGTGATCAGCGCCTTGTCCGAGCCGCGCGCCGCCTTGAGGATCGTCGCGGCGGTGACGGCGCGGTCGACCACGAAGGCGTAATCGCGGCTCAGCGATTGCAGGCCGGAAAGGTTGAGCGCCGGCTTGGTCTTGGTCGGCTTCTTGCGCGGTTCGGGCAGCGCATCGAGATCGATCTCGAACGCTGCCACCGGGCCTTCGACATCGAGCGCAATGGCCCAGGCCGGATGCAGTTCGCCGAACCAGCCGATGATGACTTTGGGGCCAAGCTGGATACGCCCGCCACGGCCCGGATGGCTCCAGGAAGCGGGTTCGGCGACCAATTGCACCTTGTCGATATCGACGCCCAGGGCGTCGAGCACCGCGCCCAGATCCGCCTTGGCATCGAACACGCCGACCTTGTCGGCCTTGCCGCTCCAATGCCGGCCGGAGCCGTTCAGGCCCGCAGTGCCGGTGCGAATGCCCGATGCGTAGGTGTGCTGGCCTTCGGGCGCCGACGACAGGAAAATCTGCCCAACTTCGAACAACGCCAGATCGCTGACGCCGCGATTGGCGTTGCGCTTGGCAGCCGCCAACAGGCCCGGCAACAGCGACGGGCGCATGTCGGTCATGTCCGAGGCAATGGCATTGGCCAGTTGCAGATCGTCCGAACCACCGCCGAATTTTTCGGCCAGCTCGTGCGAAATAAAGCTCCAGGTCACTGCCTCGTCCAGCCCGCGCGAGGCCAGCGCCCGGCGGGCGATGCGGCGGCGGTTCTGGATCGTGGTCAGCATCCGCGGCGCCACATGATTGAGACGCGGCAACGGCTCGACCGGCACGTTGTCGACGCCCACCATGCGCATCACTTCTTCGGTGAGGTCCGCCTTCTGGGTCACGTCCGGGCGCCAGCTTGGCACCTTGACGCTGACCACCTCGCCACGGCCCTCGATGATAAAACCGAGGCTGGTCAGGATGGCGTTGATCACCATTGGTTCGACGGTGAGGCCAGTGAGGCGTTTGACCTCCGACAGCGGGAATTCGATCACCGTATTGGGGAACACGTCCTCGCCCGAAATCACCGGCTCGGCGGGTTCACCGCCGGTCAGTTCGATCATCAGCCGTGTGGCCAGTTCCAGCCCCGGTTCGGTCAGCGCTGGATCGACATTGCGTTCCAGCCGATAGCGCGCGTCCGAGACGATGCCGGTCTTGCGCCCGGTGCGGGCAATCAGTTCGGGGTCCCAGCTGGCGCATTCCATGAACACGTTGACGGTGCCATCGGTGCAGCCCGAGCGGATGCCACCCATGATGCCGCCGAGGCAGAGCGGGCCCTGATCGTCGGCAATCACCGTCATGGTTTCGTTGAGCGTGTAGGTCTTGTTGTCGAGCGCATCGAAGCTCTCGCCACGGGCAGTGCGCAGCACCGGCTGGCCGACGATCTTGTCGGCATCATAGGCATGCAGCGGCCGTCCCCAGCCCAGCGACACCAGATTGGTGATATCGACCACGGTATTGATCGGCCGCAGGCCCACAGCGCGCAGGCGCTGTTGCAGCCAGGCGGGCGACGGCCCGTTTTTCACATTGCGGAACAGGCGGCCGGCGAACTTGCGGATCGCCTTGGGCTCGTCGGCGGAAAACTGCTGCGGCAGCGCGGCAATCGAGCTTTTGCCCTTGGAGGCAATTGGCGACATATCGGTGGTCTTCAGAATCCCGAGGCCGAATGCCGCCAGATCGCGTGCCACGCCGTAAACCCCGGTGGCATCGCCGCGATTGGGGGTGATCGAGATATCGAAGGTCACGCCGTTGATCTTGGCAAAATCGACATAGCGCTGGCCAACGGTGGCATCGGCAGGCAGCTCGATAATGCCGTCATGGTCGTTGGACAATTCCAGTTCGGCCGCCGAACACAGCATGCCATTGCTGTCGGCGCCGCGGATATTGCCCTTGCCGATGGTCATGTCCTTGCCCGGAATATAGGTGCCGGGGAAGGCAAACACCGTCTTGAGGCCAGTGCGGGCATTGGGCGCGCCGCAGACCACGTCGATCAACTCGCCGGTGCCGGCATCGACCTTGCAGACGCGCAGCTTGTCGGCATTGGGGTGCTTTTCAGCACTGACCACATGGGCCACCACGAACGCCTTGAGCGCCTCGCCCTCATTGATAACGGCTTCGACCTCCAGCCCGACCATGGTCAGGGTTTTGGAAATCTCATCCACCGAGGCATCGGTATCGAGGTGCTCTTTGAGCCAGTCGAGGGTGAACTTCATTGGGTTGTGCTTTCAGTAGCGTCGATACACGGCAGGGCCGCAGGTATTTAAAATAGCTGACCGAGGCGAGACGGTCGGATTCGGTCAGGGATGTTTTTTCACGTAGTCGGCCAACACGTCGTTGATCCGGCTCTGCCAGCCGGGGCCGGTGGCGCGAAAATGCTCGACGACAGTGTGGTCAAGCCGCAGGCCAATACGATCTTTGACCTCGGACTTTTGTGGACCGCGCTGGCCGCGAGCCCGCTCGAAAGCCTCCACGATTTCCGGGTGTACTTCGCGCATGGGTCGAAAATGCACAAAGTCTTCCGCTTCTAATTCTCGAACTTCGCCATCTTCATCAGTGAGCGGCGGCCTAGTTGCCGGTAGCATCGGTATATTTTTTTTGTTCGCGGTCATTGGCTTTCCTCAGGGAAATAACACGGACTGTATGAGCGTCACGCTTGGTCCAACACAGCACGCACAGACGGCCATGAAGGTAGCCGGTAGAGACTTGGCGAACTTCGCCATACTCCATGCGCTGGTCAGCCACGGTATCGGCGGTGTCGAATTCAAAGAACTCCACATCGGCAAAGTCCAAACCACGCCGTATCAGCGTGTCCTGTCGCTTAACCTCGTCCCACTCTAGCTCCACCTACCACATCCATTTAATTGTGGCCACAATTAAATCACGAACTCAATCCCCCAAACAGCGTTGGCAAATCCAGTGGGCGGAACCCGTAATGGTCCAGCCAGCGCTGGTCGGCGTCAAAGAATGCGCGCAGGTCGGGCATGCCGTATTTGAGCATGGCGAGGCGGTCGATACCGACGCCGAAGGCAAAACCCTGGTAGATGTCGGGGTCGAGCCCGGCATTGGCGATGACGTTGGTATGGACCATGCCGCAGCCCAGGATTTCCAGCCAATCGCTGCCTTCGCCGATCTTGACCTCGGCGCCGGAGCGATCGCACTGCACATCCACTTCCATCGAGGGTTCGGTGAACGGGAAAAAGCTCGGGCGGAAGCGCAGCGTGACATTGGGGACTTCAAAGAACGCCTTGAGGAATTCCTCGAGCACCCAGCGCAACTGGCCGATGTGGCTGGTCTTGTCGATGACCAGGCCTTCGACCTGATGAAACATCGGAGTGTGGGTCTGGTCCGAGTCATTGCGATAGGTGCGGCCGGGAATGACCACGCGGATCGGTGGGTCCATCGCCGGCGTCATGTAACCGGCCGCAGGTTTTTCGTTGGTTTTCTGCATGACGCGGACCTGCACCGGCGAGGTGTGGGTGCGCAGCACCTTTTTGACGCCATCAGCGCCGGTCTTCATGAAGAAGGTATCGTGCATCTCCCGGGCCGGATGACCTTCGGGGAAATTGAGCGCGGTGAAATTGTAATAATCGGTTTCGATATCGGGCCCTTCGGCGATCGAAAAACCCATGTCCGAAAAGATCGCCGTGATTTCGTCGATGGTCTGGCTGATCGGGTGGATGCGACCACGCGCGGTGGGTGCGGGCTGCAGAGGCAGGGTGATGTCGAGGGTCTCGGCCGCAAGGCGGGCGTTAAGCGCGGCGGATTTGAGCACGTCGCTGCGCGCTTCAATCAGGCTGGCGAGCTCGTTCTTGAGGCCGTTGATCGCCGGACCGGCGCTCTTGCGCTCTTCGGGAGCCATGCTGCCCAGCGAGGCGAGGAGCGCTGAAACGCTGCCCTTTTTGCCGAGCGCGGCAACCCGCACGGTGTCGAGCCCGGCTTCGTCGCCGGCATTGGCAATGGCCGCAGTGAACTCGGTGCGCAGGGCGTCGATTTGCTGGTCGAGGGACATCATGAATTCCAGTGTGATCTTGCGTGGGTTTAGACCAAAACAAAACGCCCCGCGCCAGCCTTTTCAGGCGGCGCAAGGCGTCAATTTGGGGCCTCAGCGTTAAGCCGAGAGATTAAGCAGCAGTGATGCGTTCGTGGGTCGTCGCTTCGACGCCTTCGAGGTACGCAAGAGCGGCCTTGGCCTTTTCGACCAGCACGCCGAACGCTGCAGGCTGGGTGATCGCGAGATCGCTCAGCACTTTGCGGTCGACAGCAATCTCAGCCTTGCTGAGGCCGTCGATAAATCGGCCATAGGTCAGTCCGTAATCACGCACGGCGGCGTTGATACGCTGGATCCACAGGGCGCGGAAATTGCGCTTCTTGACGCGACGATCGCGGTACGCGTACTGGCCGGCCTTTTCGACGGCCTGCTTGGCGATACGGATCGTAGACTTGCGACGGCCATAATAGCCCTCGGCAGCCTTCAGAACTTTTTTGTGACGGGCGTGATTGGTAACGCCTCTTTTAACGCGTGACATGTGTCAGCTTCCTTTCAGCGTTCTTAGCGGTTGTACGGCATGTACCACTTGACCAGGCCTTCATCGCCCTTCGACAGGATTTTGGTCCCGCGATTGGTGCGAATGTACTTGGCGTTGTGGTTGATCAGGCGGTGGCGCTTGCCGGCGACGCCTGCTTTGACACGACCGGTCGCTGTGAAACTGAAACGCTTTTTCGCGCCAGATTTCGTCTTCATTTTGGGCATTTTGCGGGTCCTTGGAGTTTTCAGATAGGTTTAGGGCCTATCGCATTCATAGATCGCCACGGCATGCCTTTTGGCCGGGCGATCCGGAGAAGTGGCGTCTATAGGAGGAAAGCCGGGGGAAGGCAAGGGGCGAAGGCGCAAGGTTCGCAGTCTGCGTGCTTCCCCCATATCACAGTCCGCTCCCTCGGGCTTGACCCGAGCGCCACTGGTTGTTCGCGCCGTGTTGTGAACGGCCCTCGGGTCAAACCCGAGGGAACGCTGAGAATTTGGCTAAAATGGAGAAAGGTCCGAGGCCGCCAGCATCGGCTCCAGATGATCCTCAAACAATAATCCCGGCTTTGCCGCCAGCGCTGCGCCATAGAGCGCTTCGGCTTGCAATGACACGTGCAGGAAGGCTTCGATTCCTTCCGCGCCATCAGCAGAAGCCAGTGGATAATAGCCTGACCCCAGCCGGTCCAGCAGCGTGGTCTTGCTGGCGATCATGCCGGCGGCGGTCTTGGCGCCATTGCTCATCGAGCCGGCGCGCTTGATATAGTCGTGCAGCGGCGTGCCGAGGTGGAACGAGGCGGGCACGGTGCGGTAGAGCTGCAGCAGGAACGCCAGGTCCGTCATGTTGGACATGGTCAGGTCATAGCGCCCATCGGCCTTGCTGGTGTCCCAGACCAGCATCGAATCCATCGAGACGCTGATCCATTTATACTGGCTGGGTGTGAGCGTCCGATCAGGACCGGCGCCGACATCGCGCAGGTGGTTGAAGCCTTCGTCCATCACATCGAGCGCCGTGGTGACAATGCCATGGTGCTCAAGCGCGGCCACGGCGCGTTCGAGCTTTTGCGGCTTCAGCCGGTCATCGGCATCGAGAATGGCAGCGTAGCCGGTCTGCAACTGCTCCAGCGCTACATTGCGGGCATTGGAGGCGCCGCCGCCGATCTTGCCGCTGTCGAGGAACTTGAAGCGCGGGTCGCGCAGGCCGACATCAGCCAGCAGCTTTTCATAGTCGGCGCCGTCGTCGGCGATGATCAGCATCTCCCAGTCCGGCCAGGTCTGCGCCAAAACGCTTCGTACGGTGGTGATGATGGTCGGCTCGGCCTTGTAAGCCGGGGTGATCACCGAAACGATCTGGTTCATTGGCCCCTCTGCTGGAACAGGAACGTGGTCTTGAAGCTGTCGGATCACTGCCCCATATTTGTGTCACGCGCCAGATGCCAAACATCAAAGGGTCCAGCGCCAAACGTTGCTTGGTTCAAGGACGCTTATCGATGTCGCGCATTTCCGTGTTTTCGGCCCCGTTCCTGCTTGGTTTCGACAGCTTCGAAGAGCGCGTCGACCGGCTGGCCAAATCCGCCGATAGTTATCCTCCCTACAATATCGAACGCTCGACCTCGCCCGAGGGCGTGGAGTGCTTTCTGGTCTCCATCGCGGTGGCCGGATTTGCCATTAACGAGCTGGAAGTCATTGCGGAGGACAATCAGATCGTGGTTCGCGGTCGACAGAAGGACGATCCGGGCCGGGAGTTCCTGCATCGCGGTATCGCGGCGCGGCAATTCCAGCGCAGCTTCCTGTTGGCCGAAGGAATGATCGTCAAAGATGCAACTTTAGGGCACGGTATGCTCGTTGTTTCTCTTGAACGTCCACAAGTCGAGAAGATCGCCCGCCATATCGAAATCCGTTCAGTGTAAGAAAGGGCCGAAAATGTACGAAAAACGCAGTGAGCAGCCCGAAGCCGTCGAAACCGCCATCCATCCGCTGAAGTCCCTGACCGCTGAAGAATTCGCGGCACTGGGCGGCAGCGCGGTTGCCTTTGTCCGCCCCATCACCGGCAAGGCCCTCGACGCCATAATCAACGACGCTGATTTCGAGGCCGACGAGGTTTATCAACTGGTGATGTCCGCCGATGGCACGCCATTGCTGGTCACCGACACCGAAGATGCGATTGCCGACTGGTTCGGCGACATGGATCTGGGCCTGGTGTCGCTGCACTAGCGCGCCAGCCTTACCAAAAAGCAAAACCCCCGCGACACCGGTCGCGAGGGTTTTTTGTTGTCTTCGCCGAAGCCGATCAGGCGGCGTAGGTGGTCGCCATCGGTGCGGTCAGCAATTCATAGATCCGGGCCGGATCATCGGCCCGGCGCAGATCATCGACCAGAGCCTCGGTGCGCAGCAGCCGCGCTACCCGCGACAATGCCTTGAGATGGTCAGCGCCGGCCCCGGCCGGAGCCAGCAGCATCATCACGATATCGACAGGCTGGTCGTCCACCGAATCAAAATCCAGTGGTGGAATCAGCCGGGCGAACACGGCGATCACCTGCTTCAGGCTGCCCAGCTTGCCATGCGGTATCGCCAGACCATTGCCCAGCCCGGTCGAGCCGAGAGCTTCGCGCTCGCTCAGAGCGCGAAGAATTTCCGCCCGATCCTGCCCGCAGGTTTTGGCAGCATTGTCGGCAAGATGTTCAAATAACTGACTTTTAGAAGTGATGTCCGCGCAAACAAGCACGGAACCCTTAGCCAGAATGTCGGCCAGTTCCATTCAGTCGTCCTGGGGTCAGATCAATGTCGGGATGGATCGGCGCCCCGTTAATTGGCGCCAAGAGCTGGATCGATCCAGCCGATATTTCCATCGGAGCGGCGGTAGACCACATTCAGCCCGCCATGTCCAGCATGGCGGAATACCACCACACCCGACTGTGACAGGTCGAGTTCCATCACCGCCTCGCCGACACTGAGCGAACGCAGGTTCTTGGTCGTCTCCGCAATCACCGGGGGTGCATAGTCCTCGTCGACCTCATCGAAATCGTCGGCGCTGCCAAGCACGGTATATTGTGCCAGCACGCCTTCGCCCTTGACGCCCTTGCCGTGCATCTTGAGTTTTTGCTTGTAGCGCCGCAGGCGCTTTTCGATGGTCAGCGCCATCACGTCATAGGCGGCATTGGCATCGCCGCCCTGGGCACTCGATTGCAGCATGGCGCCGCTGTCCAGATGCACCACGCAATCGGCGCGGAACCCGCCACCATCGGGGGTCATGGTCAGATGACCATCATAATTTCCGTCGAAGTATTTGGCGACCAGAGCGTCAAAGTTCTCCTCTGCCTTGGTTCGTAACGTGTCGCCGACGTCCATGTTCTTGCCTGAAACGCGTAAGGTCATGGATCCCTCTCTCGTTTGAAATACCGCCGATTTGGTCCCGGCGATCCATTGGATATGGTCGCTCGGTAAGGCCAATGCTAGACCCGCACCGAGTCATCAGGCAATGCGCAAGACCCCACCGGGGTTCAAATGACCGGATGACATTGCCAAAGAACCAGATTAGCGTTCCCACCGCCCGCTCTAGCCGGCTTTCCATCCCTGTCGGGCTTGATCTCGAACGGTCAGCTAGCGCGGATCGGGGCGCTTGAGCCCGTGTCGGCCTTCGGGCAGCACGCGATGCGGCGGCTGATGCCCGTCCATGAACGCCCTGATGTTGACGATCACCGTCTCGCCCATCTCGATTCGCGCTTCCACCGTGGCCGAGGCCATATGGGCGGTCAGCACCACCTTGTTGGTCTCGGCCAGTGCCAGCAGTCGCGCGTCGATGCCGCGCTTGTGCTCGAATACGTCGAGCGCTGCGCCACTGAGATGACCGCTCTCGATGCCAGCGACCAAAGCTGCTTCATCAACCAGTTCGGGGCGCGACACGTTGACCACAAAACTGTGCTTTTTCATCCGCGCCAACCGGTCGGCGTTGAGGATATGGAAGGTTTCCCTGGTGTGGGGCGTATGCAGGCTGACAATGTCGACCGCCTCGATCATGGCGTCGAGTTCTGGCCAATAGGTGGCCCCCAACGGCTCCTCGATGCCGGCGGAACGGCGGCTGCGGGAGAAATAATGGATGTTGAGGCCAAAGGCCCTGGCCCGCTGCGCCACGGCAGTGCCGATGCGGCCCATGCCAACAATACCCAGCGCCTTGCCGCGCAGGCGATGCCCCAGCATCCAGGTGGGCGACCAGCCGGCCCAGATGCCGTCGCGCACCAGCAATTGCGAGCCTTCGATCAGCCGGCGCGGCAGCGCCAGCATCAGCGCCATCGCCATGTCGGCGGTGTCTTCAGTCAAAACGCTGGGCGTATTGGTGACGGTCAGGCCGGCCGCCCAGGCGGCGTCGATATCGATATTGTCCACGCCATTGCCGAACTGGGCAATCATCCGCACCGACTTGGGCAGGCGGGCAATCAGGTCGGCATCGATGCTGTCGGTGATCGACGATACCAGCACATCCTTGCCCGCCAGGCCCTCGATCAGGTCTTCGGCGGTAAGGGGGACATCGGCTTCATTGACATCGGCTTCAAACAACGCGCCCATCCGCGCCTCGATCGCTTCGGGCAGGCGGCGCGTTACCAATAATCTGGGGCGAGGAGCGGTCATTGCGGCTATTTTGGAACGCCGCTCCGGCCAATACAAGCCCTCGTCCCGCCAGTCCGTCAGGACGTGAATAGACGGCGCTTTCAGGGCGCATTAAGGTTCCTGCCGTAACGATGAGAGATTGGCAAATTCTCCGCAAAGTCATGTTTGAACCTATTCGCCGGTTACGGCCGCTTCGCCCCTATCTGACCCTGCTTGGCCTGCTGTCGCTGGTGTTGCTGCCGGCGCTCACCGTTGCGCCGGTAACCGGGCAGGAACAGGCAGAACCCAAGGATCGCGGTGCATCGAGCGGTCTGGTGCTGCCCCGTTTTGCCACCACCCGCTCCACCCCGATCAACGTGCGGGTTGGGCCGGGCACCAAATATGAAGTGGCCTGGATTTATCTCAAGGCCGGCGTGCCGGTCGAAATCGTCCAGGAATTCGATACCTGGCGCAAGATTCGCGACATTGACGGTTCCGAAGGCTGGGTTCATCAGAACCTGTTGGCAGGCACTCGCGCCGGCTATGTCGCCGCCGATGGCGACACCAGCCTGCGCGCCTCCGAGAGTGATGACAGCAGCGCCCGCGCCGTTCTGGGCAAGGGTTTTCGCATTCAGATCAAGGAATGCGATGGTGTCTGGTGCGAGGTCACCGCCATCAATCAGCCCGAAGGCGAACGCTCCTCGAGCTATTCGGGCTATCTGCATCAAGGCGATATCTGGGGCGTCTATCCCAACGAAAAATTCGACTGAGATCGCTTGAGATCCGCTGGCCGAGGACCGCCGCTGACCGATCTGCGGCGGTCTTTGGTGTTGCACCATTGCGTCCGAACCCTCACCGGCACCGGGATACCGCGGGCGCCTATCGGGTTTACCCCAAGGGGTTCTCCTGATCGGCCTGCGGCGAAGTGAATCCCGCCAGCTTTGGCGACTTCAACACCACACCGACTATTGGCACGGCCAAGCTGATCGATGCGCTGTTGCTCAAGGTCACGGGCAGCGCCATGGCCGAGATCGCCCAGCCGACGCCGGTTTCCCTGACCTTGTCGAAATTTCGCTTGACGTCGGATTTTAGTGTGCTACATAACTAATACACTAAGTAGGCAAGAGACATATGGACGACTTTCATTCGGGGTCGCCGATCTTCATCCAGATCCGGCAGCGCCTCATCGAAATGATCCTGCGCGGCGGGGTTGCCGAAGGCGATCCACTGCCCTCGGTGCGGCAGATTTCTGCCGATATGCAGGTTAATCCGCTGACGGTCACCAAGGCGTTTGAAGCGCTGGTCGATCTCGGCGTTGTCGAAAAACGCAGGGGACTGGGCATGTTCGTCAAGACCGGAGCGCGGGCGGGTCTGTTGACCCACGAGCGCGAAAAATTCCTGAGCGAAGACTGGCCGCGCATCGCCGCCCAGATCAAGGCGCTTGAACTCGATGTATCGACCCTGCTCGATCAAACCCCCAAGGGGACACCAAGCAAATGACCGACCAGACCACTGCCATCGCCCCCATTGTCTCGGCCCACGGCCTGCGCAAGAAATTCGGCAATCGCGAAATCCTGCATGGTCTGGATTTCGAAATCCCGCCCGGCCGCATCTATGGCCTGATCGGCCATAATGGCGCCGGCAAGACCACCACGCTCAACGCCATTCTCGGCCTGACCAATTGCGAGGGCACCATCCGCGTTCTGGGCGAAGACCCCTTCGCCAAGCGCGCCAAGCTGATGGAAAACGTCGCCTTCATTTCCGACGTCGCCAGCCTGCCCAAGTTTTTGCGGGTGCGGGAGCTGTTCGCGCTGCTCTCCAATATCCATCCCAACTTTTCGCAGGAAAAGGCCCGCTCATTTCTTGAGGGCACTGATATTCGCCCCGAGGCCAAGGTCAAGCACCTGTCCAAGGGCATGGTCGCCCAGCTGCATCTGGCCGTGGTGATGGCGATCGATGCCAAACTGCTGGTGCTCGATGAACCCACGCTCGGGCTCGACATCACCTATCGCAAGCGCTTCTACCGGCGGCTGCTGGAAGACTACATGACCGAGGAGCGCACGCTGCTGATCACCACCCACCAGGTGGACGAGATCGAGTTCATGCTCTCCGACATCATGTTCATCCGCGATGGCGACCTGATCCTGCACATGCAGATGGAAACCGTCAGCGAGAAATTTTCCCAACTGGTGGTCAGCGATCCGGCCAGTGCCGAAACCGCGCGCGGCCTGAAGCCAGTCTACGAAGAAACCAGGTTCGGCCAGACGGTGATGATCTTTGATGGCGCCGACCGCGCCGTGCTCGAAACGCTGGGCAAGGTTTCGACACCGACCCTGTCCGACCTGTTCGTGGCGCTGATGCAGCGCCCCACCGTCAATCCGGGTGATGCGCGATGAAAGCCTTTATCGCCATGATCCATCGCGAACTGCTTGAACATCGCGGTGCGTTTCTCGTCGCCCCACTGGGACTGGTCGCCATTCTGGCCGGTGCCACCATTCTGGCCTTTACGGTCGGGCGGGTCGATGCCCGCATGTCGGGCCAGCTAATGACCATGGTGCCCTTGCGCATCGCCGAAGTGGGGCTGCTTGGGCTGGCTTTTGCCTGGCTGCTCTATCTGATGGGCACGCTGTTTTTCTACTGCGCCGACGGGTTTTCGGCCGACCGGCGCAACAATGCCATGCTGTTCTGGAAATCCATGCCCATGAGCGATTTCCGCGTGCTGCTGTCCAAGCTGGCGGCGACGCTGACGATCTTTCCGGGCATGATCTTTGCGGTCTCGCTGCTCAGCGGGCTGTTGCTGGTGGTGGTGATTACCGTCACCACCCAGATCGCCAGCGGCACCGGCCTCGCCCTGATCGGCGGGCTGTTGGGCAGCTTTGTCCAGGTGGCGCTGGCTAGCATCGTGGTGCTGGTGCTGGGGCTGCTCTGGTGCATGCCATTCATGGCCGCGGTCGGCAGCCTTGCCAGTGTCGTCGGTCGCTGGGCCATCCCGCTGTCGCTGCTGTTGCCGACGCTGCTGTCCGTGCTGGAATGGGTGACCTTTGGCGGGCTCAGCCCGGTCCACACCCATACCTGGAAGTACCTGTCGTACCGCTTCGATTTCCCGCTGGTCGAGGGCTATCTGCAGGGCTGGTTCAATGCTGACCTGCCATTCAGCGCGCCAAGCTTTGCCACCGACCTGCTGGGCCGGATCGACTGGCCGCAAATGGCCGTGGGCTGGGGCTTTTCGCTATTGGCGATCTATCTGGCGAGTGAATATCGCCGGCGTCGGAACGATAACTAGGCTGCGACAGATCCCAAACTCGGTGTCATCCCGGCGCAGGCCGGGATCCATCCTGATATCTGGGGATGGGCCCCGGCCTGCGCCGGGGTGACGCCCGGAGGGAGGGGAAGGCTAAACCTTGACCGCGTGCTCCACCCGGTCCTTGTCGCCGAAAATCCTGAGATAGCGGGCGATCTCTTCCGGATTGCCCGTTGCCTTGGCCGGATTGTCCGAGAGCTTGACCGCCGGGCGACCATCGGCCTGACTGACCTTGATCACGATGGAAATCGGATCGAGCTGGTGGTTGAGATCGGGCGCGCAGCCTTCAAAATCATTGGTGAGGTTAGTGCCCCAGCCAAACGCCATGCGCACCTTGCCATCGAAATGCAGGTAAGCCGCTTCGATCATGTCGACGTCCAGCCCGTCCGAAAAGATCAGCAATTTGTCGCGCGGATCGCGGCCATGCTGCTTCCACCACGCGATGATGCGTTCGCCCCCTTCGATGGCCGGCGCGCTGTCGGGGCGGAATCCTGTCCAGTCCGCAACCCAGTCGGGCGCATCGCGCAGGAACGCCGTGGTACCGAACGCATCGGGCAGCACGATCTTGAGATTGCCGCCGTAATAACTCTCCCAATCCTGCAGCACCTGATAAGGCGCCGCTTTCAGCGCCTCGTCGCTCTTGGCCAAAGCCGCCAGCACCATTGGCAGTTCGTGGGCGTTGGTGCCCAGGGCTTCGAGGTCATTGTCCATTGCCAGCTTGACGTTGGAGGTGCCGGTAAAGCTCTCGCCGATGCCTTCCTTGAGCGCCTCGACGCACCAGCGCTGCCACAGGAATGAGTGGCGGCGTCTTGTGCCGAAATCGGAGATCCGCAGGTCCGGCAGCTTTTGCAGCCGCTCGACCTTTTCCCACATCTTGGCCTTGGCGCGGGCATAGAGCACATCGAGCGTGAACGGCCCGTAGCGCTTCATCGCGGCGCGGCTGCGCAGTTCGTTGATGATCGCCAGCGCCGGAATTTCCCACATCGAGGTTTCGATCCAGCGGCCATGAAATTCCAGCACGAACTGGCCGTCGCGTTTTTCGAGCGAGTATTCAGGCAGGCTGAAATTTTCGAGATATTTGAGGAAGCCGGGTTCAAAGATCTGCTGGGAGCCATAAAAGCTGTTGCCCGCCAGCCAGATCATTTCCTTCTTGGAAAACCGCAGCGTGCGCGCGTGATCGAGCTGGGCCCGCAGTTCATCGATGTCGATTTCTTCGGCCAGATGCACGGTTTTGCTGCGATTGATCAGCGAGAATGTCGCATCGACCTTGGGATAAAGCCCCCAGATCATCTGCAGCATCAGGATTTTATAGAAATCGGTATCGAGCAGGCTCCGGATGATCGGATCGAGCTTCCAGGTGTGGTTGTAAACCCGCCGCGCAATATCGGTCTTTGGCATAACGCAAACCCATCCGCCCAGAACTTCGCCCAATAATTGGCATTCGCTTTTATCGTGCAATGCCGATGAAAGAAAGTCGCGCGCGCCGTTTTGGGTACGGCAGGTTTGGCACTAGTCTGCCACCAACCGATTCCCCGACCTTGTGAGGGTTCCCATGTCCAATCCCGATTTCAGCTTGGCCGGCAAGGTCGCCGTGGTTACCGGCGCCAGCATGGGGATTGGCTATGGTCTGGCCAAGGCAGTGGCCGCCGCTGGCGCCAGGGTCGCCGTGGCATCGCGGGACATGGTGCGGCTTGGCCAATTGGTCAGCGAAATCGAAGCCGAGGGCGGCGAGGCGGCGGCCTTTGCGCTGGACGTGCGCGATGTGCCCTCGATTGGCAAGACCTTTGCGGCGATCAAAGACCATTTCGGCAGTGTCGATATTCTGGTCAACAATGCCGGGCTGGGGGACAATCACCCCGCCGAGGACGTCACCGAAGCCGATTGGGACACCATGATGGCGGTCAACCTCAAGGGCAGCTTCTTCGTCGCCCAGGCTGCCGGGCGCATCATGCTGGCGCAGGGCCAGGGCCGCATCGTCAACATCAGCTCGCAGGCCAGCACCGTGGGCATCCGGGACCACGCGGTCTATTGCGCCACCAAGGGGGGCGTTGATCAATATACCCGCGTGCTGGCGCTGGAATGGGGCCATCGCGGCGTCACCGCCAACGCCGTGGCGCCGACGTTTATCTACACGCCGGGCACGGCGGAACGGCTGGATCAGCCGGACTACCTCAAAAGCGTGCTGGACCGGCTGCCGATCGGGCGGGTGGGGACCATCACCGATGTGGCCGGCGCGGTGATCTATCTCGCGTCGCCGGCCGGCGGCATGGTCAATGGCGCGGTGCTGATGGTCGATGGCGGGTGGACGGCGCAGTAGGCGCTCAGTTGTCGAACTGAAACGCCGCAAACCGCTCCAGCGCCGTATCGAGCAATGCCCGCCGCTCGGCGGTTTCGTCTTCGAGCCAGGTCAGCTTCTGCACCAAGAGCGACCTGGCCGCACGATCGGCCTTGAGATCGATCGCGGCGATGATCTGCTCGCCTGCCAGCACCGGCAGGGTGAAATAGCCGAACTTGCGCCTGGCGGCGGGGACGTAGGCTTCGAAAATATGATCGTAGCCGAAGAACAGGTTGAGCCGCTTGCGCTGGATGATCAGCGGATCGAACGGCGACAGGATATGGATCAGGGTCGGCGCATCGGCCGGGATGGCATCGAGCGTGTCGGGTGCGGCCCAGTGCTGCACCTCCGAGCCTTCGATCAGCACCGGCACCAGCTTTTTCGTCCGCACCCGGCTCTCGATCAATTCCTTGACCGGCTTCTTGCTGGACGGGGTGAGGTGGCAGATCGAATCCAGGCTGACGATCCCTTGAGCGCGCAAGGCCCGGTCCAGCTGATAGGCAATAACCTGCCTTGCCGTGGCCGGTTTCGGTTTGCCCTGCCAGTCGAAATGCCGCTCGATCAGGTCATAGGTCTTGAGCATGCCGGCACGCGAACCAATGGTGACGTGACCCTGATAGAACATCATCTCCAGCACCCGCTTTGAGGGTTTCTTGCTGGCCCAGGGATGAGTCTTGTCGACCAGTTCGTCATCATCGATATCGCGCATCGAAATCGGGCCGTCGGCGCGGATGCGCTTGAGCATCTTCTTGACTTCGTCCGGTGCTACCGAGCCGAACCAGCGGCTCGGCGTCTCCCGAAACTGCTGCATCGCCGGCAGGAAAAACGGCAGGTCGCGCGCCGGCACATAGGCCAGTGCATGCGTCCAGTATTCGAACACCGATTTGTCCGATACCTGTGCCTGGCTCAGATGTTCGCGCCGATAATCGGGAATGCGCGAGAACAGGATGTGGTGGTGGCAGCGCTCGATGACGCTGATGGTATCGATCTGCACATAGCCCAGATGCTCGATCGCCGCCGGCACTGCTGCCGGGCCGCTGCCGAAGGGCGTCAACTCGTCGAGCCGCTGCGCCCGCAGCCAGATGCGGCGGGCCGCCGAGCGCGAAATGCTGAAGGGTTTTTTCGCCAAGGCTAGGGCATCAACTGCCCGCCATTGACCTCAAGGGTCTGGCCGATCATGTAGCCCGAAAGCTGCTTGGAGGCGAGGAACAGATAGGCGCCGACGCAATCCTCGGAGACGCCCAGCCGGGCGGCGGGAATGGTCGCCAACTGCGCCTTGAGCTGGGCTTCGGTGGAATAGCGCTCGTGGAACGGGGTTTCGATCACGCCCGGCGCCACCGCATTGACGCGGATATCGAAGGGGATCAGTTCCTTGGCCATGCCGCGCGTGACGTTGGAAACGAACGCCTTGGACGAGCCATACAGCCCCGCGCCATTGCTGGCCCCGTTGCGGGCGGCCACCGAGGTGGTGTTGATGATAAAGCCGCCATTGATCTTGAGATGCGGGATCGCCGCCTGCGCGGTCATCACCACGGAACGCGCATTGAGGTCCATCACCTGGTCATAATAGGCGTCCGACATGTCCTGATACAGCGTGCGCCCGACCATGCCGCCGGCATTGTTGATCAACCCGTCCAACCGGCCAAAGGCCTGCGCGGTGGCCGCCACCGCTGCCGCCATTTCGGCAGTGCTGCCGGCCTCGGCCTTGACCAGAATGGCCCGGCCGCCGGCCTCCTCGATCTGCCGAACCACCGCTTCGGCCTTTTCCAGGCTCGAATTGTAATGCACGCCAATCTTGGCGCCCTGCGCCGCAAAAGCCAGCGCCAGCGCCGCGCCAATGCCGGTCGAAGCACCGGTGATCAGAACGGCTTTGCCAGCAAGGTCGGGAATGGTGAGATGGGACATGTCAGGCATCCACAAGGGTCAGGGAATCGCCGCGATTGGGCAGAGCGGCAGCTTAACCGGGGTGCCAGCGCTTGCAACTGCCTTGTCCGCGGCACAAGCTATGACAATCCAATGCAGAGGAGCACAGGCGATGCGGATCACCGTTTTTGGCAGCCATGGCCGTACCGGATTGTTGCTGGTGCAGCTTTTGCTCGCCGCCGGTCACCAGGTCGTGGCCACCATCCGCAACCCGGGGCATATGGCCGATCTGGTCAAGCTGGGCGCCGAAACCAGGATGGTCGATCTGGACAAATCAGCGTTCGAGGACGTGGTCGAGGCCTGCAAGGGCTCAGACGCCGTGATCTTCGCTGCCGGCTCGGCAGCGGGCGAGGGCAGCGCGCTGGACCGCAAGGGCACGCTGCGCACCGTGCGGGCCACCGAAAAGGCCGGGGTCAGGCGCTACATCTCGGTGTCCTCCATCGGTGCCAGCACTGGCATGTCCACCCGGACAATGGATGACGAGATGAAGGATTACTACAAACAGAAACGCGCGGCCGCCAAGCACATTGCTGGCTCGACGCTGGACTGGACCCTGATCGAACCGGCCGAGCTGACGGATGAGCCGGGCACCGGGAAAGTCACGGCGAGCCTCGTGGCAATCAAGGAAACGGCGATCGCCCGAGCCGATGTTGCCGCCGTGATCGGAGCGGTGCTGACCGAGCCGAAGTCCATCGGCAAGGCCATTCAACTGGCTGGCGGCGGTATCGCGATCAATGCCGCGCTGAACAAGGCGTTGGGGTAGGAGGGTCAGCCTGCTTTATGGGCCCGTGGTCAGAAGCGGCCCGGTTACGATCGCCCGCCGTTGGCGGTGCAATCGGGACAATTCCGGAAGGATTGGATTAGGCGTGTGGAGGGTTTGGTCAGCCTGCGTTGCCAGCGCAACTACGGCGCGACAGCCTTCGCTTGAAACTTCCGCTAATCTCGTCGGCGCCCTCGCGGGCTTGCCGAGCCGAATCTGCGGAGCAGCGAAGGCTGGTGGAGCCAAGCGGGATCGAACCGCTGACCTCTTGCATGCCATGCAAGCGCTCTCCCAGCTGAGCTATGGCCCCATTTCCTTGGGTGCTGCGGTTCGGGATTTATCAGCCCGGTCCGTAGCGTGGCGCAACCTATTCAAGCTCGTCCTGAGACGCAAGGGTGTATTTTGACAGATTTGAGAAGAAGTTCTGGCAGGTCGCGTGCGCCCCGCCAGTGGCTTTGGAGACGGGGTCAGCCGCGCTGTTCGGCCAGGTCCATCTGGCGTTCTTCAACCGCTTCCTGCTTGCGGGTCGAGCCGCCCCACCATGAGGCCCATGCGGCCAGAAGGTAGAGCACGAACGAAATCGAGAAGGCGATCTTGATGCCAACCATGAACGGGCCGGACAGCAATTCGGGGAAGAACTGCGTTCCGGTAATGGTGGCAACCTGCGCCGGGGTCAGGGCGGCCAGCGCCGTGGCGGGGATCAGTTCGCCCATCGGGTTATAGCCCAGGAACGCCGCGAACAGGCTGGCGACCGGCGGCGCCGAAGCAACCTGCGCGGCGATATCGGTCGGCAGGCCCTCGGCGATCAGATGGCTTTGCATGCTGGCGGGCAGGCTCCAGGCCAGACCGATGATCATCAGCGTGAAGAACACGCCGATCGACATCACCTGTCCCGCATTCATCGTTGTGGCCCGCAGACCGGAGGCCTGGCCGCGTTCGGTCGCAGGGACAGCGTTCATGATCTGGGTGCCGTTGGGAGCGCTGAACAGGCCCGACGAAACGCCGTTGATAAACAGCAGCAGCGCAAACACCGGATAGGGGAAATCGGCGCCCAGCAGCATCAGGCCGACAAAGGTCGCGGCCCCCAGCAGCATGCCGCCGGCGGCAAACCGGTGCGAACCGTAGCGGTCCGACAAAATGCCGGCAGCCGGCCCCGAGAGCAGCACGCCCAGCGTCAGTGGCAGCATGAAGATGCCGGCCCACAATGGGGTCGATTCAAAGCTGTAGCCATGGATCGGCAGCCAGATGCCCTGCAACCAGATGATCAGCATGAACTGCAAGCCGCCACGGGCGATCGAGGTCAAAAGGCTGGCCGAAATGCCGGCAGCGAATGGCTTGATCCGCAACAGCTCGAGATTGAACATCGGCCGGGCGACGCGCTTTTCGATGGCATAGAAGGCCACAAGAAACCCCAGGCCGACCAGCAACTCGGACAAAACCTTGGGGCTGCCCCAGGCCATCAGATCGGCGCCATGCGGCTGGATGCCGTCATTGATGCCGACCAGCACCAGCACCAGTCCGATGGCGAAAGTGATATTGCCCCACCAGTCCAGCCCGCCCCGCTGTTGCGGCGGGTTCTTATCCTTGAGGCTGAGGTAGCTCCAGAGCGTGCCGACAATGCCAATGGGAACATTGACCCAAAAGATCAGGCGCCAGTTCACGTCAGCCAGGAGGCCGCCTAGAATCAGGCCAATGAACTGCCCGCCAATGATCGCCATGGTATTGATGCCCATGGCGAGGCCCCGCTGATGCGGCGGGAAGGCGTCGACCAGAATGGCTGTAGAGGTGGCGGTCAGCATGGCGCCGCCGATGCCCTGGATGATGCGCAGCCAGACCAGATAGCTGGCAGCGATCGGTCCGGTGGGCATGAAGGCCAGGGCAATCGAGGCCAGCGTGAAAATCGCAAACCCCAGATTATAGATCCTGGCGCGCCCGAACATGTCGCCGAGCCGGCCAAAGGTCACCACCAGCACGGCGGTAGCCACCATATAGCCCATGATGGTCCACAGCAGGGTATTGGTATTGCCCGGATCGAGCGGTTGCAGGCCGATGCCCCGGAAAATCGCCGGCAAGGAAATCAGGATAATCGAGCCGGTGACCGAGGCGGCAAACACGCCAAGCGTAGTATTGCTCAAGACGATCCATTTATGCCGATCGCCATGAGCCGTGTGTTCTGGAGTGGACATGTATACAACGTATTTTGCTAAAACACGACCGGTCGCGGCGGCGAACGGCATGGTCGCTGCCGGCGGGCGTGGAGTGGTTATAGACTGATTGCATAATAATAGATAGGATGCTAACGAATTAACATGAGTGATTTTGCAGAGCAGCTACGCGAATTCACCGGGGAACTCGCCATCACCGCCCGCCTGTGGCGCAAGCTGGCCCGCGAAATGGTGGCCCGGCATGGCATTGCCGAAGCCGGCGCATCGCCGCTGCTGTGGATCAACCGTCTGGGCGGCAATGTACGGCAAAACGTTCTGGCCGAATATTGCGGCATCGAGGGACCGTCTTTGGTGCGGCTGATCGATGATCTGCAAGGCGCCGGGCTGGTGGTGCGGGTCCCCGATCCATCGGATCGCCGGGCGAACCTGCTCAGCCTGACCGAGGACGGGCAGCGCAAGCTGACGGGCATCGAGGCCGAACTCCAGCAATTGCGGGCAATGACCTTTGCCGAACTGACCCCGCAGGAGATCGCCACGGCCAGCAAGGTGCTGGCCGTGATCCGCGCCGCGGCCAGGGGCGAGGAATAGGGGTGCTTGCCTGTCTCTTATTCCCTCTCCCCTTGCGGGAGAGGGACAGATTTTCTGCGTTCAGCAGAAAATCAGGGTGAGGGGTTGCTTCCGCATACGCAAAGCAAGAGACCCCTCATCCGCCCTTCGGGCACCTTCTAGCTCAAATCGCTCCACTGGAGCGATTTGCCGCCTTCGGCGTCGCGTCGAAGTCCCGCAAGGGGAGGAGGAAGATCAGATAACAAAAACCCGCCGGTTTGCACCAGCGGGTTTGATCAATTCCAGCGCTAAGATCCTAGCGTTCGTCGTCGCCACCGACGTTGAAGGCCAGGTCGTCGTCATCATCGTCTTCCTCTTCGAGGAACACGTCTTCTTCGTCGTCGGCAAGCTCTTCATCCACTTCGACGTCTTCAACGTCGGGGATTTCCTCTTCGCCCGCTTCTTCGGCATCGGCGTCCTCAAGGGAGACGATTTCCGGCGCTGCGACGTCTTCGACTTCTTCTTCTTCCTCGGTCTCGGCTTCCTCTGCCACCTTGGCAGCGCGGATGGCGCCGACCTTGGCTGCAATCACCTGCTCGAAATACGAACGGGGATAGGACTTGCCGGTGAACGGAGAAACAATCGGGTCGAGATTGAGATCGTAGAACTTCTTGCCCGTATCGGGATCGGTTCGCTTGGTGCCGCGGTCGGAACTGGCCATCGAGGTTCCTTGTCGTGAAAGGGGCGGGGCAACCCCGCTTCGGTCAGTCCGGTTAGGGGGAAACCTCCGGCCTGTCAAACCGAAAATGCGTGAGCAGGCGGTGGCAGTGGGGGGTAGTCCGCTGTGGCCTAAACCACTCGCGCCATGCTAAGTGCGGCGCCAACCCAATTGTCCGCTCCCGGTCCCATCGCCCATGGCTGATGCCAGCCCCGCCCAGGAAAGATTGACAGCCCGCCGCGCCAAGGCGCTCAAGGGGAGTTTCACCTTGCCCGGTGACCAGGCCATTGCGCTGCGCGCCGTGCTGATCGGCGCGACGGCTTTGGGCCAGACCGTACTCGACGGCATACCGGGCGGACCGACAATCGAAACCGCACTTGCCGTCGCCCGCGCCTTTGGTGCGCGCGTCGATCACGATGGCGACAATTGCATCATCGATGGCCTGGGCGTTGGTGGTCTGCTGGCCCCGCTGGGCCCGGTGCAGACTGGAGCATCAAGGCTGCTCTTGTTGCTGACGGCGGGTCTGGTGGCGCCCTATCGATTTGCCACCAATCTGGCGGACGCCGCCGATGCCCTGCCCACCGAACTGAGCCAGCCGCTTGGCCTGATGGGCACTGAATTGAGCGGCGTCGATGGCATGACCCTCATGGGTCCGGCCTTGCCGCTGCCGATCACCGCAAAAATCACCGAACCTTCGGCCGGGATAAAGTCGGCGCTGCTGCTGGCCGGTTTGGCGATCCCCGGGGTCACCCAGATCACCGAGCCGGCGGTCGGCCGCGACCACACCGAAATTCTCTTGAGCCATTTCGGCGCCAGCATCGAAAGCCAGGTCGACGGGCAGGGGTGGCGAACGATTGTTCTGACGGGCCAGCCCGATCTGCGCGGTCAGTTCCTCGCGCTGCCGGCAGATACTGCGCTGGCCTCGTTCCCGATTGTGGCGGCGTTGCTGGTGCCGGGCTCGGAAGTCGTGTTGCCCAATGTGCTGGTCAATCCCGGCCGGACGGGCCTCATCGATACGCTGCTCGAAATGGGTGGCAATATCGAATTCTTCAATCAGCGCCAGAGTGGCGGAGAATTCGTCGCTGATCTGCGCATCCGCCATTCGCGCCTGCGCGGCATCACTATTCCGGCCGATCGCACCGCTGCGCTGGCCCATGATTATCATGCGCTGGCTGTGGCTGCGGCCCTGGCCGATGGCGAAACGCTGCTGCTGGGGCTGGAGCAACTGCGCCGGCGTGACGGGGACCGGATTGCCGCGCTGCAGGTCGCATTGACGGCCAACCATGTGACCTGCGAGGAAACGCCGGACAGGATGAGCATTGTCGGTGCTGATCGTTGCGGCGGCGCCAGTATTGCTTGTGGCACCGATTATCGGCTGGCCATGGCCATGCTGGTGCTGGGGCTGGCTGGCCGCGATGCGGTCACCGTCACCGATCCGGCCTCGATCGCCGCAGTGTTTCCCCGCTTCGTCAGCCAGTTCGTAGCGCTTGGTGCCCCGATTGATGCCCGCAAATGAGCTGGAGCCATAAATGATTATTGCTGTCGATGGCCCCGCCGCATCGGGAAAGGGCACGCTGGCCGAAGGCTTGGCCAAGCACTATGGCCTGCCCCATCTCGATACCGGCCTGCTCTATCGGGCCGTCGGTCGGGCGGTTGAAGCCTACGAGGACAAGCCAGAATTCGAGCAGCGCGCCATTGCTGCAGCCCAGACCCTCGATGCCGCCGATATCGAACCGGAATTCCTGGTCACCGCCAAGGTGGGCAATCTGGCTTCCAAGGTCGCCGTCATTGGTGCGGTGCGCCATGCGCTGTTCGATTTCCAGCGCGAATTTGCCGAGCAGGACGGCGGCGCCGTGCTCGATGGCCGCGATATCGGCACCAAGATCTGCCCCGATGCGGACGTCAAGCTGTTCATAGAGGCTGACAGCAAGGCGCGCATGGAGCGCCGCGCCCGCCAGTTCGAAGCGCGCGGCCAGCAGGTGGATCGCTATGCGCTGTATCACCAGATCGAAGAGCGCGATGCCCGCGACATGGCCAACCCCAATGGTGGTTTTTACCAGGCCGCCGACGCGCACTTGCTAGATACGACGCTTCTGGGTATAGAAGCCGCACTCCGCGCCGCCGTAGCGATCATCGACGAGGTGATGGAACGCAAGTCGAAGCAATAGCTTCAATTCAAACCTTGCGTCCCCACTCTTTGATCATCATCTAACCCTACCGTAGTGGACTGATCACATCGACATCAAAGCCCGGGACGTTTCCCGTACGCCGGCTCGTTTTGGCCTCAGGCCAGTTCGAGCGGGTGACGTATCCGTTGATGTTGCAACCCCGAACCGCCGGCGTAATTGGAGAAGTTATTTGGCACAGCAAACTGCTGCTAAAGAAGATTTTGAATCGCTCTTGATGGACTCGTTCATCGACAACGAACCTCTAGAGGGTGCCGTTGTTAAGGGCACCGTGGTCGCCATCGAAAAGGATCTGGCGATCATCGACGTCGGTCTCAAGACCGAAGGGCGCATTGCCCTCAAGGAATTCGGCCAGGCTGGCCGTGACGGCACCATCAAGGTGGGCTCGATCGTCGAGGTCTATGTTGACCGTGTCGAAAACGCTGCCGGTGAAGCCGTGCTGTCGCGCGAAAAGGCTCGCCGCGAAGAAAGCTGGGTCAAGCTCGAAGCCATGCACCTGGCCAATGAGCGCGTTGAAGGCATCATCTTCAACCAGGTCAAGGGTGGTTTCACCGTCGACCTCGAAGGCGCCATCGCCTTCCTGCCGCGTTCGCAGGTGGACATCCGTCCGATCCGCGATATCGCGCCGCTGATGAATGTGCCGCAGCCGTTCCAGATCCTGAAAATGGACAAGCGCCGTGGCAACATCGTTGTCTCGCGTCGTGCGATCCTCGAAGAATCGCGTGCCGAGCAGCGTTCGGAAATCGTTCAGCAGCTCGAAGAAGGCCAGGTTGTTGACGGCGTGGTCAAGAACATCACCGATTACGGTGCGTTCGTTGACCTCGGCGGCATCGACGGCCTGCTGCACGTCACCGATATCGCCTGGCGCCGGGTCAATCACCCGACCGAAGTGCTCACCATCGGCGAAACCATCAAGGTGCAGATCGTCCGCATCAACCATGAAAGCCACCGCATCTCGCTTGGCATGAAGCAGCTGCAGGCCGATCCATGGGACGGTATCGAAGCCAAGTATCCGATCAATGCCAAGTTCTCTGGCCGCGTCACCAACATCACCGACTACGGTGCTTTTGTTGAACTCGAGCCCGGCATTGAAGGTCTTATCCACGTCTCCGAAATGAGCTGGACCAAGAAGAACGTCCACCCCGGCAAGATCGTCTCGACCTCCCAGGAAGTCGAAGTCGTCGTGCTCGAGGTCGATCCCGACAAGCGCCGCATCTCGCTCGGTCTCAAGCAGACCCTGGCGAACCCATGGGAAAGCTTCGCCGAGAAGTTCCCGGTTGGCGCCATCATCGAAGGCGAAGTCAAGAACAAGACCGAATTCGGCCTGTTCATTGGTCTCGACGGCGATGTCGACGGCATGGTTCACCTGTCCGATATCGATTGGCAGAAGGCCGGCGAAATTGCGCTGGAAGACTACAATCGCGGCGACATGGTTCAGGCCAAGGTGCTTGACGTTGACGTCGAAAAGGAACGCATCTCTCTGGGTATCAAGCAGCTCTCGACTGGCGAGGCTTCGTCCTCGGCAGGGGGTAGCGATGCTGGCGAAACCGGCGGGATCAAGAAGGGTTCTGTCGTCACCGGCACCGTGACCGAAGTCAACGAAGGCGGCATCGAAGTGCGGATTGCCGACTCGGAAATGACCGCGTTCATCCGCCGCGCCGACCTGTCGCGTGATCGTAATGATCAGCGTCCGGAACGCTTCTCCAAGGGCGAAAAGGTCGATGCTCGCGTCGTCCAGTACGATCGCAAGACCCAGCGCATTTCCCTGTCGATCAAGGCACTGGAAATCGCCGAGGAAAAGGAAGCTGTTGCCAATTACGGTTCGTCCGACTCGGGCGCATCGCTGGGCGACATCCTGGGCGCCGCACTCAAGGGCCGCGACAGCAACTAAGCGGACAACCGCTTGCAGATACGAGGCCCGCGCAACACTGCGCGGGCCTTTTTTTGAGGTGCAAACAATGAAGCTCAAGGATGTGCATTGGCGGGCCATGTCCGGCTACGACATGGCGGCGGTGCAAAAGATCGCCGATGTGGTGCATCCCGGTTTTTTCGAAGCCCCCGAAGTGCTGGCCGAACGTCAGCGGCTCTATCCCAGCGGCTGCCATCTGCTCGAAGTGGGCGAACGCCCGGCCGGCTATGTGCTGAGCCATCCATGGCGCTTCGGCCAACTGCCAGCGCTCAATTCGCTGCTCGGACAAATCCCCGCCGATGCCGATACCTATTATCTGCACGACCTGGCCCTGCTGCCGCTGACCCGCGGTATCGGCGCAGCCAATCACATCGTCGAAGCGCTGATCAAGCACGCGCGGGTCAATGGCTTTCCAACGATGAGCCTGGTGGCGGTCAATGCCAGCCGGCCATTCTGGGAAAAGCATGGTTTTGTGGTGGAAGATGTTCCAGCGCTCACCGAAAAGCTGGCCAGCTACGAGGATGCGGCGCGGTTCATGGTGCGGCGTTTTACGTGACCGGCTTGCTTTTGCCCAAGGGCAGGACTACCTGCCTTGGCACGACGTCCAAGCCGCGAGCCCGCTGTGACCGACCAGACCACCGATCCCCACGCCATTCTCGCCGCTGATGCCTATCGCCGTTCGCGCGGCACATGGCGGATCGTGGCGTTCATCGCGCTGGCGATTGCCGTGCTGGCGGTGGCGGGTCGCTTTGCCAACAACACCCCGGTCGGCGACCAGATCGCCCGTATCAAGATCGATGGCGCCATCACCACCGACCCGGCACGGCTGGAGATCATCAACGATCTGGCCAAGGATGATCGCGTCAAGGCGGTGATCGTGGCGATCAATTCGCCTGGCGGGACCACGGCTGGCGGCGAAGAACTGTATGAAGCGCTCGGCGCCTTGCGCGCCAAAAAGCCCGTGGTCGCCGTGATCGACGAATTGGGCGCTTCGGCGGCCTACATGACCGCCATTGCGGCCGACCGCATCTTTGCCAGGCGGCTGTCGATCGTCGGCTCGATCGGCGCCTATGTGCAGCATGTCGACGCCAGCAAGCTGTTTGGCACTATCGGGGTTGATCTGGACAAGGTCGCTTCCGGACCGCTCAAGGGCAAGCCGGAGATCGACGAGGCTATCGATCCGGCGGTACGCGCTTCGCTGGCGGCACTGGTCGATGATACCTTCCAGTGGTTTGTCGACATTGTTTCGGAACGGCGCGGTATCGATCGTGCAGTGACGCTCAAACTGGCCGATGGCGGCGTCATGTCGGGACGCATGGCATTGGATGCAAAATTGATTGATGCGGTTGGCGGCGAGAACGAGGCCATCGCCTGGCTGCAAACCGACCAGGGGATCGGCAAGGATTTGCCGGTGGCGACTGCCTTTCCGCTGCCCGAACAGGGTCTTGGCTGGCTGACCCAGATGGTCGGCGGGCAGGCCCGCGCTGCTTTGGGGCTTCCGACCTCCGGTCCTATCGCGCTTGACGGGGTGGTCTCGCTTTGGCAGGTTGAATGAGCATTCCAGGATGCGAGCCGAATAACATTTTCGAAGGCACTGCCCGGGGGGGCGAAGATGATTAAATCGGAACTCGTCGAAAAACTGGCGGAAGAAAATCCGCATCTGTTCCAGCGTGATATCGAAAATATCGTCAACGCGATTCTGGACGAGGTCGGCGACGCCATGGCGCGCGGCGACCGGGTCGAACTGCGCGGTTTCGGCGCTTTCTCGGTCAAGAACCGCCCGGCGCGGGTCGGCCGCAATCCGCGCACCGGCGAACAGGTTGACGTGGGCGAAAAATACGTGCCCCAGTTCAAGGCGGGCAAGGAAATCCGCGAGCGCCTGAACCGCGACTAGCGGGGCAGGGCCGCATCAAGGCACAAAACGCATGGTCAGACGAATTATTGGTTGGGTCGTGCTGGTGCCGCTGTGCGTGGTGCTGATTGTGTTTGCCCTGGCGAACCGCCAACTCATCGTGCTCAATTTCAATCCGTTTGTCTCGGCGGAACAGCTCAGCGCGCCCGGCTATGGCGTGCCGCTGTTTCTGGTGCTTTACATAGTGCTGCTGCTTGGCGTCATGCTGGGCGGCGTTGCCAGCTGGTTTGCCCAGGGCGTGCATCGCGTGCGCGGGCGCCATTGGCGGCGCGAAGCGGCCACGCTGAGCCATGAACTCGAAGCCCTGCGCAAGACGCACGGCCAGCCTGCTGGACACGGCCTGTCCGAAGTCGATGATTTGATGGACCTTCGCGGACTGTAACCGGGCACAAAGGCAAAATGACCACCCCTCTGGTAATCAAGATCTGCGGGATCAAGACCTCCGAAATGCTCGAAGTGGCGATTGATGCCGGTGCCGACATGGTGGGGTTCATGCACTTCGTGCGCTCGTCGCGCCATGTCACCATCGAAGAGATCGCTTCCCTGATCTCGGAGGCGCGCGGTCGCATCCAGACCGTTGTCGTGCTGGTCAATCCCGACAATTCCTGCGTTGCCGAAGTGGCCGCGCTCGGCCCCGACTGGATCCAGTTGCACGGCCCCGAAACCCCGCATCGTGTCGAGGCGATCCGCGCCGAGGCCGGGGTCGAGATCATGAAGGCGCTACCCATCGGTTCGGCCGAGGATGTTACCCATGTCGGCGATTTCGTCGATATCGCCGACATGATCCTGCTTGATGCCAAACCACCCAAGGGTGCCGATCGGCCGGGTGGTTTGGGCGAGACCTTTGACTGGACGCTGCTCAAGGCGCTTGACCCCGAACTCCCATTCATGCTTTCCGGGGGCCTGACGCCCAAGACAGTGGCGGAGGCAATCAAGACCGTTCGGCCATTTGGCGTCGACGTGTCCTCCGGCGTGGAATCTGCTCCTGGCGTCAAGGATAAAGGGCTGATCGAGGCCTTCATCCGAAACGCGCGCGCCGCCGTATAAGGTCGGGCGCCGCGTCTGGACGCGGCAGGACAGGTTAGGACATTTCGTGGACACCGACGGTATCAATTCCCTGCGCAACGGCCCTGATGAACATGGGCGCTTTGGCATGTTTGGCGGGCGCTTCGTTGCCGAAACCCTGATGCCGCTGATCCTGGATCTGGAAAAGGCCTATCGCGCCGCCCAGGTCGATCCAGCCTATCAGGCCGAGTTGCAGAACCTGTCCACCCACTATGCCGGGCGCCCCAGCCCGCTCTACTATGCCGAACGGCTCACCGAAAAGCTCGGCGGCGCCAAGGTCTGGTTCAAGCGCGAAGAGCTCAACCATACCGGCAGCCACAAGATCAACAATTGCCTGGGGCAAATCCTGCTCGCCAAGCGCATGGGCAAGACTCGCGTCATTGCCGAAACCGGCGCCGGCCAGCATGGCGTCGCCACGGCTACCGTTTGCGCCAAGTTCGATTTGCCCTGCACCATTTTCATGGGCGCCACCGATGTCGAGCGGCAATGGCCAAACGTGCTGCGCATGAAGATGCTTGGCGCTGAAGTGCGGCCAGTGACGGCCGGTGCCGGCACGCTCAAGGACGCCATGAACGAGGCGCTGCGCGACTGGGTCACCAATGTCGACACCACCTACTATCTGATCGGCACCGCCGCCGGCCCGCATCCCTATCCAGAAATGGTGCGCGATTTCCAGTCGGTGATCGGCAAGGAAATCAAGAGCCAGTTCCAGGAGGCCGAAGGCAAGCTGCCTGACGCTCTGGTTGCTTGTGTGGGTGGTGGCTCCAACGCCATCGGCACTTTCCACGCCTTTCTTGACGACCCTGAAGTTGCCATGTATGGCGCCGAAGCGGGCGGGCATGGCATCGACGTCGAGAACGGCCATGCCGCCTCGATGACCGGCGGTTCGCCCGGCGTGCTGCATGGCAACCGCACCTATCTGCTGCAGGACAAGGACGGCCAGATTCTCGAGGGTCACTCGATCTCGGCGGGCCTTGATTATCCCGGCGTCGGTCCGGAACATTCGTTCCTGCACGATACCAAGCGCGTCACCTACGCGCCGATCACCGACGATGAGGCGTTGGAAGCCTTCCAGCTTTGCACGAGGCTCGAAGGCATCATTCCGGCGCTGGAATCGGCACACGGCCTGGCGCTGCTGATGAAAATCGCGCCGACCATGGCTAAGGACCAGTCCATCGTGCTGTGCCTCAGCGGTCGGGGTGACAAGGACGTCGAAAGCGTTGGCCGCTATCTCGGGATGAAGATGTAAATGAGTACCCGTATCGCCGAGCGTTTTGCCGCCTGCGCCGCCCAGAACCGACCCGCCTTCGTCACCTTCATCATGGCGGGCGATCCGGATCTGGCCACCAGCCAGAAGATCCTGGAAGCGCTGCCGCAGGCCGGCTCCGACATCATCGAGCTGGGCATGCCCTTCTCCGATCCGATGGCCGACGGCGTTGCGGTGCAACTCGCCGGGCAGCGCGCTCTGGCCTCCGGGCAGACGCTGCTGGCCACCCTGGCCATGGTCGAGGATTTCCGCCGCAAGGACGAAACCACCCCGATCGTTCTGATGGGCTATTACAACCCGATCTATATCTTCGGCGTCGAAAAGTTCTTGGCTGTCGCCAAGGCATCGGGCGTCGATGGCCTGATCATCGTCGATCTGCCGCCAGAGGAAGACGAGGAATTATGCCTGCCGGCAATGCGGGCCGGCCTCAACTTTGTCCGTCTCGCCACCCCAACCACCGATGACAAGCGGCTGCCCGCCGTGTTGGCCAATACCTCGGGCTTTGTCTATTACGTCACCATGACCGGCATCACCGGCGCGGCGATCAAGTCGCGCGCTGCCGTCGGCGACGCGGTCAAGCGCATCAAGGCTCATACCGATCTGCCGGTGGCGGTCGGCTTCGGCATCAAGACGCCTGAGGATGCGCGGACCCTGGGTCGCGATGCCGATGGCGTCGTGGTGGGTTCGGTGCTGGTCGATGCCATCGGCAAATCGCTGGTGGACGGCAAGGCCACCGATCACACGGTCGAGGCGGCGCGTACTCTGGTGGCGGCGCTGGCCGAAGGCGTTCGCATGGCACGGGGTTAGTGGCCACGCCCTCGTGGTTCGAGGGCCGCTACGCTCCCGCCTCACCATGAGGGCTACTGGGGTAGCGCTTGTCAGTAGTCCTCATGGTGAGGTGCTTTGCTCTTGGCAAAGCCTCGAACCACGAGGGCGTGGCAGAATGCAGTCATAACCCCACACCAGACTTTGCCACCATCACCGCGACCTGATAAGATTTGCCACAATCATACCCTAGATCCTGCACAACAGGGCTAACCCACAGGGGTCAATTCCATGAACTGGATCGATAACTTCGTCCGTCCGAAAATCCGCTCGATCCTTGGCAATACCAAGCGCGAGACCCCGGAAAACCTCTGGGTCAAGGACCCCGAGTCGGGCGAGATGGTGTTCTATCGCGATCTCGAGGCCAATCAGTGGGTGGTGCCCAATTCGGGCTACCACATGAAGATCAAGCCAGCCGACCGGCTGGAAACCTTCTTCGACGAAGGCAAATACGATCTGGTCGCCCTGCCGTCGGTGGCCCAGGATC
>NZ_JBDSUA010000077.1:0-14527 GCF_039927955.1 Devosia sp. | reverse complement strand
CCAGCGGCTGGCGCGCCGCTGGCCCTTTGCCACAGCCCACCTGGCCTCGACCTTCCCGGTGCGGCTGGTTTTCGTCATCGGCCTGTTGATCACCGTCAGCCTGGTGCTGGTGTCGCCGTTCCTGCCTCATCCAGTGCTGCTGCCGCTGGCCCTGCTGCTGATTGCGCTACCCGCCATGCTTAGTCTGGCGGCGATCATGGAGCTTCGCTCCCGGCCAGCGCCGCCCCCGGATTGGTCCACCGATGATGCGGAACTGCCGATCTATTCGGTGCTGATCCCGCTGCGCGACGAAGCCCATATGGTTCCGCAACTGGCACAGGCGATGCTGGCGCTGGATTACCCGGCTGCCCGATTGGATATCAAGTTCGTGGTCGAAGCGCGCTCGGCCCATACGGTTGCTGCGGTCCACGCCGCGTTGAACCATGCCCAGTTCAGCCTGGTCTGCGTGCCCGATGCCATGCCGCGCACCAAGCCGAAAGCGCTCGATTTTGCACTGCCGCTGTGCCGGGGTGAATATGTAGTGGTGTTTGATGCCGAGGACCGCCCCGAGCCAAGCCAGCTCCGCTACGCCGCCCTGCGGTTTCGCCAGCGCCCGGCGGTTCACTGCATCCAGGCCGAACTGGTCATCGACAATGCCAGGGAGGCGCCGCTGGCGGCGCTGTTTGCCGGCGAATATGCCGGGCTGTTCGGGGTCAAGCTCCCCGCTCTGGCACGCTGGGGCCTGCCGGTTCCGCTGGGTGGCACGTCCAACCATTTTCGCACCGCGACCCTGCGCGAAATCGGCGGCTGGGATGCCTATAACGTCACCGAAGACGCCGATCTGGGCGTGCGACTGGCGCGGCTGCGGCTAAAGGTGGAAACCATCCCCGTTGCCACCTTCGAAGCGGCGCCAACCACGCTGCGCAGCTGGCTGTCCCAGCGCACACGCTGGATGAAAGGCTGGATGCAGACCTTTATCGTCCACAATCGTCATCCGTGGCGAGCGCTGGCAGAAATGGGCTGGTGGCCGTTCCTGGCCTTTGAAGTGATGGCGCTGGGCCAGATTCTGGCGCCGCTCCTGCATACCGGTTTCCTGTTGCTGAACCTGGCGCGTCTGGCGCTGAACCTGTCGCTCTTGGGGCCGCTGGAAGCAGACTGGCCGCTGCTCTATCCAGCCATGTTCCTGTTTGGCTATGCGGCGGCGGTTTTACTGACGCTGGCCGGCCTGTTCCGATTGCGGGGCCAGCGGCCAGTCCTCGTGCAATTGCTGTTGCCGATCTACTGGCTGCTGATTTCGCTGGCGACGCTGCTGGCGCTGCTCGACCTGTTGAAGCGGCCATTTTACTGGGCCAAGACCACCCACCAGCTCACGCTCAACGCCGAACCGCCGTCACCGCTCGGCCAGTCGCGCCGGCCGTTGCGGTAGCGCGAACTGGCCGAATAGGCGCCTCAGAGCGTGTTGCCCAGTGCATCCATCAGCTCGGCCGTGCCGCGCTCGCGCATCTCGCGGGTATCAAGGCCATCCAGATACACCCCCATTTCGGTGACGATCAGCTTGGTGCCGGTGCCGGCGGCACGGATATCGACCGTCGCTACCGAAACCGAGATGCGCTTGCCGTTCATCTGCATCTCGTAGGTGTAGACGATGCGCTCATTGGGCACGATGTCGTGGTAGAGCACGTCGAACACGAAGGTGCTGCCATCCGGCCCGTCGCCTTTCTGGTACTCGCGCCCGCCCTCGCGGAAGTCGAACGTATCGCCCACTGGAAACCACTTGGCCTTGGCCTCCTTGCTGGCCCAGGCATCGAACACCTTGGCAGGCGCGGCGGCATAGCTGCGCTCGATCGTAAAGGTGGAATGGACAAGCGAACGTTCAGTCATGGTGATCTCCTCAGGTTTTCAGGATGTGTTGATCCGCGCTGCCGCAACGGCAACGGGATATTTCGGAAAATCGACGCGTTCAGGGCAGTTCGCGCAGATAGAGGGCCAGGCGTTCCAGATGTCGGCGCCACTGCGCCTGTCGTTGCTCGATCCAGAGTTTGAGCGTGCCCATGTCAGTCTTCGCCCAGAAAATCAGCCAGCCGGTCCAGCCGTTTGCCCCAGGCGGTGCGGCGATCATTGATCCATTGCTCCGCCTGCTGCATCGTCGTGGTATCGAGCGTGCAGGTGCGGACGCGACCGATCTTTTCGGTTTTGACCAGCCCGCTGCCTTCGAGCACCTGCAAATGCTGCACCACTGCCGGCAACGACATCGCAAACGGTTCGGCCAACTGGCTCACCGAGGCGGGCCCGCGGGTCAACCGCTCCAGCATCGCCCGCCGGGTCGGGTCGGCCAGAGCCTGGTACATCAGATCGAGATTGGCTGGTTGGTTAAGCATGAACTTTACTAACAAGCCGCGCTGCGGGCGTCAATGGTAAAGTTCATGCTTAAGTTATTTTCGGTGGTCGCCACACACATGGTGTCACCCCGCCGCAGGCCGGGGCCTCTCCCTGAAATCTCGAGCAGGATCCCGGCCTGCGCCCGGATGGCATCGAGAATTTTGGCGGTATGTATTACGCCTTCAGCACCAGCTTGATCGCATAGCCAACCGCGCCAACTGCCAGCACGCCAGCGACCCACAGCGCCACAAACCAGCCCAGTCGCTTGTAGAGCGGCGCCTGTTCCATCAGTGATAGCCCTCTTCCGGGTCGATCTTGCCGCGAAACACCCAATAGGCGTAGCCGGTATAGGCCAGGATGATCGGTACCAGCACTACGGCGCCTACCAGAAGGAACCCGAGCGAACTGTCCGGCGCTGCCGCTTGGTTAATGGTCAGCGCGCCGGGCACGATATAGGGATAAAAGCTGATGCCGATGCCGACAAAGCTCAGCACAAACAGCCCGAGCGCCGCCAGCAGCGGCTGCAAATGCTTGTCGGTGGTCAGTCCATGCCACAGGACAAAGGCACACACCGCCAGCAACAGCGGCACGAAGGCGGAAAAGAATGCCGTCGGCCAGCCGAACCAGTGCTCAAAGTAGACGCTGTTGATGAACGGGGTCCACAGGCTCACCACCCCGATCATTGCCAGGGTGCCGACGCCGCTGGCCATTGCCAGCTGGCGCGCCTTGGCCTGTAGCCCTTTGCTGGTCTTGAGGTTGAGCCAGCAGGCGCCCAGCAGGGCATAACCCAGCACCACGGCCACGCCGGTCAACAGGGAAAACAGCGACAGCCAGTCCCACCAGCCCCCGGCATATTCGCGCCCTTCGATCTTGATGCCCTGCACCAGGGCCCCCAGCGCCACGCCCTGGGTGAAGGCCGCAACGGTCGAGCCGATCCAGAAGCCGAAATCCCACAATGGCCGCCAGCGTTCGGTGCGCCAGCGGAATTCGAAGGCGACGCCGCGAAACACCAGACCCAGCAGCATCAGGATGATCGGGATGTAGAGCGCCGGCATGATGGTGGCATAGGCCAGCGGGAACACCGCCATCAGCCCGCCGCCGCCCAGCACCAGCCAGGTTTCGTTGCCGTCCCAGACCGGGGCGACCGAATTGGTCATCACGTCGCGATCATGCTTTTCCGGAAAGAACGGAAACAGGATGCCGATGCCCAGGTCGAACCCGTCCAGCACCACATAGGCCAGCACGGCAAAGGCGATGATAGCGGCCCAGATAAACGGCAGATCAAAGACCATCATCGCCTCCCATCGGTGTGCCCTGCGCCGGGCCGGGGTGAATGCCCGCCGCCTTGACCGGGCCTTTTTCCAGCTCGCCATCATCACCGCCCGGCGTACGCAGCATCAGCCGCAGCATGTAGAAAATGCCGGCGCCGAACACCACGAAATACACCACGATGAAGGCAATAAGCGAGGCACCCACGGCAGGCGCATCCACATTGGACAGGCTCTCCGAGGTACGCATCAGGCCATAGACCGTATAGGGCTGGCGCCCGACTTCAGTGGTGTGCCAGCCGGCCAGCACCGCGACAAAGCCCGATGGCCCCATCACCAGCGCCGCCCGATGCAGCCACGTATTGTCATAGAGCTTGCCGCGCCATCGGGTCCACAGCGACCACAGCCCCAGCCCCAGCATCAAAAAGCCGATGCCCACCATCACCCGGAAGGTGATGAACGGGATCAGGGCCGGGGGCCGATCGGTCTTGGCCCATTCCTTGAGGCCCTTGATTTCGCCATCGAGCGAATGGGTCAGGATCAGCGAGCCGAGCTTGGGAATTTCGATGGCGTAGTCGGTCGTTTCGGTGGTGTCATTGGGGATGCCGAACAGGATCAGCGGCGCGCCCTTCTGGGTTTCAAAATGCCCTTCCATCGCGGCGATCTTGGCCGGCTGGTGTTCCAGCGTGTTGATGCCATGCGCATCGCCGGCCGCGATCTGCAGCGGCGTTACCAAGGCGGCCATCCACATCGCCATCGAAAACATGATGCGCGCCTGCCGGTTGGTTTTGTCCTTGAGCAGGTGCCAGGCGCCGACCGCGCCAACCGAGAATGCCGTGGTCAGGAACGCCGCCAGAACCGTATGGATAAGCCGGTAGGGAAAGGATGGATTGAAGATGATTTCCCACCAGTTGGCAGGCACGAACTGGCCGTTTTCGGCGATGGCATAACCGGCCGGCGTCTGCATCCAGCTATTGGCCGAAATGATCCAGGTCGCCGAAATCAGCGTACCGATCGCCACCATCAGCGTCGCCACGAAATGCAGGTTTTCGCCCACCCGCTTGCGCCCAAACAGCATGATGCCGAGGAACCCGGCTTCAAGGAAAAATGCGGTCAAAACCTCATAGCCCATCAGCGGGCCGATCACCGCGCCGGCCCGGTCGGAAAACACCGCCCAATTGGTGCCGAACTGGTAACTGATGACGATGCCCGACACCACGCCCATGCCGAAGGTGACGGCAAAAATCGTCTTCCAGTACTCAAAGAGCCGCAGATAGGCCGCGTCCTTCTTCCACAGATAGAGAAAGTTGAGAAATGCCAGAAAGGCCGCTGTACCGATCGAGAAGGCCGGGAAAATGAAGTGAAAGGAAATGGTGAAAGCGAACTGGATACGCGCCAGTATTTCCGCGCTCAACCCGAGAAATGTCATGCCGGCCACCTTGCATCTGCCTGACTGCCGCCTTGTGCGCCCGTCTCCCGCCCAATAAAACATGGCGTTTTGGCGCGCGTCACTTTGTCTGTGCGACATTATAGACGGCGGCGTCAGCGATGGAAGGGGGGCGTCGGCGGTGGGGCCAAATTGGTTGCCTCCCGGCGCGGATGTTCTAGACTTCAACGATTATTCGGCACTTTCAACCAAGGCATTTTCAAATGGCCCTGAACATTCTTTTTATCGGCGGCACCGGCCAGATTTCCTATCCCTGCGTCGAGCGCGCCGTGGCCCAAGGCCATGCGGTCAGCGTCTATAATCGCGGCAAGCGCGAGAGCGCGCTGCCGGCGGGGGTCAAATCCATCATCGGTGATCTCGGCGGACCGGAATATGCCGGGCTGGCCAAGGCAAAATTTGACGTGGTCTGCCAGTTTATCGCCTTCACCCCCGATCAGGTGGCGCGCGATATCGAGGTCTTTACCGGCCATTGCGGCCAATACATCTTCATCTCGTCGGCCTCGGTCTATGAAAAGCCGGCGCGCCATTATGTGATTACCGAGCAGACCCCGGCGATCAATCCCTACTGGCCCTATAGCCAGGCCAAGATCGATTGCGAAAACCTGCTGCTGGCTGCCAGGGGCCTCGACTGGACCATCGTGCGCCCCAGCCACACCGTGCGCACCGGCCTACCGATCATGATGGGCGACAGCGACGTGATGGCGCGGCGCATGCTCGATGGCGAGCCCACCATCGTTGCCGGCGATGGCCGCACGCCCTGGACGCTGACCCGTTCAGTCGATTTCGCGGTGCCCTTCATCGGCCTGTTCGGCAACAAGGCCGCGCTCAACGAGATTTTCCATATCACCAATGACAAGGCCCACATCTGGGACGATATCCAGAAGGCCATTGCCCGCCTGCTCGGCGTCGAAGCCAAGATCGTGCATGTCCCCACCGATACGCTGATCCGCTACAACCCGGAGTGGGTCGGTCCGCTGATCGGGGACAAGGCGTGGACCGCGATCTTTGACAATTCCAAGATCAAGAGCGTGGTTGGCGACTTCACCTGCGCGCAAAGCCTCGAGGAAATCCTTGCCGAGCCGATCCAGCACCTCAAGCAGCGCCTTGCAATGCAGCGCCCGCCCAGGGGCGAGTTCGACGCCTTGGTCGATCGCATCTGCCGGGAGCAGTCAGCGCTCGGCTGACGGGCAGTTATAAGGGGACTGGAGCGGGTGAAGGGAATCGAACCCTCGTCATCAGCTTGGGAAGCTGCTTCTCTACCATTGAGATACACCCGCACGCCGGTTCTAGATGCTTGAAATGGCGTGAGGCGTCAAGCGGGTGCGGTGCAGTGAAGGCAATTCGATTGCAGGTTGGGCGGCAGCGGCATGGTGAGCCGCCGCCGCCAATTCCAGTCAGCGAAAGATCGCGGCCAGCAGCTGGGCCTCCAGCGCCGCCAGTGACGCCGTGCCGCGCTGCCGTGGGCGAGGGTGATCGACAGTGATGTCGAGGGCGATATGGCCCTCGTCGAGCACGATGACCCGGTCGGCCAGCGCCACGGCCTCGGTCACATCATGGGTGACGAACAGGGCGGTAAAGCGCTGCTCGGCCCAGACGCGCTCGATCAGCGCCTGCATGGTGATACGGGTCAAAGCATCGAGGGCGCCCAGCGGTTCGTCCATCGCCAGGAATTCGGGATGGCTGACCATCGCCCGGCCCAGAGCCACGCGCTGGCGTTGGCCGCCTGAGAGGCGCGCCGGCCATTCGCCCGATTTTTCCGACAGCTGCACCTCGCCCAACGCCGCCTGCGCCAGCCCCCGGCCTTGCCGCTGCGGCACGGTTTCCCCGAGGCCGACCGCGACATTGTCGAGCACGCTGGCCCAGGGCAAAAGCCGTGGCTCCTGGAATACGATGCGGGCATTGGGCTCTGTTGCCTGCCCGGCCTCGTCGAGAAATTCGATACTGCCCCCGGTGACTTCATCGAGCCCCACCAGCAGGCGCAGCAGCGTGCTCTTGCCGCAACCGCTCTTGCCGACAATGGCAAGGAACTGCCCCTCGGGCACGTCGAGGTCGATGCCCGTGAGCACTGGCACAGTGCCAAAGCTCTTGGTCACGCCGCGCAGGCGGATGCCGACGCCTTTTGGAACCGGCGCCGGGTGCACCGGACGCGGGGTGAATTCGGGCTCGATTTCCTTGCCCCAGGCATTGATCCGGCGCTCGCGGTGAATGATCTCGCTCATCGCTTCAATCCTTTTTGTCGGTCTGGAAGGCGGGGTGCCATTGCAGGGTGCGGCTTTCGAGGAACCGCGCCACCACGTCGGCCAGCTTGCCCAGCAGCGCATAGATCACCAGAGCCAGCACGACGACGTCGGTCATCATGAATTCACGGGCGGTATTGGCCATGTAGCCGATGCCCGAGGACGAGGAGAGGGTTTCGGCCACGATCAGCGTCAGCCACATGATGCCCAGCGAAAACCGCAGGCCGACGAAAATGGAGGGCAGGGCGCCGGGAAAGATCACCTTGCGGAACAGGGTGAAGCCCTTCATGCCGTAAACCTGCCCCATCTCGATCAATTGCGGATCGACATTGCGCACCCCATGCAGGGTATTGAGATAGATCGGGAAGAACACGCCCAAGGCGGTCAGGAATAGCTTGGCTTCCTCGCCGATGCCGAACCACAGGATCACCAGCGGGATCAGCGCCAGGTTGGGAATGGTGCGCAGCATCTGCAGCGTCGTATCGGTAACGGTATAGGACAGCCGCGACAGCCCGTTGGCGAGGCCGAGCAGGAAGCCAATGCTGCCCCCGATCGCCAGCCCCGAGAGGGCGCGCAAACCGCTGACCCCGATATTGACGGCCAGTTCACCCGAACTGGCCTTGTCCCAGAAGGCGCGGGCCACATCGACTGGCGCCGGCATCAGCCGGTTGGAAATCAGCCCCGCCGATGCCGCCAATTGCCAGAAGGCAATCAGCGCCACCGGCAGCGCGTAAGGCAGCAGCGGCCGCAGCACAGCGGCGGCAGACCGCCGCTGGCCGGGTTGGCCGGAGCCCGAAGGTACAGACACGGGTTGGCCAAGATCTGCAACAAGGGTCATGGTTCAGGCTCCGTTGGGAGGGCCGCGATCAGGCGGCGGGCGGGTACCAGAAGGCCGAGGCGATATCGAGCTTCTTGGGGACGATCTTGAGCTCGAAGAACTCGTCGGCCAGCTTCTGCTGATAGGCCAGATTATCCGCCGTCAGCGTGGCGATGGAGCCGAGGTCCGCACCCCTGCGGGTCAACACGATCTTCTGGATCGGCTCCGGCACGCCGGTGATCTGCGAGATCTGTTTGACCGTGTCGTCGAGATTAGCCTGCGCTGCGGCACCGACCTTGCCCAGCTCGTCAATCAGGTCGACGATCACCTGCGGGTTGGCTTTGGCATAATCGCAATTGGCCAGATAGTAGCCCCAGCTCTCGACCAGGCCTTCGGTGGTGGCCAGCACGCGGGTCTGCTTGTCCTGCTGGGTGATGGCATTATAGGGGTCCCAGATCACCCATGCATCGATCTGCCCATTGGCAAAGGCCGGTGCCGCGTCAGGCGGTCCCAGATCGATTGCCTCGACATCGCCCAGCGAAAGGCCGACGCTGCGCAGTGCGCCGAGGGCAAAGTTATGCGCCGAGGAGCCGCGCTTGAACGCCAGCTTCTTGCCCTTGAGATCGGCCAGGGTCTTGATGGGGCTATCCTGTTTGACCAGGATCGCCGAGCCGTCCAGCGCACCCTTGGAGGCGGCGACATAGACCAGGTTGCCACCGGCGGCCTGGGCAAACAGCGGCGGGATATCGCCGGTCGAACCGAAATCCAGCGCATTGGCGCCCAAAGCTTCCAGCAGCGGCGGACCCGAGCTGAACTCGTTCCAGCTGACGGCAATGCCGCGATCGGCAAGGCGTTTTTCCAGCGCGCCATTGGCCTTGGCCAGCGCGAACACGCCGCCTTTTTGCCAGCCGATGCGCAATTCCTTGGCGGGCTCCTGCGCGCAGATCAGGCCTGGCAGGGAAAGCGCTGCCGCCGCTCCGGCAAAGAGCGGGAAGAGTTGTCTGCGAGTGAACATTGAAGTTTCCTTGAGAGTGATCAGGCCGACTGGGCCAGAAGGGGTGCGCGCACGCCGAGCTTGAAGCTCAGCTCGTCCGCAACCCGCTCGATGCGGCGCAGCAATTGCGGATGGGAGGGGCGGTAATCGGTGAAATCGGTTTCGGTGGCGTAGATGCCGGTCGACAGGATATCGGCCGAAAAGAATGCAAACAGCGGGCGCAGACCGTGATCGACCACCAGCGCATGGCGTTCGCTGCCGCCGGTGGCGGCCAGAACGATCGGCTTGTCCTTGAGCGCCTTGGGTTCGATCAGGTCGAACAGGTGCTTGAACAGGCCGGTATAGGTGCCCTTGTAAACCGGCGAGCCGACGATCAGCGCATCGGCAGCGGTGATCTCCGAGATCAGCGCGGCCAGATCGGGCGGCGCCTGGCGCGGGTCCAGCGTTGCCCCCAGCGATGGGTGCACATCGGTCAGGTCATGCAGGCTGGTATAGGCGCCGGTCCTGAGCTGTGCCGCGCCGGCAATGGCTTGGACCAATGCGCTGGTGCGGGAAGGGCGGGAGGCGTTGCCGGCAAAACCGACGATCTTGAGCTGGCTCATCAGGCGCTCCGCTGGGTGGTGTTGGCGCGGGCAACGAACCGGTTGACCGGACGTTCAAGCCCCAGGTTTTCGCGCAGTGTGGTGCCTTCATACTCGGTGCGGAACAAGCCGCGCCGCTGCAGGATCGGCACCACCTGGTCGACGAAGTCAGTCAGCCCGGTGGGCAGGATTGGCGGCATGATGTTGAAGCCGTCGGCGGCGCCATTGCTGAACCAGACCTCGATCGCATCGGCGATCTGCTCGGGCGTGCCCACCACGGTGCGGTGGCCGCGTGCCGTGGCCAGCGACAGGTAGAGCTGGCGCAGGGTCAGGCCATTGTGCGCCTGCAGGTCCGAAACCAGCTTCAGGCGCGACTTGTTGAGCTCGGTTTCCTGCGGCAGTGGCGGCGCGATATCGTCGAGCGAATAGCCCGACAGATCGACGCCAACATAATATTGCTTGATGATGCTCCAGGCGATGGCGGGATGCACCAGCGACTGGATGAACTCGTAGTTCTGCTGTGCCTCGACCTCGGTGCCGCCCAGCACCGGGAAAATGCCGGGCATGATCAGCAACTGTTCCGGGCGACGGCCGAACTTGCCAAGCCGGCCCTTGATGTCGGCATAAAACTCCTGCGCGTCCGCCAGCGTCTGGTTGGCGGTGAAGATCACTTCGGCAGTGCGGGCCGCCAGTTCGCGCCCGGCTTCGGAAGCGCCGGCCTGCACCACGACCGGGCGGCCCTGCGGCGAGCGGGCGACATTGAGCGGCCCCGCAACTTCGAAGAACTTGCCCTTGTGGTTGACCTTGTGGACCTTGTCGGGATCGAGGAACACGCCGCTTTCCTTGTCCACGATCAGCGCATCGTCCTCGTAGCTGTCCCACAGGTCCAGCACCAGATCGACCACTTCCTCGGCCCGCTCATAGCGATTGGCATGAGCCGGATGGCCGGCAATGGAGAAGTTCTTCGACACGTCAGCGCCGGTGGTGACGACGTTCCACGCCGCGCGGCCCTTCGAGATGTGATCGAGCGAAGCGAACTTGCGCGCCAACAGGTACGGGTCTTCGTAAGTGGTTGAGGCGGTGGCCACAAACCCGATCTTGCTGGTGGTCTGCGACAGCGCCGACCACAGCGTCACCGGCTCGAAATGGGCGGCATGGCCTACCCGGGCGCGCACTTCGGGCTCGCTGGCACCATCCCAGCCGCCGGGGCTGTCGGCAACGAACACCACGTCGAACAGCCCGCGCTCGGCAGTCTGCGCTACCTCGCGATAGTGGTCGATATTGTGCCCTGCATCGGCCTGGGCAAGCGGATGGCGCCAGGCGGCGATGTGATGGCCCGTGGCCATGATGAAGGCGCCCAGTTTGATCTGTCGGTGGTTCTGGCTCATTGCAACTGTCCAAGTTGACGTTCGTAAGATGCTCATAAGCCTACATTCACTACCGAATTAGTCGAGTATAAGAATTTGCGTTTTGACGGCTTCAGATGAGATCATAATTCCTTGAGAAGGATAGTTTCAGAACGCGCTGTGCGTGAAGCCATTCCAATCGGGCGCCTGACGCAAAATATTGCTTTGGCCATCGTCGTGCCATTGGGTGGAGCGGTGAGAGTTGTGCCGTCAAGCCCAGCCATTGACAAGCGAAGCCCGGAGTCGTCCCATCCTGCCGGGAGCTGAGAATGAGCAACTGGAGTGCTGCCGAAGACGCTCCATCATCAGGGGGACAACGGGGATGACGAAACGCATCATTGTACTGGCGGCTATTGCCGCCTTGAGCACGCCGGCCTTCGCGCAAAACGATGTCTGCATGGACCAGAACGGCAATGTCGACCAGAACGCCACCGCGGGCTGGCAGCAGTTTCAGGCCAATGCCAATAGTCAGGCCATGCAGCAGTTGATCGGGGTCTGGTACACCGAGGTTCCCAACCAGCTCAACCCATCTCAGGTGGCGCAGCGCTACACCACCTTCGAGCCCAGCGGCCTGTTCACCACCACGACGCGGGTCTGCTCCAATGGCCAGATGTGCTCGGATTATCCCGGCCACGGCTTCTGGGCCTCACAGATGCAGGGCAATACGCTGGTGACGATGTCGATCTTTTCCGACACCCAGGTCACCAATTACTGCAACATCTCGCAGGTCCAGTTCAACGGGCCCAACATGATGCAGGACAGCAATGGGCAGGTCTCGCAGAAGGTCCAGTAAGGCCTTACGCTGGATAGGGCTTGAAGTGCTTGGACAGCTTGAGCGCCTGCGCCTGATAGTTTGAGCCGGACGCGGCGCCATAGAGCCGGTCCGGCCGCTCGGCCAGCCGCTCATAGATCAGCCGTCCAATAGTCTGGCCATGGCCGAGCAGGAACGGCACTTCGCGGCTGCGCACTTCCAGCACCGCGCGGCTGCCGGTGCCGCCCGCTGCCGAATGGCCAAAGCCCGGATCGAAGAACCCCGCATAGTGGACCCGGAATTCCCCCACCAGCGGATCGAACGGCACCATTTCAGCCGCGTGATCGGGCGGCACATGCACGGCCTCGTCGCTGACCAGAATGTAGAACTCGTCCGGATCAAGGATCAGCTCGTTCTTGCCCCGATTGACGATTGGCTCCCAGAAGTCGAGCACATCCAGCGCGTTCTTCTTGTCCATGTCGACCACGGCGGTGTGGCGCTTGGAGCGGAAACCCACCAGCCCGTCGCGGCTCTTGCCCAATAGGTCGATGGACAGCGACACCCCATAATCCACCGGCGAATTGCCTCCGATCACCAGCGTCTGCGCGACATGCAGCGCCTGATGTTCGGCCACGCTCAGGCGGCTGTCGCCGGAGCGGAAGCGCATCTGGCTCAGCCGCGAACCGGTGCGCACCAGAACCGGAAAGGTGCGCGGGCTGATTTCCAAAAACAGCGGTCCGTCATAGCCCGGCGGCAATTGATCAAAGCCCCGCGCCCGGTCGCCGATGACGCGGGTGAACACATCGAGCCGCCCGGTCGAGCTTTTCGGATTGGCTGAGGCGCTGACCGCTTCTGGCAGGCGCAGGCTTTCCTGCAACGGCACCAGATAGACGCAGCCGCGTTCCAGCACGGCGCCATGCTTGAGATCGATTTCGTGCAGCTTGAGCGCATCGATCCGTTCGGCCACCGAATGCGACGGTCCGGGTAGGAAGCTGGAGCGCACGCGAAACGCCGTATCGCCCAGCCGCAGGTCAAGGCTGGCGGGCTGCACCTGATCGGCATCGAACGGGCGCGCCGTATTGATCGCACCGATCCGTGCCAGTTCTTCGATCAGCCGCGCCGGAAACACGCCATTGGGCCAGATCTGTTCGCCGCTCATGAGGTTTGTTCCCGGTTGTGATCTATCCGATAGCAACCCGCGCAATTGACGCCAACCGGCAATTGGCCTTAGATCACAACTCAGTGGTGATTTGGCCGGTCTGGTTGCAGCCACTTTAAACAAATTGCTAAGAGACCGTTCCAACCGGCCATGTTTCATGGGCCGGTTTTTTGTTTGAAGGCACCTGATGTCCAAGGCCCAGAACCCCCTCAGCGATCCGAAAAAGCGGGCGCCGGCGACCCAGCTCGTGCATGGCGGCAGCGAACGCAGCCAGTTCAACGAGACTTCCGAAGCGCTGTTCCTCACCTCCGGCTACACCTACCCAACCTCGGCCCATGCCGAGGCCCTGTTCAAGGGCGAAATCGGCGGTCACAATTATTCGCGCTTCGCCAATCCCACCGTTGATGTGTTCCAGAACCGCATGGCGCTGCTCGAAGGCGCCGAAGCGGGTCGCGCGTTCGCGTCCGGCATGGCGGCGGTGACCAATGCGGTGATGAGCCAAGTCAAGGCCGGCGATCATATCGTGGCCTCGATGGCGCTGTTTGGCGGCTGCCGTTACGTGGTCGAGGATTTCATGCCGCGTTGGGGCGTTGCCTCGACGCTGGTTGATGGCCGCGATCCGCAAAATTTCGAAGCCGCAATGCGCCCCAACACCAGGCTGGTGTTCATCGAAACCCCGACCAATCCGACGCTGGAACTGGTCGATATCGCCGCCGTCGCCAAAATCGCCCATGCCCATGGCGCTAGGCTGATCGTCGACAACGTCTTTGCCACCGCGCTCTACCAGAAGCCGCTCGAACTCGGCGCTGATCTGGTGACCTATTCGGCCACCAAGCATATCGACGGGCAGGGCCGGGTGTTGGGCGGTATCGTTTTGGGCAGCAAGGAACTGATCACCGGGGATGTGCATACGCTGCTGCGCCAGACCGGCGCGACGCTGAGCGCTTTCAACGCCTGGGTGTTCATCAAGGGCCTCGAAACCCTGCCGCTGCGCGTCAACCAGATGACTTCCAGCGCTGGCAAAATCGCTGACGTGCTGGGCAATCACCCCAAGATCAACAAGGTGATCTACCCGCACCATAAATCGCACCCGCAATACGATCTGGCCAAGCGCCAGATGCGTGCGGGCTCGACCCTGGTGGCCTTCGACGTCAAGGGCGGGCAGGACGCAGCATTCAAGCTGGCAGATGCCCTGGCCGTGATCCTGATTTCCAACAATCTGGGCGACGCCAAATCCATCATCACGCACCCGCGCACCACCACGCATCAGCGGCTAACCGAAGAAGTGCGGCTGCAAACCGGCGTCACGCCCGGCCTGCTGCGCATTTCGGTCGGGCTGGAAGACGCCGATGATCTGATCGCCGATCTGCTCTACGGGCTGGATCAGGTTTGACGATGTTTTGGCGCGTGTTGCCCCACCCCCTCCCTGCCTCCCCCATCAAGGGGGAGGTGCCGTTCGGTGGACGGGGCAACATGCAGCCAAAAACACCGGCCCACACCTCCCCCTCG
>NZ_JBDSUA010000076.1:0-7687 GCF_039927955.1 Devosia sp. | reverse complement strand
AGATGCGCACCACCACACCGGGGACAATCCATCCCATCCTCCTGAGCAAATCACTTGCACAGCACAAGAATCCAAAAAGGATCGTAGGTAAACAGTTCCCCCTTGTGGGGAGGGAAGGGAGGGGGTTGCTGCCGCTTATCCCCGCCCCATCGACCGCAGCCATACTGTCCTCACCAATCGAGGACATTTCATGGACAATACTTCCCGCTTGAGCCTGCCCTTCATCATGCCGCAGCAGGCGCAAAAGCATGTGACGCATAACGAGGCGTTGCAGACGCTCGATGCGCTGGTGCAGCCGGTGGTCAAAAGCCGGACCATTGCGACGCCGCCCGGCAGCCCGATGCTGGGCGATGCCTATATCCTGCCTGCCAGCCCAACCGGGGCATGGGCGGGGCACGCCACGGAAATCGCGGTTTGGCAGAACGCGGCCTGGAGCTTTCTCGATCCGGCCAATGGCTGGCAGGCCTATATCGAGGACGCGCAGGCCATCGTGGTGTTTCAGTCCACCGCCTGGGTGGCACTGGCCGGCAACGGCGCGGCAGGCGTGCCGATGGTGGGCATCAATACCGGGGCCGACAGCACCAATCGGCTGGCGGTCGCGGCGGCGGCGACACTGTTGAGCCATGACGGCAATGGCCATCAGCTCAAGCTCAACAAGGCGGCCAGCACCGATACGGCGAGCCTGCTTTATCAATCCAACCATACCGGCTATGCCGAAATGGGCCTGGCGGGCGACAATCATTGGCGGCTCAAGGTCAGCCCCAATGGCTCAAGCTGGGTCGATGCGCTCAAGATCGATAATGCCACCGGCGGGCTGACCGTGGTGGCCGCGATCAAACCGGCAACTGACAACAGCATAACACTAGGCGCCAGCGGCGCGCGCTGGTCGGCAGTGTGGGCGGCGACGGGCACCATCCAGACCTCCGATGCGCGGCAGAAAACCGATATCGCGCCCAGCGATCTCGGGCTGGATTTCATCAGCGCATTGGAACCGGTGCGCTATCGCTGGAGCGAAGGCAAGCGCACGCACTATGGCCTGCTGGCGCAACAGGTCAAAGTAGCGCTGGATCAGGTCGGCGTGGATGATTTCGCCGGATATATCCTGACCGACCCGGCTGACCCGCAAAGCGAGCAGGGGCTGCGTTACGATGCGTTTATCGCGCCATTGATCAAATCCATCCAGCAACTCAACGCGCGACTTGCAACGTTGGAAAAAATCGCCCAAGCCTAGCCAAAACGTGCGTGACCTGCTGACAAAGCAGCGACCATAAGGCTATGTGACGTACGTACATCGGGAGGAGTTCGGCATGGCATCGGGCAAGCGTCTGGGCGTTGGTTTTATCGGCGTCGGCAATATTTCATCGGCCTATCTCAAGGCGATCAAGGGTTTTGAGCAGATGCCGGGCTTTGACGTGCTCGATATCAAGGCGCTGTCCGATATGCGCCTTGAATCGGCGCAGGCGCGGGGCGCCGAATTCAATATCCCGGCCAAGTCAGTGGACGACATGCTGGCCGATCCCGAAATCGATCTGGTGATCAATCTGACCATTCCGCGCGCCCATGTCGAAGTGGGCCTCAAGGCGCTGGCCGCCGGCAAGCACGTCTATTCGGAAAAGCCGCTCGGCATTACCTTTGCCGAAGGCAAGACACTGCTCGACGCCGCCAACAAGGCCGGGTTGCGCATCGGTTCGGCGCCCGACACGTTTCTGGGTGGTTCGCACCAGCAGAGCCGCGCCGTGGTTGATAGCGGCGCGCTTGGCCAGATCGTCGGCGGCACCGCCTATTTCATGTGCCCGGGCCATGAAGCCTGGCATCCCGATCCGGCGTTTTACTACGATATCGGCGGCGGGCCGGTGCTCGACATGGGTCCGTATTACATTACCGATCTGGTCAACCTGCTGGGGCCGGTGTCCAAGGTGATGGCAATGAGTTCGATGCTGCGCGCCGAGCGCGTCATTGGCTCGGAGCCGAAAAAGGGCCAGACTATTCCGTCCAGGGTTTTGACCCACGTTACCGGCTCGCTGGCGTTTGAAAATGGCGCCATCGTGCAGGTGGGCCTGAGCTTTGATGTGGCCGGCCACAAGCATGTGCCGCTGGAGCTCTATGGCACTGAAGCGAGCCTGATCGTGCCCGATCCCAATTTCTTTGGCGGCGAAGTGTCGCTGAAACAGCGCGGCAACGGCAATGACTGGACCGCTGTGCCGGTCGAGCTGCCCTATGCCGACGGCAATTACCGTTCGCTTGGCGTCGCCGACATGGCCCATGGTATTTTGAACAATCGCCCTCATCGCGCCAATGGCGATCTGGCGCTGCACGTGCTCGAGGTCATGGAAGCCTTCGAGGTGTCGTCGCGCGAGGGCCGTGTTATCGACATCAAGACCCCAGTGGTCCGTCCGGCGCCGATCAGCGAATCGTTGGTGGGCGGCAGGATCGGGTGAGGGGCCTTTCGTCTGGACGCGAAACACTCGTGGGGCTAATTCTTCCCTATGACTTTCCAGCCTGCCCGCAACCATGAAACCCTGGGCGATGCGTTCTATGATCGCGTCGCCGCGGCAGATTTCCCGAAGACCATCCTGCGCCATCGTGATCAGCGCTGGGCGCGGCGGGTGGGACTGGACGGACTGAGCGATGCCGAGTGGGTTGCCCATTTCGGCAGGTTCGAACCGCTGCCCGGATCGCTACCGCAACCCCTGGCGCTGCGCTATCACGGCCACCAGTTCCGCAGCTACAATCCCGATCTGGGCGATGGGCGCGGCTTCCTGTTTGCGCAGGGATTTGATCTGAAAGACCATCGCCTGCTCGATTTTGCCACCAAGGGCTCCGGCAAGACCCCATGGTCGCGCGGTGGCGATGGCAGACTGACGCTCAAGGGCGGGGTGCGCGAAATCCTGGCCACCGAAATGCTCGAAGCGCTGGGCGTCACCACTTCCAAATCATTGTCGCTGATCGAAACCGGCGAAAACCTGCATCGCGGCGACGAACCATCGCCGACGCGCAGTGCGGTGCTGGTGCGGCTCAGCCATTCCCATATCCGCATCGGCACGTTTCAGCGGTTGGCTTACAATGAGGACAGCGCGGCGACGCAGGCGCTGCTCGATTACACCATTGCCAATTACTACCCCGAACTGGCCGACGCCGCCGACCGACCGGCGGCGTTGCTTGGGGCGGTGGCGCTGCGCGTGGCCAAGCTCGGCGCGCACTATATCGCCGCCGGCTTCGTGCATGGCGTGCTCAATACCGACAATATCAACGTCACCGGCGAGAGCTTTGATTATGGTCCGTGGCGGTTCCTGCCGACCTATGATCCGGATTTCACGGCAGCCTATTTCGATGAAACCGGGCTCTATAGCTTCGGCCGCCAGCCCGATGCATTGGCCTGGAACGTGACGCGGCTGGCTGAATGCCTGGTGCCGATTTCCAGCATCGAGGCGCTGGAGCCGGCGCTGAACCAGTTCTGGCCCGCTTTCCGCGCCGAACTCGCCAAGGCCATGCTGAAGCGCCTGGGGCTGGTGCCGAACGGCAATGATGGCGATGCCGATTTCGTCACCGCGCTGTTCGGGTTTTTGTCAGTCAGCAAGGCGCCCTACGAACAGTTCTTTTTTGACTGGCGCGGGGGCATGGCGAGCCTTGAGCGGGCCGCCGCCGGCCCGTCGGCTGCGCACTATGCCAGCGAAACCTTCCGACCGATTGCCGATGCGATGGAGGGGTTCGCGGCCGCGTCCGACGCCAATCTCGACCATCCCTATTTTGCGCGACGGACGCCGCGCACGATGCTGATCGACGAGGTTGAAGCGATCTGGGCGCCGATTGCCGAGCGCGACGACTGGAGCGGGTTGGAGACAACGCTTGCCGAAATTGCCCAGATGCGCGACGCCTATGGGATCAAGCCCTGAGGTTCCGGCCATGACCCTTTATGCCCTGGATGGCATTGCGCCCCAAATCGATCCCGATGTCGCCTGGATCGCGCCAACCGCCGTGCTGGTCGGCAAGGTCAGCGTCGGGCGTGACGCGGGCATCTGGTTTGGCGTGGTGGCTCGGGGCGACAATGAACCCATCACTATCGGCGCCCAGACCAATGTGCAGGAAAACGTCGTGCTGCACACCGATATGGGCTTTCCGCTGCGCATCGGCGCGGGCTGCACTGTGGGCCACAAGGCGATGCTGCATGGCTGCACCATTGGCGACAATACGCTGATCGGCATGGGCGCCACTGTGCTCAACGGCGCGGTAATCGGCAACAATTGCCTGATCGGGGCCGGAGCGCTGGTCACCGAGGGCAAGGTGATCCCCGACAACTCGCTGGTGGTTGGCGCACCCGGCAAGGTGATCCGCGAACTGGACGCCGAGGCCGTGACCAGGCTGCGCCAGTCAGCGACGCACTACGTTTCCGCGGCGCGGCGCTTTGCCAAAGGGCTGCAAGTGGTCGAGCCCAGGAGCCTGTCGTTCGACGCAACGTGATTGCGCTGGCAAAGCGCCACAACCCCATGATAAATTTTGACTGCTCGGTCAAAGAAGTGCGACGTTTGGGTCGCCACAGCCGATGGGGGTCAGATGCGCGAGATCATCGAACAGCTTGAAGCCAAGCGCGCGCAGGCCCGCCTCGGCGGCGGGCAAAAGCGTATCGACGCGCAGCACGCCAAGGGCAAACTGACCGCGCGCGAACGGCTCGACGTGCTGCTCGATCCCGGCTCGTTCGAAGAATACGACATGTTCGTCACCCATCGGGCGACCGACTTTGGCATGGCCGAGACGATCATCCCCGGTGATGGCGTGGTCACCGGCTGGGGTACCATCGATGGGCGCATGACCTATGTGTTTTCCCAGGATTTTACCGTTTTCGGCGGCTCGCTGAGCGAAACGCATGCCAAGAAAATCTGCAAGATCATGGACCTGGCGCTGCAGAACGGCGCGCCGGTGATCGGGCTCAACGACAGCGGCGGGGCCCGCATCCAGGAGGGCGTCGCCAGCCTTGGCGGCTATGCCGACGTGTTCTGGCGCAATGTGCAGGCCTCGGGCGCTGTGCCGCAGATTTCGGTGATCATGGGGCCATGCGCCGGCGGGGCAGTGTATTCCCCGGCGATGACCGACTTCATCTACATGGTCAAAGACACCAGCTACATGTTCGTCACTGGTCCCGACGTGGTCAAGACCGTGACCAACGAGATCGTCACCGCCGAAGAACTGGGCGGGGCCGTCACCCATACCAAAACCTCGGCGGTGGCCGATGCGGCGTTCGACAACGATATCGAAACCCTGCTCGAAGTGCGCCGGTTGTTTTCGTTCCTGCCTTTGATGGCCGGGCAGAAGCCACCGCGCGTCAAGACCAATGACGATCCTGATCGCGGCGACGCCTCGCTCGATACCATCATCCCCGATAGCGCCAACCAGCCCTATGACATGCATGAGGTGATCACCAAGATCGCCGACGAGGGCGACTTTCTCGAGCTGCAGAAGGACCATGCCGGCAATATCCTGACCGGCTTCATCCGGCTCGATGGCAATTCGGTTGGCGTCGTCGCCAATCAGCCGCTGGTGCTGGCCGGGTGCCTCGATATCAACTCGGCCAAGAAGGCGGCCCGCTTCATCCGCTTCTGCGACGCCTTCGAAATCCCCATCCTGACGCTGGTCGACGTGCCGGGGTTTTTGCCCGGCGTGGCGCAGGAATATGGCGGCATCATCAAGCATGGCGCCAAACTGTTGTTCGCCTATGCCGAAGCCACCGTACCGCTGGTGACGGTGATTACCCGCAAGGCCTATGGCGGCGCCTATGACGTGATGGCGAGTAAGCACATCAAGGCCGACGTCAACTACGCCTGGCCATCAGCCGAAATCGCCGTGATGGGCGCCAAGGGCGCCAGCGAGATCCTCTATCGCTCCGAACTGGGCGACAAGGACAAGATCGCCAAGCGCACGGCGGACTACGAAGCCCGCTTCGCCAATCCGTTCGTGGCGGCGGAGCGCGGCTTCATCGACGACGTGATCATGCCGCACGGGACCAGGCGGCGGGTGATCCGGGCGTTCTCGACGCTGCGGGGCAAGGCGGAAGCCGTGCCGAAGAAGAAGCATGGGAATATACCGCTGTGAGGGATTTGTGATGGAAACGCACCCCCACCCCTGTCCCCTCCCCACAAGGGGGAGGGAGACCCTCCCTGTCTGTCTTAGTAACCACGGGCATTGTGTGGTCGGCTCTATCGTCTCCCTCCCCCTTGTGGGGAGGGGACAGGGGTGGGGGTTCTGGTGAGCATCGAACGCGCCAGATCGCTGCGAAAAAGCGCGACGCCGCCGGAGCAGGCGATGTGGCGGCTGCTGTATCCGTTGCGACAGGCCGGCCATAATTTTCGACGGCAGGTGCCTTTGGGGCGCTATTATGCTGACTTCGCCGATCATGGCTCGAAGCTCGTCATTGAGCTTGACGGAGATACGCACGGCACCGAGGCGGCCATCGCGTATGATGCATTACGAGGCAAGTTCATGGACGCTGAAGGCTACCGTGTGCTGCGGTTCACCAACACCGAAGTCATGGGAAATCCAGAAGGCGTTTATGTGGTCATTGCCGCAGCGCTCGAACAAGCGCCAGCGCTCGTGGCTCCCCCCACCCCTGACCCCTCCCCACGAGGGGGAGGGAGACGGTTGGATTCTGCCCAATCAGAAGACAGAAAGAACAGCTGAATGTTCTCCACCTTGCTCATCGCCAATCGCGGCGAAATTGCCTGCCGGGTTATCCGCACCGCCAAGCGGCTCGGGATCAAGACCATTGCGGTTTATTCCGATGCCGACCGCGAGGCGCTGCATGTGCGGATGGCTGACGAGGCGGTCCATATTGGTGGATCGGCGGCCAAGGATTCGTACCTGTCGATCGACAGGATCATCGCCGCCTGCCGCGAGACCGGCGCCGAGGCGGTGCATCCCGGCTATGGCTTCCTCTCCGAAAACCCGAAATTTGCCGAGGCGCTGAGCGCTGCCGGGATCATTTTTGTCGGGCCGCCGCTCAAGGCCATCGAGGCCATGGGCGACAAGATCACCTCCAAGAAAATCGCGGCAGCGGCAGGGGTTTCGACGGTGCCGGGGCATATGGGGTTGATCGCCGATGCCGAGGAAGCGGCCACCATCGCGTCGGAAATCGGCTATCCGGTGATGATCAAGGCCTCGGCCGGCGGCGGCGGCAAAGGGATGCGGATCGCCTGGGACGATGCGGAGGCCAAGGAGGGCTTCGAGCGCTCCAAGTCGGAGGCGGCGAGTTCGTTCGGCGACGACCGGATTTTCATCGAGAAATTCGTCACCCAGCCGCGCCATATCGAAATCCAGCTGATCGGCGATCAACATGGCAATGTGCTGTATTTGAACGAGCGGGAATGCTCGATCCAGCGGCGCAACCAGAAGGTGATCGAGGAAGCGCCGAGCCCGTTTCTCGACGCAGGGACGCGGCAGGCGATGGGCGAACAGGCTGTCGCACTGGCCAAGGCGGTGGGTTACACCAGCGCCGGGACGGTGGAATTCATCGTTGATGGTAACAGGAACTTCTATTTCCTCGAAATGAACACGCGGCTGCAGGTCGAGCATCCGGTCACCGAACTGATCACCGGCATCGATCTCGTCGAGCAGATGATCCGCTCGGCTGCCGGCGAAAAGCTCTCGATCAAGCAGAGCGACGTCAAACTCACCGGCTGGGCGGTCGAAAGCCGTGTCT
>NZ_JBDSUA010000075.1:0-78839 GCF_039927955.1 Devosia sp. | reverse complement strand
TTGAGGCCTATGGCCCAGGCCATTTCAAACAGGCCAGCGATAACAAGATAGACCCATGCCATGGGATTGCTCCTTGGTGGCGGGTCGTCCCGGCCGAAATGGTTTAAAGACTCCGGGGCGTCCCGGTCGGCCTCTAGATAGGGTAATCGGCCCCAGAGGTGAAGTGTGTTGGTGGACCAGCAGATGGTCCGGCAGGGCATCGCGACATTTGCGGCGCGGCGATACAGACTCGTGGCATGGTCCGGCTTTGCCGATGTAGTGGTTGATTTCAGGATAATTGATGAGCAACAACAGCGCCCTGCCCCCTTTGGCGGCGTTTGGCGGGCTGATTTCAGTGCAGGTTGGAGCAGCCTTTGCCAAGGGGCTGTTTCCGCTGGTCGGCCCGGAAGGGGTGGCAGCATTGCGCGTGGCGATTTCGGCACTGCTGCTGGCGCTGTTCCTGCAGCCGTGGAAATTGCGGCTGACGCGCGAGCAATGGCCGGCGCTGATCGGCTACGGGCTGATGCTGGGGCTGATGAATGTGCTGATCTATCAGGCGTTCGCCTACATTCCGCTCGGCGTGGCCATTTCCATCGAGGTAACCGGGCCGCTGGTGCTGGCGCTGCTGGGATCGCGGAAGCGGCTGGATTTTGCCTGGATCGCATTGGCCGCCGTGGGACTGGCGCTATTGCCGCTGGGCTCGGTGACCGGCGGGCTCGACTGGCGCGGGGTGGGCTTTGCGCTGACGGCGGGGGCGTGTTGGGCGACCTATGTGACGCTGGGCGCACGCGTGGCGTCTGGCGGCATGCGTAGCGTTTCGGCCGGTATGGTCGCGGCGGCGGTGATCGTGGTGCCGCTGGGGGCCAGCCGGGCGGGGACGGAACTACTGTCGTCGCAGGCTTTGTCGGTTGGGCTGCTGGTGGCCGTCATGTCAAGCGCGGTCCCATATTTGCTGGACATTTATGCGCTCAAGCGCCTGCCCACGAAAGTATTCGGAGTGATGATGAGCGCATCGCCGGCGGTGAGCGCGCTGGCGGGATTTTTCGTGCTGCATGAGGCGTTGACGCTGGTGCAGTGGCTGGGGATCGTCGCCATTGCCGGAGCCTGCGCCGGCAGCGCGCTGGCCTCCGGGCGCGGGGTGATCGAGGAAGCGGTCAATTGAGGTGACATTACCGATTTACGGACTCAGGGGGATGACCTAGAGGGGATCGCCAAACTCGGAGAGTTGACGTGTCGTCCTCCAGCAGATTACCGGTGACAACGCTTCTGGCGGTCAGCATCTTCATTTCCGGGGTGACATTCGCCACGACCATTCCCTATGGCGCGATCGTGGGCATCGAGTTGCTGCACATGTCCCCGCCCCACTATGCCGCAGTGCTCTCGGTTGGCTCGATTGTGAGCGCCATCGTGTCGGTATTGCAGGGCTATATCTCGGACCGCTTGAACGATCGGCGCTGGCTGGTGCTGTCGGCTTCGGTGATGGGTTCTATTGGCTATGGCTTGCTTTACGTGTGGCGCACGCCGCTGATGTTCACCGCCCTGCTGGTGGTGTTCGTGCCGCTGGCGGTGTCGATCTTTTCGCAGAGCTTTGCCTATCTGCGCGCCTATGCCGACGATCGGTTTCCGCGGCGCAGCCAGTTCTTACTGTCACTGAACCGGACGATCTTTTCGATGTCATGGGTGGTGGTGCCACCAGTGGCGGGCGCGATTGCGGCGATCTATTCGGTGTTCGACGTCTATCTGGCCACCAGCATTGCCTATGCTACCTGCGGGGTGATCTTTGCGGTGATGATGCTCAGCCCGGCGACACGGGTAGCACCCATGCCGATCATCAAGAAGGAAAAGGGTGCGGTGCGCGGGCCGCTGCCGGTTGGGATTTTGACTGGCATTGCCGGGGTATTCCTGGCCAAGCTGGCAATGCGGCTGGTGGGCATTGCCATTCCGCTGTCGATCATTTCAAGCATGGGCGGCACCCTGGCTGATGTGGGGCTTTATGCCGGGATCGCGGCGCTGCTGGAAATTCCTTTCATGCTGGGATGGGGGTATCTGGCGGGGAAGGTTTCGCGCGAGGCGATCATCATTTTCAACGCCATCCTGCTGGGCGTTTATATTTTCCTCGTCGCCCGGGCGACCAGCGTGACCGAGGTGTTCTGGCTGCAGGGGTTGAACGGCATTGCCAGTTCGGCGCTGCTGTCGATAACCATTAGCTATGTGCAGGACGCGATCAAAGGGCGCCTGGGGCTTTCGACATCGCTGATGGACGTGATCGGAATTGCCAGCACGCTGGTGGGCGCCGCTATCTTCGGGGCGTTTGCCGTGGCCAATAATTATACGCCGGTGCTGCTGATCGCGGCGGGGACGGCGGTGGCTGGCGGACTGGTGATGCTGGCGGGCAACCTCAAATACCTGCGCCGGCCAGCACAGCTGCTATAGGCCGCCAAGCCGCTCGCAGAGCCGCCACAGGCCGTGGCTAGCCTCTTCGTCATAGGCGGCGGGAATTGCCTTGGCGGGACGGTCCTTGGCGAAATAGATGCCGGAAACCTTGTCGAGCGTTGGGTCGAGCGCGAGCCGCACAATCTTGCGGGCGGCCTTGTCGGGGCTATCCATGAACAATCGGCCGAGCGGGCCGAAGACCAGGCCGTTGATGCCGCGCGATTGGCGGAACAATTCGGTGCGGACAATGCCGGGCGCCAGGCAATTGGCGGTGATGCCGGTGCCTTCGAGGCGGCGGGCCAAGGCCAGGGTGAACTGGATGTTGGCCAGCTTGGACTGGCCATAGACCTTGATGCCATCGTAGGATTTTTCGCGGTTGTAATCTGCCAGATCGAAGGGAAACTGCAGGCTCGACGCGGTGGTGACGACACGGGCAGCACCATGGGCCTTGAGCGCGTTGTAAAACAGATGGGTGAGCAGAAACGGCGCCATCTGGTTGACGGCAAAGGTCATTTCGATGCCATCGACAGACAGCTGGCGCTGTTTGAATTCGGCCCCGGCATTGTTGAGCAGCACGCCGATGCGGTTGTGCTTTTGCAGAATGTGGTCCACCGCGCGGTGGATTTCCGCCTGTGACGACAGATCGGCAGGTTCGAGTTCGACGGCACGGTTGCCGGAGCGCTGCACGATTTCGGCATGGGCATCGCGGCCCTTCTGGCCTTCGCGCAGGATCAGCACCAGCGGATGGCCGGCATGGGCCAATTGCAGCGCGGCGGCCTTGCCCATGCCGGTCGAGGCGCCGGTGATAACGATTGGGGGCTGCGGCATGAATGTCCTGGTCCGTCGACGAGAGGGTGGCGTCTCTGTGCGGAAACAATAAGGCCATGCAAGGGCGGGCCAGGCCGTTGACCGCCTGCGTCGGCATAACGATAGTGCAGCGAATGCGGGGGAGCCGATGAACGAGGCAGTTGCAGCAGTTTTCGAGGGCTATCCAGAGGCGCAGCGCCAGCGATTGCTGGGTCTGCGCGAGATGATCCTGGCGACTGCGGTGGCGACGCCGGGCGTCGGGGCGCTGGAGGAAACGCTGAAATGGGGTCAGGTCAGCTATCTGACCCCGCAGACCAAAAGCGGCACGACCGTGCGGATCGATACCGATGCGGCCTCGGGAAAGCCGGCGATTTATGTGAACTGCCAGACCGATCTGGTGGATCGATACCGGGCGCTTTATCCCGGTGGGTTTGAGTATCAGGGCACGCGAGCGGTGGTGGTGGAGCCAGATGCCGATGAGGCGGCGCTGCGGCACATCGTGGCGCTGGCACTGACATATCATTTGCGCAAGAAGACCGGCTGACGGGCGGTCAAGCGAGCCGCAGTAACCGCTTGATCCGGCGGGCTATCCGCTCCCTGGCGAACTGATAGTAGACGTCATTCTTCATGGTGTGCCGGTATTGCCGCTTGAAGGCCGGGGACGAGAACAGGCGCCACGGTTTGTTCTTGCCGGTGTAGTGCACGATCTTGGGGTCAAAGGATTCGTGGATGATCAGCGGATTCTGGAAGTTCCAACTGGTGTCGAGAAGCTTGCAGTTGCCGCGCAGGGCGATGTTGAGAATGTCCTGATCGTAATAGAGATTTTGGCGCTGGTTGGGCGCGACCCTGGCTTCGACGATAGCAGCAAAATCCAGCGCCCGGAATTTTTTGGTATCGATCAGCAGAAAGCCGGCGTTGAAGTACGGATCTTCGGTGCGGAAATAGGCCTTGGGGACCAGATCGCGCTGCGACTGAAACATGACCCGGTGCGGGCAGTTGGCGGCGGCAATGGCGTTGCCGCCCAGGTCAATGGTGTAGAATTGCTCGATCGGCACGCGGACCAGGATATCGCCATCGATATAGATCAGCTTTTCGACGCTGGCCGGAACGATGTCGCACAGGAACAGCCGGGCATAGACGATGGTGTTCAGGTTGCGCGACCGGATCTTGGGAAAGGCCTGGATTTTGGCATTCAACGCCGCATCACGGCTGATGTCGTAAAACTGGACTGTTGAGCCGTACTCGGCGTGAATTGAACGCAGGCGCTCAGCGTGCTGGTCCGAAATTGCCGTGTGGATCAGGTGAAAATGGATGGTCTGGCGCAGCGACGTCGTGGCGCAGATGCCACGCATGGTCGCGTAGGTCGGTGCCCAAAAATTATCGTCAAATGTCAGGGCGATATGGATCGAATCGCTTGGCTGCTCGGGCACGAAATCTGCGCTCATCTATCGGCTGCTGGTTCGCTGTTCTGGCAAGATGAAGGCCGGGCACAGGGTGCCCGGCCGGGTCAATTTAGATTTGCGGCTTACGCTTGGCCTTATGGTCCTTGGGCTTATAGACCTTGTCCTTCTTGGCTGCGGGTGCAGCGGCAACTGTGGCCTTGTCTTTCCACTTTGGCTTGCCCTTGTCCTTGGGGCTAGCTTTTGGAGCACGGGGCTTGTCAAAATCAGCGCGCGGGGCGCGGGGCTTGTCGTAATCGACCTTTGGCGCGCGCGGCTTGTCTGTAGCCGGGCGCACGTATTCGGGGCGTTCTGCGGCAGGATCGTAGCGGGTGGCACGATCAGCGCGTTCCGGACGGGGCGCCGCAGGATCGTAGCGTTCGATCGGGCCTTCGGGGCGACGGGCGGCCGGCGGAAAGGCGCGGGGCGCGTCATCGGCAGTATCGGCGCGGGTGCGGCGCTGCGCGGCGGCGCGATCGCCGGTGTCCATGCGGCCCTCACCCTGCGGGCGACCGCTCGGTGGACGATAGCCTTCGCCGGCGCCTTCGATGGTCGTGATGCTAACGCCGCGTTCGCCAGAGCCGTTCTGGGCAATCGACGCCGCGAAGGCCTGGGCCTTGTTGGTGGCGATTTCGAACTGGGTTTCGTTTTCCAGAATGCGGATCGAGCCCACGGCGGTCTTGGTGACCCCGCCGGCCTTGCACAGCATTGGCAGCAACCAGCGCGGTTCGGCGCGATGCTTGCGGCCAACCGAGACGCGGAACCAGACACCGTTTTCAAAGCGGGCCTTTTCGCGCGGATCGCTTGGGCCCGGCTTATCTGGCGCGGTGTTTTCGGAGAGTTCTTCGGGCGCTGGGCGCGCGGCAATCTGCTGGCGCAGATAGGCGGCAGCAATGGCTTCGGCGGAATGCAGCGCCATCAGTTCGGCAACGAAGGCGGTTTCTTCTTCGGTCGGCGCCTGGCTCAGCGATGGCGCGGTCAAGATCGACTGGCGATAGCGGGCTTCGATGTCCTCGGCGGTGGGCGCGGCCATATAGGAGACGTCGAGCTTGGCCAGCTTGAGCACGCGCTGCACGGCATTGCGGCGGTGCATTGGCACGATCAGCACACAAGTGCCCTTGCGCCCTGCCCGGCCGGTGCGGCCCGAACGGTGCAGCAGCGTATCGGGATTGGACGGCATATCGGCGTGGATGACGAGGTCGAGATTGGGCAGATCGATACCGCGGGCGGCCACGTCAGTGGCGACGCAGATGCGGGCACGGCCATCGCGCATGGATTGCAGTGCGTTGGTGCGTTCGGCCTGGCTGAGTTCGCCGGACAGGGTCACGACCTCGAAGCCGCGATTGTGCAGGCGGGCGGATAGGTGTTTGACGCCTTCACGGGTCGAGGCAAACACCAGGGTGTTGGCGCTATCGAAAAACAGCAGGGTATTGATGATGGCGTTTTCGCGCTCTGCTGCGGGGATCAGCACCATTTTATAGTCGATATCGGCGTGCTGTTCGGCAGCATTGGTGGCCGAGATGCGCAGCGCGTCCTTCTGGAAGGTCTTTGCCAGCGCGGCAATCGGCTTTGGCACGGTCGCAGAGAACAGCAGGGTGCGGCGTTCGGCGGGCGCGGCATCGAGGATGAATTCAAGATCTTCACGGAAGCCGAGATCGAGCATTTCATCGGCTTCATCGAGGATGACGGCGCGGAGGGCCGACATATCGAGTGCGCCGCGCGTGATGTGATCACGCAGGCGGCCGGGGGTGCCAACGACGATCTGGGCGCCGCGTTCCAGGGCGCGACGCTCGGTGCGCTGGTCCATGCCGCCGACGCAGGATGCGGTCTTGGCGCCGGTTTCGGCATAGAGCCAATCGAGTTCGCGCTGCACCTGCAATGCCAGTTCGCGGGTCGGCGCGATGATCAGCGCCAAGGGCGCACCAGCGCGATCGAAATGATCGGCGCCCTGCAACAGTGTCGGCGCGATGGCCATGCCGAACGCCACGGTCTTGCCCGAGCCGGTCTGGGCGGAAACCAGCAGGTCCTGCCCGTCCGCTTCATCGGCGATGACGGCGCTTTGCACCGCCGTCAGCGTTTCATACCCCTTGGCAGCGAGGGCACGGGCGAGCGGGGCAACAATGGTTTCAGGCAGGGACAATGTCAGTCTTTCGATTTGGGAATGTGCCTTATAGCACAGATAAGCAAAAAGGCCGCCCGGCGGGCGGCCTACCAATGGCAGGGTCTTCTGGGTGCAACACCCACCGTGTCACCCCGGCGAAGGCCGGGGTCCATCCTGACATTTCCAGCTGGATACCGGCCTTCGCCGGTATGACACCGAGATTAACCGGTCTTTCAGTCCCGCCCTTCGCAGAGCTCAGGGCGTTCGGACCTCAATTTGCTCCACCGGAGCAAATTGCCGGCTGGCAAATGCCAGCCGTCGGTTCTCACCCAACGATTTCGTCGTCGTTGAAGAAGAACTTGATTTCCTGAGCAGCGGTTTCGGGAGCGTCCGAACCGTGCACCGAGTTTTCGCCGATCGAGAGGGCGAATTCCTTGCGGATGGTGCCGTCAGCAGCATTGGCCGGGTTGGTCGCGCCCATGATTTCACGGTTCTTGAGGATGGCGCCTTCGCCTTCCAGAACCTGGATGACCACTGGCTCAGCAATCATCTGACCGACGAGTTCGCCGAAGAACGGACGATCCTTGTGGACGCCGTAAAAGCCTTCGGCCTGGGCGCGGGTCATGTGGATGCGCTTGGAAGCAACGACGCGCAGGCCGGCATCTTCGAACTTGGCAATGATCTTGCCCGTGAGATTGCGGCGGGTGGCGTCTGGCTTGATGATAGAAAAAGTGCGCTCGAGAGCCATTGATCTGGTCCTTGATTGATCTGATCGGTCTTGTCCGAAAGGTTGCGCCTTGTAGCGGCAGTCTGCGACGGAGGCAAGACGGGCGGCAGCGCAACATTGCCCTGCGATAATGCCGGCACTGACTGCCCCGATATTGCCCCCGGTAATTTGAACCGGCTAAACCTCGCCGGCGTTACCGACGTCCTTCGGAGTCGCAGCCAGTCACCAAGCATCAGGAACCGATATGGAAAAGATACTCGCAGCGTTTCCGCAACGCCCCCTGCGCGTCAGCAGGAGCGGAATTCCGCCGGCACGCGGCCAGTTCTTTCTGGCACTGCTGATGCTGGCCCTGCTGATCGGCGGCGCGATCTGGGTTGGTCCCAACCTGGTTCGCGACTTCATCATCAAGGCGGATGCGGTTGAGGTGCCCGAGGCGGATATCAGTAATGGGGAGTGCTCGACCTATCGTGGCTTTTTCACCGATTGCAGCGCGGATATCTCCTACGAGATTAAGGGCAAGCATGTGCAGGCATCGCTGCGCTATCTCTTTGTCGACTTCAGCACCAGCGATTACGAAGTGAGCGTGATGCGCTCCTCTAGCCATCCGAGCATGGCAACGCTGAGCCTGGGGCTGGATATGCTCTGGAACCGGGTGATTGTGTCAGTCGTGGTGGGGCTGTTGCTGCTGGCGGGTGGCGTTGCGCTGTTGCTGGCCGCCATTCGGACGGCTCGGTTTTCGCGCAAACTGCAGGATGCGGTCGAACTGGTGCCGGTACCGGCAACGGTGAGCCTGGCCCGCAAGCTGTTCTTTGGCCTGATGGGCACAACCTATACGGTCAAATACACGCTGGACGGCAAGAAGTTTCAGAACGCACATAGCGGCTTCAAGCGCAAGGAACGGCCGTTCGTTCTGGGAACGGATGGCAAGAAAACGGTAGTGCTGGGCGCTGTTCCCAGGCAGGGCGGCATGCTGATGATCCTCGATGCTGCGCTTGAGCGGGTGGATTTCACCGAACCGGAGCGTGCGGCACTGGCGGCAGCGGTCAACGCGGATTAGTTGGCATTTGGGCCATAGCCGCGACCGAATGGAAGCTGCCATGCCCCACTGACGGTTGCCATTACCCTCGCTTAACTCTATCCAGCAGGTTTGCAGCGGTGTGACGTGCGCGGCCCTGGTTTTTCCGCGCCCTCCCCCCACCTATTCCTGATCTCTGTTTCGAATTGTCCGCGCCATGCTCAACATCAATAATCTCGTCTATCGCATTCAGGGTCGGGAGCTGTTTGACGGCGCGTCGGTGGTGCTGCCGACCGGCAGCAAGACCGGGTTCGTGGGCAAGAACGGGACAGGAAAGACGACGCTGTTTCATCTGATCCAGGACCACCTGCATCCTGATGCCGGCAGCATCGAGCTGAACAAAAAGGCGCGGATTGGCGCTGTGGCGCAGGAAGCGCCGGCCAGCGATGTGACCGTGCTCGAAGTGGTGTTGGCCGCAGACGTCGAGCGCACGGCGCTGATGGCAGAGGCCGAGACAGTGACCGACGCCGACCGGATTTCGGAAATCTATACGCGGCTGGCCGATATCGACGCTCATACTGCCGAGGCGCGGGCTTCGACCATTCTGAAGGGCCTGGGGTTCGAGCAAGACCGGCAGAATTCGCCGACGCATGAGCTGTCGGGTGGTTGGCGGATGCGCGTGGCGCTGGCGGGCGTGCTGTTTGCCCAGCCTGACCTGCTGCTGCTGGACGAGCCGACCAACTATCTCGATCTGGAGGGCACGTTGTGGCTGGAGAAGTATCTCGCCACCTATCCCTATACGGTGTTCATGATCAGCCATGATCGCGACCTGCTGAACAAGTCGGTCTCCTCGATCATTCATCTCGAACACAAGAAGCTGACCTTTTACAAAGGCAATTACGACACGTTCGAAACGACGCGCCGCATGCAGATGGAGCTCAACAACAAGAGCCGCGACAAGGCGCTGGACCAGGTGGCGCATCTGCAAAAGTTCGTTGATCGCTTCAAGGCCAAGGCCTCCAAGGCCAAGCAGGCGCAATCGCGCATGAAGATGATCGAAAAGCTGAAGCCGCCGGCAGCGATGTTCGACGAATATTCGTCGCCGTTCACCTTCCAGCAGCCCAAGGCCGAGGCGGCAACGCCGATGATTTCGCTCGATGGCGTATCGGCTGGCTATGGCGACAAGACCATTCTGCGCAACATCAACATGCGCATCGATCCGGAAGACCGCATCGCGCTGATCGGGGTAAACGGCAACGGCAAATCGACCTTTGCCAAGCTGCTGGCTGGCGACATCAAGCCGATGGGCGGTACCTTCAACAAGGGCAAGAAGCTTGAGATTGCGCACTTCGCGCAGCACCAGATGGACAAGCTGAAGCCGGATTGGACACCGTTCGAGCATGTGGTCGAGCTGATGCCGACCGACAGCGAGGCCAAGCGTCGCTCGCGCCTGTCGCAGATGGGCCTGACCAAATCGCGCATGGATACGCTGGCCAAGAACCTGTCCGGTGGCGAGCGCGCCCGCCTGCTGATGGGGCTGATTACATTCTCGGGTCCGGGAATGATGATCCTGGACGAGCCGACCAACCATCTCGATATCGATAGCCGCGATGCGCTGGTGCATGCGCTCAACGACTATGAAGGTGCCGTGCTGATCATCAGCCATGATCGGCATCTGGTCGAGGCGACCTGTGACACGCTGTGGATCGCCGAAGGCGGCACGATCAAGGTGCTGGACGAAGATCTGGACAGCTACCAGCGCTCGATCACCGGCGGCAAGGATCGCGGGCCGTCGATGAGCAAGGATGATCGCAAGGCCGCCAAGGCGGAAGCCGCGGCGCGGCGCGAGGCCATCGCGCCACTCAAGCAATCGATTAAGGATGCAGAAACCAAGATTGCCCGTTTGAAGGTGGAAATCGGAAAAATCCAGAACCAATTGGACGATCCGAAGATTTACAACGGTGCGGCGGACAAGCTGATTGCCCTGGGCAAAGACAAGTCCCGCTTTAGCGCCGAGCTCGACACTCTCGAAGAGAGCTGGCTGACCCTGAGTTCCAATCTGGAAGAAGCCGAACGCGCATGAGTGGTCTGACGGCCAAGGATGTGATTTTTACGCTCGGCCTCGAGCGTCATCCCGAAGGAGGCTGGTATGTCCAGACCTTCGAGGACGGCGCGAAAATGGGCGGACGTGCGCATTCGACGGCGATCTACTACCTGCTTGAAGGGCATGAAGTTTCGCATTGGCACCGGGTGGATGCGGTCGAAGTCTGGCATTATTATGCGGGGGCCCCGCTGCAATTGACGCTGTCGGATGGAACCAGCCTTGACCCGCACGTGCTTGGCCCCCTGCTCGACGAGGGACAGCGACCCCAGCTTGTGGTGCCCAGATCGGCCTGGCAATCGGCGCGCAGCACAGGTGAATGGACTTTGGTCGGCTGCACCGTGGCCCCCGGCTTCCAGTTCTCCGGCTTTGAAATGGCGCCAAAGGGCTGGGCGCCCGCCGGCAATTAACCGGCACTATGCGGCTCTGTTGACAGCGGACCAGCATTCCACTTTGCTGGGGACGAAATAGTTCCCGAAAGCTGGTCATGCTGAGCTTGCGCGTGCGGTTGGTTTTAACAGTCGTGGCGATGGCGCTTGCCTTGACGGGCATGGCCGAGGCCGCCCCCCTCTCCAAACGTCAACGCGCCGAAGCCAACAAATTTGCCGCCAATAACAGCCTGTTCGTGCTCTATCACGAAGTGGGGCACCTGCTGATCGACCAGATGAGCCTGCCGGTGCTGGGGCGCGAAGAAGACGCGGCCGACAACATGGCGACCTGGACCCTGCTCAACAAGGGCACCCCCGAGGCCGACGCAGCGCTGGAAGACGCAGCTTATGGCTGGGTGCTGAGCGGCATTGCCTATAACAGCGGCGGCGACGAGAGCGATTTTTACGCCGCCCACAGCCTGGACCGGCAGCGCGCCTACCAGATCGTCTGCCTGATGGTGGGTGCCGACGACACCAAATTCAAGAAAGCGGCCGACGAATACAAGCTGGACGAGGATCGGCAGGACACCTGCCACGACGACTACCGCACCGTAAACCGCAGCCTCAAGGGCCTGTTCGACAGTCGCGTCAGCAAAATCAAGGGTCCGAGCCAGGTCACCGTGACCTATCACGATGTTTCAGGTGATTTGCAAAAGGCCGCCTCCGCCTTCCGGGCCAGCGGTGTGTTCGACCAGGTGGCCGAAGAACTCCGGCAGAATTACCACCTGCGTCGGCCAATTGCTTTCAATGCAAAGCGGTGCGGTGAAGCCAATGCTTTCTACGATCCAGACACGATCGAAATCATCTACTGCTACGAGCTGATGGACGATTTCGTCACACTGTATAACGAAGATGGCCTCGGAAATGTAGCCCATCCCGGCCAGCGTCACGGCGGCCCCGGACAACAATAAATTCTGCCGCGGCACTATTCTTTGCCGCGAGGCAGCGGCGGCGCTATACAAAAGACGCCGAGCGAATACAGTGGCTCGCCTGCCGCTCTGGCGGGATCATCAGACAATCGATTTTGGGGGCAATATCGATGACGTTATTACGCGCAATGATGGCGTCGGTTCTTTGCTGCGCAGCGCTGGTAGGCACAGCGCATGCTGCCAAACTTACCGATCAGAACAAAAAGGACGCGATGGACTTCGCGATGCATGACGCGGAGTTCACGCTTTATCATGAGATCGGACATCTGCTGGTGGGCGAATTCGGTCTGCCGGTATTGGGCAAGGAAGAAGACGCTGCAGATGCGCTCGCGGTTATCCTAATGCTAACCGATGAAGCCAATCCCGACGAATCCGCTAACGCGCTGATAGACTCTGCCAATGGCTGGTATTTCGATGCGGTCAAATCGACCGGCTCGGGTGTGGATGATTTCGCCTATTACGACGAGCATAGCCTCGATATCCAGCGCGCCTATGCCGAAGTCTGCATGATGGTTGGCGCGGAGCCGGAAACCTTCGGCGAAACCGCAGATAGTTTCGATATCGATCCCGAACAGCAAGAGGCCTGCCAAGGCACTTACGACCAGGCTTCGCAATCGTGGGACGTGGTGCTGGCCGATGCCTATGCCACCGACAAGCCCGGCAAGAAAATTACCGTATCCCACGAAAATGCGGCCAAGGGCTCGGAACAGTTCGAGGCTGAGCTGAAGAAGCGGCAGGTGCTGGAAAAGGCGGCGACACTGATTTCGAGCCGCTTCAACCTGCCACGGGACCTCAAGTTCGTGGGCATGCAATGTGACGAGCCCAATGCCTGGTATGACCCGGAAAGCGGTCAGATTACCTATTGCTACGCGCTGACCAGCGACCGCTATGATCTGTTTATCAACGATATCCTGCCGTCGATGACTGTTGGCGGCGTTGCGCCACCGCCGAGCCGCACTGCTGGCAGCAAGGGCGGCTAGACGGTCCGTTGCGCCTCGATCATTTGCCAGAACCGGCCCGCTACCGGACATCATTTATCAACGACCAACCGCCGGACCGCTGACCATGACCCGTATTCTAGCCGCCCTGCTGGGCGGAATATTGTTGTGTTCGTCCGGCCATGTGCTGGCGCAGGACTATACTGACGCGCAGCGCGGGCAGGCGATGGATTTTGCCATCAGCTCGGCAACGCAGGTGCTGTATCACGAGATCGGCCACCTGTTTGTCGCCGAATTCGGGCTGCCGGTGCTCGGCAAGAACGAAGACACGGCGGACAATATTGCGACGCTGATGCTGCTGGAAGGCGGCGAGGATTTTGCCGATCAGGTGCTCTATGACGCCGCTCAAGCGTGGTATCTGTCGCCATTCAACGGCGACAACCCGCCCGACGACGCAACGCTGATCGACGAGCATAGCCTCGACAAACAGCGCGCATTTTCCATCGTCTGCCTGATGGTAGGCAATTCGCCGGAATATTATGCCCAGATCGCCACCGATTACGGTCTGGATGCCGACCGGCAGCAGAAATGCGGCGATATCTATCGGCAGAGTTCGGCCAGTTGGGCAAGCGTGCTGGAGCCAAACAAGCTCGGTGACCGCGAGCTTGTCGGCACGATCACGGTGACCTACGAAGACCCGGGCGACTACACCGCCGAGATGGAGGCGATGCAGGCCGACCAGTTTCTCGACTATGCGGCACAGGTGGTCAGCGAAAACTATCTGCTGCCGCGCGACCTGCAGTTCAAGGCAACGCAATGCGGGACAGCCAATGCCTTTTACAGCAGCGGGGATTCAACCCTGACCTTTTGTTATGAGTTCATCCGGCACCTGGCAGAGCTTTACCTCAGCAATGGCATGGCCGAGGACGATGCCGGGGCGGGAGAAGATGACGAGGCAGAATAGATTGATTGATCAGGCCTTTTTGGTCCATTTGCCGGACGCGTCCTGCTGCCAGTAAGTCACAGTATTGCCGGGTAGCAAGGCTTTCCAGGCAATTCGGGCTTCGCTGACCGCGTCGGGATCGTGCCCGGAAAACAGATAGACGATCCGCTCATAGCCCTCGGCGGTCTGCGGGACGGCGCGATCGACGAAAAACCGCACATTGGCGGCGTTGGGATTTTCGGAGCCGGTGGTGATCAGGACCGGTTGCAGCGCATCAGCACTGCTGCCAGCCAGCCCATGGGCGAGAAAGCTATCGTCGCGGTAGGTCCATAAATGGGCATCCAGCGCCTCGGCACGCTCAGTGCTGCCGGTTTCGATGACAGCACGCCAACCGCGTTCCAACGTCTTTTCCAGCAGTTGCGGGATCACCGCTTCCAGCGGGCGCTGCTCGAGGTGATAAAACAGAACATCGGTCACGGCATTACCCCGTCGATCCGGCAGCAACCGGGAGATCAGTTCTGGTAATAGTCCCGCACCAGCCGATCAAGCAAGGCGACACCGAAACCCGAGGCCCAGGAGCTGTTGATTTCGGTTGGCGCCGTGCCAAAAGCGGTGCCGGCAATATCGAGATGCGCCCAGGGCACGCCATTGACGAAGCGCTGCAGGAACTGGGCGGCAAGGATCGAGCCACCCGGACGGCCGGCGGAGTTCTTGATGTCGGCAAAGCGGCTTTCGATCAGCTTGTCATAGGCCGGGCCAAGCGGCAGGCGCCAGAGCTTCTCATTGGCAGTGAGGCCCGCATTGAGCAAGTTGGCGGCCAGCGTGTCGTCATTGGAAAACAGCCCAGCATGATCGTGACCCAGTGCCACGACGATGGCGCCCGTCAGCGTTGCCAGATTGACCATGAATTTGGGCTTGAAGCGGTCCTGCGTGTACCAGAGCGCATCGGCCAGCACGAGCCGGCCTTCGGCATCGGTATTGATGACTTCGATGGTGGTGCCAGACATGGCGCGGACAATATCGCCGGGGCGCACAGCCTTGCCGTCGGGCATGTTTTCGACGATACCGATGACACCCACGACATTGACCGGCGCCTTGCGGGTGGCCAGCGCCAGCATGAGCCCGGTGACGGCAGCCGCACCGCCCATGTCGCCCTTCATGTCCTCCATCGAAGCGGCGGGCTTGATGGAAATGCCGCCAGTATCGAAGACGACGCCCTTGCCGACAAAGGCCAACGGCGCCTCGTCCGGCTTGCCGCCAGACCAGCGCATGATCACCATGCGAGCGGGCCGTTCGGAGCCCTGCGCGACGCAGAGCAGTGAGTTCATGCCAAGCGCCTGCATCTGCTCAGGGCTCAGGACTTCGATGTTGACGCCGAGCGACGCAAGTTCGGAGGCCCGCTGGGTGAATTCGAGCGGGCCGAGAACATTGGCGGGCTCGTTGATGAGTGTGCGGGCAAGCAAGGTGCCTTCAACCACCGCAAAGCGATCAGCGATCGCTGCGATGGCGGCAGCGACATTTTCAACATGGAGCGTGACTGTCAGATTGGCGGCAGCCTGTTCCTCTGCCCGGACGGATTTGTATTTGTCGAAGCGGTAGTGCCGCAGCCGCAGACCAGCGGCCAGTTCGGCAATGGCCAGTGGCGTCGCATCGGGACCATCGAGCACGACGGAAATGGTCGCCGCGCGGGTGGCGGCGATCTTGGCCAGCAGCGAGCCGCCACGATCGGTCCAGGCCGACAAAGGGGTCAATCCGGCCTTGCCGGTGCCCAGCACCATCAGGCGCTGCGAACCGGTGCCGGTTGGCGCGATCAGATCGAGCACCTGCCCCTGCTTGCCCTTGAAGGCCGCCGCATCGGCCACTGCGTCCCAATCCAGCCCGGTCGCGGCCCAGAGCGCCGCACCGGCGCCAGCGGGGGCGGCATTTTCGGCGGCATAGATTATGGCCAGAGCTGCGGGTTTGGCCGGCAGCGGCGCGGTGTGGATCACAAGTTCCTGGGACATTGATGGGCCTAGTTGGGCAAACGACTCGCCGGCGCGACATGGGGGCAAAACAGATGAAGCAGGATTGTTGGCTTTGGCAGGCGCGTCAATCCCGCAACACCGCCCCGCAATAGACCAGTTCTCACCCCAGAGTGCGGGTGGCGCGCTTGAGTATTTGGGCGAACTCCAACAAAGTTGCCGAAGCGTCGCCCTATCGCGGCCGACCGGCCCGATTGCGTGAAAGTCATATGAAGCGACTGACGGTTTACCTGGCGCGGCTGTTTGCCACCGATGCGCTGCTGCTGTTCGCGGTGGTCAGTGTTTTGTTGTGGATGATCAATTGCCTGCGCTCGTTCGACGTGGTTTCGGTCAAAGGCCAAGGCCTGTTGACGCTGGCCTGGCAGGGTCTGCTGACGATGCCGCCGCTGGCGCTGGCGTTCATGTATATCTGCGTCGGCATCGGCCTGGCGAGGGCGCTGCAGGCATTGCAGGCCAATCACGAATTGCACATCATCCATACCGCTCATGGGCTGGGTGCGCTGCTGCGCGCCACCGCGCTGGTCTGCGCATTATCGGTGCTGGCTGTGCTGGTGATGTCCAACTTCGTTGAGCCCTATGCCTCCAAGCAGGTCAGAGCCTTGCAGGCCAGCGTCGCGGCGGATCTGGTGAGCACCACGCTGAAGCCGGGGCGGTTTACCCAGGTGACCCCGGGCGTGCTGCTGCTGATCGGCGGGCGCAGTGGCGTCGGCGAAATCAACGAGTTTTTCGCCGACGATCGGCGCGACGAGAAGACGCGGCGCACCTATATCGCCAAATCCGCCACCATTTCGCGCGACGTCGACGGTTACGTACTGGAACTGCGCCAGGGCTCGATCCAGTACATTGAGGACGGCCGGTTTTCGGAGGTCTCATTCGGGCGCTACGATCTGGGCGTAGAGCAGTTGACGCAGCCGGCGGGCCAAACCGACGACATGTGGAACCGCGATAGCGTCACGCTGATTACCGAGGCGATGGCGACCGGGGTGTGGTCCAGCGAGTTGATCAAGAAACTGACCGAGCGGTTGGCCGAGGGGCTGCGCGTCGTCGGAATCTGCATGCTGGTGCTGGGTTTCAGCGGCTTTCCATCCGGGCGGCGCATCGGCATCGCCATACCGATGGAAGCCGTGGTGCTGGCGCTTGGCATCGTCGAGCGCGGCGTCACTGCCTATAGCCCGCTTGGACCAGCCACCGGGGCGATGCTGATGATCATCGTGGGCGCTGTCGTGCTGGTCTTCAAAATGCGTCCGCGTGCGTTGGGGAGTGTTGCGGCGTGACCCGGATCGACTGGCTGGTGATGCGCCGCGTCGGCAGCCGTATCGCGGTGATGGTGCTGATCTTTTACGGCATCATCGGGCTGATCGAATCTCTCGACACCTGGCGCTTCACCCATGTCGCCGAAATGGCGGGGACGCCGATGGCGGTGGTGATGGTGATGGCCAGCGCCGTGCGCTGGACGATCAAGACGCTGCCGGTGACGGTGCTGATGGGCGCAATCCTGGGCATTATCGATCTGAAGAACCACCGTGAACTGACGGTGATCAAGGCCAGCGGCATCTCGATCTGGCGGATCGTGCGCGCGCCGGTTATCGCCCTTGTGCTGCTGAGCCTCGTCATATCGATCGGCCTTGAAACCGTCAGCACGCAGATCAACCGCTCGCTGAACCCAACGCCGCCGGGCGAGGTGGCGCTGCTCACGCCGCCGGGCGAGGTCTGGCTGGAGCAGCGGAGTGGCGAGAGCCACTACATCATCCTGGCATTGGGCATGGCTTCGGGCGGCACATCGCTCAGCGGGGTGACGGTATTCAACCTTGGTGACGATGCGGAAAAGCGGATCGAGGCCAATGAAGCCAAGCTCGAGGGCCGCGAGTGGGTGTTTCCCACCGCCGTGGTCCGCACACCCGACGCGCCGCCCCGCGCGCTGGTCAATTACCGGCTGCCGACCAGTTCCACACCGGCCGAACTCAGCCTCAAACTGTCATCGACCGAGGACATGACATTTTTCGAATTGGCGGACCTGTTGCGGCGTGGCGTGGCAGATGCCAGCATCCGCACAGCGGCCGCCATGCGGGTGATAAAACTGCTGGCCCTGCCCCTGGTATTGGCCGGATCGCTGTTCATTGCATTTGCATTTACCGCAGGTTATCGAAGGTCCGATAAATATGGGATAGCGATACTCTACGGTATTGTTCTGGGGTTCGTGGTGTTCGTGATAACCGAGATGGCTGACCGGGCTGGGTCTAGCGGTGTTCTCGACCCGGCGTTTGCAGCAATTGGTCCCGCTTTTGTGGCCATCGTCATCGGCGTGACAGTGCTCCTGCACAAGGAAGACGGGCAAGCGTGAGGGTCTGGGGCGACAAGGTTGGGGCGAGTTGGCGTGGCGGTTTTGCCGGCGCACTGCTGGTGCTTGCCCTGACGTCCACCACGATGGCGCAGGTGAGCATCCCCACGGGTAATCTGGTTCCTGCTGACTTTTTCAATGCGCCCATCAATGCCAATGCCCCCTCCTCCATCGAGGCAGACGGGCTGGCCCTGGATGCCAAGACCGGGCTTATTACCGCCACGGGCGACGTGATCTTTGGCCACGAAGGCTATGTGATCAAGGGCCAAAAGCTGGTGTATAACCGGCTCACCAATGATGTGCATTTTCAGGGCGCGGTGACCGTTATCGATCCATCGGGCAATACGATGGACACCGAAAACCTTGAAATCACCGGGGGCATGAAAAAGGCTCTGGTCGCAGCGTTCACCATCACCTCCTATGATGGGGCGCGCATTACCGCCGATAGCGCGGACTATGACGCTGCCCTGCAAACACTGCTGACCAATGCCAGCTATTCCCCATGCGGCGATTGTATCGACGACAAGGGCCGCCGGATCGGTTGGTCGATTCACGCCAATCGGATCACCAGCAATGCCGATGATGGCTCGCTCTATATCGAGCAGCCCCGTCTCGATGTGCTGGGCATTCCTGTGGCCTGGCTGCCGTTTCTGTGGCTGCCCAATACCAGCATCGATGCCTTGGCCAACGTGCAGATGCCCAGCTATGACTATAGCGAAGTGATGGGCGTGAAGCTGGAAGTGCCGTTTCGGGCATTTTCCTCGCGCAACACGGATATCATTTTTACCCCCACCCTGCTGAGCCGCCAAGGCTTTCTGCTGGGAGCGGAATGGGTGCAGCGGTTCGACAATGGCGCGATGCAGATCAAGGCCTCGGGCCTTTATCAGGGCGATCGCGCTGCGTTTGCCGGCACCGTCGGCGACGCTGACTGGCGCGGCGCCATCCAGACTTCCGGGGAATTCACCCCGGTCGAAAACTGGACCGCCGGCTGGTCCTACACCGCCTTTACCGACGCAGCCTATCTGACCGACTATCGCCTCAGCACGGCCAAATCGACGATCAATCAGGTCTATGCGCGATATTTGACGCAGGACACCTTTATCGACGCGCGCCTGCAGCAGTTCAATCTGCTTGGCAACGTTACGGCCGCCGGACAGGGTGTCCAAGGTCAGAACCTGCCCGTCGTGCGGTTCGATCACGTCACCGAGCTTGATGACGGCAATGGCCGCGTGGACTTTTCCGGCCGACTGCTTGGGGTTCACCGCGATAGCGACAGCGTAACGACCGTGAACGGCGTCAAGTACGTGAACGGTTATGCGGGCAACAAGGTCCATGCCTCGTTCCAGGGCGGTTGGCAGAACCAGTACATCGGGACCGGCGGGTTCGTCGCCACACCCTATCTGGGTGGACGAGCCGACGTTGCCTACTACGACGGAACGAGCGCCATCCTGCCCGGCGCGACAACGCTCTGGAGCGCCACCCCGATCGCGGCGATGGATGTACGGTTTCCGATGTCGGCCAGCGACGGATCGACCGTGCATCTGGTGGAGCCCATCGCCCAATTGGTCTATCGCGGCTCCAACGCCACGATCCCGGGCATTACCAACGACGATTCCCAGGGCTTTGTGTTCGATGACACGAACCTGTTCAGCTACAACCGCTTTGCCGGCGGCGACCGGCAGGAAACCGGATTGCGCCTCAATATTGGCGGGCGCTACCAGGTGGATTTTGCCGATAGCAGCTATCTCGAGGTGATTGCCGGGCAGTCGTTCCAGATCGCGGGCGCCAATGCCTTTGCTGCCGGCGACGGCGCGTGGACCGGCAACGGTTCGGGACTGGACAAGGACGTGTCTTATGCCGTGCTTGGTGCCTATGGCTCGTTCTCGGGCGGATTAAAGGCCGGCGGCAAGGTTCAGTACGATACCAGTGCCATGCGCGTTGCCCGCGCCGGTGTGAGCGCCAGCTACACCAGCGAGGCGGGCTATACGCTGAGCACCGACTATTATTACCTGGCGGCAAACGCTGCGCTCGGCGTATTGGCGGACCATCACGAGATCAATGTCGGGGTGGGGACAAAGGTCGCTGACTACTGGACCGTGGGCACCAATACCACCTGGGATTTGTCGGCGAACGCCTGGTTGCAGAGCAGCGTCAGCCTGGGCTATGACGACGGATACCTGCAGTATGGCCTGGCGGCGACCAAGTCGACGATCCAGAACGAAACACGGATAACCGGCTCGTTCAAAATCAAGGCGCCAGCCGGCTTCAATCTGGGCTATACTCGACAGTAGGAACTTGCGTTTTGCTCCGATTTTGGCCGCATTGTTCGGCGATGAACGGCGCAATGGGCCACGGGCCCGATGCTCACAACAGACGGAAGAAAATCATGGCGAGTGGCGGTTGGGTACGCGCGGTTGGGGCCGCAGCACTGGTGATGCTGCTGGGCGTTGTTGCAACCATGCCGGCCGTTGCCGCCACCAAGATCACGGTCAATGGCGAGGCCATTACCGACATACAGATTTCCCAGCGCATCAAGCTGTTCGCGCTGGAAGGCAACAATACCGGCACGCGCGGCGCAACCCAGCAATTGATCGACGAAGCCCTGCAATTGCAGGAGGCCCAACGCTTGGGTATCAACGTTTCTCCCAGCCAGGTCGATGACGCCTTTCATCAGGTGGCGCGCAACCTCAAGCTCACCACGGACCGGCTGACGACGACGCTGCAATCGCAGGGCGTCAGCATCGATTCCCTGCGCAACCGCCTCAAGGCCGCCATCGCCTGGAGCGGTATCGTGCAGAACGCCGTGCAGCCACGTGTGCAGATTTCCGATCTGCAGCTTGATCAAGAGGCTGCCGCCAAGGTGACCGGCATCAACTCGTTCGATTATATTCTCAAGGAAATCATCTTCGTGGCGCCAGGCGGGAATGGCGCGGGCGGCCGCACCGCCCAGGCCAACAAATATCGCCAGCAGTTCACCGGCTGCGACACTGCGGTCGATCTGTCGCTGAATTTTACCGATGCGGCAGTGGTCGATGTCGGTCGCCGCCACGCGACGCAGATGCCTGAGGCAATTGCCAAGGAACTGGCGGGCCTCAACGTTGGCGGCATTACCAAGCCACGCGTGATCAACAGCGGCGTTTCCATGCTGGCCGTGTGCGAGAAGGCCCAGGCCGAAGACCTGACCTTTATCAAGAGCGATCTGCAAGCCGGTGCCGGCGGCGATGCCCTGAAGACCGAGGCAGCAAAATACATGGACGAGTTGCGCGCCAAGGCAAAGATCATTCGGAACTAACCGATCCGGCGCTCCGGCGCCGGCCATTTTGCCGTTTCGCTTTGGGGGTCAAATGGATAAGCCGCTGGCCATCAGCATGGGCGAACCCGCGGGGATCGGGCCGGATTTGATCCTGCAACTTTACGCCAATCGGCGGGAGCATACGCTGCCGCCGTTCTGTGTTTTCGGCAATGCTGACTTCCTGCGCCTGCGCGCCGTGCGGCTGGGGCTGACCATCGACATCAAAAGCGTGGAGGTTGCCGATGCCGGCCCGGTGTTCGGCTTTGCCCTGCCTGTCGTGTCAATTGATGGGCTGGTTTCGGACCATCCTGGCAAGACCAGCCTGTTAGCGGCCAAGGTGGTGATCGGCGCAATCGAGCATGCCGTGGCAGCGGTGATGAGTGGGGCTTGCCGGGCGCTGGTGACGGCGCCGATTCACAAGGCGGCGCTGTATCATGCCGGGTTCACCCATCCCGGCCATACCGAGTTCCTGGCGGCCCTATGCGCGATCGACGGCAAGGAGCGACTGCCGGTGATGATGCTGGCCCATGGCGGATTGCGCACTGTGCCGGTGACGATCCATATCCCGATCAGGGACGTTCCGGCACGGTTGAGCCAGGCACTGATTATCGACACCGTCAAAGTGGTCAACCATGACCTCAAGCACCGTTTCGGCATCGCCGAGCCGCGCATCGCCGTGGCGGGGCTGAACCCGCATGCAGGCGAAGGCGGCAATATCGGGACGGAAGATCTCGACATCATCGCTCCGGCCGTGGGGCAATTGCAGTTCGAAATGATCAATGCCGAAGGCCCCTTCCCGGCCGACACGCTGTTTTATCCGCCGCACTGGGAAAAATACGATGCTGTGGTGGCAATGTATCATGATCAGGCCCTGATCCCGATCAAGACGGTGGCGTTCGAGGATGCGGTCAACGTGACGCTGGGCCTGCCGATCGTGCGGACCTCGCCGGACCACGGCACGGCATTTGACCTTGCCGGCACCGGCAAGGGGTCGCCACGCAGCTTTCTGGCAGCTATACGGCTGGCCGACGAGATGACGCGCGGACCGCACTGAATGAGCCAAATCGACAATCTGCCGCCGTTGCGCGAGGTGATCGCGGAGCATGGCCTGCGCGCCAAAAAGGAACTCGGGCAGAACTTCCTGCTCGATCTGAACCTGACATCCCGCATCGCCCGCGTTGGCGGCTCGCTGGAAGGCGTTCGCGTCATCGAAGTGGGTCCGGGCCCCGGCGGGCTGACCCGGGCGCTGCTGGCCGAGGGCGCGCGCGAGGTAATCGCCATCGAGCGCGATCCACGCACCCTGCCGGCGCTGGCGCAGATTGCCGAAGCCTATCCGGGACGGCTGACGATCATTTCAGGCGACGCGCTGGAAATGGATTACCGGCTGTTGGCCGATGGTCCAACGCGGATCATCGCCAACCTGCCCTATAACATAGCCACACCGCTGCTGACCGGCTGGCTGACCAGCCAGCCCTGGCCACCATATTTCGAAAGCCTGACGCTGATGTTCCAGCGCGAAGTGGCCGAGCGCATCTGTGCCCGGCCGGGTGAAGACCCGTATGGCCGGCTGGGTGTGCTGGCAGGCTGGCGAACCGAGGCACGGATTGCCTTTAATGTCAGCCGCGAGGCGTTCACGCCGCAGCCGAACGTGACCTCGGCAGTTGTGCATCTGAAGCCGAAGGCAGTCGATGACACGGTGGCGGTGCGCGATCTGGAGAACGTCACCAAGGCGGCGTTCGGGCAGCGGCGCAAGATGGTGCGGCAGAGCCTGAAATCGCTCGGCGTGCCGGTGGAAGGCCTGCTGGCGGCAGCGGACCTCAAGGGCGACGAGCGGGCCGAGGAATTGCCGGTGGAGGCGTTTTTGGCGATGGCAAGGGTGTTGCCGGGGCTACGGTAAGCCACGTCCGGCCCTCGCCCCTTGAGGGAGAGGGACAGGAATTCTGCGTTCAGCAGAATTGCAGGGAGGGGTACTGCGCTGTCCATGCACGACGTTTGGAAAACACCCCTCATCCGCCCTTCGGGCACCTTCTCCCTCAAGGGGAAAAGGAAGACAGGGAATTACAGCGTGTCGATCTGGTTCTGCAGATCCTTGACGAAGGAGTCGAGCTGGATCAGGCGCTGGCGAACCAGGCGGGCGGCGGCGAGGATCGAGCGGATTTTTTGGGTCGAGGCTTCCAGGTCTTTGTTGATGACGATGTAATCGTACTCATTGTAGTGCTGCATTTCGATCTTGGCGTTGCGCAGGCGCTTTTCGATAGTGCCCGAGCTGTCCTGTGCGCGACGTTCGAGCCGGGCCCGCAATTCCTTGATCGAAGGGGGCAGGATGAACACTGTGACCATATCGGCGCGGCTCTTTTCGTAGAGCTGCAGCGTGCCCTGATAGTCGATGTCGAACAGGATATCGTTGCCGGCAGCCAGTTGTTCTTCGACCTTGGCGCGGGGCGTCCCGTAGAAATTATCGTGCACCTTGGCCCATTCGAGCAGTTCGCCATTGGCGCGCATGCGCTCGAAGGTGGGGACATCGACGAAGTAATAGTGGGTGCCTTCGACCTCATCAGTGCGGCGCGCGCGCGTGGTCACCGAAACCGACAGCTTGATATTGGGGTCCTGCCCGAACAATGAGCGCGAAATCGAGGATTTTCCCGCGCCCGACGGCGATGCGATAACTAGCATGACCCCGCGTCGCGTGAATTCCATCGTCCTGCCCTGCCCGCTGCTGCTTGTGGTTTGCGTAGTTGATCGAGCGGCGTGGCCCGGTCAAGTGAGTCGATATTGGGCTATTGCGGGGCGGTATCGTTGGCCTGTCCGGCTTCGAGCGCATCCTTGGCCGCATTGGCATCGGCGTCGGAATTTTCGGCGGCGGCCCGCTCGATCTGGCGGAACTTGGCGACGTTGGCCTGATGTTCCTTGTAGGTCGAGGCAAACACATGGCCATCAGCCGGATTGGCGGTGGCGGCGACGAAATAGAGGTAGCCGTGGGTATCCGGATTGGCGACGGCCTTGAGCGCATCGATGCCAGGATTGGCGATCGGTGTCGGCGGCAGGCCATCGATCTGGTAGGTATTGTAAGCAGTCTTCTGCTCGATTTCGGAGCGCTTCAGGCCGCGACCCAGCGTCGACTGACCCTTGGTGATGCCGTAGATGATGGTCGGGTCAGACTGCAGCCGCATGCTCTTCTTGAGCCGGTTGACGAATACCGCTGCCACTTCCGGCCGCTCGGTGGCGACACCGGTTTCCTTCTCTACAATGGACGCCAGCACGACGAGTTCGGCGGACGTCTTCAACGGCAAATCCAGATTGCGAGCGGCCCAGACCTTGGCCAGTTCCGTCGTCATCGCCGCCTGCATCTTTTCGAGCACGACCTGGCGGGAATCACCGGGGGTGTAGTCGTAAGAGCCGGGCAAGATGGAGCCTTCGGCGGGCAAGCTGGCGACTGTGGAGGTCAAGTCACTGACGTCATTGAGTTTTTGTACCACTTCCCAGGCGGTCCAGCCTTCGGGAATGGTGACAGCATAGCGGATCGGCGTGCCAGTGGTCAGTTCGCGCAGGATTTCGGCCATGCTGGCACCGGCGGGAATCTTGAAGTCGCCCTGTTTCAGATTGACCTGAGATTCCAGCACTTTGCCGCCGGCCTGGAAAATGAAGCGATTGCTGATCAGACCCTGCTCTTCGAGGCGCGACGCGGTGGCGCCGAGGCCGTTGCCGGATTCAACGCGGAACAGCTTTTCTTCCTTGGTCGGGCCACTGCCGTAATATTGCGATGCGGCGTAAACGACGAGACCGCAGGCAACGAGCATGGCGATGACGAACAACGACAGGAAGCCGTTGAGCAGGTCGATGAAGCCATTGCGACGGCGGGGTTTGCGCCTGGCCTTGCTATCAATCATCTGGCTCTAATCCTTGCGCTGCCGTTACCGCGCGGTGCGCAGCCGGATTTGTTGATCTTGGCGCCTCATCGAGACGCAGCAAAGCGTGCGCATTCTTCCTACCCAGCCCTGCAATGACAAGAGCAAACGGCCAGAAAGCCAAGAATGTGAACTTATTTAAGGTGGACAGGACGCCGGTCAGACGCGGCGCATCACCAGCGTCGCATTGGTGCCGCCAAAACCAAAGGAGTTGGACAGCGCGACGTTGATTTCCTTCTTGAACGCCTTCTTCGGCACCAGGTTGATGACCGTTTCGACCGACGGATTGTCGAGGTTCAGCGTGGGTGGCGCGATGTTATCGCGCATCGCCAGCAATGAGAAAATGGCTTCGACCGAGCCGGCGGCGCCAAGCAGATGCCCAATGGCAGACTTGGTGGACGACATGGCAACGTTTGGCGCGGCATCGCCCAGCATGCGGGTGACTGAGCCAAGCTCGATCTCATCACCCAGCGGCGTCGACGTGCCGTGGGCATTGATATAGTCGATCTCGGACGGGGAAATCCCGGCGCGCTTGATCGCCGCTTTCATGCAGCGGAATCCGCCATCGCCGTCTTCCGAGGGCGCGGTGATGTGGTGTGCATCGCCGGACAGACCATAGCCGATGATTTCGCCATAGATCTTGGCGCCACGGGCCTTTGCCCGTTCGTAATCTTCAAGCACAACGATGCCGGCGCCTTCTCCCATGACAAAACCATCACGGTCCTTGTCATAGGGGCGGGAGGCGGCCTGCGGATTATCGTTGAAACCGGTGGAGAGCGCGCGGCAGGCCGCAAAACCTGCCAGTGCCAGCCGGTTAACGCAGCTTTCGCTGCCGCCAGCGACCATGACGTCAGCATCGCCCAGGGCGATGAGGCGAGATGCGTCGCCTATGGCATGGGCACCGGTCGAGCAGGCCGTCACCACCGAGTGGTTCGGACCCTTGAGGCCGAAGCGGATGGAGACATAACCGGACGCCAGGTTGATCAGCCGGCCCGGAATGAAGAACGGGCTGATGCGGCGCGGACCCTTTTCATGCAGGGTAATGGAGGCTTCATAGATGCCCCCGACCCCGCCGATGCCCGAGCCGATCAGGACGCCAGTGCGTTCCTGCTCTTCCTGGGTCCTGGGTTCGACCCCGGCGTCGGCAATCGCCTGAGCGGCGGCGGCCATGGCATAGACGATGAAGGGATCAACCTTGCGCTGATCCTTCACGTCCATCCATTCGTCGGGATTGTATTTGCCGTCCGCATAGTCGCCGAGCGGAATGCGATGCGCGATCTGGCAGGCGATATCATCGACCTGAAAATCGTCGATGCGTCTGGCACCGCTCTTTCCGGCGAGGATATTGGACCACGTCGTTTCTACGCCGCACCCCAAAGGACTGACGATACCCAAACCGGTGACGACAACGCGGCGCAATTCCATAAAGCCATCCTACCGGATCAAGACTAGGGCAGGATCAGCCGACGGCCTTGGTCAGAAAGGAGACAGCATCCCCAAAGGTCTGGATGGATTCGGCAGCGTCGTCCGGAATTTCGACCGAGAATTCTTCCTCGAACGCCATCACCAGCTCGACCTGATCGAGCGAGTCGGCGCCCAGATCGTCAATGAAGCTCGCCTTTTCGACGACTTTCTCGCCATCCACATTGAGGTGTTCCACAACGATTTTGCGGACCCGATCAGCGACATCGCTCATGTTTGACTTCCCTTTTTGAAATCGACGTTTCGTTGGCTTCTTATTGGCGCAAAGCCAAGTATTCAAGCGCTGTGTTGGCTTGCACACATCAAGTGTAGGCGGGCTGCCCGGCACTCGCAAGATGGCCCGCTTTGTTCAGCAGCGGGGCGGATTAACATACTTCCATGGCCTTTGCCATAAGGCAAAGCCAAGCATTGACGGCACTTTGGCCCGATCAAACCATCGCCATGCCGCCGTTTACGTTCAGCGTCTGCCCAGTGATGTAGGCCGCGGCGTCGCTGGCAAGGAATACGGCACAACCCGCGATTTCCTGCGCGGTCCCCAAGCGACCCGATGGAATCGTTGCCAGGATCGCATCGCGCTGCTTGTCATTGAGTTCATCGGTCATCGCCGAGGCGATAAAACCGGGCGCAATCGAATTGACGGTGATGCCGCGCGAGGCCACCTCGTGGGCCAGCGCCTTGTTCATGCCGATCAGGCCGGCCTTGGAGGCGGCATAGTTGCCCTGCCCCGGATTGCCGGTGACGCCGACGACCGAGGAAATACCGATGATGCGCCCATGGCGCTGTTTCATCATGCCGCGCAGGCAGGAGCGCGTAAGGTGGAAGGCGGCAGTCAGGTTGACCGCAATCACCTCGTCCCATTCCTCATCCTTCATGCGCATGAACAGGTTGTCGCGGGTCATGCCGGCATTGTTGATCAGGATATCGAGGCCGCCGAGCGCCGCCTCGGCAGCAGGGACCAACTTGTCGACTTCGTCGAGCTTGGAAAGATTGCAGGGCAGGATCGGGCTATCGCCAGCGATTTCCCTGGCAGTGTCTTCGAGCGCACCGACGCGGGTGCCGCTGAGCGCAACACGGGCGCCGGCAGCAGCCAGCGCCTTGGCGATTTCGCGGCCAATGCCGCCGCTGGCGCCAGTCACGAGGGCGCGTTTTCCAGTCAGATCAAACATTTAGGCGTCCCCAGTCAAAAGCTGATTCAAGTGGTTGATGCGGTGATTCACGCAGTTCATGCGTTAAGTTCAGCAACGAAGGCGTCGATGTCGGCAGGCGTGCCGATGGCATTGGCGACCAGGTTCGCATCGATACGTTTTGCGAGTCCGGTCAACACTTTACCGGTGCCAAGCTCAACCAGATGCGTCACGCCGCCAGCGCCGGCCAGCCAGGCCACGCTCTCGGTCCAGCGGACCACGCCGGTGACCTGCTCCACCAGACGCTGACGGATATCGGCAGGGGTCTGAATCGGCGCGGCCAGAACGTTGGCGACCAATGGAACCACCGGAGCCTGCATCTGTACTTCGGCAAGGGCGGCGGCCATGGCATCGGCAGCGGGCTGCATCAGCGAGCAGTGGAATGGCGCGCTGACCGGCAATAATAGCGCGCGCTTGGCGCCCTTGGCCTTGGCAATATCGACAGCACGTTCGATGGCCCCGACAGCGCCGGAAATAACTGCCTGGCCGGGTGCGTTATCGTTGGCCATTTCGCAGACTTCGCCCTGCGCCGCTTCAGCGGCCACTTCGCGGGCGGTGGCAACGTCCAGCCCCAGCAGCGCCGCCATGGCGCCGTGGCCGACGGGAACGGCCTTCTGCATGGCTTGGCCGCGGATTTTGAGCAGGCGGGCGGTGTCGGCGACGGAGAAGGTGCCGGCCGCGCACAGCGCGGAGTATTCGCCGAGCGAATGACCGGCGACATAGGCCGCATGGTCGGCAAGGCGGACGCCCTTGGATTCGAGCACGCGGATTACGGCCAGGCTAACCGCCATCAGCGCCGGCTGGGCATTTTCGGTCAGCCGCAGTTCGTCATCTGAGCCTTCGAACATAATGGCCGACAACCGCTGGCCAAGAGCTTCGTCGACTTCCTGAAACACTGCGCGGGCTTCGGGATAGGTCGAGGCCAGCTCCTTGCCCATGCCGACAGCCTGGCTGCCCTGCCCGGGAAATGTGAATGCACGCTTGACCATGTAACCCCTCCGTTTTCCATCAACTTGGCCCGTGGGCGGACCGATGTCCAGTTGCGCGGCGTTTGGCCGGACTGTGTGGCAGAGTCAAGGCCAAGCGGGCAGTCCACTCAGCATTGACATTTCGGGATATCCCGAACTAATTTATGAGCAGAGGGAGACTCAGATGAGCAAACAACCAAGCCGCATCGCCAACAGCATCGGCCACTTTGACATCGCCGGACCCGACACCGCGACGCTGCAGGCGTTTTACGAAGCCACGTTTGGCTGGAAGACAAACGAGCGGGGACCGGGATATTCACTGATTGAAACAGCGCCGGGCGGGATCAACGGCGCCTTGGTCGAAGCGGCCGATGCCAGCCTGACCATTGGCATTGTCGTGCCGGACCTGAGCGCAGCCCTGGCGGCCGGGCTGTTGCAGGGCGGCACGATTGCCATGCCGGCGGTGGACAATGGTTGGGTCCAAAAGGCACAATTGCGTGATCCGGCCGGTAACCTGCTCACACTGATCCAAGGTTGAGCGTGATCGAACCGCAGCAACTGGACGAGTTAATGCGCGCATTGTCGCACAATGAACGGCGGGCGTTTATCGTGGCCTGCCGCGGACAGGCGCGTTCCGCGGGAGAGCTTGCGGCGCTGTCGTCGCTATCTCCGGCGGCGATCTCGGAGCATCTCAAGGTTTTGCGCAAGACCGGCTTGCTGGTGCTGGAGAAGCGCGGCCGAAGCTGGCTTTATCAGACCGACACCGCCGCCGTTGCCGCAGTCGTTCAGGCGATGCAGGCCCTAGTCGCCCCGTAACGCCAGCTTTTCCGCATATTCCCTTGCCTTTGGCGGCTCTTTCCCCTATTGCACCGCCAACGTTCGTTTGGCCGGGGGCTGAACGGAGGGTTTGTTATTGGTGAAAGCCGATGCAGATAGGGTGAAATATCCCGGCCTCCCGTGTTCCCGCTCTTTGCAAGACTGCTTTGATGCCTTTCCGGCTTCAAGGAGGCTCCGCGCCAATGGATGTTGAGTGAAACCCACTTAGAAAGGCGCCCTATATGGCCCTCTATGAGCATATCTATCTGGCCCGCCAGGACGTTTCTCCGACCCAGGTCGAAGAACTGACCGCTGCGCTGACCGAAATCCTGACCGCCAATGGCGGCAAGGTTACCAAGAACGAATATTGGGGCCTCAAGGGTCTCTCCTACCGCATCCGCAAGAATCGCAAGGCGCACTACTCGCTGCTGAACATCGAAGCACCGGCCGTTGCCGTTGCCGAAATGGAACGCCAGATGCGCATCAACGAAGACATCCTGCGCTTCATGACTGTCCGCGTGGACGAACTTGAAGAAGGCCCTTCGGCAATGATGCAGAAGCGCGACCGCGATGATCGTGGCGAGCGCGACGGTGGCCCTGGCGGCCGTCCCGACCGTGGCAATGACCGCGGTGGCTTTGGCGGCGGCGAACGCCGTCCGCGCCGTTTCTAAGATAAGGACATCAAGCTATGGCAATTCGTGACCTAACCACCGCCCAGGCCCGCCGTCCGTTCCAGCGTCGGCGCAAGACCTGCCCGTTCTCGGGCGAAGGCGCACCAAAGATCGACTACAAGGACGTGCGCCTGCTGTCGCGCTACGTTTCCGAGCGCGGCAAAATCGTTCCAAGCCGCATCACTGCCGTTTCGGCCCTGAAGCAGCGCGAACTGGCCAAGGCCATCAAGCGCGCCCGCTTTATCGGCATCATGCCTTACGCTGTCCAATAAGCTCACTGGGACGGCCATCTAGTGGCGATCTGCTGCGCTTCCGGTGCTCACGTACTTAAGTACGCTCCGCTCCGGTTCTCGCAGATCACCACTGTCTGTTCCGCCCCAGCGGCTTCTTGTCCGCGTAAGCGTGCCCCCACAAGGGCACCACGTTGAGGCTTCGGATGGTCCGGGGCTTCTAACCGCCAACAAGGCGGGACAGCTCAAAGGAATTTTGCAATGAAAGTTATCATGCTCGAGCGCATCGCGCGCACCGGCAATATCGGCGACGAAGTCACCGTCAAGGACGGCTTCGCCCGTAACTTCCTCCTGCCCCAGGGCAAGGCTCTGCGCGCCACCGCCGCGAACCGTGAAAAGTTCAAGGTCGAACGCGTCAATATCGAAAAGCGCAATGACGAACGCCGCGATCAGGCTGCCGGCATCGCCACTGGCCTCAATGGCAAGACCGTCATCATCATCCGCCAGGCTGGTGAAACCGGCCAACTCTACGGTTCGGTCGCTTCGCGCGATATCGTGGAAGCACTGGCAGCCGAAGGCTTTGTGGTCCAGCGCGCCCAGGTTGACCTTGCCGAACCGATCAAGTCGGTTGGCATGCACACCGTATCCCTGAACCTGCACGCCGAAGTCGCCGTTTCGATCAACGTCAACGTTGCTCGCTCGGGTGACGAAGCGGCCCGCCAGGACCAGGGCGAAGACCTGACCGTCACCGTCTATGACGAAGACGTCAACAGCGACTTCGCCGCCGGCCAGAAAGACGCCAAGCAGGACGATCGTTTCGACGACGAACTGTAAAATCCGTCCGACAAAAATTGTGAAAAGGCCGGGTGCAGACCCGGCCTTTTTGTTTGTCACAGCGTGATTGGCCAAACGAGTGCCGACTCGGTCATTATTCAGGCACCGAGTTGTGCAAGGAAATGAATCGGCTAGTCCCGTTATCCCCGATCTTAACAGCCGCTCTTTGGACGGCGTTAACTATCAAAAAGTTAGGTCAAGACTCTCGACCGCCGCCCGTGGTTAAGAACCATTAACCTTTGAGGCAATCCATGGCAGAGATCACGCGGCTCCACCCAGCCGCCGAAGATAAATCATTCCGCCTGGCGCCCCACAACGTGGAGGCCGAACAGGCGTTGCTGGGTGCAATTCTGGTCAACAACGAAGCGTTTTATCGGGTCTCGGATTTCCTTGATCCGGACCATTTCTACGAGCCGATTCACCGCGAAATCTATGAGGTGATCGGTAAGTTCATCCGCGCCGGTAAGTCGGCCGATCCGATCACCATCAAGACCCACCTGCCCGAAGCGCTGCTGGCCGATATGACCATGCCGCAATATCTGGCGCGGCTCGCCGCCGAAGCGACCACGGTGCTGAACGCTGCTGACTATGGGCGTGCCGTGCATGATCTGGCGTTGCGCCGGGCGCTGATTCTGATCGGCGAAGAGATGGTGTCGACCGCCTATGAATCCGAGGTGGAGACAACGCCGGACAAGCAGATCGAGGAAGTCGAAGGCGCGCTGTTTCAACTGGCCGAAAAGGGCCGCTACGATGGCGGTTTCCAGCCTTTCAATGCCTCGCTCAAGGACGCCATCCGCATGGCGGGCGACGCCTATAGCCGCGACGGGAGTTTGTCGGGCACTGCCACTGGCCTCAGCGATCTGGATCGGCTGATGGGCGGATTGCAGCGTTCGGACTTGATCATCCTTGCGGCGCGTCCGGCGATGGGCAAGACGGCTCTGGTGACCAATATCGCCTTCCACGTCGCCAAGGAGTTCAAGGCTGACGTGACTCCGGACGGGCATCGCAAGACGGTCAACGGCGGAATTGTTGGCTTTTTCAGCCTCGAAATGAGTTCCGAACAGTTGGCCACCCGTATTCTGGCGGAACAGGCGGGCATTTCGTCATCCGACATTCGCCGCGGCAATATCCACGAAAGCCAGTTCTCCAAACTGGTAGATGTATCCGCGCAGATGGCGCAGATGCCGCTTTACATCGACGATACCGGCGGCATCAGCGTGGCCCAACTCGCCGCCCGCGCCCGAAGGCTCAAGCGTCAGAAAGGGCTGGATCTGCTGGTGGTGGACTACCTGCAACTGCTGTCGGGTTCGACTAAGGCATCGAGCCAGAACCGCGTGCAGGAATTGACCGAGATCACCACCACGCTCAAGGCGCTGGCCAAGGAACTGGAAGTGCCGATCATTGCGCTGAGCCAGCTTTCCCGCCAGGTCGAGAACCGCGACGACAAGCACCCGCAACTGGCGGATTTGCGCGAATCGGGCTCTATCGAGCAGGACGCCGACGTGGTGCTGTTTGTTTACCGGGAAGAGTATTATCTCAAGAACAAGGAGCCCAAAGAGGGCTCGCCTGAGCATCTGGCCTGGCAGGGGGAAATGGAAAAGGTTCACGGCAAGGCCGAAGTGATCATCGGCAAGCAGCGCCACGGCCCGACGGGCACGGTGCAGTTGTCGTTCGAGGCGCAGTTCACCCGCTTCGGCAATCTTGCACGCGCCGACTACCTGCCGGAGCGCATGGAATAAGCATGGCATTGCAATCGGGCCTTGGGGGGCACCTGACTGTCGATCTGGGGGCACTGGTCCGCAATTGGCGGGCACTGGATAAAGTCAGCGCCGGATCGCTGACCGCTGCGGTGGTCAAGGGCGATGCCTATGGCACCGGTATCGTTGCATCGGCCAAGGCGCTGTACGCCGCTGGCGCGCGGTTCTTTTTTACCGCGACAGTCGATGAGGCCATCCAGGTGCGCGCCGCGCTTCAGGATGCCTACATTTTCGTGCTCAACGGGCTGTATCCCGGCGCGGCCAATCTCTATGTGCGGCAGAACCTGATGCCGGTGCTGTCCTCGATCCCGATGCTGGAAGAGTGGCTGACCAAGTGCCTGGAGCGCAACGAGGCCTACCCGGCGGCGCTGCATTTCGATACCGGGATGAACCGGTTGGGGTTCCGGCTCAATGAAGCGGTAACAGTGCGCAAGCAGATCGAGCATCTGGGCTATGCCCCGCAAATGGTGATGAGCCATCTGGCCTGCGCCGATCAACCCAATCACGAAAAGAACCGTACCCAGTTGGCCCTGTTCCAGTCGGTGATTTCACAGTTTCCCGGCATTCCGGCCTCGATCGCCAATTCGGCGGGCGTGATGGCGGGGCGTGATTATCACTTCCAGATGGTGCGCCCCGGGGTGGCACTATATGGCGGTCGCGCCGTGATCGGGCGCAAAAACCCGATGGCGCCGGTGGTGACCCTGCATGCCCCGATCCTGCAAGTGAAGGAAGCGCGGACCGGCGAGACCGTGGGCTATGGCGCTTCGGTGACACTAGCGCGCGAGACCCGGCTGGCAATTGTCGGGCTGGGCTATGCCGACGGCTTTTTCCGCTCATTGTCGGGCAGCTATAACCGCCCCGGTGGCAAGGTGGCGGTGCGCGGGCATATCTGCCCGGTGGTCGGCAAGGTGTCGATGGATCTGATCGCGGTGGACATCACTGAACTTGGCTCCGACATTCCGCTGCCCGGGGAAGGAGTGGAAGTGCTGGGGCCGACTATTGGTGTCGATGACCAGGCCGATGCCGGCGGCACCATCGGCTACGAAATACTCACCTCGCTGAAGGGCCGCTATACGCGTAGCTATGTTGGCGGCGAGGCAGAGTAGTGTTCGCTTTTTGTTCTTGTCGTCAACCTGATTTTCTGTAATTGTCTCAAAGTGTCTTTTCCCGCTGAAACGGCACGGCGGGAGGAACAATGTCCTTTCATCTCAGATCAAGACAGGACCCCCTTTGGCCAAATCCAAATCCAGCTTCATCTGCCAGGCCTGTGGGGCGGTTTATTCGCGTTGGCAGGGGCGGTGCGATGCCTGCGGCGATTGGAATACCATTGTCGAGGAAATCGAAGACAGCGGTGTCGGAGCCGGGCCCAAGACGGCCAAGGCCGGCGGCAAGCCGGCGCAACTGGTGCCGCTATCGGGGGAAACCGAAAGCGCTGCGCGTGTCGTCACCGGCATTGCCGAACTGGACCGGGTGACCGGTGGCGGTTTCGTGATGGGGTCGGCGCTGCTGGTCGGCGGCGATCCGGGCATTGGTAAATCGACGCTGTTGTTACAGGCGGCGGCGGCTTTGGCCAATCGCGGCAAGCGCGTCATCTACGTGTCGGGCGAAGAAGCGGTGGCGCAGGTGCGGTTGCGGGCGCAGCGGCTTGGCCTGGGCGAGGCCGATGTACTACTGGCGGCCGAGACCAATGTCGAAATCATCCTGGCGACACTGCAGAACGGCCCTGCGCCGGATCTGGTGATCATTGACTCGATCCAGACACTGTGGACCGACCGGGTCGACAGCGCGCCAGGCACCGTGACCCAGGTGCGCACCTCGGCGCAGGCGCTGACGCGGTTCGCCAAAAAGAGCGGTGCGGCGGTGGTGCTGGTTGGCCACGTGACCAAGGACGGGCAGATTGCCGGTCCACGCGTGGTGGAGCACATGGTCGATGCGGTGCTATATTTTGAGGGCGACACCAGCCATACCTTCCGTATTCTGCGTGGCGTGAAGAACCGCTATGGCGCCACCGACGAAATCGGCGTGTTCGAAATGACCACGCTGGGGCTGAGCCAGGTTGCCAATCCCTCGGCGCTGTTCCTGGATCAGCGCGATGAAGGAGCGGCTGGTTCGGCGGTGTTTGCCGGCATGGAGGGCACGCGACCGCTGCTGGTGGAGATTCAGGCGCTGGTAGCGCCATCGCCACTGGGCACGCCGCGCCGGGCGGTGATCGGCTGGGATTCATCCCGATTGTCGATGGTACTGGCGGTGCTGGAAACCCGATGCGGGGTACGGATCGGGGCCAATGACATCTATCTCAATGTCGCGGGTGGCTTGAAGATCAACGAACCGGCGGCGGATCTGGCCGTGGCGGCGGCGCTGATCTCGTCGTTGACCGGCTCGCCACTGCCCTCTGACGCGGTGTATTTCGGCGAAATCTCGCTGGCCGGCGGTATCCGGCCGGTGGTGCATGGATCGCAGCGCCTGCGTGAGGCACAAAAGCTGGGCTTTGGCTCGGTATCGACCGGGCGCCTCAACGCGGCGGATCGCAATTCGGGGATGGAGATTTCCGAATTCACCAATCTGGCCGATCTGGTGGGGCGGATTGCAGCTGGCGGCAAGCGCGCGGCAGCTGCTGAATGAGCCGATCTGTTGCAGCAATGTCATGCTTTCTGGGAACATCGCTTGTGCGAGGCCCCGAATCCCTTGGCAGGGCCGGGGAAAGCCGCTAAACGAGGCCCATTAAGGGCTCAGGCAACTACTGGGGCAGGCGAGTAAGACATGTTAACTGCATTTGACGTTGGCGTCGGGGTGCTTGTTCTGATCTCGGCAATCCTGGCCACGGCGCGCGGCTTGACCCGCGAAGTGCTGTCGCTGGCGACCTGGGCCGGCTCTGCCGCCATCGCCATTTATATGTTGCTCTATCATCCTGATATTGCGCACAAATACATCGCTGAAGAGGTCGTCGCCAATATTGCGACCGTCGTCGTGACCTTCATTGTCGCACTGATCGTGCTGCATCTTTTGACGATGCGCATTGCCGACTTTGTCGTCGACAGCAAGATCGGGCCACTGGATCGCACCCTGGGCTTTATCTTTGGCGTGCTGCGTGGCCTGTTGATCGCTGTGGTGGTGGTGATTTTTGGCACCTGGCTGCTGGGCGAAAAGCTGCCGCCATGGGCCAAGGATTCGCAGTCGCTGCCGCATCTGGACGCTGCCGGCAAAACCCTGATTTCTATGCTGCCGCAAAATCTGCAGGATCAGGTCAATGATATTCTCAAGGGCAAGGCCACCAAGCCTGATGACAGCACCGGCCCCGCCGATGCTGTCGCGCCGACCGAAGACAATCAGACCGATTCAACCGAAGACAGCACGGTTCCGGCGGCCCCTGGCGCTGCTCCGGCTGCGCCTGCCGCAGCGACACCGGCAAAGCCGGTCTGACCGATCCCGACAGGCCTCGTGCTTGTCCTCAGGTGCCCCACAAGGGCACCTTAGCCTTTGGTGCATAAACCAGTTCTGCCGTTTGGCAGTCACGGTATGGAGAGCCCCTTGAGCCATCCCGACGACGGTACTTTCGATATGTATGGCGACACCCTGCGCGAAGAGTGCGGGGTGTTCGGCATTTTGGGGCACCCCGATGCTCCAACGCTGACAGCGCTGGGGCTGCATGCGCTGCAGCACCGCGGCCAGGAAGCGGCGGGCATCGTCACCTTCGACGGTCGGCAGTTCCATTCCGAACGCCAGCTTGGCCTGGTCGGCGATCATTTCACCGATCCGGCGACGCTCAAACGCATTCCGGGCACCATGGCGATGGGCCATGTGCGCTATTCGACTACTGGCGAAACCATTCTGCGCAATGTGCAACCGCTGTTTGCCGAGTTGGAAGTGGGCGGTATCGCCATTGCCCATAACGGTAACCTGACCAATGGCTTGACGCTGCGCCGCAAGCTGATCGCGCAAGGCGCCATCTGCCAATCCACATCCGACACCGAAGTGATCCTGCATCTCATCGCCCGCTCGCAGCGGACCTCGTCGTCCGACCGGTTTGTCGATGCGATTGGGGCCGTGGAAGGCGCTTATGCGATGGTCGCCATGACCCGCACCAAGCTGATCGGCGCGCGTGACCCCAACGGCATCCGCCCGCTGGTGCTGGGCGATCTGGACGGCAAGCCGATCTTCGCCTCGGAAACCTGTGCGCTCGACATCATTGGCGCCAAGTTTGTGCGCGATGTCGAAAACGGCGAAGTGGTGGTCTGTGAAATCCAGCCCGACGGTTCGATCACCATCGAATCGCTGAAGCCGTTCCAGCCACGCCGCGAGCGGATGTGCCTGTTCGAATATGTGTATTTTGCCCGTCCCGACTCTATGGTGGCCGGCCGCAGCGTTTATACCGCGCGCAAGCGCATGGGCATCAACCTGGCCAAGGAATGTCCGGTCGAAGCGGACGTCGTGGTGCCGGTGCCCGATGGTGGCACGCCGGCGGCGATTGGTTTTGCCCAGGCCAGCGGCATTCCGTTTGAGCTGGGCATTATCCGCAACCATTATGTGGGCCGCACTTTCATCGAACCGACTCAGTCGATCCGTGCCTTTGGCGTCAAGCTCAAGCATTCGGCCAACCGCGCGGAAATAGCCGGCAAGCGCGTGGTGCTGATCGATGACTCGATCGTGCGCGGTACAACCTCGCTCAAGATTGTGCAAATGATCCGCGAAGCGGGCGCCAAGGAAGTGCATATCCGTGTCGCCAGCCCGATGATTTTCTATTCGGACTATTACGGTATCGACACGCCCGATCCGGAAAAGCTGCTGGCCAACCAGCATAAGGATCTGGCCTCGATGTGCAAATTCATCGGCGCCGACTCGCTGGCTTTCCTGTCGATCGACGGGCTTTACGACGCGGTGGGCGGGGAAAAGCGCAATAACAAGGCGCCGCAGTTCACCGACCACTATTTCACGGGCGACTATCCGACGCAGTTGACTGATCTCAATGGGCGCACCAAGAACGAGCCCAAACAGATTTCCCTGCTGCGCGAGGCCGGTTAATGGCGAAGACGAAGGCCCCACTGTCGAACAAGGATCTTGCTGGTAAAGTCGTATTGGTCACCGGCGCATCGCGCGGGCTGGGCTATGCGGCGGCGCGCGAGGCGGCAGCCCGCGGCGCCCATGTCGTTGCGGTGGCGCGTACGGTGGGCGGGCTGGAAGAACTGGATGATGAAATCCAGGATCTTGGATCGTCCGCGACGCTGGTGCCGCTTGACCTCAAGGACGGGGCAGCGATCGACCGGCTTGGCGCTGCAATCTTTGAGCGCTGGGGTGCGCTTGACGGGTTGATCGCCAATGCGGCGATGCTGGGGACGCTGAGCCCCCTGCCCCATATTACGCCCGAAGAGTTCGACAAGGTAATGGCGATCAACGTCACCGCCAATTACCGGCTGCTGCGGTCCATGGACCTGCTGCTGCGCCAGGCCGATGCCGGGCGCGCGGTGTTCGTCTCGTCTTCGTCGGCCCGTTCGGCCCGACCTTATTGGGGGCTTTATGCTGCCAGCAAGGCGGCGGTCGATGCCATGGTCAAGTCCTATGCCGGGGAAATGGACCAGACCAGCGTGCGCACCAACCTGTTCTATCCCGGCGCCATGCGCACCGCGATGCGCGCCAAGGCGGTTCCCGGCGAAGATCCGGATACGCTGACGCGCCCTGCCGAGATCGCGCCCAAGCTGGTCGATCTGATTTCGCCCGCCCTGAGCGTGAACGGCAAGCTGTTCGATATACGCACCGGTGCGTTCGAAGAAATCTGAACCATGGTGACGCTGCGCAGCTACACGCCGGCCGATCTCGATGCGCTTTACGACATCTGCCTCGTCACAGGCGCTGGCGGGCATGATGCGTCGGCACTGCACAATGATCGTCAGCTTGTTGGCCATGTCTATGCGGCGCCCTATGGCGTGCTCGAGCCAGAGCACGCCATGGTGGCCGAGGACGATGAGGGCGTAGCCGGCTATATCGTGGGCACGTTCGACACGGATGCGTTCGCTGCGCGGCTTGAGCGTGAGTGGTGGCCGGCGCTGCGGCAGCGCTATGCCGACCCGGCATTGGATCTGACTGAGACTGACCGGCAGCGCGTGGCGACCATCATGGCGCCACCGGCCGATCCTGCCAATATCGTGGCGACTTACCCGGCACACATTCACATGAACCTGCGGGCCCGACTACGCGGCCAGGGTGTTGGCATGGGTTTGCTAAACCGCTGGATTGCCGATGCCCGCGGCGCCGGGGTGCGCGGCATCCATCTTGGGGTGAGCGCCAGCAATGGCGGCGGTATTGCCTTCTGGCAGAAAGGCGGCTTTGTGCCGCTGCAGCACAATGCACGGTCAGCCTGGTTTGGCATGGCGCTTTAGCGCGGTGCCGGCGCGACAAACGCTACGACATGCTGGTCATCAGAATCTTGTCGATGCGGCGGCCATCCAGATCGACGATCTCGAATTTCCAACCGCCACTGACAAAAGTTTCGCCGACCTTGGGCAAACGGTTGATGATCGACAGCACGAAGCCGGCGACCGTTTCGTAGCGGGCGTCACGGGGGATGGAAATGCCCAGCTTGTCGCCGAATTCGTCCACCGGCATCCAGCCAGCCACCAGATAGGAGCCGTCCTCGCGCCGCACCAGTGCGGGGTCGTCGCCGGTTTCTTCCTGGAACACGCCGGTGATGACTTCGAGAATATCGCCTGAGGTGACGATGCCTTCGAAATGGCCGTATTCATCCACGACCAGCGCCATATGCACCGTTGAATTGCGGATGGCGCGGACGACGTCGAGGGCGTCAGCATGATCCATTACCACCGGCACCGGACGGACGAATTTGCGGATATCGAGCGGCTGGCCATTGGCGAAGACGCTGAGCAGGTCGGTGATCGCCACCACGCCGATGATTGAATCGGCGTCCCCATCCTGCACCAGCAGGCGCGAGCGATGGGTCGACAGGATGGTCTTGCGAATTTCATCGGGCTCGTCAGAGAGGTCGATCAGTTCGACATCGAGACGAGGCGTCATCAGCCCGCGCGCCGAGCGATCGGCGAGGCGCATGACGCCCGAAATCATGGAATGTTCATCGCTTTCAAACACCCCGGCAGTGGTGGCCTCGGCGATGATGGTCTTGACCTCTTCTTCGGTCACCGTCTCTTCGCTTTCCCCGCTCTGTCCGAGCAGGCGCAGCACCAGGCGACCGGAAATATCGAGCAACCAGACAACCGGCGAGCCGATAGCGGCGAGCAGCTTCATGGCCGGGGCAACGCGCGCAGCGACGCCTTCGGGATCGCGCAGCGCGATCTGCTTGGGCACCAGTTCACCCAGAATCAGCGACAGGTAGGTGATGCTGACGACAACCAGGCCGACACCGAGCACGTCGGCAACATTGGCGGCGACGCCGAGTTCGCGCAGGCCGGCATTGAGCCGCAGGCCCAGCGTAGCGCCGGAAAAGGCACCCGAGAGCACGCCGACCAGCGTGATGCCAATCTGCACCGAGGACAGGAACCGTCCGGGGTGTTCTGCCAGTTTCAGAGCGACCTCGGCACCCTTGTTGCCCTGATCGGCCATCACCCGCAGGCGGGCCGGGCGCGCGGAAACCACCGCCAGTTCGGACATGGACAGGAGACCGTTGATGATGGTCAGCACGACGACAATCAGGATTTCGGCGAACAAGGGCGTCACTTGGTTGGCGGCCCCGCACTCAGCATCGGGTCGCTTGTGGCCAGACAGTTATACCGGCAATTTGGGCGCTGTCGCTATGGCCATGGAAGAAAATGAGGGATTGCGGGTGTTGAAAAACTCAACACCCCGACGTTCCCTCAACCCATCTTCCGCTTACCCTTATCATCGTAGGGGTTGGTGCTGCCCGAACGCACCCACAGGCGGATCGGGGCGCCCTGGATGTCGAAGGCTTCACGCAGGCCATTGGTGAGATAGCGCAGATAGGCCGCCGGCAATGCCTCTGGACGCGAGGCGAAGAGGATGAAGCTGGGCGGCCTGGTCTTGGCCTGAGTCATGTAGCGGATCTTGAGGCGGCGACCCGAGACGGCCGGAGGCGGATGCCCCTCGACCATGCCGGCCAGCCAGCGATTGAGCCGGGCGGTGGAGACGTGCGAGTTCCAGCTGCGCTCGATCTTGAAGATCGCGGCCATCAGCTTGTCGATATTGCGGCCCTGCAGACCCGACAGCGTGACCATCGGAATGCCGCGCACCTGTGGCAGCAGGCGTTCGCAGGCTTCCTTGAGATGGGCCAAAGCGGCGTTCTTGTCCTCGACCAGGTCCCACTTGTTGATGGCGATGACCATGGCGCGGCCTTCGCGCTCGACCAGATCGGCGAGCTGCAAATCCTGCTTTTCAAATGGCATTGTGGCGTCGAGCAACAGCACGACGACTTCAGCGTACTGGATGGAGCGCAGGCTATCGCCCACTGCCAGCTTTTCCAGCTTTTCGGTGACGCGCGAGCGGCGGCGAATGCCGGCGGTATCGACCAGGTTGATCACCCGACCTTCCCATTCCCACGGTACCAGAATGCTGTCGCGGGTAATGCCGGCTTCGGGGCCGACGAGGACGCGGTCTTCGCCGACCAGGCGATTGACCAGCGTGGACTTGCCGGCGTTCGGACGGCCGACAATGGCGACGTTGAGGTAACGCTTGGGATTCCAGCGCAGCGTGGCTTCGTCGCCCTCGCCTTCGAGCATGTCATCGGTGATATCGACGTCGACTTCGGGCAGCGCGTCGAGATCGCCGATCTGCGCCGCTTCCAGATTGGCCGCGGCGACGTCGATGGCCTGCGAGACGATGGAATAGAGTTCGCTCAGGCCCAGACCGTGTTCCGCCGAGAGCGCGATAGGTTCACCAAAACCCAGCTTGAAGGCCTCGACAAGCCCTGCTTCGGCGGCTGTGCTTTCAGCCTTGTTGCCGACCAGATGCACGGCTTTACCGGCCTTGCGCAGCACCTGGGCGAAGCGCTGATCGAGCGGGACGACGCCGGCGCGGGCGTCGATCATGAACAGGATGACGTCGGCTTCCTTGATCGCCAACTCGGTCTGCTGACGCATGCGGTCTTCGAGCGAGCCATCGGTAACGTCTTCGTAGCCGGCGGTGTCGAGCACGCGGAAGGTCAGGTCGGCAATGCGGCCTTCGGCTTCACGACGATCGCGGGTGACGCCCGGCGTGTCATCGACCAGCGCAATCTTGCGGCCCACCAACCGATTGAACAGGGTGGATTTGCCGACGTTTGGGCGGCCGACGATAGCGACGGTGACAGTCATATATGCGCAGTCCTTCAGACGGCAAAGCGGCCGCTATTTCTCGACGACCGGAGCCGCATCAGTGGCAGGGGTCGCTGCAGGTGCATTGGCACCCGCAGGAGTATCGGTAGCATTGGCCGGATCCGCCTTGACGCTGTTGACCAGCTTGTCGATGGCGTCAGCGGCCACATCGGCCTCGCTCTTGGCCTTGACCAAGCCTTCGGACAGCATCTGCGCCAGATAGAAATTCATGCGGTTGCGCACAGTATCGGGGGCCGAAGGATCGTTAAGCGCTGCTTCGAAGCTGGCCTGCGCATCAGTATATTTCTGCGCCTCGTACTGGGCCAGGCCCATGGCTTCACGGGCGGCATTGCGCATCGGGCTGGTATCGTTGGCAAGACTCTGCACGCGGGCTTCGACATCGGCCAGCGTGCCGTTATCGACCTGCAACGTGCCGGACAGCACCAGCGCCAGTTCGCGCAGGCGCGGATTGGTTTCGTCGTTGGCCAACTGGTCGTACGCGGTGATGGCGTCGGCGGCCTTGCCTGCCTTGACCAGCAGCCCGGCTTCGCGGAATTTGGCCAGCGTCGGATAACCCCCAGCACCGGTGGCGATCAGATCGTCCAGCGCGGTCTTGGCGGCAGCTACATCGCCGCCATCGGCTGCGGTAAAGGCGGTGTAGAGCTTATCCGAAGACGCGGCGGACTTTGACGACTGATACCACGACCAGCCTTCATTGACGCCGACCAGCACCACGACCAAAACCGCGGCACCAATGACGAATGGCCCAAAGCGTCTCCAGGCGGAGCGCATGCGATCGGAGCGGAGTTCTTCATCAACTTCGCGGAAAATGTTATCTTGGGACATGCAACGCCTGAACGGGATCGGTCTGAATTCGGGCGCACAATTATCACGCGCACCCCGGAATGCAAACACTGATGGGGATTTACGCCGATTGCGGCGAAAGACGGCCCAAAACCGACCATCGCTGTGAAAAAAATGCCATCGCGGCCAGGCAAGCGAAGGCGTATAGAAAAACGGCGTCAACCCCTTCGGAGCCAACGATGCGGCTCGTACCTTTGCTGCTGCTCTTGCTGGCCTCCACCCTGCCCGCCTCGGCCAATGATCTGCTGGAACCGGTGTTGCATATCGCCAAGGGTGGCTCCGGCCATCCGCAAGTGGCATTGACACTGGACGCCTGTGGCGGGGCCACCGATCTGCGGATCATCGACACGCTGATCGACAATGAAATTCCGGCAACGCTGTTTTTGACGCGCAAATGGATGCTCGCCAATCCCGATGTGGTGCGCACGCTCGTGGCGTATCCGCAATTGTTTGAGCTGGAAGACCATGGCGCCGAACATGTACCGGCGGTGCTGGGCAGTGAAACGGTTTACGGGATCAAGCCGGCCGGAACGCTCGAAGCGATCGCCGCCGAGATCAAGGGGGGCGCCGATGCCCTGGTAGCGAGCGCCGCACCGGCGCCGCACTGGTATCGCGATGCAACCGCCGAATACAGCCCTGCCGCTTTGCCGCTGATTTCCAGCATGGGTCTGGGCGTGGCGGGATTTTCGCTCAATGCCGACTATGGAGCCTCGGTGTTCGCGCCCAAGGCGCAATCGCAGATGATCAGCGCCCATGATGGCGACGTGATCATTGCCCATATGAACCAGCCCAAGCGCCCCTCTGGCCAGGGAATTGCCGCTGGCATCCTGGCGTTGAAGGCGAAAGGGTTCAGGTTTGTGCGGCTGGAAGACGTGCAGACTATTGGTGCTGACGGCCGCAGCTAGGCGGTTTCGTTGCAAAATGCATCGCAGAGGCGCATTTTTGGCCGAATTCAGGGCCCGATTAATACTAACATCCGGATTTTTTCGGGTTTAATTGACGTCTTACAAAACTACGCCACAATGTCGCCAGTTTTTGACGGGGCGTTATTATGGTGCGTGTACTTTTTGTGGCGCTGGCCTTGATGTTTGGCGCCGTCCCTGCCTTTGCCAGGACGGTTTCAATTGTCGTCGACATCTCCGACCAGTCGATGGCCGTCAGCGTTGATGGTGATGTGCAGTATCGGTGGGACGTTTCAACCGGCAAGCGCGGTTATCATACACCGACCGGCAATTACGAGCCGATCCGCATGGCGCGCCGTTACTACTCCAAGAAGTATGACAATGCGCCAATGCCCTACTCCATCTTCTTCCATGGCGGCTACGCGATCCATGGCACCACGCATCTGCGCGCGCTGGGCACACCGGCTTCGCATGGCTGCGTGCGGCTAGACCCCGAAAACGCAGCAGTGCTCTATGAGCTAGTGCGCGAATATGGACCCGACAATACCGCAATCCAGATCCGGTCATAGTTCGAGCATCTCGCACGAAGACTGTGACAGTGTTTGGCCGCGTCCAGTCAGAAACGGCTTTACAGCCCGCCAAGCGCCCATTCGCCGAGTATCTCCGGGTTGCGATGGCCGCGCACCGTATGGAGCAGCCAGAAGTGGCTGACCCGCCAGCGAAACGGACGACGCATGACAATGTCCGGCACACGCTCGCTCGCGTAGAAAATCGTCATGTGCGGTTCGATGGACCGCGGACCGACGCGCATGCCGTGAGATTGCATGGCGCGGAAGATATCCCCGTACAGCCGGTCCAGCTCCCGATCTGGCTGCGATGACGACAGCACCACTGGGAATTGCGCGGCGCCCCTGGCGCGGCCAAAAGTCTGGACGCGATCAAAGGCCAGATCGAAGGACGGGCGGCGAATGGCGGCACCGACCGCCATGGCATCCTCGATGTCGCCTGTATCCATCGGTTCGCCCATATGAACGCCATTGAGCGACACATGCAGGCGATCGGCCCGGGTTGGTTGCCGGCTATTGTGCCGCCGAGCCAGTATCCGCGCGCCGCGCTCGATGTCCTGGGCCAGCGCGGGCGGCGGCAGGAGCGTGAAATAATAGCGGTGTTCAGCATCTACCGCAGAGTTGCTGTCGCGGACCGACGGGCGGCCGAAAAAGTCGAGCTGCATATCCATGACGAACCCATACGTTCCCTATTTGTTCCGTTTTAGAGCCAGGATACGGCGTGGTCAAGGGTGAGTATGACCCATGCACAGCTCAGCGGCGATTGCCATCAGCCGTGGCGCCTGAGGCGCATTGCCGACCAATCGGCGTCGATGGCTATCTGGGTGACGGTGGAGAGGCCGAATTGCTCGACCAGGCCGTGAATGGCATCGCGATTGAGATCGCCAGCCAGTTTTGACGTCAGCTTCGGATAGGCGATCCAGAGGATGACATCGGCCCGGAGCGTGGCTGGCAGCACGCCAAGCTGACGGCGAAGGTCGGCCCGGCTACGCAGGAACACCAGCACCACATCAGCCTGGCCCGCAGACCCCCGCCGGTCAGCGCCGCCTATGGCTGTGTCCAGTTCCCCATCGGCGGCGAGCACGGCAATGGTCCGCGCGGCCTTGACCTGCAACCGTTCGAGTACTGGTTTACCTGACATGATCCCTACTCCGCTGCGGGCCGTTTGCCGGCCCGGTCGGTCAACGCCTCGATCAGACCACCGAGCCGCATGACCCACCAAATGTATCAGAACGCGGCACTGGCCTATATGCGGACGGTCGATGGCTGGTTGATCCAATCTGTCGACCGATATTTTGGGCAGATGCTGAAGGAGCGATCACGTCGGGCGGCGTCGGGCCAAGGCGCCGCCGCCCAGTGCAAGGGCGATGGCGGCGGCGATCAGCGCCGCCGCGAGAGCGAAGGTAAGCTGCTGGCCGGTGGCAATGGCGGCCGGTGGTGCAGTGGTGATATCGGTGGTGGACGAGGCGGCGGCGAACACTGCACCCATTACCGAAGCGCCGGTGACCAGCCCGAGATTGCGTGACAGATTGAGCATGCCGGAAATTACGCCACGCTGGTCGGACGGCACGCCTTTCATCACTGCGGTGTTGTTGGCGGCCTGGAACAGCTGGTAGCCGGGCGTGAGTATGGCGACGGCGATGACGTAGCCAAGCATGCCCATGATGATCGGCAGCGTGGCCAATGCGGCGGCGCCAATCAGCATGACCACCAGACCGACAATAACTGTGGACGCTGGGCCGAGATAGTCGACGAGGCGGCCAGCCGGAAGGCCGGTGAAAGCCGAAATGATCGGACCGATCGACATCACCAGACCGACCATGGCGGCGGCAAGGCCCACGGCGCGGGAGAGGTAGAATGGACCGACCACCAGCGTTGCCATCATCACCGTCGAAACCAGCAGGCTGACGGCGAGGCCTGCCGAAAGCCTGGCGTCGCGGAACAGGTCCAGGGGCAGCAGTGGTGACTTTGCCTTGGCCTCGACCAGACCGAACAGGCAGCCGCCCGCGACAAAGGCGAGCAGCAGGACGAGGTTGAGCGCGCCAAACGTGCCACGACCGAGGGTCATGGCGAGTGCGTAGGCGGCCAGCGACACCCCGAGAACTACGGTGCCGAGACCGTCGAAGCGCTGGCGATCGGCTTTTAGGACGCCGCGGCCGGCGGGCAGGTAACGCCAGGCCAGCAGCAGAGCCACCGCGCCCAGCGGCAGATTGATCAAGAAGATGAATCGCCAGCCGATGGTGGCGATCAGGACGCCGCCCAGCGACGGTCCAAGCGCGGTGCCGACGGCCGACATGGTGCCGAGCAGGCCCATGGCGCTGCCGATACGTGCTGTTGGTACGGTCTCGCCGACAAATGCCATGGTCAGCGCCAGCATGATAGCGGCGCCCACCCCCTGCCCGGCCCGCGCAATCAACAGAAGCCAGAGCGACGGCGCTATGCCGCATAGCGTGGAGGCCAGTGTAAAAATGGCGATGCCAACCAGCAGAAGCCGCTGCCGACCGATGAGATCGCCAAGACGGCCGATGCTGACGATCAGCGTGGTGATGGCCAGCAGATAGGCCAGCACCACCCATTGCACGTCTTGAAACGCGGCGTCGAAGGTCTGGGCGAGAGTCGGCAATGCGACATTGGCAATGCTGGTACCCAGAGACGCGAGCAACATCGATAACGAGAGTGCCGTCAGCGCCCCTGTCGCAGAAGCGGTTTTGTCGGGATTTTTGCTGAGCTGTTCCATGATTGTTCCAATGGCAAAGGCGTTGCCTGGAAATTAGCGTTGGGCATTGCATGGCGGAAGGCGCAGCATTTGCACTCTATTCGTGCATCAAACGCCTGCTATGATGTGGCCCATGTCGATGCCTGACCTCAATCTGCTGATCACCCTGGACGTGCTGCTGGCCGAAGGCAGCGTGGCCCGGGCCGCGCAACGGCTGCGACTCAGCCCCTCGGCGATGAGCAGGGCTCTGGCCCGACTGCGCGAGACCACGGGCGACCCATTGCTGGTGCGGGCTGGACGTGGGCTGGTGCCAACACCGCGTGCCACGGAGCTGCGCGAGCGGGTGGCGCAACTGGTGCAAGACGCCGAAGCGGTGTTGCGGCCCGCTGCGAGGCTGAACCTGAAGCAGCTGGTTCGCACGTTCACGCTGCGGACCAGTGATGGATTTGTGGAAAATTTTGGGGCTGCATTGATCGAGCAGATCGGCCGGGAGGCGCCGGGCGTGCGGCTGCGTTTTGTACAGAAGCCGCAACAGGAAAGCGCCTCGCTGCGCGACGGATCGGTCGATCTGGAGACTGGCGTAATCACCGATAGCAGCGGGCCGGAACTCCGGACGCAGGCCTTGTTCCACGACCGGTTCATCGGCGTCGTGCGGATCGGGCATCCGCTGGCCGAGAACACGATGACGGCGGCCCGGTTTGCCGCTGGACGGCATGTACTGGTGTCGCGGCGGGGATTGGATACCGGGCTGATCGATCAAGCGCTGGCGCCGCTTGGGTTGGAGCGGGAGATCGTGAGCATTGTCGATGGATTTGCGGCAGCGCTGGCGCTGATCCGCGGTTCGAACCTGATTGCCAGCGTGCCGGAGCGCCACACCGGCAATCTGCGGGCGGACTTGCACAGCTTTGCCCTGCCGTTTGCCGCGCCGGAAATTACCGTATCGCTGCTCTGGCATCCACGCGTGGATGCCGATCCGGCGCATCGCTGGCTCCGCACCTGTGTGAGGGCGGCTTGTGCGGAGGCAGCAGCAGCGCCGGACTTTCGAGCCCAGGTGTCAGGCGTTCGATACTAAATCTGGTCCTGTGGACCAGATTTGCGTCGGCCAAAGCTGGCGCCGGTTCTCATTCCCATTCGATCGTGCCGGGTGGCTTTGATGTTACGTCATAGACCACGCGGTTGATGCCGCGCACTTCGTTGATGATGCGGGTAGCGGTTTTGCCGAGGAAGTTCATGTCGAACTGGTAGAAATCGGCGGTCATGCCATCGACGGAGGTCACGGCGCGCAGGGCGCAGACGAATTCGTAGGTGCGGCCATCGCCCATGACGCCGACGGTTTGCACCGGCAGCAGCACGGCGAAGGCCTGCCAGATCTTGTCGTACTGGCCCGACTTGCGGATTTCATCAAGATAGATGGCATCGGCCTGGCGCAGGATATCGAGCTTTTCCGGGGTGATGCCGCCCGGGCAACGGATGGCCAGACCCGGGCCGGGGAACGGGTGGCGACCGATGAAGCTTTCCGGCAGCCCAAGTTCGCGGCCGAGGACGCGCACTTCGTCCTTGAACAGTTCGCGCAGCGGCTCGACCAGTTGCATGTTCATGCGTTCGGGCAGGCCGCCGACATTGTGGTGGGACTTGATGGTGACCGAGGGGCCGCCGGTGAACGAGACGGATTCGATGACGTCGGGATAGAGCGGTCCCGGCGCGAGGAATTGCGCGCCGCCGAGCTTTTTGGCTTCGGCCTCGAAGGTCTCGATAAACAGGCGACCGATGATCTTGCGCTTGGTTTCGGGGTCAACCTGCCCGGTCAGCTCGCGCAGGAACACTTCGGACGCATCCACGTGGACCAGCGGGATATTGTATTGATCGCGGAACATGGTGACGACCTGTTCGCTCTCATTGAGGCGCATCAGGCCATGGTCGACATAAATGCAGGTCAGCTGATCGCCGATGGCCTCATGGATCAGCACGGCAGCGACGGAGGAATCAACGCCGCCGGAGAGGCCACAGATCACCCTGCCCTTGCCGACCTGGGTGCGGATCTTTTCGATCATCTTGGAGCGGTAGGCGGCCATGTTCCAATCGGATTTCAGGCCGACGATGTTGTGGACGAAATTGGCCAGCAGCTTGCCGCCATCGGGCGTGTGGACCACTTCGGGGTGGAACATAGTGGTGTAGCGCTTGCGGCTTTCGTCGCCGGCAATGGCGAAGGGCGCATTGGGCGACGTCGCCATCACCTTGAAGCCCTCGGGCAGTTCGGTGACGCGGTCGCCATGGCTCATCCAGACGGGGTAATGGCCGCCGACGGACCAGACGCCCTCATAGAGCGCGCTGGGTTCGAGGATTTCGACATCGGCGCGGCCGAACTCGCGGTGGTGGCCGCCCTCGACCTTGCCGCCAAGCTGGAGGCAGAAGGTCTGTTGCCCGTAGCAGATGGCCATGATCGGCAGATCGGCATCGATGATGTCCTGCGGGACGCGCGGGCTGCCTTCTTCGGTGACCGAGGCGGGGCCACCAGAGAGGATGATGCCCTTGGGCTGCATCGCCTTGAATGCTGCAGCTGACTTGTTGAACGGGTGAACTTCGCAGTAGACGCCGGTCTCGCGAATGCGTCGCGCGATCAGTTGCGTGACCTGCGATCCGAAGTCGACGATCAGGATGGAATCTGGGGGTGTGCCGGGTTGCTCGCTCATGGCGAGGCTTTAGCGAAAGGCCCCGGATTGCGCAAGATGGTGGTGTGCATTGTTGGGTTGCGCCCTTCCCCACGCGCTGCCCTTCGCATAGCGTGCGCCAAATTCGACCGAGGGGGACGTCGACTTGGATTCCGAGAACCGCTTGCTGGGCGCTGATTTCCTGCGCTGCACCGCCTGTTTCGTGGTGATGCTGCACCACTGCTTGCAGCATATGGGATATTCGCGGAATTTTGACCTCCTGGGTTGGACCGGGGTGTTCGGCATTATCGGCGGGCTGGGCGTGGCGATGTTTTTCGTGCTGTCCGGCTATCTGCTCGCACGGCCGTTCTGGAAGAGCCTTGATCAGGGCGCCGCGATGCCTTCGCTGCGGATTTACGTGCAGCGCCGGGCGGCGCGCATTCTGCCGGGGTTCTGGCTGGCGATGACGGTCACCTTCATTTTGACAGTCACGGTATTTCACTATCGGCTCGATGGCTGGCTGGCGCTACGCTACCTGTCCGGCATGTTGCTGATCAGCGACTGGCACTGGACCACGCTGTTTCCGGTGGAGGTCAATGGGCCGCTGTGGTCGATCGGCTTTGAAGTGTCGTCCTATGTGTTCCTGCCGCTTGGCTTTGCGCTGATGTTCTGGGCCAGCCGCATCATACGCCAGTACTGGCTGGTGTGGATTACTTGGCTCGTGGTGATAGCGGCTACGCTCGGGCTGCACTGGCTGTTCGTCAATTTCGTGCATGTCGACAAGGCCAATTCCGGCTGGGATTATGGCCTGCAGGGCGGCGCCAAGACCTGGATGCCGCGGTTTAACCCGTTCAGCATGTTTGTGATTTTCGCCGTTGGCGCACTGGCCGCGGGCCTGCAGGTGAAGCTGGCGCGGCTCCGCCATCTGGCGTTCGATGCGCTGAGCCTGTTGAGCGGAGCCGTGGCGATCTACCTGATCCTGCAGACGTGGATGCGGGGCAGTGTCGAGGATTATGGGCTGTTCGGGGTGCCCTACTCGTTCCCGCTTCTGCCGCTGGCGTTGGGTGCGTTTCTCGCGGTGACGCCATCGACGCGGTTCGTTGGAGTAATGCTCGATAATCGGCTAGTGCGTTATCTGGCGAGCATTTCGTTCGGCATCTATGTCTGGCATGTCCTGGCGATCGAGTTGGTCCAGCGCCTGTGGCTGCCGCCAGTCTCCAATGCCCCGGATCAGGGGTATTTCGCGCTGGGCGTGGCTCTGGTGGTGGCGATTTCGATCGTGGCGGGGTCGTTGTCGTTCAAGTATCTGGAGGAGCCGATTATTCGCTGGGCGCGGATGCGCGAGAGCGGATATGGGCCGAAGGCCACGTCGGCTTGATCCGAACATGCTCTTTTCACCGCGTGATAAATTAGACTTATCAACGACTTAGTTCAAAATTCCGATTGATAGATTCAACAGGCTGGCGAAGCTGACCCATGCCAGGTACGGCACGAAGAGCCAGGCCGAGGTCTTGTCGAGCCTGCGGGCGGTGACGATGAAGGCGATGAGCAGCAGCCAGATGGCGACGATGACGACGAAAGCCGGCCAGATCAGTTGCAGCTTGAACCAGATCGGCGACCAGGCCCAGTTCAGCGCCATCTGGCCGTACCAGATTTTCATCGCGGTGCTGTTGCGGTCGATCATGAAAATGCGCCAGCCGGCAACGGCGATCATCACGTAGAGCGTGAACCAGACAGGTCCGAAAATCCAGTTGGGCGGATTAAACGGGGGTTTGGTCAGGCCCTCATACCAGGTGCCGGGGATCGATTGCGTGCCGATCAGGCCGCCGACCGCCACCACCACAACGATGAAGGCCGCGAGGATCAGCCAAGGTTGCGGGGTCTTGTAGTCGGCGAGTGACGCGATGCTCATTTCAGCCATCCAGATCGGTGTTTCTGGCGCTTAAACGCGCGTCGGGTGCTGGCGGTTCACGCTGTGCGCGTGAAGGCCGCGAAATAAAATCCGTCGGTCTGGGTCAGGTGCGGGGTCAGCATGATGCCACCAGCTTTGGAGACGACGCCATCGGGCATTGGGACCGACAAATTGGCGGTCCAGATGTCGGTGGGTGCGAGCGCGGCGAAGCCTGCGTGGCGCGCCAAGAATGCCACCTGCTGCTGGTCGTTCTCCTCGGGCAGGATAGAGCAGGTAATGTAGATCAGCGTGCCGCCGACTTTCGCGTAGCGTGCTGCGTCATCCAGAATTGCCGCCTGCTCGGCGACCCGCTGTGCCAGCAGTTCGGGCGAGAGTTTCCATTTGGTATCGGGGCGGCGACGCCAGGTGCCGGTGCCGGTGCAGGGCGCATCGACGACGACGCGATCCATCTTGCCGAGCAGATCATCCAGCGCACCATCCTGCGGGGCGCGGACCTGCACGTTGCGGGCACCATTGCGCTTGAGGCGATCATAGATCGGCGCCAGCCGGCTGCGATCGCTGTCGAAGGCGAAAATCTGGCCCTTGTTCTGCATGGCGGCGGCGAGCGCCAGGGTTTTGCCGCCGGCGCCGGCGCAGAGGTCCAGCACCTGTTCGCCGGGCCTGGCGCCTACCAAAGTGGCCACCATCTGGCTGCCCTGATCCTGCACTTCGAACCAGCCTTTGAGGTAGCCCTCGTCGGTGGTGACATTGGGGGTACGGCTATCGCGGCTGCCGGCATCCATGCGGATGCCGTTGGGGGCGATGGCCGATTGTTCGGGGGTGAAGCGGGACAGGCTTTTCAGCGCCCGTTCGCGGGTAGATTTGAGGGTGTTGACGCGCAGGTCGAGCGCCGGGCGGCCGGCCATGGCTTCGCCCTCGGCGACCCAAGAGGGGCCGAAAGTCTGTTCGAGCGATGGCATCAGCCATTCCGGCATATCGGCGCGGATGTGGTCGGGCGCGGACGCCAGCACATCGGATGTCAGGCGGGCGATTTCGTCGTCGGTCAACGGCGCGGGGGCGTGAGCATCGCCCACAAAACTGGCGTTCAGCGCTTCGGGGGTTTCGGCCCAATCGCGGACGGCGACGGCGAGGACCAGGGCGCGCGGGCTGTCATCGCCCATGATGAAGCCATGCGAGGCACGGCGGCGCAGCGCGTCATAGACCAGATTGCCGATGGCGGCGCGATCCCCGGCCCCGGCGAAGCGGTTGGCGAGGCCCCAGGTCTTGAGCGCTTCGGAGACCGGGCGCTTGCGGGTTTCGACATCGGTCAGCACATCGATGGCGGCAGACAGGCGACCGGGAAGGCGCATGGATCAGATACTCGGGGCAAAAAAGACGAGACGCAGGACCAGCCATAGCCACAGCAGGCCCAGAACCGCAAGCCCGGCGGTGTAGGCGGCGAAGCGCCGATGCACCCGATTGGTGGAAATATGAATCGCCGCATGGACATAACGCAGGAGGACAAACAGCCAGGCGAGGACGATTTCGACCCAGCCGGTACCGCCAGCAACAAGGCTGAGCAGCGCGCCGACGTAGAACAATACCGGGAGCTGGAACTGATTGTCGAAATTGTTGGACAGCAGTTTGGCCTTGAGGGGGTAGGCATCGCGGTCGACGGCGATGTCCTTGATCGCAATCTCCCCGCTCATCACCATCGGCACACGCTGAAGGCCCATGAGCACGAGCACGACGACGGTCAGCAGGACCTGGGCGGCGATAGCGAGAATGAGCAGCTTGGCGGTGAGCGTCACGATCAAGCTCCGGGAGAGATTGGGGGTCTGAGGCTAAGGGCTTGTAACGGAATCGGTTCCGATGGGCATGCAAATTTGCCGCGCGGGATCACCGGGCGGTTGGCTGGACTGCAGAGCATGCGGCGAGGCTTGCCTCATGGGTAGTTTAGAAAACGAGGCACGCCTCCCCGCACGCACCGGGATTTTGGACGGGTCCGGTTCGTGTGGGCCATTATCGCAGACCCACGCGCCGACTTTCCTCCCGCCGAGATCAGGCGACCCCAATCTCCGCCGGTCGTTCCCAAGCCGTCCGTTCGTCGCGAGCGCGCAGTCTTGCCTGGGAATGGATGGATTATGCCGGAGGTTTTGCAGGCGGGGAGAAGATGGACAAAGGGGACAGATCGGTGGCACCCGCTGTGGGGAGAGGGTGCCCAAGGGGTGAGGGTGGCGGTACTTTCGCGATCTGGTTACCAGCGGAGTGAACCCCTCACCCTGAAATTCTGCTGAACGCAGAATTTCTGTCCCTCTCCCTCAAGGGGCGAGGGACAGACCGAGTCTAGCGCCCGCCGCGATAGTTGGGGGCTTCGCGGGTGATGGAGACGTCGTGGACGTGGCTTTCGCTGAGGGCGGCGCCGGAGATTTTGACGAAGACGGAATTGTCGCGGAAGTCCTGCAGGTTGTGGGCGCCGGTATAGCCCATCGAGGCGCGCAGGCCACCGGCAAGCTGGTGGAGTACGGCGCCGGCCGAGCCCTTATAGGGTACCTGGCCTTCAATGCCCTCCGGAACCAGTTTCATCTGGTCGCGCACGTCTTGCTGGAAATAGCGATCGGCCGAGCCTGAGCCCATGGCGCCAACGGAGCCCATGCCGCGATACGATTTATAGGAGCGGCCCTGGTAGAGATAAACTTCGCCGGGGCTTTCATCTGTGCCGGCCAGCAGCGAGCCGACCATGACGCAGGCAGCGCCACCGGCGAGGGCCTTGGCCATATCGCCGGAGAACTTGATGCCGCCATCGGCGATGACCGGAATGCCCTGTTTGGCGCCTTCTTCGGCACAGGCCATGACGGCGGCAAGCTGGGGAACGCCGACACCAGCGACAATGCGCGTCGTGCAGATCGAGCCCGGGCCGATGCCGACCTTGATCGAGTCGGCGCCAGCATCGATGAGCGCCTTGACGGCCTCGGCGGTGGCGACATTGCCGGCAACGATGCGGGTGGAATTGCTTTCGCGCTTGATGCGTTCAACGGCTTCGGCGACGCGCACCGAATGGCCGTGCGCCGTATCGATGACCAAGAGGTCAACGCCGGCATCGATCAGCGCCAGCGAACGCTCGAAGCCCTGATCGCCGACGGTGGAAGCGGCAGCGACGCGCAGGCGGCCCTGATCGTCCTTGACGGCGTTGGGATTGAGCTGGGCCTTTTCGATGTCCTTGACGGTGATCAGGCCGACGCAGCGATAGTCATTGTCGACGACCAGCAGCTTTTCGATGCGGTGCTTGTGCAGCAGCACCTTGGCTTCATCCTTGGAGACACCGTCGCGGACGGTGATCAGACCCTCGTGGGTCATCAGTTCGGCGATGCGCTGGGCAGGATGGGAGGCAAAGCGCACGTCGCGGTTGGTGAGAATGCCGACCAGCTTGCCGATCATGCGGCCGCCGGTGCCGCCGTTCTCGACAACTGGAATACCGGAAATGCGATTGACCTGCATCAGCGACAGAGCATCGGCCAGCGTGGCATCGGGGCCAATGGTGATCGGGTTGACCACCATGCCGCTTTCGAATGACTTCACGGCGCGAACCTGTTCGGCCTGCTCGGTCGCGGTGAGGTTCTTGTGGATGACGCCCATGCCGCCGGCCTGGGCCATGGCAATGGCCATGGCACTTTCGGTGACGGTATCCATCGCCGAGGACAGGATCGGCAGGTTTAGCGCGATGTCCTTGGTGACATAGGTGCCGATATCGGTCTCGCCGGGCAGCACATCGGAGCGCGCCGGCTGCAGCAGCACGTCGTCAAAGGTCAGCGCCGTATCGCCGGTGATGGTGGTAATGATTTTCGCCAAGGCCAGACCCTTCCTGCCTTCTGATATCGATCAGAAATGTTGGAGTTTGAACCGGGTGAACGATGACTCGCCGGGTTCAGGTTGGCGTGGGTCAATAGCACCGCCCCGGTCCTTTGCATAGGGGGCCGAACGCATGGCGCGGATGTCGGCTAGCGCCGGCGAAAGGTGGCAAAATGGAACCGCTGGATGGCGCCCCACGGTGTTGAGTGTTGGTGAAGCAGGCTTGAAAGCAGTGAGAAATCCTCCCCCAGCACCGCCGACAAGGACGGCGCGTCATAGCGCGCAACAGGCAGACCGCTGCACTTTTCCGGGCCATCGAGAGCGAAGGTGCCGATAATGGCGACGCCACCGGGCGGTAGCGCCGCCCGAAGAACGGCACTATAGGCCTGCTGGTCGGCGGGGGTGGTCAGAAAGTGAAATGCCGCCCGATCATGCCAGATATTGAACTGCCTGGGCGGCGACCATGTGGTGATATCAGAAACGACCCAATCGACCTGCCTGGCCCCGGACAGTCGCGACCTGGCGCGATCCAGCGCGGCGGCCGAAAGATCCAGAACAGTGATGTGCGCCTGCCCGTTGGCAACCAGGGCATCAACCAGGCGCGATGCGCCGCCGCCAACATCAACAACGGCGTCGTCGGACGTTGCCCCCGCCTGGTTGATCAGGCGCAGCGACAGGTGCGGGCTGTCTTCGAACCAACTGACCTCCTGGTCCCCCTTGTTGTTGTAGACATTTTCCCAGTGCGCGGCCTTGTCGTCGGTCATTGCTTCATCCCATTCGCCGCGAGGCTATCGCATCGGAGGGGAAAAGGCTCGGCTATCCCTGCCGGCCTTATGTGATTGGCTGGCGCATCGACAGCCGAAGAACGTTCCGTCCGGAAAAATTGTTCGTATGCTATCTATTCAGCGGCTGGATGAGGGTTCATAAAGCGCTGGCGCGCCAGCGCATTCCTTTAGTCCTCCCGGCAGACCTCGTGATCCGCGTCACCCCACTCATATTGGCCGTTGCCCTGTTCATGGAACAGATGGACTCGACGGTGATTGCCACATCGCTGCCAGCGATTGCGACCGATATCGGCTCGGAGCCGGTGGCGTTGAAGCTGGCGCTGACCTCGTATTTCGTGGCGCTGGCGATTTTCATCCCGATCAGCGGCTGGATGGCCGACCGGTTTGGCGCCAAGAACATCTTCCGGCTGGCGATCTTTGTGTTCATGCTCGGCTCGCTGGCGTGCTCGTTTTCGTTTTCGCTGGAATCCTTTGTTATTTCACGGTTTTTCCAGGGCGTTGGCGCCTCGATGATGACGCCGGTGGGGCGCTTGCTGCTGGTGCGATCGACGCCGCGGAACGAATTGGTTTCGGCAATGGCGTGGTTGACCATCCCGGCGCTGATCGGACCGATCACCGGGCCGGTGGTCGGCGGGTTTTTGACCACCTATCTGAGCTGGCACTGGATTTTCTGGGTCAATATCCCGATTGGCGCGGCGGGCATTGTGCTGGCGACGCGGTTTCTGGATGTGGTGGATGCACGCAATCCGCGACCGATCGATTTCGTCGGCTTTGCGCTGCTGAGTGTGGCGTTTGCCGGGATTATCTTCGGCCTGTCGGTAGTCAGCCTGCCGGCGCTGCCGATCGTTTATGGCTATCTGACCATCTCGGTCGGCGTGGTGGCGGCGATCCTTTACCTGTGGCACGCGAAGCGCACCAAGTTTCCGCTGCTCGATCCGACGCTGTTCCGGCATCGGCTGTTTCGCTCGGCGATTCTGGGCGGTTCATGGTTTCGCATCGGCGTTGGTGCCGTGCCGTTCCTGCTGCCGCTGATGCTGCAGCTGGGGTTTGGCCTGTCGCCGTTTCAATCAGGCCTGATCACCTTTATCAGCGCGGTTGGCGCCATCCTGTCGAAGTTTTTGACCGAGCGGATGTTTGCGCGGTTCGGGTTCAAGCCGGTGCTGGTGATTTGTGGCTTCATGGGCGGGGTGCTGATTGCGACGCAAGGCCTGTTTCATGCGGATAGCCCGCAATTCCTGTTGATGCTGGTGCTGCTGGTCGGCGGCGTATTGCGCTCGTTTTTCTTCACCGGTTCCAATGCGCTGGGCTATGCCGATATCGACAATGAAGAGGCCAGCCAGGCCACGGCGATCGTTGCGGTGAGCCAGCAGCTCAGCATCGCCTCGGGCGTGGCCGTGGCCGGCGCCATTCTGGAGCTGAGCAGCAATATGCATGGCGGCACGCTGTCGCTGATCGATTTTCAGACGGCATTCTTTGTGGTCGGCGGGTTGAGCGCGGTCGGTGGCCTGCTGTATCTTTGGTTGCCGGCCAATGCCGGTGCGGATGTTTCGGGCCATCGGCCAATCGTTATTGCAAAGGAGTGACCGCGCGGCCTGTTCCGCCCGGCTATCATAGTGTCGCGTATTACCCCCCTCATTCTTGCCACCGCCCTGTTCATGGAAAACATGGACTCCACGGTGATCGCCACTTCGCTGGCCGCGATCGCCCGTGACATCGGCACCGATCCGATTTCGTTGAAACTGGCGCTGACGGCCTATCTGGTGGCACTGGCGATCTTCATCCCGATCAGCAGCTGGATGGCGGACCGCTTCGGCGCACGCAATGTGTTTCGCGTGGCGATGATCGTGTTCGTACTTGGCTCGATTGCCTGTGCGTTTTCCAACTCGCTGTTCGCCTTTGTCGGCGCGCGGTTTCTGCAGGGCATGGGCGGGGCGCTGATGACGCCAGTGGCGCGGCTGGTGCTGGTGCGCTCGACGCCCCGGCATGACCTGGTCAATGCCATGGCCTGGTTGACCATTCCCGGACTGATCGGGCCGATTGTCGGGCCCCCGTTTGGTGGTTTCCTGACCACCTATTTAAGCTGGCACTGGATTTTCCTGATCAACGTGCCAATCGGGGTGCTGGGCGTGGCGCTGGTCAGCCGGTTCCTGCCGGAGACCATGCGCAATGCGCCGCGCCGGATCGACTTCAAGGGTTTTGCCCTTGCCGGGCCGGCGTTTGCGCTGTTCGCGTTCGGAACCTCGGTGATCAGCCTGCCGGCCCTGCCTCCGTTGATCGGCGTTATGGCGACCATAATGGGGATTGCCCTGGCGTTCCTTTATGCCCGCCATGCGCTGTCCACCGAATTTCCGCTGTTTGATCTGCGACTGCTGCGCTTTCCGTTCTTTCGCAGCGCCGTGGTGGCCGGGACGTTCTTCCGGCTCGGGCAAGGGGCGATCCCGTTCCTGTTTCCGCTGATGCTGCAGCTGAGCTTTGGCTATACCCCGTTCCAGTCGGGCATGATTACCTTTGCCGGCGCGGTTGGCGCGATCATCGCCAAGTTTTTGGCCAATGGCGTGTTCAAGCGCATGGGCTTTCGCACCGCACTGGCGCTGTCCACCGGCATTTCCGCCTGCGGGCTGCTCGCTATGGGGCTGTATACGCCGCAGACGGCCGTGGCGCTGATCGTGTGCGTGCTGGTGTTTGTCGGGTTCTGGCAGTCGATCTTCTGGACCGGCAGCAACGCCTTCGTGTTCGCCGATATCGACGACAAGGATGCCGGACAGGCCAATGTGATGAGCCAGGTGTCCACCCAGCTCTCGATTGCCTTGGGCGTGGCGCTGGGCGGTGGCATTCTTGAAGCGAGCAACGCGGTGCGCGGTGGCGGCCTGGCCCTCGAAGATTTCCACTTGGCCTTCTACATCCTGTCCGGGATGTGCCTGATTTCAACGGTGCTGTTTTTGCGGCTGCCGAAAAACGCCGGGCATCAATTGCAGGCGCATTGAACACGCTTTTTCACCCAAAAACGCGGTGTCACCCCGGCGCATGCCGGGGTGACAATCGAGTGTTGGGCAGGTTCAGCGTTATGATCGTTGATTGGTACGAAACCTAGCGGTCATATTCCTCTTCGCCCGGAACCGTTTCATTCTTGCCCTTGAAGCCCTTGGCGATCAGGTAGGCTTCGGCGCTGTCGGCGCGGCTTGAGGGCGGCTTGGCATGGAAGGTGGTGCGGAAATGGCGCTTCAGCATGGCCAGCAGCTGATGCTCGGTGCCGCCCTGGAACACCTTGGCGACGAAAGCGCCGTTGGGGGCCAGCACGTCGAGCGCAAAGGCGGCGGCGATTTCGATCAGGTGGACGATGCGCAAATGGTCGGTCGGGCGGTGGCCGGTGGTGGGCCAGGCCATGTCGGACATCACCAGATCGGCCTTCTTGCCGCCCATGGCAGCGATCAGCTGGGCTGGCGCGTCCTCGTCGGTGAAATCCTTTTGCAGCAGGATGACGCCGGGGATCTTGTCCATTTCCAGATAATCAATGCCCACGATCAGCGGATTGGCATCGGTGGAGCCAGTGGCTGTCGCCGCGATCTGGCTCCAGCCGCCGGGGGCAGCGCCCAGATCGACGACGCGCATGCCCTTGCGGAACAGCTTGTGCTTTTCGTCCATCTCGCGAATCTTGAACGCGGCGCGCGAGCGCAGGCCTTCGGCGCGGGCGCGGGCCACATAGGGGTCGTTCAACTGGCGTTCGAGCCAGATGGTCGAACTGACCTTGCGGCCCTTGGCCGATTTGACGCGGATCTTGAGGTCCTTGTCGGACTTGCGTCCGCCGGTGCCGAGCGCTTTATCAACCATTGGTGCGGCTCCGTGGGTAAGACCGGGCGGGGCGATTGTAGGCCCGATCCGCGTCCATCAGTGAAATCAAAATACCTTCGCGCAGGCCACGATCGGCAACGCGAACGCGATCGGTGGGCCATTCGCGGCGGATCGCCTCGAAAATGGCACAGCCGGGCAGGACCAGATCGGCGCGGTCGCGGCCGATACAGGGGTGGCTGACGCGCCGGTCGAACGGCATGGAAAGCAGCGCCTTCATCGTCTCGTCGACCTGCAGCTTGTTCATCCACAGCCCGTCGACCTTCTGGCGCTCATAGCGCTCAAGCCCGAGATGCAGGCCAGCCAGGGTCGTGACCGTACCGGAGGTGCCGATCAGGTGGACCGGATGGGTGGCGATCATCTGGCGCAGCTTTTCGCGACCACGGAACTGGCGCAGATGTTCGGAGACAAAGCTGACCATGGCCTCGAAGGTGGCGGGCGTCACATCGATGCCGCCGAATTTTTCAGCGATCGACACTACCCCCACCGGCAGCGATTGCCACGAGCGGATAGCGGCGGGCATGCGGCCCTGGCTTTTCGGCCGGCCGCCGCGAAAATCCAGCCAGGCCAGCTCTGACGAGCCGCCGCCAATGTCAAACATCAGCGCACCCTGGGCGGTCTCGTCGATCAGATCGGCACAGCCGGTGACGGCAAGGGCCGCCTCGGTACGGCGATCGATGATTTCGAGATCGAGCCCCAGCTCTTCCTTGACGCGGGCGAGAAAGCTCGGCCCATTCTCGGCGGTGCGGCAGGCTTCGGTGGCGATCAGCCGCGCATGGGCGGGCTGGTGTTCCTTGAGCTTGTTGCGGCACTGGCGCAGCGCTTCCATAGTGCGTTCCATGGCGGCCTCCCCCAGGCGACCAGACGTTGACACGCCCTCGCCCAGCCGGACGATGCGGGTAAACCCATCCAGCACGCGAAAGCCATGCTCATGCGGGCGCGCGATCAACAGGCGGCAATTGTTGGTGCCCAGATCCAGCGCCGCATAAACCGGGCCTCGATGCCTGCGGGATGGATTTTGGGCGTTGTGGGTCCGCTGATCCGTCGGGCCGGAATGAAGCTGTGCCTCCCCTGCCCCTGAGCCAGCGTGGCCGTCGCCACCCTGACTGCGGGTCGCCGCCTCGCCCGAAGGCGATGGTGCGGCTGCGGACCGATCTTCATCGGTCACGAAGTCTCCTATCTGCGCGGTCACAGCCGCCGAGATCTCCGGCGCGCGCCCTTCGCAGTTCTATTGCGTTGAGACAAACGGTAGAGCAAGCGGGCCGGATGCGCAACGACTGTGTGACGGCGCGGGGCTGCAAGGGCCTCACGGGCCCGGCCTGTCAGCATCTGAAGCAGTCGGCAATTGGCGCCGTTCCGATTGAGCCGCGGCCTGCGGATGTGGCAGCAACAATGTTTGCCCACAGGCGCAAGCTGGGTCTTGATCGACCACAAGAATGTGCTACAAGCCGGGCCGAAGCGAACGGCGAACCACTTCTTCGCCAACGAGGGCATTGCCCTTGCACCGACGCTGACCAGGTGCCCCCGGGCGCACTTTGGGGAATAGTTCAACGGTAGAACTACGGACTCTGACTCCGTCAATCTTGGTTCGAATCCAGGTTCCCCAGCCAACTTCAAGATAAGCCACGGAATTTTCTACCCTTTGGCCTCCGCTACGTCGCGGTGATCGCCCTTGGTCCACCGCGTTGGTCCACTGCCAACCGGGATGGATAATGAACTATACGCAGAATCTGCGCCTCAAGGGCGTCTGCTACCACTTTCGTAAGAGAATCCCAGACAAGCTCCGTAACCGGGTCGGACGGTATGAAGTCGTCCGCTCTCTCGAAACTTCGGACTATAAAATCGCCGGGCGTAGGGCTCGGCTGGTGTGGCTGCGACTGCAGGGGATTTTGGACTGGGTGGCCGACGATATTACGCTAACTAAGGGTCAGATTGACGAAGCCATGGAACGCTTCGCAAGGCAGATTGACTGGGCCGATGAAGTCCGGATGGCCCAATCGGGCGCCATGTTCGACCATCATGGCTATCCGCCACCAGACGCCGATGCGCTGGTTCTGGAAACCATGGCCTATGACCATCAGGCCGCCTTGGCCCGCAACGATACCTCCGGCGTTCGCGGAGAGATCGAGCGGGTTAAAGCCGGTTTCGGCCACTCCCTGACAACGATGGACGAGCACCTTCTTGGCCGCGCCATCCTTGGTGTCCTCGCATCAAGTGGGGAACGCGCCGCCAAGCACCTGCGGGATACCGTCTATCCGCACCTGTTTCCTGACTTAGGTGAGGTAGGCACTTCGGACGACGATGCCGGATGGTCCGCAGTTCAAGCTGCGCCAGCGCTTGAAACACCCTCGCCTCCGCTCATCGTGATGACCGGCTACACCTTCGAGCAGGCTTGGCTTGCGGCCATGGACGACAACATGACCGCGAAGAAATGGAAGAAGGACAAGGTCGATCACATCAACAGTACCCTCAAGCTCTGGATACGGGTGCATGGCGATTCTGACCTGGCAGAGGTGACGCCCCAAAAGGCTGTCGCTTTCCGAAAGACGGTAGCACAACTTCCCGTTCGGTATCATCGAGACAAGACATGGCAAGGTATGTCGGTCGCCGATATTGTTGCCGCAACCAATGCCGCCGACGCGCTTGACGAGGAAGAGATCATCCGGATCGACACCAAGACGGTGAACCGCCACATATCGACGCTCAAGACCACCTGGATAACCTTCCAGACGCTCAAGTACCTACCTACCACTGTGCCTAATCCGTTTGAGGGGCTCCACATCAACGTCAGCAAGGCAACGGAAGATATCCAGGAGGAACGCGACCAATTCACCCTTGAGGAAATCAAGGTCTTGTTTGCTAGCCCGGTATGGCAAGGGTGTCAGTCGTGGGGACGACGAAAATTTCCTGGGAAGTTCATTATGCGCGACTGGTGCTATTGGGTGCCATTGTTAGGGGCTTACACGGGCATGAGGCGCGAGGAAATCTGTGCCCTGAAAATCCAGGACTTCGAAAAGGTGGATGGGATCTGGATCATCAACCTCCGCAAGGCCAAAGAACGTTATAAGACGCCCGGTTCGTCTCGATATGTGCCCGTTCACAAGCACCTGATCGAATGGGGCTTCGTCGCCGAGCTCGTTGAAAATCGTGCACCCGATGCCTGGTTGTTTCCTGACCTCAAACCGAACCTAAAGACCGGAAAGTTCGGTTCGCGCTTTGGGAAATGGTTCACGCCACTGCGAATGGACCTCGGCATTTACCGGCCTGAGGTCGTCTTCCATTCCTTCCGACATACGGTCTCCACCGAGCTGAAGAACGCTCAGTCATACGTCCCCTTTATCGAGGAAATAACCGGTCACGAAAGCGGCGAACGGCGCAGCGAGCTTCGGCGATATGCCAAACCTGCGCTTGTCGCCCTATTGAAGGAAACTATCGACCGGTTGGACTACGGCCTTCATTTTCCAACGCCAGGGCCGGAGAACGCCCCACCACCACGCCGGGTCCGGCAAGGGAAGCCAAAGGAAAAGAAAACTGTCGTCTAGCTACTAGGGCTTCTGTCCACTCTGCTTGTTGATCCACCACCACGCCAGCTCAAGCATTGGGATGCTGACGAGCTTCGACGTAGGCCGAAATGAATTCCGCAGCGAGGGGGGGCACGATCGCGTTGCCCGCTCCCCGCAGGAGTGCCACGCTGCCGGGAAACCCATGCGCCACAAGGTCCATGTGGGGTCCAATCGCGATGGTGCCAAGGTCGGTTTCCATCCGCTCGCCTGCACGGAAATGCTCGCTGCCTGCTCCCTCGCCTCCGGATATGGTGGCCGCCTGTGGTCGCTTGATGCGAACATCGACTGGATCAGATCGGCCCCGGTCGCCATCGAAGCGGTCGGCGTCGGCAACAAAATAAAAGCGTTCTCGTCGGTGGTCGGCACCGACGAGCGTGGCTTGTAGCGGCATTGCCCCCACGGCGTAGCCCATGCCACCCAGGTCGTCTCGAACGGTGACAAGCCAACCAGGCGCGTTCGCAGACTGTTCTCCAAAGATGACTGTAGGGCGTCGTGCCTCGATGAGGCGTCGGAACTCGGGCCAGAGGTTTCTGGGATCGGCGTCCCCTTTTCGTCGTCCTGCGACGCTATAGGGTTGGCAAGGGGGTGAGCCGGTCCAGACTTGTCGGTCTTCGGGCCACCCTGCCATCCGGAGTGCAAGCGGCCATCCGGCAATACCACAGAAGAAATGGCATTGGGTGAAGCCATCGAGGTCGGCGGGTTCGACCTCGGCAATGCTCCGTTGATCAACCCTTCCAGGGGGGATGGCTCCGTCTGCGATAAGTTCTTCGAGCCACGCTGCCGTGAACGGGTCATTTTCATTGTAGTAGCTGCCTCTGGTCACTGCGCGAATCGGTCCAGTTGTTGGGCAACCAGTGGGCGACGGGCGAAGCAATCCGGCAATCTTGTCTGGCAAGTAGGGTTAACGCGCAGCGGTCAGGGGACCGAATGACTTCAGCCGGAAATGATAGTCTTCCCATGGCGCACGAATGCCGCTTTTAGGCGTTCATTGGCCTGGGGTGGATTGTCCAGCGCCTCTGTCACTGCCACATGGTCCATCGGCTGTAAAACCGTGCGATCATCGGCAGGCGCGGCGGCGATGCGGGCCTCGATTGCATCGGCCTGGCGGGCGAATTCCTGGTTGCCGGTTTCCTCGGCGGCCTTGCGAAGCGCCTTCTGCAATATCCCCATGGCGGGTGGGCGTGGCATGGCAATTCCTCCGAACGGTTACAGATAATCGGGCAGCTTGGCCTGCACGTCGCTCATCAGGATTAGTGTGGCGTTGACTGTCTCGCCGCCGTTCCTGACCAGTTCCAGCTCGCCCATTGGGGCGGTGCCGTCCCATGCGAAGTGGCCTGACAGAAATGACAGCACGTCACGCTTGTATGCTGTGTCGAGATTGTCGAGTTGGTCGCCCTTGGTTTCGAGCACGGTGATGTTGGCCGCCTCGCCCTCATGGCGAACGGCGAAGATGAAGTCGGGATAAATTCGCGCCCGGCGCCACCCTTGGATACCGTATTGGGTGCGAGCCACGTTGCGATGCCACCACGTGAGAACCTTCTCACCGTCAAGATAGACGGCCACGTCCTGCTCGTCGCCGTTGAGGTCGTTCTCATAGACCGGGGCGAACAGGCTCTTTTCGAGCGGCCCACCTGTCCTGCCGACAAGCTGCCGGGCATTGACCGGTTCGGTTGTCTCCACCGTGAACGGCATCTGCCAGTTTCGGCCATCGATCCGGAGCCGGAACTGTATGCGGCCAGCCGCGACCCCGGCCTTGAACAGGGCTTCGGCGCGGGCGGTGCGCTCGGTGTCCAGGCCCTTTCGTAATTCTTCCACGATCAGGCCGGACAGGCTCCCTAGCTTGCCGTCATCGAAGCCCCGCAGCCGCAGCGCGGCAAGCAGCGCCCCGACGATCTCGCGTCCGACGAAGGGGTTCGGCACGAAGTCGGATATCATCCGCACCGCATAGGCGGGGTCGAACGCCAGCAGCTCCGGATTGACCGCCACTGTCTCACCGACGATGAGGTCGTCGCCATTGTCGGAAAGGCTGATGCGCTGCAACTGGCTTTCGGCAGCCTGGGCGTTTTCGGGGACGCGGGCGGCGATGGCCTTGGGGTCGAACCCCCGCCAGTCAATTCCGGCCAGGACATCGGTTTCATAATCGAGGTCCCGCACGTCGCCGCCTTGGGCAATCATCACGCGCGGCAGGTAAATTTCGGTCGTAGCGAAATCGTTACGGCGCGGCAGCGAGCGAGCCACCTTGCCGGTGCCCCCGGCATCGCCCTGTGCCACCTCGATCACCAGGTCGCCCAGCCCGTCGCGTTCAAGACCTCCCTTGATGGCGTTGACCACGTCTGCGGTGCCAGCGTGGTGGGTAATGACGTGGCACTCATCCAGCGATGGAATCCCGGTCTTGAGCGCCCCCGGCTGGCGTAGGATGCGCCCGACAAGCTGGGTCATGGCGTTGAGGTTGGAGCTGGCCGCAAGCGAGCACAGGACATAGGCGAAGGGGCAGTCCCAACCTTCCTGTAAGGCGCTTTTGGTGATGATGGCGCGAACGCGGTTGAGCGGCGAAAGCAGGTCCTGGTTCTCCGGATCGGAGAGGTCGTTCTGCTCGGCGGTCTTGATGGCGATTTCGGCCTCATCGAACCCTGCGGTCAGCAGCCAGTCCCTCACATCGTTGGCATGGATATGGCCGGCGTCTCGCTGGTCCCTGCCGGTGCGCTCCACCTGAATCAGCATGATCGGGCGAATATAGCGGTCGGTGTCGGCGCGAAGCTGCACCGCATCGGCGTCGATTGCGCGAAGTTGGTTGAGAGCGGCGTTAAGCGTCACCTTCCAGTCGGTGCCCTGCTTGGGGTCAAGGTTGAGCGGCATCTTGATCATGCCCTCGCGGTCTAACTCGCGGCCCGTCACCTCGGTCAGCACGTTGGCATATCGCCCTTCCTTCGGGTTCTTGCCGCCCTTGGGTTGCACATCCACTGGGGTTGCCGACAATTCTAGAACGAAACAGGGATTGAAGCCGTAAAGGGTCGAATAGGCGAGCTCGGAGACAGCACGGTGACCCTCGTCCATCACCACGACAGGCCGGATAAGGCGCAGCGCGTTGCCTAGGGAATCTTTCACCATCGGGAACATACCCTGATAGGCGTCTAGGTTGGGCGTTTTCTTGATGGCTGCCTGGTGTGCCTGCTGCTCGCCTTCCGGAGGAAAGAAGCCGTGCACGTCGCCCCGATCCCGGAATATCTTGAGGGTTTCCTTGTTCTCGCGACCTGCCGATTGCAGCATCAGCAGCATGACGCAAAGCTGGGCGTCCACATCGCGGGCGTCAATCCGATCGCCCTTTTCCATGATCTGCACCTTACCCGCTGCCGAACGGTCGAGTGCCTGCCGATAAGGGTGCTGGCGATCCTTTAGGTGTTTCAGGGTCTGGGCATAGATCGCCTCGTTCGGCACGATCCAGAGCACGAATCCGGTATTGCGGTCGAGATAACGCCCCATGATCCGCGACACTGCGGAAACGGCCAGCCAGGTCTTGCCGCCGCCTGTGGGAACTTTCAGCACCGCATTCGGCACGGGCCGACCGCAGCCATCCGTGCGCTCGGAAAACGGGATGGCAGCGCGGGATGGCGGCAGCTTGCCTGCCCCCTTCATTGCCTCCCATGCCTGCCGGGTGAAGTCGGGCACGGCAAGGCCGAGGTCTGGGTCGGCAGCGGCCAGCGCCGCCACCTTATCGGCTTTGCCCTTCTTGTCCTTGAGCAGGTCGAGGTAGCCGTCAAGAGTTTCGAGAACGCGGTCCTGATAATCGAGCTGACGGAACATGCATCAGCTCCGGTCGATGCGGTAGAGCGCGAAGGGCAATGGCACGAATTCCACTGGCAAGTTTTGTTCGGCCAGCATCTTCTGCGACACATAACGGGCCGGGGCGAACACCAGATGACGCTTCTCCGGATCGCTGGCCGCGAAGGTCTTGGCGCGGGCAAGTGTCATGGCGGCGTCGGGTGTCTTGAGCCAATCGAGGTCGGGCCGGTAGATCAGCCAGACATGCCGCCCATCAGCCTCGCCCAGATAGAAATCACTCTCCCGCATGGCGGCGGGGTCGAGCGCCTGGTTGGTCGCCATATGGTATAGGGCCGCGCCAATGCCAGCGAATGGCGGCAGGGCCTCGCCCGTAAGAACCTTGTCTAGCTCCACCGGCTCGCCCAGGGTGCAATAGGTGAAGCTGCCGCCCAGACCCTTTGCTCGCTCGGTCACAGCTCTCTCACCAACGACGACGAGTTCCCCGCCTTTTACCTGCTTCGTGATCCGGTCAAATTCATGCCTATGGAGGTTTTCAAGAGCCTCAACAGACATGGACAGGGCGTCTCCCTTCTGCAGCTTGGACCATGTGATGTTCTCACGCAGAAGCTGCTGGGTCTGCTTGCCCTTGAAGCTGTAGCCCTTGATCACGCGTCGGACGCGTTCAGCCGTTAGATGGTCCGCGTAGGTTTCCATCTCGACAGCAATGAAACGGCGACTGCCTCCGTCGTCGCTGTTGGCCGACAGAACCGCGTGGGCGGTCGTACCTGAGCCAGCGAACGAGTCCAGGACAAGGATGTCCTTCCTCTCGAAGCATGAAAAAATGAACTTCACCAGCTCGATTGGTTTCGGAAAGGCGAAGTCGGCGTCAGGCATAACTTCGCCGAAGATTTTCGTTCCGTTGCTGGTGTAGTAGCCTTGTGCAATGACCGATGAAACGTTGGTTCTTGCATCCAGTTCTGACAGAAAGGCCTTCCTGCGGGGGCGCCCGTCCTTGTTGTCCGGCCACAGTATTCGGCGATCCTCGATCAACCGTGCCATCGTTGAGGGTTCGAAGCGCCAACCTTTCCTTGGGCAACCGTAGTTCGTTTGGGTGGCCGGATTGATCAGATCATAGTGGAGGTTGGGGCGCTTGTCCTTCGTCGCCAGCCCAACCATGTTGGCGCTAGCCCACGGCCCCCGATTGTCCCCATCCGTATTGGAATAATCGTTCGCCGACCGCAGCTCGCCGTCCAGAGCACTGCCATACACCAGGACGAATTCGTGATCGTTCGAGAGACCATCTTCGTTTCGATTGTCTTTATTGTTCCGTGATTTCCAAATGAACTCGCCGATGTACCGGTCGTCGCCGAATATCTCATCGCACATCAATTTCAATCGAGCATACTCGATGGAGTTGATTGATATGAAGATAAGGCCCTCCGATGAGAGAAGCTCATTCAGGAGGCGCAGGCGCGGCCACATCATGGCGCACCATTTGTCGTGTCGAAGGCCGTCGTCCAGCGCTATGGGGTTCGCCGAGAACCACTCTTGGATCATCGGGGAATTGACGTCGTCTCGGTATGCCCACTCTTTGTTGCCGGTATTGTAGGGCGGATCGATGAAGATGCAGTCCACCTTGCCCGCGTAAAGCGGCAGTAGGGCTTTCAAGGCATGGAGGTTGTCGCCTTGGATGATTAAGTTGCCATCGAACGCCACCGGCCCGATGCCCTTGCTCTCATCCGGAACCAGCGGACGAAAGGGTACGGCGAGGTGGTGGTTGTAGACGAATTCCTTGCCCTTGAATGTCAGCTCGGTCATCGCCGCCTCGAATCTTGTTTTGCTTTTTTGGGATTTGAGGCACTTCCATGGTGCAGCGCAACCATCGTCAGGCTCTTGAGGTGGAAAGTTGTCATCTATCCCTGCATAATCGAAAAGCTCTTATATTCTCGCACCAGGGTCCCCATGTTGTGGGTTCGGCTCATAGCGAGTAACTTCATCCGGAGGACCGGAGAGAATCTATGGTCAAAGACCAGTAGGTGACTTCAATGCCAGGACATCAGGCGCAGGCAATCGCCAACGAGTTCATCAAGCTCTGGAAACAGGAACATCCAGGCATAAATCCGAACCAGACATGGCTGCAAAAAATGGTTCATATCGCCAATGGCTGGAATTTGGCGGTCAATGAACAACCGCTCGTCAACCAGCCGCCCGAGGCGTGGGACAATGGTCCTGTCTTTCGATCCATTTGGAACCACATCCGCGATTGGGGGTACAACGCAGGAGGGTTGCTAGGCTACGCTGGCACCAACAAGGTCTATGCTGCGGACATTTCGGATTCTGAAAGGGCGGTGATCAACCATGTCTGGAAGCGATATGGCCAGATGTCAGGACGCGATCTGTCGCGATTGACTCATGAAGCCGACACGCCCTGGACTCGCGCGTACGTAGGCCAGGGTCAGAATGCTCGCCTTGACGAACACGATATCCGCGACCACTACATCAAGCTTGCGATGGCCGGTCGTGCCCAAGCCGCCCATTAAAATCACAGTCGAGGATATCGACACCGCCCCTCTCAGCACCGATGGTGATGAAGTTCAGGACGCCGCCTACTGGCGTGAGCAGCATCGTCGGGTCGCCGAGGAAAAGGCGCAGCTCCAGGCCTCGCACGACAAGCTGGAGCGTCGAGTGCGTACCACCGAAATCCTCGATGACCTGATCGAGCCTTATGCCTTCCGGACTTTCTTGTTCATGTGCGCCTACTGCGGTTTCGTGGCTCTCGCTATACTCGCCCATGGCTGGCATTGGGGCGGTTTTATTCTTCCCAACAGTGTACTCGATTTCCTGGTTGGCAGCACCGCAGTGACGGTGATCGGTCTTGTCGGCATGGTACTGACCGGCATCTTCGTGGGGGCTAGGCAAAAGCCGTAGCGCGTCCACTAGGGTATGCCTTCGCGGACACGGCAGCCGGGTAACGAATTCGCGTCCGTAAAGGTTGACATAGGCTTACGGACACAGGACTCTATGGACAATATCCATACGGACGATCCTACACCATGAAGACCTTCCTCTACGCCCGCGTCTCTACCGCCGAACAGAACATCGGGATTCAGGTTACACAGGCCGAGCAGGCGGGATACGTGATCGATGAGGTTATCGCCGACCACGGCGTCTCGGGGGTCTCGGTTCCCCTCAAGGATCGGCAGGAGGGCCGTCGCCTGTTCGACATGCTGCGCCATGGTGACACGCTGGTCGTCCGCTGGGTAGACCGGCTCGGACGCGACTACCGGGACGTGACGCAGAACATCAGGGCCTTCATGGACCGGGGCGTGGTGGTGAAGACGATCATCAACGGGATGACCTTCGACGGTGCCACGACTGACCCTATCGCCATGGCTGTCAGGGATGCCCTGATCGGCTTCATGGCTGCCACGGCGCAGGCGCAGGCCGAAGCCACCAAGGTAGCGCAGAAGTCCGGTATCGCGGCGGCGAAGGAACGCGAGGACGCCTACAAGGGTCGCAAGCCAGGGTTCACCAGCGCCGACATGGATACCGTTCTGGCCGAACTGGAGAAGGGCCGTGGCGCGACCGAGGCAGCCAAGGCAGCGGGCGTGTCACGCCAGACGGTCTATCGGATCAAGACGGCCCCTGCCGCCGCGAGAGCCGCCCTTGCCGCCTGGGGGCTATGACGACACCAGACCGAGCGAGACGCCTCCGGATCGGACCAGGCGGGCGACCCGGTGTCCCCCACGGCCATATGGTCTCCCACAAGGCTATCCGACGACGGAGGCTACGGGCCTCCTGACGGGTGGTATGATTTCGGATTGGTGTGGATGGAATCGGGCCTGTACTCGTTGTAGAATACATCCACGCGCGTGGGGGTTCGCCTGCGTCGTAATTCTCCTCCGGACGATCCCTCTCGGGTCGATCATATCTGAGGATGGCGCAGCGCCTCTCACGGCCTCCAAGTCGCACAATGGCGAACGCTACCTGCTGACTGCTACGCAAGGGGCGTCCTTGGTCATCCTGGCGCGTCTGACGGGGCACCTTGTCCTCGATCACCACCCGGCCATCTTCCCAGCGGATGGCCTTCCCCTTGATGGCAGCAGCGAAGGCTGCGAGATCGCCCGTTCTTCGGATGAACTGCGGGGCTTTCAGGTTCCAGAACTCAAGAAGCGCAGCATCTGGCCATTTTACAATATCACGATGGTCCAGCACCCATGAGGCACAGTAGTTCGCCCAGGAGGCCATGTTCTTGATTTTGCCAATGCTTTTTGGCGTGGAGAATTTAAGAGCAAGCCGCAGAAAGAATGGCTCGTCCTTCTCAGGCATGACATCAACGATGCAATGCAGGTGTAGATCCCAGACGCCAAGACCGTTGTCCCAACGCGGATGGACGAAAACGGCTACGGGCTTGGCCAACTCGTCGCGCTTGGCGTTGGCCATGACGCGGCCATAGAGCTGCGTGATGGCCTTGATAGCGTCGGCCAGCTTCCCCTGTGGAGCTTTCCGCAATGGCAGCCGCAGGACATATCCGCGAAATCCGGAGGTGTCGGCCTGGGCATGGAAGGCACTGAATATGGCATTAAACGCGGCTGCTCGACGCTTGGCCGGTCCCGCGAAAATCCAGTGCTCGATGAGCGGGCCAATATCGTGGAACGTCTCACCTGTTTCTGTGTCCACCATGTCCGTGATCTTGGCGGTCCATGGGTCTGCGCCGAGACCGTCAAGGCGCAGGGCGAGTGGGTGATCGAGTGCCCGACGCTCCGGCGGGTCGATACGCCGCCGGTTCAGACGCGGAGCCTCGCCGTCCGGTGGTGACGTGCATTCCGGCATGGCGATTTCGTCGGGGAAGTCGGTGTCGTCCATCGAGCAGCATGGTCCAAAGTGGTGGACCGCATTACGCGAATCCATCGTGTCCGTACGATGGTCGTCCGGACGACGGCGAGGGACCAGCAAAATGATTCGTGTATTGCATTTTGCAGTACACCGCGCCTATATGAACCTTGAACCACAGGAGGTCGCCATGGCGAACGTTGCCGAACGCAAGGACCATCCGCTATCCATGCGGCTGCCTGAAGCCGATATTGCCATGATCGACCGCGCTGCCAGCCTGCGTGGCCGGTCGCGGACCGATTTCGTCCGCGATGCGGCGGTGCGGGAGGCCGAAAATGTCGTGATGGAGGCTATGCCGATCCGGATGAGTGCGGAAGGGTTCAGCGTTTTCCTGGACGCCCTGGCGCAGCCGGGCCGTCCTGTTCCCGAGATGGTCGATGTCATACGGCGGCCAGCACCGTGGGAAACTGAAACCGGCGGCAACTGATCCGTGGCGCTGTCATTTCCAGAGCCGCTCACCGAATACCACGACGTTTCGGGGTTTTCCTGCGGCAAGCCGGTGCTCGACCACTGGCTGCAAAACCGCGCTCTGTCCAATCAGAACAAGGGCTTCACCGCCGTGATGGTGGTGCATGAGGCGGGGCGCGTCGTTGGTTTCTATGGCCTTGCGCCAACTTCCATCGTACCGGCTGCGATGCCCCGCTCCATCCGGACGGGGCAGCCGCCCGATCCTGTGCCCTGCCTGCTGCTGGGGCAGTTGGCGACGGACACGGCATGGGCAGGGCGTGGAATCGGCACGGGCCTCGTCAAGCACGCCCTGTCGCGCTGCGTCGAAGCCTCTCGCCTGATTGGCGGACGTGCGCTCGTCGTCAATGCCATCGATCAGGACGCAGCTGCCTTCTGGGCCCCTAGAGGCTTCACCCCCTCCCGTGATGACGAACTGGTGCTGTTCCGGTCTATCGCCGACATCGCGGCATCAATCGCCGCCAGTGGCGAAGGGGCCTGACCGGCTCAACCAAAGTCAATCGGCAGGCCCCAAATATTGCGTGCCCAAGGGTTCTGTAGACCGCGTCTGCGCTTTCGCTCGACCTTGCCTGCGGCCCACGCCGTGAACACAGGGCCGCTATAGGCGAAAGCCGGAAAAGCCCGCACCAGCTTCTGGGCCATGACGACTTCGGCCAGCATTTCCATTGCCGCTCGGTGCTGCGTTTCCATCTGCGCCATATGCTGGGCACGTTCGGCCTTCTCGGTCCTTTCCACCCGCGCCAGGTGTCCATCAGCGCCCCCGGCTGCGTTCTCGGCGGCGATGAGATCGGCACGGGCAGCGGCCACGCTCCGCTCCATGGCCTCCATGCCGGCATTGATCGGCTGCCGACCCAGCAGCCGGTCCGCAACGGTGCGGCGGGGTTCGGGATGGACGGCAAGCCGTTCCTGAGCCGCACGATAGACCTTGAGCATTTCCGCATGACGGGCATGGGTGCCGTCGCGATAGAGACGGGCCGCATGCAATCTGCTCGATACTGCCGTTTCCGGCTTCCCCTCCGCAGCGGCGATCCCGGCCCGTGCCTGCGTTTCCAGTACCGCCAGATGCTGACGTACGCGCTCCGGTTCGGACTGGCCGATCCCAGTCTTCGATAACGCCATGAGGGCGGTAGCCGCCTTGGAAATGGCGGCGGTCAGTCCGCGTCGATCATGCGCCGCAGCGTCTGGGCGATTCCCGGCTCGTCCAGGCGCTGGTGCAGAACCTGGATGGCCTGCCGGTTCTGCTCCACCCCCGTCACGATCATCTGAAGCAGCCCGATCATCGTTTCCAATACCGATGCCTTCTCGCCCTCCATCGGCAGGGCGGTTGCCTTCGCCAATTGCAGGATGGTGGTCAGGTCGCGCTTGAGGATGGCCGTGTCCTGCAAGATCACCTGGGCGGTGTTCGGTGCGGTCGGCGGGCTGCTGGTGGTCATTGTCTGTCCTTTCGAGAAGAATGTTGAGTTCGGACCGGCGAACGCCGGCCAAGCGGTTGGCGGCACCGAGAACACTGCCGGTAGCCGTATCGCGAATAACGACAACACCCGCCTTGTCGCCTGCCGCCAGTGCGAGCCCATGACCGGCAAGGCGGTCACGGAAGTCGTCGCCAGTGGCGCTGGCCGACCACGCCGCCCGGATATGCTGGCGAGCCTGCGCCAGATCGACGCCATGGCGTTTTCCTGCCTGATGGGCCTCGGTGGTATAGGCCGAAACCGGCTTCGGCCCATGGCCCAGCGCGCCGACCAGGCGGTCGGCTAGATCGCCTTGGCCTTCACCACGCAGTGCCGCCAGGACCGCGATATCGTGAGCGCCCGCGACGATGGGATGGCCGAATTCGAGTTCGAGCAGCCTCGCGACCTTCTCATGGCGCGGATGACTGAAGCGGCTGGACAGGACCTTGCCGGTGGCCGCGTCGGTTTCCGCGACGACGAGATGCCAGTGGCGGTCTGCCACACCGGCGACAGCACGGGGCTTCTGGTGTTCGACTACCAGTGCCATGTCCGGATCGAAGCCGAATTCGTCGCCCAGCACCCGTGCCGCCCGCTCGAACTGCTGGCGGTCCATGGCGATTTCGGGCGCGATGACGAAATGGCGCAGGGCGTAGACCCTGTTGAACTGTCTTGCGTCGGCAACGGCGTCATGAAGGTCCGCTACGGTGCCACGAACCACGACGATTGCCTCGTTCTCTTCGCCTTGCGTGAGATGCCGGGCCAGCGCCGTGGCTCCCGTCGCCGTCCGAATGCGGGTAGCCTTGATGAGCATGCCCTATCGCCCCAACAATGCCTGGGCGTCGGCGCGGGCCTGACCGAGATCGGCGGCAGTACCTGCGTCAACAGCGAAACCCAAGCGGCCCTCGATCGCGTTGATGCGCCGCCGAAGAGCCGCAACGGAAATTCGATCGTTCTCGCCCAATGGCTCGGGCAAGCCTGCATATGCTCGCAGGGCACGGCGCAGGAGTTCCGATACCGTGATGCCCTGGCGCTGGGCCATGGCCTCGGCAGTATGTTTTTCCCCATGGGGAAGGCGCATCTCGAACCGCTTGTCGCATGAAGGCATTGTCCACCTCGTCTTTCTGGGGGTGCACGGGGGCTTGCCCCCTGCCAGTTGCCGCCGGACCGGCGGCATGGCTGGCTCTCCCTCCATCGATAGACCTATAATGGATGTGGTATTATAATACCGCAATAGGCGCGTACGGACAAATCGACATTGGAGCGCCAAGTCAAGGCGGGCCAGCGGAGCTGGTCAGGGTTGCGGAGCAGGCCCGCCTTGACCCTGTGGAATGTGCCGCCAGCGCCATTGCATTGGTCCACAAATGTGGTCCACAGTCTGGCTATGAGGCCGATGGGAGCGGGCGAAAAGCCCAGCAATTCCGGCGTTCTTGAAATAGGCATGGGAATCCAGGTTCCCCAGCCAAGCCTTTTTCTCAACAAAATCAATAACTTAGAGAAACTCATTAGCAGGGTTCGTTAGCACCTTTCGTTATCACTTGCTCTATTTTGTTCCCTGTGCAGAGCTGGCTCACAGTCACATTTGACGAAGGGGACGAGCAAATGTCTGACACGGTGACTCAGGACCATTACGCGACGCTCATCGCCCACCTGATCCAGGCTTTTGATGAACTCCATTCCACCGTTCTGAGGAAGGTCGCGGAGAGCACCTACATATCCCCGTTGAGCGATTACCCGACCATGGCTTTTCGAGACAACGGTTTCCCCTACTTCACTAAGCAAGGAAGCTTCCAGGCTGCACGGCTAAATTACGTCGGCACTCTCCGCCCGAGTAGTATAGTCGCTGCACTTCTTTTCAAGCGCGATGACGAGTTGGACTTGCCCCAGAATGATGCTCTTGAGTCATACGTCCGCGAAAGCCCTTTCGCTCATCAGTTCAAAGTGAGCGGCGACTTCAACGGCTACCGACTGGCTAGAATGATCGATGGGGCGGTTGAGCGCTATATCCAGTTGCACGGGCTCAGTGAGCGCGTGAAGTCTAAGAGAGCTACGGTTCTTTTGCCGATCTTCAATGCCATCACGTATGAAACCTACGTATTGAGGCTGATGGTCCCGATTGCGCTGACGGCCTTTGAATTCGATCATTTTCGAGTAAATGACTCGACTTATATCGCGCGCATTCCTCAAGGAATACAGCTCGCCAGGTCTATGAATAGGGGAGTTCATTCGGGGGCTACCGATGGTGTGCTGGAAGCCGCGACGCACGCTCTAGTCTCATGCAATTGGTCAATTGAACCGGGTGGCATCAGCGAGCTACACTACGGTCTTCTATATCCAGGACCGGCCGTTCTAAGCACAATCGATCTTTTTTTCGCAAGCTTGAGAGCAGCGACCGGAGCCGACACTGGCTATGCGCAAATAGTAATGTTGCCCTATCGCTGGGCCACCGCCTTTTACGCCGATTTACCGCAGGTCTTCGGCGCAAGTATAAGAAAATACCCTAGCGCTTTTGATGCAGACTACTATAAAATCGGCCTGTCTACGGTCAGTTTGGCTGATATGTTGGAAGTTAAGCGCATTTATAACTTGATCGTTCCAATGGAGAACGACCGAATCTCAATCGCCCTGAAACGTCTCAACGCGTGCATGACCCGCGAAGATGCCGTGGATGCCATCCTCGATGCTTGCATTGGACTGGAGGTTCTACTGGGCAAGGGCGCGGAGGCAATCTCCCATAAGATACGGATGCGCGCGGCTGCCCTTGCTTCGCTACGACCTAACAGTGATCCCAACGCAGTATTGCGGCAGGTTAAGGCAATCTACGACTTCCGATCAAAGGTGGTTCACGGCGATACTTCACAGAAGCGCAAAGGAAAAAAACTGGACGGCGTCGAGAGTTCCCAATTTGCAGAACAGAGGAAGTTAGCAACCGATATGCTTAGGTTCATCGTGGATGTGATGGTGGAGCATCCCCGATTTCTAGATGACCCTGAAGCTATTGATAGCGAACTTTTGCTGGGATTTTTCCAGCCGCCTTTGGACATGGACGAGCCCAATCTTCCCGGCGTCGAATAACTGCGGCACTCACCAATTGCCCGTGGCATAATGGCAGAAAAATTAGAAGCGCCGCGAAACCAGAGAGGCCGGGCGGCGCTGATGCTTGCCCCCCTGCTAAGCGGCAGTTCGCTCTTTCAAACCCGATCTGACTAGATCGTCAATCGGGTCTAGAAGGCCGTAGTAACCTCGCTCGACCATTGCCCGTGCAACGGTGACGGTTGGAAACTCGACCCCGAAATATGTTGATCGAGGTGAGTGAGGCCACCAGGTCGGGTCTATCGCCCTGCCGTCGAGTGACAACCAAGCATGTCGCACTGGAAACTGGCTTCCAGGACCGAAGGCAAAGCCTTCGGCGTAGCGTAAATCCAACCCGAGTTTTTCGTCATCCAACGCCAGATTCGCCGCCCTTTCAAAGCACGTTCCAATCTTGCGTTTTCTAACACCGTGCGGCAGATCGGCTGGCACGAACGCGGTTCCATGTAGCAACACAAATTGCCGCTGGTCTTCATTGCCGCTGAGCAGCGGTTGTATACTCGCCAGCGCCCTTGCGACGGGGTTCGTGATCACCAGTGAACACTTGGGCATGGTGTATTCCTATCAGGCGAAAGTGCCCTATTTTCGCCTATAGCGATGTGATGGTTGGAAATGCGAATCCGGCATCTTGCTCAGCACCACGCTCAGGATCGTCGAGCACAGACGCCGGCCAGATGCCGCCAACCTCACCGAGCGCCCAGGCGAAGTTATGCGGCTCGATCCTGCCGGTGATGGGGTCGGACTTCGCAGAAGTCACGCGGACCTGGCTGCGTCAGTCCGCGCTGACCCAATTGGGGCCTAGCCGCCGTGGAGGCTGCGCCAATGTTTGGGTGCGGTGCCGCAGCGGCGGCGGAAGAAGCGGGAAAAATAGGACGGGTCCTTGAAGCCAATTTCGAAGGCGATGTCTTCAACTGGGCGAATGGTGAACTGCAACAGACGCTTGGCCTCGA
>NZ_JBDSUA010000074.1:0-28995 GCF_039927955.1 Devosia sp. | reverse complement strand
AGCGTCAGCGTCTTGTTCATCACGCCCAGCACTGCCAGCACGCCGATGATCATGAAGCCGGCATAGAAGATAATCGCCTGGCCCAGGTTGAGGAAACCCAGCGAGGTCCAGATGCGGATAGCCGAGCGTTCATAGCCAGCCATGGCGCCATCGAAGCGTTCGGCTTCCATCTTCTCGTTGGCGAAATACTTCACCGTCTCGAAATTCAGCAGGCTGTCGATGGCCTTGGAATTGGCATCGGTGTCGCTGTTGTTCATGTCGCGGCGAATGCCGATGCGCCAGTTCGAGGCCTTGATGGTGAAATAGAGGTAGAGCCAGATGGTCACCACCAGCACGCCGAGATAGCTCACCCCGAACATGGTGACGAAGATCACCGCGGTAATGACGAACTCGACAATGGTCGGAGCGATGTTGAGCATCGTGAAGCGGACGATGGTTTCGATGCCCTTGGTGCCGCGCTCGATCACCCGGCTCAGCCCGCCGGTGCGCCGGGCGAGATGGAAGCGCAGCGACATCTTGTGCAGGTGGTTGAAGGTGCGGAACGCCAGCTTGCGCACCGCATGCTGGCCAACGCTGGCAAACAGCACGTCGCGCAATTGCTGGAACGCCGCATCGACCACGTTGCCGATACCATAGGCCAGCACCAGCACCACCGGCACGGCGATGCCCATCACCAGATTGCTGTCGGGCGCGGTGCCATCAAGGCTGTCGATAATGCCCTTATAGGCAAACGGGATCAGCGTGGTCGCCACCTTGGAGACCAGCAGCGCGGCGATGGCCAGCACCACGCGCAGCTTCAGGTCGTTGCGGCCCTCTGGCCACATATAGGTCCACAAGTTTTTGACCGTCGCGAGCAAAGACCCTTCGTCCGCGCTCACCGTCGGTTTTTTAGGCGCGTCATTTTGGGTCGTCATCAGACTGGGTCCAGTTCCAGTTCTTGTACCGGGCCATGGGTCAGGCCAGTCAACAGGCCGGAATAGGCCGCGCCCAGATCAGCAAGGCGGTCATGGCGTACGGTATAACAATTGCGGGTGCCGCGCGCCTGGCGTTCAATTAGCCCGGCGTCGAGGAGCACCTTGATGTGTTGTGAGACTGTCGATTGTGCAAGGGGCAAGGATTCAGTCACGTCGGCACAGCAGCATGGCGATTGCTGCTGCGTGGCGAGGATACGCAAAATATTCAGGCGCACCGGATGTCCCAGGGCCCGCATGATGGTGGCGATATCGTCGTCGCGCATGCTCAACTTCTTTTATCGGCAGATGACGATAGAAGAACCATAGATGGCGCACAAAAGCAATCGCCCCTGCCCGTTTGGGCAGAGGCGATTTTGAGCCTGGACTTACTTGGCGGCCTTGGGCAGCTCGAATACCTGACCCGGATAGATCTTGTTCGGATTGCGGATCTGGCCGGTATTGGCGTCGTAGATGGTGGTGTACTTGATACCCGACCCATAGACCCGGCGGGCGATGGTCCACAGATTGTCGCCATGACGGATGATAGCCTTGCCCGAGGCAAAGCGCATCGCTTCCGGATCGCCCACCGCGGTGGCGACCAAGGTCTGTTCATCCGTTGCCGCCGCAGCGGCGGGTTCGGCGGCAGCAGGCTCGGCAACTGCAACTATTGCTGGTTCGACAGGCTTGGCCGGCGCTTCGGCAACGGCGGCAGGCTTGGCAGCAGCGGGTTCCTTGGCAGCCTCAATTGCGGCTGGCTCGGCCGGCTCAACTGCGGCGACTGCTGCAGCGGGTTCGGCGGCCGGCTTGGCGGGTTCTGTCGCCGCTACAGCCGGCGCTGGTTTGACAGCCGGAGCGGGCTTGGTGGCTTCGGCGGCAGGCTTGGGCGTTTCGGCAGTCGCTACGGCAGTCGGTGCCGCCGCAGGCGCCGGGAGATCAACCTTGAAGTTGACTTCGGCGCGCGACGCTACCTCGCCGGCATCGCCCTTGAGCACGTCGACGCGGATCTGCTGGCTCGGCTTGGTCAGGACATTGCCCGCTTCAACCAGCCAACGGCCGTCGGTGACCTTGGAGTCGGCGACAAAGATGTCATCGACATAGAGCCGGACCGATGCGCCTTCCGGCCCGCTGCCGGCAAAGAACGCCTTGCCGGCGTCGATTTCGATCGCGTCAATGGTCGGCGGCGCGCTGGCCACGATTGCAGGCGCTACCGGCTTGGCAGCCTCAGCGCTGGCGACTGCCGGCGGTGCGACAGCGGCGTCAGCAGGCTTTGCAGCCTCGGTCGCCGCAACGGCCGGCGTAGCAGCATCAGCAGGCTTGGCGGCAGGAGCGGCCTCAGCAGTTGCTGCAGCCGGGGCCGCAGCAGGCTTGGCCGCGTCCGGGGTAGTGGCGACGGCGGTTTGGGTGGCAGCTGCAGGCGCAGCAGCGGGGGCCACAGCCGCAGTATCGGCAGGCTTGGCGGCGGCATCAGCGGCTGGCGCCGGCTTGGCTGGTTCAGCAGCGGCCACGGCGACGACTGCCGGCTTGGTCAGGCCCTGCAGAATATCGCTGGCAGCGCCCGGCGTGCTGGCGACAACCAGCGGTTGGGTTTTCTTGTCAGGATTGACCACGACAACGAAGGACTTCTCGGCAACGGCGGTCTTGCCACTTTCGCCCAGCGTGATTTCGACGCCGCCAACCGGCAGCGGCGCATCGGGCACGAACACCCAGTCGCCGCTGGCTTCGACCTTGGTCTTGCCCAGCAGATCGCCATTGGAGAAAACTTCGATTTCCGAGCCGGGCGTGCCGCTACCGGCGATCACCACCGAGCCATCGGGCTCGGCGCGCAGCAGGCCAAAGGTAGCGGCGATCAGATTAGCCGGCGCGGTTGGCGCTGCCGGCGGGGTCACGTCAACTTGCGGTTCGGCAACAGCCGTCGCCGGCGCCATGGCATCGGCGGCAGGCTTCATTGCATCAGCGGCAGGCTTCATTGCCTCGGCGGCAGGAGCCATCGCGTCTGCAGCGGGGGCCATCGCATCGGTTGCCGGCGCCATGGCATCCGTCGCCGCGGGCGCAACGGCGGGCTGGGCCGGCGCAGCTGTGGGCGTGCCGCCCGGCAGATGCTCACGCACGCACATGCCCATGCCGTCCGGGCTGTTATAGCAGTTGACCAGCGTCGGGCCGGTCAGCACGCCGATGATGACGAGAAGGGTAACCGCAGCCGCACCGATGGTGAGCGCTAGAGGTTGTTTCGGTGCGGTATCGGCCAGTTCTGCCTCCCAGGCAATGAGGCGGAATCTCCGGCAACCGGAGATTCCGCAAGATTATCATCACACTGTTGTCGCCTGTGCCGCCTCAGTCTTCAACAGTTTATATGTGATCGATTCATACAGCGCCTCAAACGAGGCATCAATGATGTTGGGCGACACGCCGATGGTGTACCAGCGTTCGCCGCTGCCATCACGGCTTTCGACCAGTACACGGGTGACCGCGCCCGTGCCGCCGTCCAGAATACGAACCTTGAAATCAACTAGCTCCATGTCCCCGATGCGGTCCGAATACTTGCCCAGATCTTTGCGCAGGGCCAGATCGAGTGCATTGACCGGGCCATTGCCTTCGGCCACCGACATCAGCAGTTCATCGCCGATGCGCAGTTTGACCACGGCTTCGGTCAGCATATCGGCATCGCCATGCTCGCTGGTGCGCTGTTCGACGCTGGCGCGATAGCTGGTGACGGTAAAGAAATGCGGCAGCGTGCCGAGGATTCGCCGCGCCAGCAGCACGAACGAAGCGTCTGCACCGTCATAGGAATAACCGCGCGATTCGCGATCCTTGACCGTACTGAGCAGCGTCGTCAGCCGCGGATCGTCCTTGTCCAGCGTGATGCCGTAGCGTGACAGGGCGCTGAGCAGATTGGACTTGCCCGCCTGCTGGCTGACCAGGATGGCGCGTTCGTTGCCGACGCTTTCGGGCGGTACATGCTCGTAACTGGAAAAATCCTTGGCCATGGCGGAGGCATGGATGCCCGCCTTGGTGGCAAAGGCCGAGGCGCCGACATAAGGGCTCTGCCGATCCGGCGCACGATTGAGCCGATCGTCAAATGCCCGCGAGATGCCGGTCAAGCGTTCCAGGCGGGTCGCGTCGATACCGGTTTCGAAGCGGTCGGCGAAGACTGGCTTCAGCACCAGCGTCGGGATGATGGTGGTGAGGTTGGCGTTGCCGCAGCGCTCGCCGATGCCGTTGAGCGTGCCCTGCACCTGCCGCACCCCGGCCTCGACCGCCGCCAACGAATTGGCGATGGCCTGGCCGGTATCGTTATGGGCATGGATGCCCAGCTTGCTGCCCGGCACCACGGCCGAAACCACGGTGACGATATCGCGGATTTCCGACGGCATGGTGCCGCCATTGGTGTCGCAGAGGATGATCCAGCGCGCCCCCGCATCGAGCGCCGCCTTGACGCAGGACAGCGCATAATCCGGATTGGCCTTGAAGCCATCGAAGAAATGTTCGCAATCGATCATTGTCTCCTTGCCGGCAGCGACCGAGGCCGCAACGGTTTCGGAGAGATTGGCGAGGTTCTCCTCCAGGGTGATCTCCAGCGCCACGCGCACCTGGGCATCCGAGGTCTTGGCGACAAAGCAGGTCGCGTCGGCCTTGGAATTAAGCAGCGCCTGCACGCCCGGATCGTTGCCCACCGAACGGCCGGTCCGCTTGGTCATGCCAAAGGCGGTGAAGGTGGCGCGGGTGGTGCGCTTCTGGTTGAAAAACTCGGTATCGACCGGATTGGCGCCGGGGTAGCCGCCCTCGATATAGTCGACACCCAGTTGTTCGAGCAGCGCGGTAATCGAGATCTTGTCTTCCAGCGAAAACTCGATCCCGGCAGTCTGCGCGCCGTCGCGAAGCGTGGTGTCGAACAGATAGAGGCGTTCTTTGGTGGTCATCGTAAACTCTAATTCGGGTCTGGCCAGGTGGCCGTATCGTGATCGGGATGCTGGTGATTGCTGGACTTGATCGCCACAGCTTCATCACTCATCGCATCCTCGGTGGTGCCGCAATCCTCGGCGGCATCGAGGTTAAACAGGGAGGGGTGTTTGCCCTCCATGCCCATCTGGTAAATGATCGGAATGCTGAGGGCGTTATCGAACGTGCCGATGCACATCGATACATGGGGCCCTCGCAGGTTCTGGTAAAACAACGGCGTGCCGCAATCGCGGCAATAGCCGCGCCCGACATGGTCCGAACTCATGAACAGCGTCGGGGTGCCGCGCGTCCACGTCAGATGCTCGTGGCGGATGCCGACCAGCGCCGCGAACAGATTGCCGACGGCCTTCTGGCACATGCGGCAATAGCAGACATGGGGATTGTCACGCAGTTCGGTGGCGTGGAACCGCACCGCGCCACACTGGCAGCCGCCGGAATATTGCTGGAAACGATAGGCCTCGTCGCTCATATGAAGTCCCCTCCGGCAAAGCGATCTGTCGCCAGGATCAGCTCATGCAAAATGCCCGGCTGGCTGACAGCGTGGCCGGCATCTTCGACAAAATGGAACTCCGCTTCGGGCCAGGCCCGATGCAGATCCCATGCCGTGACGGCCGGCGTGGCAATGTCATAGCGGCCCTGCACCATCACCGCAGGGATATCGCGCAGCTTCTGGGCGTCGCGGATCAGCTGCCCCTCTTCCAGCCAGCCGGCATGCACAAAGTAGTGGTTTTCGATGCGGGCAAAAGCCAGCGCGAAATTGGCATCGTAAAACTGGCCGCTGACCGATGGATCGGGCAGCAGGGTCAGGGTTTCGCCTTCCCATTTCGACCAGGCAGTGGCGGCGGCCAGCCGAACAGCTTCATCATCCGAAACCAGCCGCTTGCGGTAAGCGCCCATCAGGTCGCCGCGTTCGGCCTCGGGGATCGGCGCCACGAAGGCCTCCCACTTGTCCGGGAAAATGTTGTGCGCGCCCTCCTGATAGTACCAGAGCAGTTCGGCCCGCCGCAGGGTGAAGATACCGCGCAGCACGATCTCGCTGGTCCGCTCGGGGTGGGTTTGTGCATAGGCCAAAGCCAGCGTCGAGCCCCACGATCCGCCAAACACCAGCCAGCTCTCGACGCCGACCATGTCGCGCAGCTGCTCGATATCCCCCACCAGATCCCAGGTGGTATTGTTGTCCAATGACGCATAGGGCGTCGAGCGGCCACAACCGCGCTGGTCAAACAGAAGGACGTCATAACGCGCCGGATCGAACAGGCGGCGCTGATTGGGGCTGATGCCACCACCGGGCCCACCGTGCAGGAACACCGCTGGCTTGGCGCCGGGCGTGCCGATGCGTTCCCAATAGATCGAGTGGCCGTTGCCGACATCGAGATGGCCGGAGGCATAGGGCTCGATTTCGGGATACCAGGTGCGCATTTGGGTCATTTGCCGTTGCCTTTGGGTGGCCAGTCATCGGTGTCGTGATCCGGATGCTGGTTGGAATGGATGCCGGAGAGAAAATCGCGCCATTCATTGGGTTCTTCGGTGCGCACCGGCAAGGCGGTCAGCCCATCAAAGAACGGCAGCTTGTCGCTCATATTGACCTGGATGGCCGGGGCGGCAACCGTAGGATCGTCGAACGCGCCGATCGCCAGCTCCAGCCCGAAGCGGGTTTCATAAGCCAAAGGCGTGCCGCAATCGCCACAAAAGGCGCGGCGGGCGGCGTTGGAGGACTGGAACCACTTGGGTTCGCCGCGGGTCCAGGTCGCGTCATGGGCCGTCACCAGCGGGCCGAAAAAACCGCCGAATGCTTTCTGGCACATGCGGCAATGGCAGATCGAGCCGCGCCCAAGCAGCCGCACCTTGAACCGCACGGAACCGCATTGGCAGCCGCCGGTCAGATCTTCGCGCTTACTCGGGGGCATGGCAGACCGCTTCGACATTGTGACCATCGGGATCGAGCACGAAGGCGCCGTAATAGGCAGGATGGTACTCCGTGCGGATGCCCGGCTTGCCATTGTCCCGGCCGCCAGCGGCCATCGCAGCCTTGTGGAAGGCGTCCACCTCCGCGCGGGTTTTCGCAGCAAAGGCGATATGGACGTGATCGCGCAGCGCTTCGCCGGAATTGACCCAGAACTCGGGCCGCTCGGCGCCATAGCCGATCACCTGGCCGCCGGGAAACTCGAACTGCATCGCCCGCTTGATCCCAAGTGGCGTCAGAGCCGCATCATAAAACGCCGCGGACTTGTCGAAATCGCCCACCGCAAAACCGAAGTGATCGAAAATGCTCATGATGTTTGTCCTTCCAATGCGGCCCAGACGGCTTCGAGAACCGAGTCAGGCCGGGCGAGAATATCGTTGTTCCAGAGACGGAGAATGCGGAAGCCCTGGGCCTTGAGGTAGGCATCGCGCTCGGTGTCGTAGGTGTTATCGGCGTGCTGGCTGCCGTCGGCTTCGACGATGAGCTTTGCGGACAGGCAGACAAAATCAACGACGTACTCGCCCATGGGCAACTGGCGTCGAAACTTGTGAGCGACAAAACGCCGATCTCGCAATAGCCGCCAGAGCTTTGCTTCCGCCTCGGTCGGTTCATGGCGCATCGATTTGGCAAACCCGCGCAGGATCGGGGTCTTGGTCGTTCGCCAGTCGACCCGGGCGCGTGGCGAAGCGGACCCCTCATCCGCCCTTGGGGCACCTTCTCCCTCAAGGGGAGAAGGAAGAGCAGTACTCGCCGCAAGCGCAGAACTTCCCTCGCCCCTTGAGGGAGAGGGTGGATCGCCCGCAGGGCGAGACGGGTGAGGGGTTGCCACCGCAGATGCGATTGCGGGGTGAACACTCACCGCTTGATTTCCCATTTGGTAACGCGCTCGCCCGTCGAAGAGTCCTTGGAATCCATCAGCGTCCATCCCCTCGACTCTGCTTGGCGGCGAAGTTCATCAGCCTTACCAAAATCCTTCGCTTGGAGGGCCTGAAGGCGCTCTTCAATGAGAGCTTCTATGGAGGGACCCCCGACGTAGCCCGTCTCTAAAAATGCCGTTCTGTGCTTCTTCCCTTGATCTGAACCGCGCTCTGTCGACAGGCCGAGAAACAACATACCCGCTCGCAGCGAGGCATATTCGCTGGTGCTAAAATACTGTCGGAGCAACTTTATCGCCTCTGAGAAATTCAATTCATCTGCAATTGCAGAAACAAATTCTTCCGACACTTGCTCGTTTTGAACATCCTGGACTACATCTAGCCACCTAGAAATCTCGCGACCTGTCTCTTTTAGTCCAGCTTGTGTCCAGTCTATAGGTTGACGATAGTGCGTCTTTAGCATGTTGAGCCGCAGTACAGGGCCACCCCACGAGTCAAACAATTCATTGATGGTCACGAAATTCCCCAGGCTCTTGGACATCTTCTGTCCCTCGACCTGCAGGAACCCGTTATGCATCCACACGTTCGCCATCACCTCGGTGCCGTGCGCACACCGGGATTGGGCGATTTCGTTTTCGTGGTGGGGGAAGATCAGGTCCAGCCCGCCGCCGTGGATGTCGAAGAAATTGCCGAGATAGGCCGCGCTCATGGCCGAGCATTCGATGTGCCAGCCGGGGCGGCCGCGGCCCCAGGGGCTGTCCCAGCCTGGCTCTTCGGCGGAGGATTGTTTCCACAGCACGAAATCGGCGGGGTTCTTCTTATGGGCATCGACGGCGATGCGGGCGCCGGCGAGGTTGTCCTCCAGATTGCGCCCGGAAAGCTGGCCGTAATCGGGCATGGATTTAACGTCGAACAGCACTTCGCCATTGGCCTCGTAGGCATTGCTCTTGGCGATCAGGGTCGAGATCAGGCTGACCATGTCCGGCTTGCCATCGGCGCGCGGCAGCACGAAATCGGTGGCGCGCGGCTGATGGGTGGGCGGCAGGCAGCCGAGCGCCGCCACATCGGCCATGAACTGGTCAGCGGTGGTTTCGGTGACCTTGCGGATCGCCTCGTTGAGCGGCAGATCGGGGAAATCGCGCACGGCGCGGGCGTTGATCTTGTCGTCGACGTCGGTGATGTTGCGGGCATAGGTGACGTGGCTTTCGCCATAGACATGGCGCAGCAGCCGGAACAGCACGTCGAAGACGATCACCGGGCGGGCATTGCCGATATGGGCGAAGTCATAGACCGTCGGCCCGCACACATACATGCGCACGTTTTCAGCGTCGATCGGAACGAAGGGCTCCTTGCGGCGCGTTAGCGTATTGTAGAGCGAGATCTGGGGTTTAGCCGAAGTCATGGTTGCGTCCTGAGCATGCGGAGATGCACTGGCAGCGGGCTCTTCTGGGATCGAGATTCAGGATGAAGAAAACCGCGCCGCCAACGAGTGGTTAGCAGCTAATAATGCAGTCAATTTTGCAGAGTGCGTTGACGGTCTTCATGGCGCGGAGCTTGACGGCAAGCGGGGCGGAAATCAAGCCCCTCCCAAACCAAACTTCAGACAAAGAAAAGGCGACGCCGAAGCGCCGCCCAGATCGCTTTGGAGGCGACAGTAACTAGTGGCCGCGGAAGCTCTGGTGACATTGCCCGCAGGTGCCGCCGATAGCCTTGATGGCATCAGCATAGGCAGCATTATCACCGGCCTTGGCAGCAGCAAGACCAGCCTCGGCGGTGGTCTTGCCGGTCATGGCAATGGCGGCGAAATCGTCAAACTTTTCCCAGATCACCGGCAGCGCTTCGCTTTCGCCAACGATGGAATCCTTGGGGAACAGCAGCGGCAGATGGGTGAAATTATCGACCAGGGTCTGCATCGCCGCTTCGGCTTCGGCGCCGGTCAGGTTGCCGGCGCTGCGCAGCACGCCGCCATTGGATTTCATCAGCGCCTGGCGCGCCGCGACGGCTGCTTCCGGCGTGGCCGGAGCGACGAATTCGGCAGCAAGCACCGAAGCGCCAACGCTGGCCAGCATCAGGCCCGCAACGGCAAACGCCGCAATAGTTCTCAAAGTCATCAAACGCCCTCAACGCAGCAACGATGGCTAACCGGCCTCTGCTGGTGCAACACACTGGCATGGCTTCATGACAAACCGAAACGCGGACACGGGAATGTTACCGGCATTTTCAAATGCTTAGAGCACCGCCACGGTCTGGTCGATCTCGCCAAAAACCGCAACGCCATCAGCGCCGAGGGCGGCGATCCGCACCCGATCCCCAGTTTTGAGGAAGGGCGTGCGGGCCTTGCCATATTTGAGCTTTTCGACAGTGCGGGCCTCGGCAATGCAGGCGAAGCCAATGCCATCCTTCTTGGTCGGCAGGCCCTCATCGTGCCGATTGGAGACGGTGCCGCCGCCAATGATGGTGCCGGCCCCCAGTTCTCTGGTGCGCGCTGCCTCAACGATCAGGTCGGCAAAATCGAAGTGCATGTCGACGCCGGCATTGGGTTGGCCGAACAGGGCATCGTTGATCATGATGCGGACATTGAGGTGCAGGCGATTGTCGCGCCAGACCGAACCCAGCTCATCGGGCGTGACCACGATGGGCGCGAACGATGTCGATGGCTTGGCGTGAAAGAAACCAAAGCCGTTCTGGAGATCATCGACCACCAGCCGCCGCAGCGACACGTCGTTGCAAACCGTCAACAGGCGGATGGCGGCCGCTGCCTTGGCCTTATTGGCGTGCATCGGCACTGGACCGAGGATGGCGACCACTTCGCCCTCGAAATCCACGGCCAGATCATCATCGGGGACCAGAATCGGTGCATTGGGCGCGGATAGCGAATCAGAGGCACCCTGATACATGAGCGGCCTTGTCGATTGCAGTTGTTCGTCCTTGGAGCCCTGCAGGCTGCGCACCCGTTCGAGATGGCTGAGGTAACCGGCGCCATCGATCCACTGATAGGCGCGCGGTAACGGAGCGAGGCAATTGCGCGGATCGAACGGCTGCCCGGCAATCGCGCCAGCCTCCAGTTCGGCCGAAAGTGCCGCCAAAGCGGGGGTTACCGCCTCCCAATTGTCCAGCGCCGCCTGCAGGTTAGGGGCAACGCGACTGGCCGAAACCACCCGTTTCAGATCACGCGAAACGACGACGAGTTGACCATCGGGTCGGCCATTTTTGATTGTGGCAAGTTTCATCTCGATCCAATCCAGTCGCGGCGGTGTGACAGTGGCAACGCTACCAAGCGGGGCAGTGTGGCACTATAGTGTTGCAAGGCCTCCTAGCGTTGTCTTAAAGCCCCATGGTTTTGGCGCAATCGACACGTAGGGCGTCAGCATGGCGGATACAATTTGATGATCGTTTCGAGCAGGGTAGCTTTTCGTGGATTGCTGGCGATGCTGGCACTTTGCGCTGCGCTCGCGCTCGACGTCAGCGACGCCTATGCCCAATCGGCCAATTGCTCGCGCCTGCAGCAAAGCCTGGCCTCGTTTGATCGCAATGGCGATTTCCGCAGCGTCGGTGGCAATACGCAGAATGCCCGCGATCTGGCGCGGCAGGTGCAGGCTGCCGAAAGCTCCTATATCCGTAACGGCTGCAATGATGACGCCAAGGCCGGCCGCACCCTGACACGGCAGTGCCAGGGCATTGGCCATGATGTGCTGCGGCTGCGCGATCAATACGCCAAGGTCGCCAGTTCGGTGGAAACCGGCAATGCGGTGGCCCAGCAGCGCGAAGCTATCTTGCAGGAGCTGGCGCGGTTTGGCTGCGGCGCCGATCAGGGCGGCTCCAGCGCCACCTTTACCAATGAACGGCAGGGTGTTTTCGACCGTATTTTCGGCACCAGCAATGACCCCAACTATCAGGACGGCACCATTGTCGGCGACGATGATATCTGGGGGGATGGCAGCGCGAACACCGTGCGCACCGTCTGCGTGCGCCTGAGCGACGGTTACTTCTGGCCAGTGAGCTATTCGACGCTGCCCGACATGGTGGGCAATGACGCGGCGGTGTGTTCCCAGCAATGTCCGGGCACGCCGACGCAGATCTATTACTATGACAACCCCGGGCAGGAGGCGGAGGATATGCGCAACCTGTTCAACGAACGTTATACCGCCCTGCCCAACGCCTTCCGCTATCGGCGCGAGTTCGACAAGACCAGCACCTGCAAGCCCGCGCCCGTCGCCGGCAATATCACTCAGGTGTCGGATGCCAATGGGCAGATGCGCAGCATGGTGACGCTGGACGGCGGCAGTTTCCCGCTGCCGTTGCGCGATCCACGGCGGGCTTTGCCGGTCGCGGCTCCGGTTGCGCCAGTCAAGCCGGTGCAGCCCGTTGAGGCGCCGCTGCAGACCGCGCAACTGCTGGATATTCCCCTGCCCCGGCCGCGCCCGCCGGGTCCGGGCGAGAGTCCGATTGCCAAGGCCGTGGTACCGGAAGACGGCGACAAGACGCTGCGGCTGGTTCAGTTCGGTGACAAGGTGGTCAGAGTAGTCGGTCCAGACACGCCTTACGCCCAACCAGCGGAAGCAGGGACTTAAGCTCGGGTCCATCGTGCCGGCCGGTCAGCGCCATGCGCAGCGGCAGGAACAGGGCCTTGCCCTTGCGATCAGTGCTGGCCTTGAGGGCATTGGTCCAGGTTGACCAGGTGGTTTCATCCCATGGCTCGGCGGGCAGCAGCTCGCGGGCCGCCGTGATGAAGTCGCGGTCTTCGGCTGCGATCACGGGCTCGACCGGGCCGGTGATGAGTTTGGACAGCTCGACGATGTCACCAAATCTGGCGAGATTCTCGCGTAGCAAGGTCCAGGCAGCTTCGTTGTCCAGCCCCAGCGCCGCCAGACGCGGCTGGGCAGTTTCGAACGACATGGTGTGCAGGATGCGGGCATTGAGGCTGTCGAGTTCGGCAGGATCGAACCGCGCCGGGCCATGGGAGATCATCGACAGATCGAGCTTGGCGGCGATGTCGGCAAAGCTGGCATAGGGCTCGATCGACAGGCTGGTGCCGGTCAGCGCCGCCATGATGCCCACCGCGATGGCTTCATAACCCTGTTCGCGCAGATCAGACAGCGACAGCGAGCCGAGACGCTTGGAGAACCCCTGCCCCTCGGCATCGGTCAACAGGTTATGGTGCCCGAACTGCGGCACGGCGCCGCCGAGCGCCTCGAAGATTTCGATCTGCGTGCCGGTATTAGACACATGGTCTTCGCCACGAATGACGTGGCTGATCTTGAGGTCGATGTCATCGACCACCGAGGGCAGCGTATAAAGATAGGAGCCATCTTCGCGCACCAGCACTGGATCGGACATCGAGGCGGTGTTGACGGTCTGTGGACCCTTGATCAGGTCGCTGAACTGCACCGGGCGGCCGTCGAGCTTGAAGCGCCAATGCGGCTTGCGGCCTTCGGCTTCGAGCCTGGCGCGGTCGTCATCGGTCAGCTTGAGTGCGGCGCGATCATAGATCGGCGGATTGCCCAGAGCGCGGGCGCGCTTGCGGCGGCGATCCAGTTCGTCTTCGGTTTCGTAGCAGGGATACAGCCGACCGGAGGCCTTGAGCGTAACAACAGCCTGATCGTAAAGCGCCGTGCGTTCGGACTGCCTCACCAGCAACGATGGGCTGATGCCAAACCAGGCCAGATCCGCTTCGATGCCATCGGCCGAAGTGCGGGTGGAGCGGGCAAAGTCGGTATCGTCCATGCGCAGGATGTACTGCCCGCCATGGGACTGGGCAAAAAACCAGTTGAGCAGCGCCGGGCGGGCATTGCCAAGATGAAGCCGGCCGGTCGGCGACGGAGCGTAGCGGACAATGATGCTCACGATGCGGACTCGTCGCGATAGCCATTGGTAATCGGATAGCGGCGGCCGAGGCCAAACGCCTTGGCAGTCAGCTTGGGACCGGGAGCCGACTGGCGGCGTTTATATTCGGCAATGTTCAACAGCTTCTCGATACGTTTGACCAGGGCCAGATCAAAACCCTTGGCGACGGTGTCCTTGACCGACAATTCCTGCTCGACCAGCGCTTCGATGATGGCATCGAGCACCGGATAGGGCGGCAGGCTGTCCTGATCGGTCTGGTTGGGGCGCAGTTCGGCGCTGGGGGCCTTGTCGATGATCGGCTGCGGGATGACTTCGCCCGCCGGCCCGAGGCTGTCGCCCGGATGGTGGGCATTGCGCCAGGCGGCCAGATGATAGACCTGCATCTTGAGCAGGTCCTTGAGCGGATTGTAGCCGCCGTTCATGTCGCCATAGATCGTGGCGTAGCCGACCGCCATTTCGGACTTGTTGCCAGTGGTCAGCAGCATGGAGCCGAGCTTGTTGGACACAGCCATCAGCACCACGCCACGCATGCGCGACTGGATGTTTTCCTCGGCCAGATCGGGCGCACGATTGCCAAAAACCGGTGCCAGTTCATGGAGCGCTTCATCGACCGGATTGCCGATCGAAACCACGTCATAGCGCACGCCCAGGCGTTCGGCGCAGTCCTTGGCGTCGGTGAGGCTGGCCTCGGAGGTGTAGCGATAGGGCAGCATGATGCAGTGGACATTTTCCGGACCGAAGGCGTCCACCGCCATGGCCGCCACCACGGCGCTGTCGATGCCGCCGGACAGGCCCAGCACCACCTGCTTGAAGCCGTTCTTGTAAACATAGTCGCGCAGGCCGAGCACGCAGGCGCGCCATGGCGCTTCGTCCACCGAGGTCAGCGGCGTCACCGTGCCTTTGACGCAGGTCCAGCCATCGGCCTCATAGGCCCAATCGGAGATGATGAAATCGGTAGCGAAGGACTTGCCCTGAAACACCAGCTTGCCGTCCGCTTCCATGCCAAATGAGGCGCCATCGAACACCAGTTCGTCCTGTCCGCCGACCTGGTTGAGATAGAGCAAGGGCACACGATCTTCGGTGACGCGGGCGCGCACCAGATCCTTGCGGACATGCTGCTTGTTTTTCCAGTAGGGCGAGCCATTGGGGCAAAGCAGAATTTCTGCGCCCAGCCGCACCAGTTGCGCACAGACCCACGGATGCCAGACGTCTTCACAGATCGGAATGCCGATCGAGACACCCCTGATGGTCACCGGCTCGGGCAGCGGCCCGGCGGTGAAATAGCGCTTTTCATAGAAGATATCGTCATTGGGCAATTCGCGCTTGTAGCGAACGGCGCTGATTTCGCCATTTTCGGCAACCAGCACGGCATTGTAGAGCACGCCCCGCTCGCGCCAGATGGTGGGCAGGATCAGGCTGACGCTGAGGCCCTTGGTGGCGGCGACCAACGCATTGGCCGTGGCAATCGCATCATCGACAAACTGCGGCTTGAACAGCAGATCATCGGGAAAATAGCCGGTCAGGAACAGTTCGGACAGCATCAGGATATCGGCCTTGGCCACCGCGGCGTCGGTCAATGCCGTGCGCGCCAATGCCAGATTTGCCGCCAAAGCGCCAACCTTGGGATTGAGCTGCGCCAGCGCAATACGAAGACGATTGGTCACAAAAATGCTCGCTGCCGAAGTGGAAAAGGGGCGAACCGGCGCAGGACCGGATGCGCGCAAAGACTTATCCGCTCACCCCGGCAAGGGCAAGCGGACAAAGGATTGATGGGTCGATGAAGGCTAGAACTTGCCGGTCAGTTCAAACAGCGCGCCGTAGCGGAAGATGCGGGCGAAATTGCTGGGCAGGTTCAGATCGATATTGGCGCCGCCGGAATAGCCTTTGACGGCAGCTTCCAGATCGCCCTGAATATACCAGGCACGGCCGCCGACGCGCAGCACCAGATTTTCTGTCGGGTGGAAGCCCACCATCATTTCACCCATGGCGCCGTAGCCGTGGCCGGTCAGGGCGGTCGGGGCGCGTTCGTAAACCGTCGCGCCGGGGAGGACGAAGCCGTTCGGCGCGCTGCCGCCCATGGTGCCGGTGACCCAGGCGTAGGGAACGGCGGCGACTTCGGCCTGCACGTCGAGCTTGTCGCCCAGAGCTGCCTCGCCCTTGATGCCGAGGCGGAGCGCGTGAATGTCGAAATTGTCCTTGGCGTCGCCCACGGTGGCGGGCACACCGCCGGCAAAGCTGGCGGCATATTTGCCAGTTCCGATATCGGGCGCGTCTTTCCAATATTGGTAGCCGACAAAGCCGCCAAGCGCGGTGTCCTGCTCCATGCTGCCCAAGGGCAGCCAACCGAAATCCGCCCCGGCATAGCCGATGGCGGAACTGGCACCAATGCTGCCGGAACTGGCCGGCGAGATGGAATAGGTGCCGGCGGTGCTAAAGCCGATGCCGGCGATACCCTTGAGATAGGTCTGGGTGGTCAGATCTTCGATCTTGCCGTGCAGTTCGCCAAGATGGGTGTTATCGCGCACCGAAAGGTTGACATCGCCCAGGGTTACGCCGCCGGACTTGACGGTGAAGCCGGCGTCCTGATTGCCCCAGGAATACCAATAGCGGGTGCCGAATTCGAAGCGGATCTGGTCGTCGCCATTGCTCCAGTCCTGGGAATAGGCAGGACGCAATTGGGTCGAATCCGGATAGTCGGCGGCTACTACAGGCATCGCGGCGGCGAGGCTGGCGGTTGCGACAGCAATGGGGATCAGGCGCACGATGGATCCTCCGGATCGGATGACCTGCTCAAGGTCCGGTGGGCCATTTATGGGTTATTAGGGTTAATGATCCGCTAAATGCCGCCACGCGGTTCTTGGCGTTTTGGTAACAATGTTGATCAAAGATTCGGCCTAGAACGCCATCTCATGGCTGACCTGCGCAACCCAGGCGGCGTTCGTGAGTTTTGTTGCAAACGAAGCCTGAAGAGTGAGCGCCATGACCTCCCGGATACTGGTTGTAGAAGACGAGATTTTTGTTGCCGCCGAGATCGAGTATGTGATCGCCGAAATGGGCCACGAACCGGTGGGGGTTGCGGCTGATCAGGAAACAGCGCTGAAACTGGCGGCGCGTGCCGATATTGCCCTGGTCGATCTGAATTTGCAGGACGGCCCCACCGGCATGTCGATTGGCCGCATTCTGGCGCAGACCCATGGCGTGACCGTGCTGTTCATGACGGCAAATCCATCGCAGTTGGGGAATGGCATTCCCGGGACGCTGGGCGTCTTGCCCAAGCCGGTGACGGAGCGCGAGTTGAAGCAGGCCGTGACCTTCGCCGTGGCGCGTCATCGCGACATCGAAGCGACGCCGCCGCAGCGGCTCAAGCTGTTCAACTGGGGCGGCCAGATGGCCGCTAGCGCCTAAGTCACTCTATCTGGATGCCGATGAAATTCAGGCCGGTTCCTCGGCCTGAAGTCTGGCCGACCGGCGCAACGACGTGATGGGCAGATCAACGATGATCCTGAGCCCGTCATCTTCCCAGATCCGCTCGAGTTTACCGCGCATCTGGCCTTCAACGCTCAGCGCAATAAGACTGGACCCGAAGCCCTTGACGTCGCTTGGCGCCGGCCTCGGGCCACCCTGCTCTTTCCAGGTCAGGCGATAGTGGTCGCCATGGGGCTCGCCCGTCAGGGTCACGTGGCCGCCATCCACCGACAGCGCACCATATTTGGCAGCATTGGTGGCCAGTTCATGGAACAACAGCGCCAGTGGCGTGGCGGTGCCATCATCGATCTCGGCATCGGAACCGACGAAACTGAAACGATTTTCGTCTTCCTGATACGGGCTGAGCAATTGTGCGATCAGCGCCCACAGCGAACTCTGGTTCAGCTCCGGGCGCGAGATGTGGCTGTGCGGGCGCACGAAATTATGGGCCTCGCCCAGCGCGAAGATGCGCTGCCGCAACTGGTCGGCGAAGGGTTTGACCTCTGGCTTGCCACGCGCGGACAGGCCAATGATGCTGGTCAAAACCGCAAAGATATTCTTGATGCGATGGCTGAGTTCCTGCGCCACCAGTTCGCGCTCTTCGGCGACCAGCTTGGTTTCGTTGATATCGGTGCAAGTGCCGAACCAGCGTATGATGGTGCCCTTGTCGTCCCGGATCGGCAGGGCCAGGCCCAGGGTCCAGCGATAGGCGCCGGTGTGGTGGCGCAAGCGGTACTCGATCTGGTAGGGCTCGCCAGTGTTCAGCGAATGCCGCCAGGCTTCCCAGGCGCGCTCCTGATCATCGGGGTGGAACATGCCGTTCCAGGCCTCGCCATCGGTGGAGCCGACCGGCATGCCGGTGAATTCGTACCAGCGAGCGTTGTAATAATCGTGGAAGCCATCCGGCAGCGTTGACCAGACCATTTGCGGCATGGTGTCGGCGAGCGTGCGGAAATTCAACTCGCTTTTGGCCAATGCCTCGGCGACCAGTTTTTGCTCGGTAATGTCGACGACGACACCGGGAAAGCGGGTGACCCTGCCAGCAGCATCGGTGCGCGGGCGGCCGGAGGCAACGACCCATTGCACCCTGCCGTCCTCGCTGCGGACCAGGCGGTATTCGGACCGATAGGTCGAAGCATTGGCGACGGCGGTGGTGATTTCCTGTTCAACGCGCGCGCGATCTTCGGGATGAACCGCGTTGAGGAACTGATCAACCGGAACGCCGATGCCGGCCTGCAACGGGTCGATGCCGTGGAGCTTGGCGAAACGATCGTCTGCCGTGACCACGTCATGTGCCACGTCCCAATCCCAGGTGCCGACCAGATTGGTGCCACTGAGCGCCAGCGACAACCGCTCCTCGCTGCGGGCCAGTGCCGTTTCGGCCAGCACGCGCTCGGTGGTTTCATAGACTGTACATAGCGTGCCGAGCGGCCGGCCGTCTTCACCCAGGATCGGGCTGTAATGCAGGTCCATCCAGCCCGATTCCAGGCTGCCGTGACGGTTCAGCACCAGTTCCTGATCGCGCAGGACAAGCGCCTCGCCGGCCATGCCCAGCTCGATCTTGTGCCGGTTGAAATCGGCGATCTCCGGCCAGGCGGTCAAAACCGGCATGCCGAAGATTTCCGGGTGGCGATTGCCGGCAAACGCGGCATAGGCATCGTTGTAGATCAGGATGCCATCCCTGCCGATCAGCAGCACCATTGGGCTGGAGGCCGCCATGATCATGCGCACGACGCCCCGCACGCTGTCCGGCCACAACTGGATGGGCCCGAGCGGGTTGCCGGACCAGTCAAAGTCGTTGACCAGCTTGAGCGTTGGGCTGCGCTCCAGGCGTTCACGCACTTCTGGCGTGGCCGCCGGGAAAAGAGATTTTGGCATAAGCAGGTTTTAGTCTCGCTGCAGGAAATACGGATCGCACACAGCAAAGCGCCGCGCATTCTCGGGGGAACGCGCGGCGCCTCGATTCAGTTCTACGGCGACATAAATTATTCGCCGGCGGCGCGTTCGACCCGGGCAGGTTTTTGCGCGTGGACTTCCTCAGCGACGAGAAACGCCAGTTCCAGCGCCTGGCTGGCGTTGAGGCGCGGGTCGCAATAGGTGTGGTAGCGATCCGACAGCGAAGCCTCGGTGACCGCCGAGACGCCGCCGACGCATTCGGTGACGTCGTCTCCCGTCATTTCGATATGCACGCCGCCGGCATAGGTGCCCATTTCGCGGTGGACATCGAAGAAGCCCTTCACCTCGGACAAAACCTTATCGAAGGGACGGGTCTTGTAGCCGGTGGAGGCCTTGATGGTGTTGCCGTGCATTGGATCGGAGCACCAGACGACGGTGCGGCCGGCCTTCTGCACGGTTTCAATCAGGCGCGGCAGGTGCTCATGGACCTTTTCGGCGCCGAAGCGGCCGATCAGGGTGATGCGGCCGGCTTCGTCGGTGGGGTTGAGCCGGTCGAGCAGACGCAGCAGGTCATCGGACGACATCGACGGGCCGCACTTGATACCGATGGGGTTATGGATGCCGGAGAAATATTCGACATGGGCCGCATCGGGCTGGCGGGTACGATCACCGATCCAGATCATGTGGCCGGAGGTGGCGTACCAATTGTTGGTAATGGAATCCCGGCGGGTCAGCGCTTCTTCGTAGCCGAGGAGCAAGGCTTCGTGGCTGGTGAAGAAGCTGGTCTGGCGCAGGGCCGGGGTATTGTCGGGGTTGAGGCCGAGCGCTGCCATGAATTCGATGGCATCATCGATCTTCTTGGCCAGTTCCTCGTATTTTGGATACCAGTTCGAACCCTTCATGAACCCAACGGTCCACTCGTGGATACGGGTCAGATCAGCATAGCCGCCCGAAGCGAAGGCCCGCAGCAGATTGAGTGTTGCCGCCGACTGGCGATAGGCCTGCAACATGCGATCCGGATCGGGAATGCGCGAGGCTTCGTTGAAGTCGATGGCGTTGATGATATCGCCTCGATAGCTGGGCAACTCGACGCCGTTGATCACTTCGGTATCGGATGAGCGCGGCTTGGCGAACTGGCCGGCGACACGACCAACCTTGACCACCGGCTTGGAGGCGCCATGGGTCAGCACTACGGCCATTTGCAGGAACACCCGGAAGAAGTCGCGGATGTGATCGGCGCCATGCTCGGCAAAGCTTTCGGCGCAATCGCCACCCTGCAGCAGGAAGGCCTCGCCACGCGCCACAGAAGCCAGCTTGGCCTTGAGATCACGGGCTTCGCCGGCAAACACCAAAGGCGGGAAAGTCGAGAGCTGGCGTTCGGCTTCGCGCAACTTGGTGGCGTCGGGATAGGCCGGGACCTGGGAGATCGGCTTGTCTCTCCAGCTGCTTGGCGTCCATGTGCTCATTTTAGGTCTCGCTTGGCCGTTAAAGCCAGTTTTCAGTTGGCTGCGGTCTATCAAGGCCGGCCCGGCGTGCCAAGGTACAATTGGTCTTAGACCTTGACCCCATTGCGGTAGCGATAGGTCGGCGCCTTGAAGGTTACCAGTTCTTCGGCAGCGCTTGGATGCAGAGCGATGGTGCGGTCAAAATCCTTCTTGGTGGCGTTCATTGCCATGGGTAGCGCCACCAGTTGGATCATTTCGGCGGCACCCGGCCCCAGAATGTGGCAGCCCAGCACCTTGCCCTCGTCCGCCTCGGTGATCAGCTTGAGGATCATCCGATCGCTCTTGGTGGACAGCGTGTTGATCATCGGCCGGAAGCGGGCGACATAGACGTCGATATTGCCATGCGTTGCCGCCTCGATTTCGGTGAGGCCGACGACGCCGATTTCCGGTTCGGCAAATACCGCCGTCGGGATCAGCGAGTGATCGACGGCCAGCGGATTGTTGTTGAACACGGTCTCGGCGAAATACCAGCCTTCGCGGATCGCGACCGGGGTCAGCGCAGCACGACCGGTGACATCGCCGACGGCATAGATCGACGGCGTCGTGGTCTGGGAATACTTGTCGACCTTGATGGCGCCGGCATGGGTGAGTTCGACACCGGCGGTTTCAAGGCCCAGCCCCCTGACGTTAGGGGCCCGCCCGGTGGCAAACATCACCGCACCGAACGGGGCAACCACGCCATCGCTGAAGGTCACCGAAATATCGGCTCCCTGCTGTTTCAGCGACGCGATGGTAGTCTGGTATATCAGCTTGATGCCACGGGTTTGCAGGCCTGCTTCCAGCCCGTGGCGCATGTCCTCATCGAAGCCGCGCAGCAGGCAATCGCCGCGATAGATAATGGTCGTATGAACGCCAAGCCCGGCAAAGATGGTGGCAAATTCCACGGCAATGTACCCGCCGCCCTCGATCAGGATCGAATGCGGCAGCGTCTTGAGATCAAACGCCTCGTTGGACGAGATGCCCAGTTCCGCACCGGGGATATTGGGAATCTTGGGATGCCCGCCGGTGGCGATGAGGATGTGCTTTGCTTCAAGCACTTCGCCGGTGCCGACGATCCTGACGCTGTTGGGACCGGTGACCACGGCGCGATCATGAATGATCTCGACCCCGGGCTTTTCCAGACCCGCCGTATAGGCGGCCTCCAGCCGGGCAATTTCCTTGTCCTTGTTGGCAACCAGGGTTGGCCAATCAAAGCGGGCATCGACCTGCCAGCCAAAACTTTGGGCGACGTCGAACAGATCGGAGAACCGGCTGGCATAGACGAACAGCTTCTTGGGCACGCAGCCGCGAATGACGCAGGTGCCGCCGACGCGGTATTCTTCGATGATGACGGTCTTGGCGCCATAGCTGGCCGCCATGCGGGCGGCGCGGACACCGCCGGAGCCGGCACCGATAACCACGAGATCGAAGGTTCTGCTCATCGGCGTGCTCCAGCAAGGCCACCATATATCGGGTGGCGCATCGCATAAAAAAAGGCCCCGCACAAGGCGGGGCCGGTCGGTTCAATCGGCGCTTTGACTAGAGCGCGACGCCATTGGCTTTGAGCTCGGCGCGCACCTTGGCAAAGAATTCCTGGCGCATGTTATTGGTGAACACTTCAAGCACCTTGCTCAGATCGCCGTTGACCTGGGCGGCAGTCTTGGCCAGCTTTTCACCGGCGGGCGTGGAGTAGAAAGCCACAATCTCGGTCAGCTCTTCGGAGGTGAACTGGACAGCATAGACGCGGGCGAACTGATCCATCAGATCGCCCTTCTTGGCCTTGTACTCCTCGAGGATCTTGGAGATCGCCTTGTTGGTCGCGTCGCTGAGCTCAGGGTTCTGCTGCACGATCTGGCGCATGGTTTCCACCGCGGCTTCGACCATGGTGGTTTCATAGATCTGGGCGCGATCGGTCAGATCAACATATTTGCGCGCCAGCTGCAGCTGTTCAGGGCCGACTTCCTGCGCGTAGGCGGGCATGGACACTGCCATCAAGCTCGCGCCAATCATGATCGCCGCAAATGCCTTCAAGCGCATTTTTCCACCTGTCATTGCCTTAAAACCCATCTTGCACGTCCACCTTGTTTGCACAGCGGCTAGTTATCGAGCGTTCTTACGCCATCTGGCGTTGCGACATAAGCCCTTTTGCAGAGCCCCAGAAACAGGCCGTGCTGAACTACGCCGGGAATATCGAGAAGTACCCTCGAGAGTGCTTCTGGATCGGAAATGCGGCCAAAAAATGCATCAAGGATCAGGTGACCACCGTCAGTGACATATGCCGTGCCTGCCGCATCGTTGCGCAACTGCAGCTTGTCCTCAGCGCCATGGGCCAACATCACCAGTTCCAGCGCGCGCCGCGTGGCGCCCAGACCGAACCGATTGACCTCGACCGGCAGCGGAAAGCGCCCAAGGGTTTCGACCAGTTTGGAGCTGTCTGCAATCACCAGCATGCGATCGGACGCTGTGGCGACAATTTTTTCGCGCAGCAGCGCGCCGCCAGCGCCCTTGATCAGTGCCAGACCCGGCCCAATTTCGTCGGCCCCGTCGATGGTGACATCCAGCCGATCAATCGTATCGAGATCGGTCAGCGGAATATTGAGCGAGAGGGCCTGACGCGCCGTGACTTCGGAGGTTGGCACGCACAGGCACTCAAAGCCATTGGCCACCTGCTCGCCGAGCAAATCGACGAAATGCCGTGCCGTCGAGCCAGTGCCAAGGCCGACGCGCATGCCGGATCGAACTTCGCGCAGCGCCATGGCGGCGGCCTGCCGCTTCAAATCTTCACTCAAAGTCTGCTCCTGTGGTCCGCGTCGCGCCATGTCACTGCTTAAGGGGCAGTTCACGTGCTGGTGAAGAGGCATGTAACCTATCGGCAACACAAATCCGGCGATAATGCGCTCAGTGTGGCAAAATCGCGGCAGTTGCTCTTTTCGCCCCACTGCAAACCGCGTAAGCAAGCAATTAACTATTTCCGGCGAATCATGAGCCGGCTTTACTGTCAGAGGCGTAGCGGCACATGTCTAAAATGAAATCGGCGATGGCACTTATGCTGTCGGTGTTGGTTACTGCTGCCATGGTGGCCCCATCGGCTGCAGCTGTGCGTTACAATGCTGATACCAATGAGTTCGAGCAGGTAACCTACGGCACGGGCGCTCATAAAGGCAGCCCGATCAAGCGCCAGGTTGTTGACTACGAAACCAAGTATCGCCCCGGCACCGTGATCGTGGATACGGCCGAACGGCGCCTGTATTTCGTGCTGCCGGATGGCCAGGCCGTGAAGTATGGCGTTGGCGTCGGGCGTGATGGTTTCCGCTGGTCCGGCGAGCACCACATTTCCCGCAAGGCCGAATGGCCAGGCTGGACGCCGCCGGCGCAGATGCGCAAGCGCGTTCCGGATCTACCGGCTTACATGCCGGGTGGCCCGGACAATCCACTTGGCGCGCGCGCCATGTATATCGGCTCGACGCTTTATCGCCTGCACGGCACCTCGGAACCCTGGTCGATTGGCCAGGCTGTCTCTTCGGGCTGCATTCGCCTGACCAATGAAGACGTGGTCGATCTTTATGATCGCGTTTCGGTCGGCGCGCTGGTCGTCGTCAAGCAGTAAAGCTGCTCCCCTGTTTTTGAAGGGTCGGTTCTCAGGAACCGACCCTTTTTATTTGCTCATGCCTTTGAAACTGCGCGATTGCAGATTAGGTTGGCACGATGATGATACAGCCACTGCCCGCAATTGCAGACGCCCTGCCCGCCGCGCGACCGCTGGTTGATCGCTATGGGCGGCATATTTCCTATTTGCGCATTTCGGTGACGGATCGCTGCGACTATCGCTGCGTCTATTGCATGGCCGAAGACATGACGTTCCTGCCCAAGCGGGACATTCTCACCTTCGAGGAAATTGATAGCATTACGGCCGCTTTTGTTGCACGCGGCGTTAGCAAATTGCGGCTCACGGGTGGCGAACCGTTAGTGCGACGCGACATCATGGAACTGGTCAAGACGCTTGGCCGACACCTGCGCGGCAATGGCCTGCAAGAGTTGACCATGACCACCAATGGCAGCCAGTTGCGCAAATATGCCGGTGCGCTGGCTGATGCGGGCGTGCGGCGGTTGAATGTTTCGCTCGACACGCTGGATCCCGATCGGTTCAAGGCCATCACCCGGCGCGGCCGGATCGAGGATGTGTTTGCCGGCATCGATGCTGCGCTGGAAGCGAAATTAGCGATCAAGATCAACATGGTAGCGATGCGCGGCACCAATGATGACGAGATCGAGACCATGATGGCTTGGGCCCATGGCAAGGGCATGGGGCTGACGCTGATCGAAGGCATGCCGCTGGGCGAAGTTGGGATCGACCGCGTTGACAGCTATCTGCCGCTGCGCGAATTGCACGACCAATTGAGCCGCCGCTACACGCTGGAAAAGCTCGACCAGCGGACCGGCGGCCCGGCGCGCTATGTCCGCGTAGCCGAAACCGGCGGCGTGCTGGGTTTCATCACCCCGATGAGCCACAATTTCTGCGAAAGCTGCAATCGGGTCAGGCTGACCGCGACCGGGCAATTGTTCATGTGCCTTGGCCAAGACGATCAGGTCAACCTGCGTGACGCCTTGCGTGATGGCGGTCATGACGAACTCGATGCCGCGCTGGATCGGGCCATGCTGCTCAAGCCCAAGGGGCATGATTTTGTCATCGACCGGGCGCGGCCGCAGCCGGCCCTGGGCCGGCACATGTCGGTTACCGGCGGCTAGCCGATTTCGACGCCAGCCTTAAAAATTCAATCAGGTGTATCGCCGATGACCGAGCGCCAGACGGCCCAGGCCGGCAAGATCATTTTCCTGCACGGCGCGTCAAGCAGCGGCAAGTCGACATTGGCGCGGGCATTGCAATCGACCATCGGCCAACCGTTTTGGCACGTCTCGATCGACCATCTGCGCGATGCCGGCGTGTTACCCTCGGCCCGGATCAAGAGCGGAGAATTCGCCTGGTCCGGGATGCGCAAGGCATTCTTTGGCGGATTTCATGGCTCGTTGGCAGCTTATGCCGCGAGCGGCAACAATCTGATCGTGGAACACATTCTGGATACGCCGGGATGGCACGGCGACCTGGCGGCATTGCTGAAGCCATTCGAGGTGTTTTTCGTCGCTGTACACTGTCCGCTCGGCGAGTTGATCCGCCGCGAGCAACAACGGGGCGACCGCGGCATCGGTAGTGCCGAAAAGGATTTTCACGCCATTCATCAAGGGGTGAATTACGATCTGGAACTGCAGACCGCGAGCGGCGTGGACGCAAATGTCCAGCGGATCATCGCGGGGTGGGCGGCGCGAAAGGGCGGATCGAATTTTTTCGTGCTGCCTGCACCAATCTGACTTGGCAGGCCCAAGGCCCAAGCGCTACCGGCTGACCGTGCGTTCGACCAGTTCCACCAGGATGCCATCGGGGTCGCGGACGAAGGCGACGCGGCGGAACATTTCGGTGTAGCGGGCTGGGCGGGGCTTTTCGACGGGCTCTATGCCGGCGGCGACCAGCTTTTCAAACAGCACGTCGATATCGTCGAAGGCGAAGGTGATATGCCGAACGCCCGCCTCGTAGTGCGGAACGTCGCGGGAAATCCCCGTGCGCTCGGTGCGCCCGAAGATTTCGAGCATGCCACTGCCGGAATCAAGAAATGCGGTGTCGCCCACATCGCCTTGTTTGCGCAGGACTAATTTCAAGCCGAGCAGATCGCAATAGAACCCGATGGTGCGGTCCAGATTGCGAGACGTCATCCCGATATGTTCAAAACCGAGCAACATGGCTATTTATCGTCGTCAGTGACCAGAGCATAATCGAGCGGCAGCGCCGTCGTATACTTGATCTGCTCCATGGCGAAAGATGAACTCACGTCAGTCAGCGCGATCTTGGCGATCAGCTTTTTGTAGAAGCTGTCATAGGCGCCGATATCGGGCACGACGATGCGCAGCAGGTAATCGACATCACCGCTCATGCGGTAAAACTCGACCACTTCGCTGAAATCTTCAACTACGGTGGCGAACTTGCGCAGCCAGCCTTCGGAATGCTCATTGGTCTTGACCGAAACAAAGACCGTGACGCCGGCATTGACCTTGGCTGGATCGAGCACGGCGACGCGGCGCTTGATCACGCCATCTTCTTCCATTTTCTGGATGCGGCGCCAGCACGGCGTAGTGGACAGCCCGACCTTACGACCAATTTCAGCCACCGGCATCGTTGCGTCTTTTTGCAACAAGGTCAGAATTTTGCGGTCGATCTTATCCAACGCCATCACGTCCCCAGAAATCAGATTGCGAAATCAGCGGCTAATGCTGATCATTTTGGCATGATATCTGCCACGATCGCCAATGCAACGCAATAATCTTTCACGATTAAAGATGATTATGATAGTCACGTTTATTCCGCAGGACGCGGATTTTCGTCGCGCCACAGCCGTGGATTTTCGAACGGGCCAACCCAGATTCCACGTTTGGCGGCGCGCGCTGCCATCTCCTCCTGTCCATAATTATCAGAGGAAACCGCCAGCCCCTCCGACACCATGATGGCGCCAATGTCACGATTGGCTGACTGGCAGGTGGCCAGATAGCGACCGAAGCGATCCTGACCATCCTGCGCACAGGTGATTTTGGCAGAGAGCAAGGCGGCCAATCGGTCGCGCGCTACCCGGCCACAGGGCCAAACCGCGCCGTCGGCCCGCTTGCAGCTCTGGGCCAGTTCTGGCGCATCGATGCCGAGCAGGCGGATGCGGTCGGCGCCATAGTGGAAGCTGTCGCCATCGCTGGCGCTGATCCTGCCGGAAAGCTCGGCAGGTGGCGGCTCCAGCAGGCTGGCGATAAAGGCGCATCCAGCCAGAATGACGATTGCGGCCACGGCTCCCCGAAATCCACGAAAAGCGGGAGGTCGGCGGGGATAGAAGGGCAAGATTTCACCGGGCGTTAACTACGAACTCGCTAGGGTTCAATTCAAGCGTAGCGGGTTCGCGTTGAGTTCGCATTATTTAGTACATGAGTATGAGTTCGATGCCCTATCAGCCCGCGAGCGGCGAGGTGGACGTTCGCTCCCAGATGGGACGCGAGCCCAAGGGTAATGCCCAGAAAACCGTGCTCGATGCCCGGCAGCGGCTCACTTCAAGCTCTGGCACCCGCTCGTCCTACGATTTTGAACTGATGAACGAATATGCCAGTGCGCGGTTGAACGGCGCGCTGCCCATGGCCGTGATCGTCATGATCCTGGCGCTGATGTCCAGTTTCTGGGTGCCGGCGCTGTTTACCGCACTGTGGGCCGGTTTGGTGCTGCTGAGCCTGACTGCTGCTGTGCTGGTGGCGCGGCGCTTCAAATCCATCACGCCGGCAAAGTTCAATGCCAGCCAATGGACCACCAGTTTTGTTGCCGCCGAAACCGTCTATGGCGTCGCCTGGTCGGCGCTGGCGCTGTTTACACTGGTGGCCAGCCCCGATGCGCTGGCAGCGGTGATGTTTGCCATGGTGCTGGTCTGCGTGGCGGCCAATGCCGTCGCCACCCGCACCCTGCCCCCGGCAACGGTGATGAGTACGCTGCCGGCGACCTTGACGGTCAGCATCAACCTGATCGCACTGGGCGGGACGCTGAATTACACGCTGGCGGCGGTGACCCTGTGCGGCGAAATCTTCTTCGTGTTCCTGGCTCGACAGATGCATGCCTCCGAACTGGAAACCATCACCCACCAGGCCGAAAAAGACTCGCTGATCAACGAGCTGGAAGAAGCGCGCCACATGTCGGATGAAGCGCGGCGCCACGCCGAACAGGCCAATATCGCCAAGTCGCAGTTTCTGGCGACCATGAGCCACGAGTTGCGCACGCCGCTCAACGCCATCATCGGTTTTTCCGAAGTGCTGAAATCGGAACTGCTGGGGCCGCATCAGGTGGCGCAATACAAGGAATATGCCGGCGACATTCATTCGAGCGGCCAACACCTGCTGAACCTGATCAACGAACTGCTCGACCTCAGCCGTATCGAGGCGGGCAAATACGACCTCAACGAGGAAGTAGTCTCGCTGGTCGATATCGCCGAAGACTGCCGCCGCATGATGGAGTTGCGCGCCAAGTCCAAGGGCATCGAACTGGTATTCAATGTCGGCAACAACCTGCCGCGACTGTGGGGCGACGAACGCGCCATTCGCCAGGTGGTGCTCAACCTGCTCAGCAACGCCATCAAGTTCACGCCCCAATCGGGCAAGGTGACGCTGATCGTCACCCGCAGCGGTGACGGCGGGCAACTGGTTTCGGTCAAGGACAACGGCCCGGGCATTCCCGAGGAAGAAATCGAAACCGTGCTGTCCTCGTTCGGTCAGGGCTCACTGGCCCAGAAGACTGCCGAACAGGGCGCCGGCCTGGGCCTGCCGATCGTGCAGAAGATCATGGAGCTGCATCAGGGGCGGTTCGACCTGTTTTCCAAGCTGCGCTTCGGCACCGAAGTGATCGCCACCTTCCCCCGCGCCCGCGTCATGGATGCACTGGCGCCCGTGGTGGAAAAGAAGAACCGGCTGGAGATTTACTCGGACGTCGGGTGAGC
>NZ_JBDSUA010000073.1:0-14203 GCF_039927955.1 Devosia sp. | reverse complement strand
CCATGAAGATCCCGACCGACAAGATCCGTGAAGTGATCGGCACCGGCGGCAAGGTGATCCGCGAGATCGTCGAAAAGACCGGCGCCAAGATCAACATCGAAGACGATGGCACGATCAAGATCGCCTCCTCGGACGGCGCCTCGATCGAAGCTGCAATCAAGTGGATCCGCTCGATCACCGACGAAGCCGAAATCGGCGCGATCTATCAGGGCACTGTAGTCAAGACCGCCGACTTCGGCGCGTTCGTGAACTTCTTCGGCGCCAAGGATGGTCTGGTTCACATCAGCCAGCTGGCCGAAGCCCGCGTTGCCAAGACCACCGATGTGGTCAAGGAAGGCGACAAGGTCTGGGTCAAGCTGCTGGGCTTCGACGAACGCGGCAAGGTTCGCCTGTCCATGAAGGTTGTCGATCAGGCAACCGGCAAGGAAGTCGCGGCGGAAGCCGCTGAGTAAGTCACCGACACCGCATTAAGAAAAGGCCCGGAGCGATCCGGGCCTTTTTGTTTGCTGGCTCCAATTCAACCACACCCACCGCGTTCCCTCGGGCTCGACCCGAGGGCCACTCTCAACCCTGAACACGCGACGAGAGACCCTCGGATCAAGTCCGAGGGAACGACCGTGGTCGTTTGCAGACGGCGTAACCAACACTCGGTCTATATTTTAAGGCACGATCACGACCTTGCCGAAGACGCCCTTGGCCTCGGCGAATTCCATTGCGGCCTGCGCTTGATGCAGGGGGAAGGTCGCGGCGATAACGGGCTTGATTGCGCCCGCTGCCAGCAGCGCCAGAACCTTGGCCAGGTCCTCTCGGCGATGCTGTTTGGCCTTTGTCGGGTTGATCAGCATGCCGCCCCAGAAATCGTAAAACGATGCGCCTTTGCCATTGGGCAGCGCGTTCCAGAGCGCCACGCGCAAGAGGAAACCTATGAACATTGGCACCATTGCCGTGGTTTTGTCGAGATCGGCCGCGGCTCCATAGGCGACCAGCGTGCCGCCTGAGGCGAGCAGGTCGAAGCTGCGCTTGGCACTGTTGGGACCGAGATGATCGAACACCGCATCGACGCCACGGGGCGCCAGTTCGCGCACCCGGGCCGAAAGGTCCGGATCGGCATAGTCGATCGGCTCAACACCAATGGCCCGCAGCGCTTCGTGATGGCGTGGTGACGCTGTACCGATCACCCTGATGCCGTCGCGGATGGCGATCTGCGCCAGGACCGTGCCGACACCGCCGCTGGCGCCCGTCACCAGGATGGTTTGCCCCGGCCTGACGTGAGCGGCGCGATACAGCATCTGCCGGGCGGTAACGCCATTGACGATAATGGTCTCTGCAGCGATTGCCTCGACCCCAGCAGGAACGGGAACCACTTCGTCGGCAGGCGCCAGCAGGTGGGTGGCCCAGCCACCGGTCTTCAGGGCTGCTCCGACGCGTTTGCCAATCAAAGCAGGGTCGGCGCCTGGACCGACGGCCAACACCGTCCCTACTGCGTCATAGCCTGGAACGAAGGGGAATTTCGGCTGGCCCGGATAGCGGCCGCGGCGCATGGATTTTTCTGCAAACGAGACGCCTGTCGCTTCCATCGCAAGCAGCACCTGATTGGCGGACGGGACCGGACGTGCGGCCTGGCGGATTTGCAGACCTGACGGCGCGACGATGCCGGGCAGGACGATCTCGGTTGTGGTCTGGGCTGCCGCGAAGCTGTTGATCATGCTCATTTTGACGTGCCTTTCGGGCTAATTTGAGTGACTAATCACTCACTATTTTGGGTTGATAGTTTTGGGGGCGTAAGGTTGAGGTCAGTTCAGTTTTCGGCGTAGGCGCATGGTCAGGGGTGACGAATACCGGCGGTGATCATCCTAGCCCAGGCAGAGGTGTCGCTGTCGAGGCCGGTGACGACAATGAGGTGGCAGAGCTGTCCATAGGCGATGAAAAGCTGGACGGCGTCGTCGCTGGCCTGGGAGCGGGTTTTGGCGAACATCGAGATGATGCGGAGTCCCTTGCGCAGGGCAGCGCCGATTTCTGGCACTGACGCGGCGGATTGGGCATGCACTTGCAGCATCAGCAACGAGTGGTCGGCCATCAGGTCGGCATAGGCTTCGCCCATAGCGTAAAGAATGGCTTCGGGCGTCTGATCCTTGCTTGTTGCAGCGCCCTGCTCCAGGGCAGCCCGCACCAGCTCAAAGCAGTGATCCAGCGCCGTGACGAACAGCAGTTCCTTGCTCGGGAACAGCTTGAAGACATAGGCTGGAGAAATTCCGGCATGCTGGGCAACACTGGCCACGGAGGTGCCAAGGTAACCGGTTTGGGCGAAGACTGTTATCGCGCTGGCTACAACGGTGTCACGCCGGACGTCTGCAGTTGAGAGTTTGATGGCTGCGTTGCTCATGTGAGTGACTATACACTCACTCTTTGAAGAGTCAACAGCGTTTAGCTTCCTGCGACGACGCCGCCATTCGAACGCGCCGTACCGGCCGCCCGGCTCTGTCGGCAGCTCATTCCAATCGACCAGACATAACGGTCGACAAATCGATTGCGAAACCGCTAGCTCCCCCATGGAGCTTTCTCGATGCAAAACGCCCTGATCCCCGAACTCGCCGTGACTGATTGCCGGCACAGCTTGCAGTTCTACTGTGACATCCTGGGCTTTTCGGTGCTGTACCAGCGGCCCGAGGAAGGGTTCGCCATGCTGGCGCTGGGCGAGGCGCAATTGATGATCGACCAGATCGATATCGGGCGCACCTTTGGCATTGATGACGAGCCGCTGGTCTATCCACATGGCCGCGGCGTCAATCTGCAGATCGCTGTCGAAAAAGTGACCCCAATGGCGACCGCATTGGAGGCTGCCGGCATCGCGCTTTACCTGCCGTTAGAGGATAAATGGTATAGGAGAGGTAAATTCGAGATCGGCCAGCGGCAGTTCGTGGTGCCGGACCCGGATGGGTATTTGCTTAGATTTTTTGAACCGCTCGGAACTCGCCCCGGATCACGGCATTACTGATCACATCACCGCGAGATGATCCGGTTATGTCGCTCCTGCCGCAATTGAGGTTTTCGCGCACTCGACAAATCACAGCAGGCCGATCTAGGTCATTGGAAACTCTTTATTGTATAGGTTTGAGACGTGATCAGTCGCCGTTTGTTTATGATTGGAGCGCCGCTGGCGCTCGCCGCCTGCACTACCCGTGGCCAGCAGATGCCACCGGAACCAACGATCGATCCGTTCTATCTGTCGATGTACGCCGCTATCCCCAATGAACCGTTCCCGGTTCAGGCTGTTGATCTGCGCAAGGTCGATCCGGAATGGTGGCGCCAGGAAGTGCCGTATCAGACCACGGAAAAGCCGGGCACCATCGTTATCGACACCCAGGCACATCACCTCTTCCTGATCGAAGAGGGTGGCATGGCGATGCGTTATGGCATCGGTGTTGGCCGCGAGGAGGCGCTGCAGTTCAAGGGCACAGCCTCGATCGGCCGTCGCGCTGAATGGCCGCGTTGGACCCCAACCCAGGACATGATCAAGCGCCAGCCGGAACGCTATGCCGAATACGCTGCGGGCATGCCCGGCGGTGAAGGCAACCCGCTGGGGCCGCGCGCCCTCTATCTCTACAAGGGCGGCAACGACACATTCTTCCGCCTGCACGGCACCATTGAGCCCTATACCATCGGCACCAATGTCTCGTCGGGCTGTATCCGCCTGATGAACCAGGACATCATCGACCTTTACGGTCGGGTGCCCACCGGCACCAAGGTCGTGGTGATCAGCTAAATCAAATTCCAAGGGCCGCGCTGCGGCCCTTGCCTTTTCTGCAGTTCAAGAAAATTTCCTGCCTTGTGCGATGGCGCCGACCGCAACAAGATGCGCGCCCACAGCCCAAGCCGCAGGACCGCCATGACCCAATCCCCGATGATCGACGTTGCTGAATTGGCTGGCCTGATTGGCAAGCCGGGGGTGAGCATTCTGGATGCGTCATGGTATCTGCCATCCGACAAGCGCGACACCAGGGCCGAGTATCAGGCAGCGCATATTCCGGGTGCGGTGTTCTTCGATATCGATGGCGTTTCTGACGCCAGCAGCGGCCTGCCCCATACGCTGGCGCAACCGGAGGTTTTCGAGGCCGCGATGCGCAAACTGGGCATCAATACCGACGATCAGATCGTGATCTATGATAGCGCCGGGCTGTTCAGTGCCGCGCGTGCCTGGTGGAATTTTCGCGTCGCCGGCAGCAAGACCGTGCGCGTGCTCAATGGCGGACTGCCGGCCTGGACAGCGGCGGGACAGCCGGTGGAAAGCGGCGATGTGCAGCGAGCCCCCGGCAACTTTGTCGCGTGGTATGATCTATCCCTGGTCCGCACCTTTAGCCAGATGCTGTCGATCGTCCAGTCCGGCGGCGCCGAAATCGTCGATGCACGGGGCGCGCCACGTTTCAACGGCGAGGTTGCAGAACCCAGGCCGGGTTTGACATCAGGCCATATCAGCGGCAGCCAAAACCTCCCGTTTTCCAACCTGATCGAGAATGGGCGGCTCAAGACAGCTGTTGGCATTAAGGCGGCTTTTGACACCGCCGGCGTTAACACTTCGCGGCCAATTGTTACCACTTGCGGTTCGGGTGTTACCGCCTCGATCCTGACGCTGGGGCTGGCCGTGCTGGGACGCACGGACGTACCAGTCTATGATGGTTCGTGGTCGGAATGGGGCGGACGGCCCGAGAGCGCCGACTACATTGCCACCGGCGCTTGATCAGGCGCGGCGGTTGAGCCGGTTGTAGGCGTCCTCGACGATCATGATGTGGGACCGCATGGCGGCCTCAGCCTGTGTCCGATTGCCCTGCATGATGGCATCGACGATGGCTCCATGCTCGTGATGCGATTTGGTCAGGCGTTGCAGGGCACCGAACTGGGCGCGACGGAACGGCTGCAGTCGCTGGCGCGTCGAGCGCGTGACTTCGCCAAGATAGCCGTTGTGCGCGCCATCATAGATCGCGTTGTGAAAGGCCTCGTTGGCCTCGGCGTAGCGGACTTCGTCGCCGGAATGGACGATGGCCGCCATGCTGGCGTGCAGCGCATCCAGTGCTTCGCGTTCCGGTGCGCTCATCAAAACGGCACTGAGCCCAGCGCAGAGCGCCTCAAGATAGCCCATGACCTCGAACATGCCAGCCAGCGTCGTCTCATCTGGCTTGGCAACCAGCGCCTGGGCGTGTGGCTTCTGATCCACCAGCCCGCTGGCGGCCAGCAGGCGCAATGCTTCACGCACCGGCGTGCGCGAAACGGCGAATTCGGCAGCAAGGCTGGTTTCATCCAAGGCACAGCCCGGGGCCAGTTCGCCGCTGATAATGCGGGCAGCCAATTGCCGCCTGATGTCTTCAGCCGATGTACGAGGAACCTGCCGGTGCGCCAAGGTGAGCTTTCGATTCTTAAAGGGCCGGGTCTGGCATCATGCTGACATGGGCGGCGGCAACACGCCAGCCGGTGTCGGTCCGGATCCAGGTCTGCATTTGCCGCCCGATCTGGCCGGGAAAGTCATCACGGTAGAACAAGGTCGAGGCCGTGGCGCAATCGCCGCCATAGCTGGCGATCACCAATTGGTCCAGCCGTCGCGTGAACGGGCGCTGCACGACGCGAAAGGCGCGGATCTGCTCGATGCCGTACTGGTTGTCATTGACGCCGTACCGCACGGTGAAATCACGATGCAGGAACATGGCGTCCAGGGTGGCCGAGTCATTGGCGAGCAGCGCCGCTTCGTACCGCTCAAACACATCGAGAACTTCGGCGATGATAGCGGGGTCATTCAAAATCATGCCGAAGCCCGCTGTTGCATACGGTCGCGCAGGCGCGACAGGAATGGAATGGTTTCGAACTGATCGACGCGGACCTTGCTCCAGTCGACGCCCATCGGGCGCGGCATGGTGTTGCCGGTAACGATCAATTCGGCTTCGGTGGCGACCAGATCAAGCGGGCTGTCGTGGCTTTCGATGACGATGTTATGGTCTTCGACCAGTTGCACGGAATGGACGCTGGTGGCCATGGGCGTGGTGGCGGTGACGACGCCCAGTTCGCGGAAGATCGCTGTTTCCAGATCAGCAAAGCCAGCGCCCTTGCCGGTGCGACCCCCTGCCCGGCTGACGGCAACTGAGCCGACAACGCAGAAATCGAGCGGCTCGACATCTTCGAACTCGATGCGTTCGCCATGTTCCATGAAGCCCTGTGCCGTCGCGGCCAGCTCAAAGGAGATGCTGCGGGCCGCCAGCTCCTTTGGATCGAGCCGGAGATAGGGGAAGTTCTGCGTGAGGTACGGCACCGGGGTGTAGACCGTCTTGCCCTGATACAGCGCGTTGATGCGGATGGGGGTTTGAGCATGATCGGGGTTGGTCTTGACGGTTTTGGCCGCCTTCCAGGCGTCGGTCTGTGCCAGGCGCCAGGCGGCCAGATCAGCGCCGGCGAAATTGGGGATCATGCTCCAGGCGGGACCGATATTGACGCCATCGCGCTCCAACGCGGCCCAGATTTCGTTGCGGATGATGTCCTTGCCGGGATTGCGCCCGGCCCATCGGCCCTGCTCAGACATGTGCTGGCTCCTTCGCCAATGCCCAAGTCAGCGCCGACAGCGGCGCCACCCAGCCGACGATGCCGCCCTGTGCCGCGATCATCTCGATCGTGGCAGCCTTGAAATGAGCGAAATAGCTTTCAGTCGCGTCTTCGATCAGCAGGCACTCATAGCCACGATCATTGGCTTCGCGCATCGAGGTCTGCACACACACTTCGGTGGTAACGCCGGCAAACAGCAGATGGGTGATGCCGCGGGCCTGCAGAGTTTCGTGAATGCCGGTGGCCCAGAACATGCCCTTGCCGGGCTTGTCGATGACGATTTCGCCAGCGATCGGCGCCAGCGCGGGGACAATCTGATTGCCCGGCTCGCCCGCAATCAGCAACCGGCCCATGGCTCCAACTTCGCCGATATGCAGGCTCGGATTACCACGTGCGATCTTGGAGGGTGGGCAATCGCTGAGATCCGGCTTGTGCGCCTCGCGGGTGTGAACCACCAGCCAGCCCTGCTGCCGGAAGGTATCGATCAGCGCAGCCGTGGTCGGAACGATGGCTTCCAGCCGTTTGACATCATTGCCAAGGCTATCGCCGAAGCCGCCCACTTCGATGAAATCGCGCTGCATGTCGATGACCACCAGTGCGGTGTGGCCAGGGACCAAGGTGTAGGGATACGGGCGGGCGGCTACTTCCATCGTCAATGCCCCGCCATATGCTGGCCGATGACGTTGCGATCGGTGTCTTCGATCCGGGAAATGTAGTTGATCGTACCGCCGCTCATTACAGCGACGCGGTCGGCAAGTTCGAGGATTTCGTCGAGGTCCTCGCTGACCAGCAATACCGCCGCCCCGCGATTGCGTTGCTCCATGATCTGGCTGCGAATTTCCGAGACCGAGGCGAAGTCCAGCCCGAAACAGGGATTGGCGACGATCAGTACATCCACATCGCCGGAGAGTTCGCGGGCCAATACGGCACGCTGCACATTCCCACCCGAGAGGGTTTCGATCGGCGCATCGGGCGAGGTGGTCTTGACGCGATAGAGCGCGATCAGTTCCTCGGCGCGCTTGCGCATCGGGCCAGGCGACATCCACCAGCCCAGCGTCGTCACCGGCGGCTTGTCGAAGGCACGGAAGGCGAGGTTTTCGGCGACACTCATGCGCGGCACCGTGGCATTCTTGAGCGGTTCTTCGGGCAGGCCGAAGACCTTGAACTTGTCATAGCTGGCGCGGTTGGGTTCGAACGGCTGGCCGTGGATGCGGATGGCACCATCGCTGAGGGGACGCTGTCCAGCCAAGGCTTCGACCAACGCGCTTTGGCCATTGCCCGACACGCCGGCGATACCAACGATTTCACCGGCATTGATCTTGAGGCTTAGGCCATGGATGACATCGGCGCCATCGATATCCTGCGCGAACAAGCTTGCCAGTTCGAGCACCTCGCGGCTCTCATTGGTCTGCTTGCGCACGGCGCGTTCGCGGATGGTGGTGTCACCGATCATCATATGGCTCATCTCGGCCACGGTGGACGATTGCGCATCGCCCGAGCCGGTAAACTTGCCACGCCGCAATACCGTAAAGCCGTCGCAGAAGGCTTTCACTTCGCGGAATTTGTGGGAGATCATCAGCACGGTGATCTCCTTTTTGGCCGCCATATCGCCGAGCAGGCCGAGCATTTCGTCGGCCTCGCCGGGTGTCAGCACCGAGGTCGGCTCATCGAGGATCATGAAGCGCTGGTCGAGATAGAGCAGCTTGAGGATTTCCAGCTTCTGCTTTTCGCCGGCCGAGAGCGAGGACACCTGCGCATTGAGCGGCACCTTGAACGGCATCTGCTCCATGAATTCAGCCAGCGCCTTCTTTTCCTTTTTCCAGTCGATCACCGATGGCGCATCGGCACGGGAGATCACCAGATTTTCGGCAGCCGTCAGGCACGGCACCAGCGTGAACTGCTGATAGACCATGCCGATGCCATTGGCGCGGGCGTCGCGTGGCGACTTGATCGAGACTTCCTTGCCATCGAGCAGCACCTTGCCCTTGTCGGCCGAATAAAACCCCATGATGGATTTGACCAGGGTCGATTTACCCGCACCGTTTTCACCGAGCAGCGCGTGGAACGAGCCGGCAGGGACGTTGATCGACACATCATCGAGCGCCACCAGTGGCCCGAAAATCTTGGTCATGCCGATGGCTTCGAGCGAGGGGGCACGGCCGGTGGAGAGAATGGGTGCAGCCTGGTTCATCGTCATGCTCCTTCTTTCATCGCGATCAAGGCGACCGGTCCGCCACCATCGGGACCCTGATGCTCGGCGCCGCCCGAGACAAAAATCTGAGAACTGCCAATCAGCCCCGCCAGCACACCGCCGACAAAAGCGCGGGCATGGCGGGTGGCGGAAATATCGCTGTCGTCGAGCATGATGTGGCGGTCGCCACGCAGCTTGCCGGTGGTGCCGGGCTCAGCCTTGGCCAGCAGCGCCACAAAGCGCCCGTCGCCTTGCACATCGGCGCCGAAGCCCAGACGGTTCAGCGCCAGCCGCACCGGCTGCACATCGATAGCGTCGGCCATCACCGCGTGATCTATCGCCAGCGGCCCGCTCCAGGCCGAGCTCATGCCGAGCACCACGATCTCGTGGCTGAGCAATTCGACACCCGCCGAGGTGCTGGCGCGGGAGGACCAAAGGCCGGTGTCGCGACCGATGGCTGCATCGTCGATGGCACCGAGATCAAACTCGCCCAGTGCGACGCCAACACCAAGCGCCGAAGCAGCGCGAGAAAAGCCCATGGATTTGAGGGTGTCGCGCGTGGCGGTGGTTTGGCCGTCTGCCTCGGCCGCGCCGATCCGTTCAGCGGTCAACAACGGGCATTTGATCTGGACGAAATGCACATCGGCGGGATCGGTGATGCCTGCATCGGCCATCGCGGCTGCGACACCCGCCGCGACCATCTCTACTTGTGCCAGGCGGCCAAGCTCAGCTGTAGGAAGGTCGGGCGTCAATGCGCTGCCGATGGCAAGCGACGGCCCGGCGCCGTCGCCCTCCCCGCGTTCGAACACCAGAATATGCGGCGACAACGCGCCCTCGGTGCCGCCCGACATCACGTAGGCAATGCGGTCGATCCGGACCGATGAAAGATGGGTCGCAAGGCTGGCCTTCAAGGCCGATACCGCAAAAGCACGGGTGAAATCATTGACGCAGCCATTGCCCTCGGTTTTACCGAGAATGGCGACGATGCCACTGGGATCGATCTGGCCCGAGGCGATGGCAGACACCAGGCCCGACACGTCGTCCGGGCCACTGGTTGCCAGCCGATGCACCTTGGCCTGCCGCATTATTTAAGCCCGGCGAGGAACGTGACACTGTCGGACACCGCACCGAACACGCCGCCCTGCATCTTGATCATGTCGATGGCGGCGAGGTGGTTTTCCACCTTGGTAGCGGCGCAGCAATCTTCGAGCAGCAGGCACTCATAGCCGCGATCATTGGCGTCGCGCATCGTGGTGTGAACGCAGACGTCGGTGGTAACGCCGGTGAACACCAGATTGCGGATGTTCTTCATGCGCAGCACCAGTTCGAAATCGGTGGCGATGAAGGTACCCTTGCCCGGCTTGTCGATAATAGCCTCGCCAGCAAGCGGCTGCAGTTCCGGGATGATTTCCCAGCCCGGCTCGCCACGGATCAGGATGCGGCCGCATGGGCCCTGATCACCGATGCCGGCGCCGATGCGCTGCGAACGCCAGCGCTTGTTGGCCGGCAGATCGCTGAGGTCCGGCTTATGGCCTTCGCGGGTATGGATGATCGGGTAGCCATTGGCGCGCATGCCGGCCAGCAGGTTCTGGATCGGGCCGATGGGGCCGCGGGTCAGCGAAATATCGTAGCCCATGGAATCGACATAGCCGCCCGGGGCGCAGAAATCGACCTGCATGTCGATGACGATCAGCGCCGTATTATGCGGCCCCCAATTGCCATCGAATGGCCAAGGATAAGGATCGGCCGCAATGGTGGTGCCACCGGGCACCATGGCTTCGTTGATGCGTTCGTCGACCAGGCTCATTCCGCTGCCTCCGAGAATTTGTCGCCAAAGCGGCGCTGCGGTTTGTCAAAGCCGGACGAGATGCCGTCCTTGACCGTGATGGTGTCTTCCCAAGGCAGCCGGTAGCGCCCGTTGACCAGATCGTGCATGTACGAATAGGGCGCATCCTGCGCGCCGCCATCGACCGCGGTGAAGCCGCGATGTGCCAGTTGGTAGATGTTGTTTTCGACGCCCCAATTGGCGCGCGCTTCGCGCACCAGATCAGGACGCACTTCGGCGGTGATGATTTCGTCAGCGCGGCCGGTGACGCCTTCGGCGATGATCGAGCCATCGAAATTGACGATCATTGCCTCGCCCATGGAGTCGAACGTGCCGTCCGAGCCGCACATGCAGACATTGGCAGTGACCATCAGGTTGCAAAACGAATTGGACTGATTGGTGAAGCGCCATGCCTGCCGGATCGGGGCGGTATAGCCTGCGGTGCGCAGCATGATTTCGGCGCCCTTGTACGCAGCCTCACGCGCCATTTCGGGGAACATGCCGTCGTGGCAGATGATCAGCGACAGCTTTGCCCCTTTTGGTCCGTCGATTACCGGGACACCCAGATCGCCGGGCTCCCATGGTTCGACCGGCACCCATGGATGCAGCTTGCGGTAGTAGAGTTTGAGTTCGCCCTTATCGTCGATGATCAGGCCGGAATTATAGGGATTGCCGCCGGGATTGGCTTCCATGATGGAAAAGCAGCCCCAGATGGCGTTGTCCCTGCAGGCCTTTTTGAAGGCGCCAACCTCGGGACCATCCAGCGTGCACAGGATTGCGGGGTTGGTATCCATCGACAGGCCGTGCAGCGCATACTCGGGGAACACCACTAGATCCATCGTGGACAGATTACGCCGCGCCTTGCCCACCATTTCCACGATGCGCGCGGTCTGGATAGCGATGTCCATGGGCGTCTTGATCAGCGGCAGCTTGAGCTGCACCAGACCGATGACGACGCCTTCAGGCGATTTGTTCAACCCGCCAAGACCTGACATGCACGTCTCCTACTTGGTGATAGAAAGTTCGCCGGGTACCTCGCGCGCCGCGCCTTTGGAGCGAGCCGAGGCGATCATGATGAACAGCGTGAGGATGTAGGGAGCGGCGTTGAAGAAGTAGTAGCCTTGCGAAATGCCGATCGATTGCAGCGACGGGCCGATGGCGCCGGCGGCGCCGAACAGCAGTGCCGCCCAAATGCACTTGATCGGGTCCCAGCGGGCAAAGATCACCAGCGCCACGGCCATCAGACCTTGACCGGAGGAGAGACCCTGGTTCCACGAACCGGGATAATAAAGCGACAGGAACGCACCGCCCACGCCGGCCAGGAATCCGCCCGCTGCAGTCGCCAGGAACCGCACGAGATCAACCGATACGCCCATGGCGCGGGCCGATGCGGCGCTGTCGCCGGTCATGCGAACGATCAGGCCCCATTTGGTATTGGCGAAGGCCCAGCTCATGGCGATAGCGAGGACGATGCCGACAAACCACAACGGGTTGACTTCAAGCGCCTGCGCCAGTGCCGGATTGCCGGTCCAGTCGCCGAGATGGATCGCGTCCAAGCGCGGCGCTGTGGGCTGGATGAACGGCTTGCCAAAGAAGAACGCCAGACCAGTGCCGAAACTCATGATGGCGATGCCAACGGCGATATCGTTGACCTTGGGCAGCTTGCAGATGTAGCCGTGCAGTGCGCCGAGAAACAGCCCTGCCCCGCCTGCTGCCAGCACGCCCAGCCAGGGGCTCCCGGAGAGAAACGAGACGGCATAGGCGACCATGGCACCGAGCACCAGATTGCCCTCCAGTCCCAGATTGATGCGGCCGGATTTCTCGGTAAGGCATTCGCCCAGGGCCACGAACATGAAGGGGGTGGAGACGCGAATGGCGCCGCCGAGCATGGCGATGAGAACAGTGACGAGAGCGCTTTCCATCATGTGCGTTCGGCTCCGGTGCCCGGCTGGAAGAATTTGATACGGCCGTACATGGTTTCGCTGGTCAGCAGGACCACGAAGATGATGCCCTGCAGCACCAGCACGGTAGCGTCCGGCATGCCCATGCGGCGCTGCACCAGACCGCCAGCAGCAGCGATGGCACCGAACAGGATGGCGACAGGCACCACCGCCAGCGGATTATGTCGGGCGAGGAAGGCAACTAGGATGCCGGTAAAGCCGTAGCCAGCCACCAGTGATGCATTTGCCTGGCCGTGAATGGCGGCGACTTCAAAAAAGCCCGCCAGCCCGGCGCAGGCACCGGCGATCACGCAACAACTGACGACAAGGAAGCCGACTGGCAGGCCTTGGGCGAGCGCGGCGCGCGGATTGCCACCAGTCATGCGGGCAGCAAAGCCAAAGGTGGTGCGCGACATCAGGAAGTAGAGCAGGATGGCCAGCGCGATACCGGCGGCGAACCCCCAATGCACATCGGTTCCGGGCATGGAGCCGACACGGTAGGCATCGCCAATAGGCATGGTCGAGGGCTTGTTGGCCGACGCTGGGTCGCGCAGTGCGCCTTCAACAAAGAAGTTCATGATGGCAATGGCGATGTAGCTCAGCAGCAGCGACGAGATGGTTTCGTTGACGCCGCGATAGTGGCGTAGCCACCCCGCAATGCCGATCCAGATCCCGCCGACAACCATGCCCGCGATAGCCATCAGCGGCAGCGTTATGAACGCTGGTACACCGTTGGTGACGAGTGGAATGGCGACGGCAGCGGAAGCAAAGCCGCCAAGCACCAAGGCGCCTTCGCCGCCAATAATGGTCATGCCGATGCGCGCCGGAACCGCGAAAGCCAGACCCGTGAGGATCAGCGGCGCCGAGCGTTGCAGGGTGTTCTGGAACGAGAAGCTGGAACCGAAGCCGCCGGTCCAGACCAGATTGAAGAAGTCGATCGGCGACTTGCCGATCACCAGCAGAAACAGCGAAAACACCAGCGCCGAAACCACCAAAGCGGCGATTGGGATGAACAACGACTCGGCGAGTTTGAGGGTTCGCACATTGGGTGCGGCGGTCTTGCCAAAACCAGAAGCTGCGGCTTGCATCGTCATACGATCTGTCCCTCGCCATTGAATAAAATGGCCACCCCAAAAGGGTGGGTTGGGAATGCGCTACCGTACACCCGGCAGCGCATTCCCAAGTCGATCAGGTCAGCGAACCCTGCACGCCTTCGAGCAGGAAGCTCATGCCGTCCAGGAACGGGTCGTAGTTGTCATAGGTCTTGTCGATAACGACGGTGCCCTTGTTGTCCTTGAGCGGACCGACATAGATCGGGTCACCCTTGACCAGCCCGGCAATGGCTTCATCGGCCGCCTTGATGGCTTCCGGCGTGGCGCCCGCGCCGTAGGCGGTGTTGCGCAGCATGTCGTTGTTGTAGCCACCGACCATGAAGTTGGGCAGCGGTTCGCCCTTGGCGATATTGTCGGCATAGCCCTTGTAGATGGTTTCCCACTTGTACTCGGCGCCAGTAATAAAGCCCTTCGGCGCCAGCGAAGCCTGCGAGGCATTGTGACCCAGGGTTTTGACACCCCGGCCTTCGGCGGTTTCAATCACCACCTTGGGGCTATCGACGTGGCAGGTAATGACATCGCAGCCGGCGTCGATCAGCGCGTTGGTGGCCTCCGC
>NZ_JBDSUA010000072.1:0-26551 GCF_039927955.1 Devosia sp. | reverse complement strand
ATGTCGACGTTCGCGTGCGCCGCAGCCGATGTGAGGATCGCCTGATAGGCGGGGGGCAGGCTGTTCCACTTTTCCAGGTTGAACAGGAACGACAGGACCGGCCCGCCTTCCCAGAACCCGGGGTAGTAGTAGAAGGGCGCCACCTGGTTGAAGCCCAGCTTCTCGTCGTCGTACGGGCCGACCCATTCGGCCGCGTCGATCGTGCCCTTTTCCAGCGCTTGATAGATTTCGCCGCCGGGCAATTGCTGGGGAATGACGCCGAGCTTTTGCAGCACGGTGCCGGTAAAACCGCCGACGCGGAATTTGAGGCCTTCAAGGTCGGCGACGGTGTTGATTTCCTTGCGGAACCAGCCGCCCATCTGGGCTGCGGTATTGCCACAGGGAAAGCCGACAATGCCCTGCTTGGCGAAGAACGCGTTGGAGAGTTCCAGTCCGCCGCCATAATAGTACCAGGCACTCATGCCGCGGGCATTGAGCGAGAACGGCACCGAGGCGAACAGCGCCCAGGTGGGGTCCTTGCCCCAGAAATAGTACGAGACGGTATGGGCGATTTCGACGGTGCCGGCAGCGACGGCGTCGGCCACTTCCAGAGCCGGAACCAGCTCGCCAGCTGCGAAGACGTCGATGGTGAAATTGCCGTCCGTGGCTTCGGACAGGTATTTGGAAAGGGTTTCGGCGCCGCCATAAATGGTATCGAGGCCGGGCGGGAATGACGATGCCAGGCGCCAGCTCACCTTGGGCTGGGACTGGGCAATTGCGGGCGCGGTCAATGCAGTGGTGGCCACAACGCCAACACCTGCGGCGCCAGCCTTGGTGAAAAAGGAACGACGGTCCATCTCAACTCCTCCGGGTTTCGCCATCACCCTCCTGTGATGGCAGGGCCAACGGACCATGGCAAAACTGGCAAGTCCAGACCGGGGCAATGCGCGATCCATGGTGACAAGTGCCATAGAAATGCTATGTCGCTGGCCAGTCTGTTTGGGTGGGGATGGCGCATGTTCGTGGTGGGCGGGGAAAGTCTGATCGATCTGGTATCGGCGCCGCGTGCCGCCGATGGCTCGATCCATATGGTCGCCCATCAGGGCGGATCGCCCTATAATTGCGCCATCGCGCTGTCCAAGCTGGGCAATGATACGGGGTATCTGTGTCCGATCAGCAAGGACGGGTTTGGCTCGTATCTGCTGGAGCCGCTGGAGGAAGCGGGGGTCAAGCAGTTGCTGGGCGAGCGGGTGTTTGCGCCGACGACGCTGGCCGTGGTGACGCTGGATGCGGCGGGCAAGGCACAATATGAATTTTACCGCGGCGCCGAGCGGGCACTGGACACCGACAAGCTGGTGGCGGCGCTGCCGCAGGATTTGCAGTTGTACCAGATCGGCGGGTTCTGTCCGATTTTGCAGGAAGATGCTGACAAGTGGCAGGTCGTGGTGAAAGCGGCGATTGCCAAGGGCGCGACGATTTCGTTCGATCCCAATGTGCGCCCGTCGCTGGTCGATGATTTCGACGCCTACAAGGGTCGGTTGAGCGCGTTTCTCGACCTGGCGCATCTGATCAAGGTGTCCGAGGAAGATCTGGCGGCGCTCGATCCCGACAAGGCGATCAATGAGCATGCGGCTGATCTGTTGGCACGGCCCAATTGCGAACTGGTAGTCGTGACGCTGGGCGAGAATGGCTCGCTGGCCTTCACCCGCGATGGCGAAGCGCGGGCCGGGGTGTATTCGCCGCCGGTATTTGGCGACACGGTAGGCGCGGGCGACAGCCTGATGGCTGGGATTTTGACCACGCTGAACGAGCAGGGCGCCCTCAAGCCCGGCAAGCTCAGCGCATTGGGTGATATTGCACTGGCGCAGGTGTTGCGCTTTGGCGCGGTGGTGGCCGGGCTAAACTGTGGCCAGAAGGGCTGCAATCCGCCGACCCGGTCCGAAGTCGATGCGGTGCTGGCCAGGGATTGACTGACGATCTCGTCAATTGCCTCATGCTCATCGCTCTGAAATGATTGGCGTGTCGGGCAAGGGGTGACGAGATGCGGCGGTGGTGGATTGGTCTGGCGATTGTCCTGGTCGCAGGGCTGGGGACTGGTTGGTATTTTCTCAAGCCCGTTACCGGTCCGGCGCGCGACTCGACCTTGGTAGGTGACGTCGAGCGTGGCAATTATCTGATCAAGCTGGGCGGCTGTATCGCCTGCCATACCGATGTCAAAGGCGGCCGTTCGCCGCTATCGGGTGGTGCGGCGCTGGTGACGCCATTTGGCAGCTTCGTGCCGCCCAATATCACGTCGGACAAGGCTGCAGGTATTGGCGGTTGGACGCTGGCGATGTTCTCCGATGCCATGAGCAATGGCATGGGTCCGCAGGGGCATCTGTATCCGGCCTTCCCCTACGAGAATTATACGCTGATGAGCGATCAGGAGATCGCCGATCTCTATGCGGCGTTGCAGGCGACCGCGCCGGTGGCCGAGCCCGCTGCGTCAAGCCAGATTCCGTTCCCGTTCAATATCCGCCTCGCCATGGCGGGGTGGAAAAACCTGTTCTTCTCGCCACATCGGTTCCAGCCGGTGGCGGGCCAATCGACCGAGTATAATCGCGGGCTGTATCTGGCGACCGGGCCGGCGCACTGCGTGGCGTGCCATTCGCCGCGCAATGTTCTGGGTGCGCTGGACTGGAACAAGGCCTTTACCGGCAGCCCGGGCGGCACTGGTGGCAAAGCGCCGCCGATTACCAAAGCGGCGCTGATCGAGGCGGGTTATGACGCGGACGTGCTGGTGCAGACACTCAAGGATGGCTTTACGCCGGACTTTGACGTGCTGGGCGGGCCAATGGCCGAGGTGATCGCCGATGCCACGTCGCAGTGGAAGGACGAAGACCTCAAGGCGCTGGCGGCTTATCTGCTGGCGGAGTGAGCCTTTCCCATCAAGCCCCGGCGCGGATTTCCAGCGCTTCTTCGAGCGTCATGGTGGTGTGGTGTTCCCAATCGTGATCGGTCTGCGGGAAATCGGTGCGGAAATGGCCGCCCCGGCTTTCGGTGCGCTTGAGGGCCGCGGCGGCCACCAGTGTGGCTGAGGTGGTCATGTTGAGGTAGGCGCGGGTCACCTGCTGGGCATTGGCCTCGAGGTCGGCAATGGTGCGCAGGGCTCGCTTCAGACCATCGGCATTGCGTTCGACACCGACCAGATCGGTCATCACATGGCGCAGGTCCTGCACTGCCTTGAGGTTGCGGAGGACAGTTTCGGCGGCTTCGCCTTCGGCCTCGTTGTAGCCAATGCCCTTGAATGGAGCGAGGGCACGGACCGGCTCGAGCCCGCCGATGTCTTCGGCGATACGGGCGCCATAGACGGTGGCTTCGAGCAGGGAATTGGAGGCGAGGCGATTGGCGCCGTGCAGGCCAGTGCAGGAGGCCTCGCCGCAGACCCAGAGGCCGGGCAGGGACGAGCGGCCGCGTTCATCGACCTTGACGCCGCCCATGTGAAAATGGGCGGCAGGGGTCACTGGGATCGGGTCCTTGACCGGGTCGATGCCAGCCTCGAGGCAGTATTTCGAAACGGTCGGGAACCGGGTGAGGATGGTCTCGCCCAGCACTTGGCGCGTATCGAGAAAAACTTTGTGGCCGGCCTGGATCTGGCGGAAGTTGGCGCGAGCGACGATGTCGCGCGGGGCCAGTTCGGCATCGGCATGGATGGCGGGCATGAAGCGCTCGCCCAGTTCATTGATCAGGATCGCGCCTTCGCCGCGCAGGGCTTCGGTGGCGAGGGGGGCGGGATCGGCACCGGTGGCGATGGCGGTGGGGTGAAACTGCACGAATTCGGCATCGGCGATCAGCGCGCCGGCACGCGCGGCCATGCCCATGGCGTGGCCGCGCACGCCCGGGGGGTTGGTGGTGACGGCATAGAGCCCCCCAAGGCCACCGGCGGCAAGCACCGTGGCGCGGGCGCGGATGAACACTGGCTCGGCATAGCGATCACCAAGCTTGCGGCAGAAGACGCCAACGACCCGGCCATCCTCGCGGGCCAGGTCAACGGCGGTGATGCCTTCAACGACGCGGATCGATGGGGTGCGGCGCACTTCGGCGATGATGGCCTGCATGATGGCCCAGCCGGCGCGGTCGCCTTCGACCTTGACGATGCGGTTGGCCGAATGTGCCGCCTCGCGGCCCAATTCGAGATTGCCGAAATCGTCGCGATCGAACGGAGTACCCCAGCGGGCCAGATCTTCGATGCGGGCAGCAGCTTCGGCCGTAACCGATTCAGCGGTGCCGTGATCGACAATGCCGGCACCTGCCATTTCAGTATCGACCGCATGGGCATGGGAGCTATCACCTTTGCCAACCGCAGCGGCAACGCCGCCCTGGGCCCAGGCCGACGACGCGCCGAAGCCCAACGGCTTGGGTGAAAGTACGGTCACCGGGCGCGGCGCGAGCTTGAGGGCGCAGAACAGGCCAGCGAGGCCTGCACCAACCACGAGGGCGCCTTCGGCATAAAGGGTGTTGTCGAAAATCGTCATCGGCGGCCTCCTGGATTTAGGTATTTCTGCTGATGGTTTTTGTGCTTAGAGTAAAATCTGGTGGCACCAGTCAGCAGATTATTGTGGGCAGTTCAGACGAACATTCGGGTTTCGAAGACGTTGGTGCGCCGGTTGTACAGGCCCCGTCGCTAGAAACCTATACGGCGATCTATCAGCAGGTACTGGCCGCCTATGGCTATCGGTGCGCGCTGACCGGCGCACAATTCGAGAGCATTGATCGTGGGGTGCATCCATCCCTGCGGGTGGTGGCGATCTGGCCGCGTGAAGAGGGAGGTCCATTGCATATGGGCAACTATCTGCCTTTTTGCGGCGATGCGGCCAATGCGTTCCGGCTTGGCCACTTCATCATCGACGATGATTTCCAGGTTGTTGCCGATCTGGCGGTGATGGAGCCCGACCTGGCCAAACGCCTCCGCGCCCAGGGGCAACTGCTAGTGCCACTCGACCCGCCGTATCGGCCGGATCGAGCGCTGTTGGCTCATCACCGCACAGCGGTGCTGAGACGCTAGTCGCGCTTGCGGCTCATTTCGATCATGCGTTCCACAGCGGCGCGGGCGGCGGGGATGATGGCGGGATCGACGGTGACTTCCTCGGTATTGGTGTGCAGCGACCAGAGGATGTTTTCGAGGTTGATGCGCTTCATGTGCGGGCAGATATTGCAGCCGCGCAGGAAATCGACGCCAGTGGTTTCGCTGGCGACATTGTCCGACATCGAGCATTCGGTGACCATGACCACGCGGGCGGGGCGGGTGGTCTTGACCCAGTCGATCATGGCGGCAGTGGAGCCGGCGAAATCCACCGCGTCGATGACTTCGGGCGGACATTCAGGATGGGCAATGATCTTGGCCGTCGGATAGGCGTGGCGCAGTTCGGAAATGTCCTCGGCGGTGAAGGTTTCGTGGACCTCGCAGGAGCCGGCCCAGGTGATGATCTTCTTGTGGGTTTTCTTGGCGGTGTTCTTGGCCAGGAACTGGTCCGGGATCATGATGACGGTATCGCCATCGACGCGGTTGACGATATCGACGGCGTTGGACGAAGTGCAGCACACATCGGTGACGGCCTTCACCGCTGCCGAGGTGTTGACATAGGTCACTACCGGCACGCCCGGATACATTGCGCGCATGGCGATAACGTCCTCGGCGGTGATCGAGGAGGCCAGCGAGCAGCCGGCGCGGCTGTCGGGGATCAGCACGGTCTTTTGCGGATTGAGCAGCTTGGAGGTTTCGGCCATGAAGTGGACGCCGCACTGCACGATCACCGACTGGTGGACCCGCGTGGCTTCGATCGCCAGTTGCAGGCTATCGCCGACGATATCGGCGACGCCGTGATAGATCTGCGGGGTCTGGTAGTTGTGGGCCAGGATCACCGCGTCCTTTTCCTTCTTGAGCTGGTTGATCTGGAAGATCAGCGGCGCATAGAAGGGCCATTCGATTTCGGGAATCTTGTCCTTGACGCGTTCGAACACCTTTTCGGTGGAGCGCTGCACGGCCTTGGAAAAGCTCAGGTCATAGCTTTGGGCCAGGACCGCACGGGCCTCTTCCAGCGGGGTAAGGGCGTTGATCGTCTGTACCACAGGCAGGTCCTCCCAAGACGTGGCGGAACCTAGGGATTTTTTGCCGGCATTTCAATGAACTGCGTTGCAGGAATTTGCCTGACCTTCTAATCGTTCCTCAATACCCTTCCACAAAGGCGAGATTTCCGATGCCCCAAGACGCGCAAGCCATCCGCTCCATTTTGACCCTGGCCCCCGTAGTGCCGGTGATCATTCTTGATGATGTGAGCCAGGCGCGGCCCCTGGCCGAAGCGCTGGTGGCGGGTGGGCTGCCGATTCTGGAAGTGACGCTGCGTACCCCTAATGCGCTCAAAATCATGGAAGAAATGGCCAAGGTGACCGGCGCTGTCGTCGGCTCGGGCACAGTGCGGAACGCGCTGCACATGCAGCAGTCGGTGGATGCGGGGTGCCGGTTCATGGTGTCGCCCGGAATTTCACCGCGCATTCTCGACGCTGCCGACGATATCGGCATTCCATTGTTGCCGGGCATTGCCACGCCAAGCGAAGCGATGACCGCTGCCGAACGCGGCTACAGCTTCCTCAAATTCTTCCCCGCCGAAGCCAATGGCGGTGCTCCGGTGCTGAAGGCGTTTGCGTCGCCGCTGCCCGATATCACGTTCTGCCCGACCGGTGGGATCGATCCGGCCAAGGCCAAGGTCTATCTGAGCTTGTCCAACGTCATCTGCGTGGGCGGTTCGTGGGTGATGCCAGCGGATGCGCTGGCGTCTGGCGACTGGAAGCGGATTGAGGCGCTGGCGAGGGAAGCCTCGCAACTGCGGGGGTAACGCACTCTTCCTTCTCCCCTTGCGGGAGAAGGTGCCCGGAGGGCGGATGAGGGTCTCCTGCTTGCTTTGCGCAAGCGGTGAGAACCCCTCACCCTGAAATTCTGCTGAACGCAGAATTTCTGTCCCTCTCCCACAAGGGGCGAGGGAGGATCGGAGGTCGGCGTGGCGAAAAATTCTGTTCCCTCGGACGGTCTCACCCACCTTCGCGTTACCCTGAGCCAAACCGCCTATATCGGGCCGGGCCGGGCGGATCTGCTGGAACAGATTGGCGCCACCGGTTCGATCTCGGCGGCGGGCAAGGCGATGGGGATGAGCTACAAGCGCGCCTGGAGCCTGGTGCAGGCGCTCAATGATGGTTTCGGGGCGGCGCTGGTGGAAGCATCGCGCGGCGGCAGCGCGCAGGGCGGAGCGCATCTGACCGCGGCCGGCGAGGCCGTGCTGAAACATTACCGGGCGATGCAGGACAAGACCCGCGCGGCAATTGCCGAGGATGTGGCGGTGTTGCGATCACTGACAGGCGATATGTCTGCAGGGAAATAACGCTTGCCCTCGGTGTCCGGGTTTGCCAGAACGATGGGCTATTTTAAACGTATCGGGTGCTCTGATGAAACTTCTGGCTGCGCTGACGCTGGCGCTTTCCCTCGGAACTGCCGCCGCCTATGCGGACAGTGTCAATGTCGCGGTTGCTGCCAATTTCACTGCCGCTGCCGAAAAACTGGCCGAGGCGTTCAAGGCCGAAACCGGCGACGAACTGGTGCTAAGCTTTGGCGCGTCCGGCGCGCTCTATACCCAGGTCACCCAGGGCGCTCCGTTCGACGTGTTCCTGTCGGCCGATGATACTCATCCGAAAAAGGCTATCGACGACGGCCTTGGCGTTGCCGGCACCAATTTCACGTACGCTGTCGGTTCGCTGGTGCTCTACTCAACCACGCTGGACGTCAGCGTCGGCGAAGCGGCGCTTAACCTGCCGTTCAACAAGCTGGCAATTGGTAACCCAGAGTCCGCGCCGTACGGCATCGCAGCGGTCGAGGCCCTAAAGACGCTGGGCAAGTATGACGCCATTTTGCCAAAGCTCGTGATTGGCGAGAATATCTCGCAGACCTTGCAGTTTGTTGATAGCGGCAATGCGGAACTGGGCTTTGTCGCCGCCAGCCAGGTGATCGGCAAGGGCAGCCAGTGGCTGGTTCCGACCGAAGACCATGAGCCGATCCTGCAGGACGCCGTGTTGCTCAAGACTGGCGCAGCCAAGCCAGCGGCGGCGAAGTTCCTAGAGTATCTGAAAAGCGATGCCGCTGTGGCGATCATCACCTCAGCCGGGTACACTGTGCCGGCAAAGTAAGGGCCAAGCCGGTGGGTGTCATTGCCTGAAACCAGTCATATCTCGCCGGATCATGTCTGCGGAGGCGGGAATTCATTGTTCGGACGCCAGCCCAAAGGATGGATTCCCGCTTTCGCGGGAATGACAGCGTTGGCAGGTTGCCTGGCCGGTGAGCCAAGATGACCCTCGCCACCCTCTGGCCTCCCATAGCCCTGACCCTGTCGCTGGCTGGGATCACAACGCTGATTCTGCTGGTTGTTGGCACCCCGATTGGCTGGTGGTTGGCGCGCGGCCGTTGGGTGGGCAAAGATGCTATTTCTGCCATCGTTGCCTTGCCTCTGGTGCTGCCGCCAACGGTGCTTGGATTTTATCTCTTGCTCGTTTTGGGGCCGTTTGGTCCCGGAGGCTGGCTGGCCGGAATGTGGGGTGGTCGAACCCTGGCATTTTCGTTTCCGGGGCTAGTCATCGGCTCGGTGTTCTACTCGCTGCCATTCATGGTGCATCCGTTGCGCGGGGCCTTTGAATCCATTGCAGAGGAGGAACTTGAGGTCGCCTCGACTTTGGGTGCAAGCAATCGGCAAAGATTTTTCCGGGTCGCAGTGCCTCTGGCTCGATCAGGCTTCATCAATGGTGCGGTCTTTACCTTTGCTCACACGATCGGGGAGTTTGGGGTGGTTTTGATGCTGGGTGGGAACATTCCAGGCCAGACCAAAGTCCTTTCGATCGCCATCTACGATTATGTCGAGCGGCTCGAATGGGGCCACGCGCACATTCTTGCGCTTGGAATGGTTCTGTTTTCCTTCTTGGCAATTACTACCATGATGATCGTTGATAGAAGGCTGCGCCTTGTCCGAATCTGAGGTCGATTGCGCCAACGTCGTGCAGTCCCTACATTCGCGCTTACGGGCGATGAGGGAGAATCATCATGGAATTTTTGCGCGATATGGGCATCGACGGTCTGGGTGCGACGCTGATCGGCCTTGGTGTGCTGGCCATTCTGGTGTTGTTCGCCGGGGCCAAGACCGTGCCGCAGGGCTATAATTTCACCATCGAGCGCTTTGGCAAATATACCCGTACCCTCAAGCCGGGCCTCAACCTGATCGTGCCCTTCATCGATGCCATCGGCAAAAAGATCAACGTGATGGAGCAGGTGCTCGACGTTCCCCACCAGGAAGTCATTACCCGCGACAATGCTTCGATCACCGCCAATGGCGTGACCTTTTATCAAATCCTTGATGCCGCAGCGGCGGCCTATGAAGTGTCGGACCTGCAGAACGCCATCCTGAACCTGACCATGACCAATATCCGTACGGTGATGGGCTCGATGGATCTGGACGAGCTATTGTCCAATCGCGACGAGATCAATCATCGCCTGCTCAAGGTGGTGGATACCGCCGTATCGCCATGGGGCGTCAAGATTACCCGTATCGAAATCAAGGACATCGATCCGCCCAAGGATCTGGTGGAATCGATGGGCCGGCAGATGAAGGCCGAGCGCGAAAAGCGCGCCGCCATTCTTGAGGCCGAAGGCCGTCGCCAGAGCGCCATCCTGCAGGCCGAAGGCGCCAAGCAGGCGCAGGTGCTCGAAGCCGAAGGCCGCAAGGAAGCGGCGTTTCGCGATGCCGAGGCGCGCGAACGCTCGGCGGAAGCCGAGGCCAAGGCCACCACCATGGTGTCGGAAGCCATCGCCAGCGGTTCGGTGCAGGCGATCAACTATTTTGTCGCCAATAATTACATCAAGGCGCTGGAGGCGATAGCGACTTCGCCCAACCAGAAGATCCTGATGCTGCCGCTGGAAGCTGCCAGCGTCATCGGTTCGATCGGCGGCATCGCCGAGATTGCGCGCGAAACCTTTGGCGGCAATTCGCCCAGCGTGCCGCGTTCGAGCAGCCGCCCGCCGACCACCGGCCAATAAGCGAGAACTGGAATGCAACTTGTCGCGCTGATTGCCTCCTACGGTGCCTGGTCGTGGATCGTGGCCGGCATCGTGCTGCTTGGCCTCGAACTGGTGGCGCCTGGCGGGTTCCTGCTCTGGCTGGGAATTTCGGGGATTGCGACCGGCATCGTCGGCTTCATCCATCCACTCGACTGGCCGTGGCAGTGGCTGCTGTTCGGCGTGCTCGGACTGGTGAGTATCGCGCTGTGGGTGCGGTTCAATCGAGGCCGCGGCCAGGTCAGTGATAGACCCTATCTCAACCGCCGAGCCGACCGCTTTATCGGGCATGAGGCGATGCTGGAACAGGCCATTGTCGATGGCTTCGGCCGGGTGGCGCTGGGCGACACGGTGTGGCGCGTTGCCGGGCCAGATCTGCCCATTGGCGCACGCGTGCGCATTGTCGGGGCCGATGGCGCCGTATTGAAGGTGGAAGCGGCCTGAACTGGGTCAGCTAAGTCCTTCACAACCGGCCTCTGGCAAGGTTTCGTTAACTATATGCTGTAACGATGCGTTTAGAATTCGCGCGAGGCATAAGTTGCTTTGCCGAGAGGTGCATCGCGTCCTGTAACGGGCGCTCACGGCGCGAAAATCGCGGCCGATGGAGCAAATAGTGTCCCGGCGGCTGACCCAGTACAAAGCGCGGTTTTATCCGGTGCTGATTGGCGCGATGGCCCTGTCAGGCATGGCGGTTGCCGGCCCGGTCAAGGCAGTGGGCGATGGTTCGGGCACCGATAATCAGCGGCTGCTGCCCGGGCAGTATCCGGCGGCCTATGATCCGCTGACGCCCGAAGCGCAATTGCGCGAACCCTATACGCCGTTTTTTGAAGTGGGCTGGTCGGTGGCGCTGCGCGGCGCCTTCCGGCACGACAAGGACGGCGAGCATTACGACGCGATCATTGCGCCCAGCGTATCGTTGACTCATACCGGCACCCGCTCCAGCATCGGCTTTACCGGCAGCGCCGAAGTGCAGCAGCCGGTGGGCGGCGAAATCAATATCAACGCGCTGCGGCTCGGCCTGGGCGCGGGCTATGAACTGGACCCGGACACGACGCTGACCGGCAATGCCAGCTTTGCGCTGACCACGCCGCCGCGCGGTACGCCGGGGCAGGCTGCGACCATCGCGCTGGCGCCGACCACGATCAGCGGCGGTGGTGATCTCGGAGTGACCCGCAAGTTCGGCAAGTTCAATGTCAGCCTCACCGGCAGCGTGGCGCGGACGCTGTACGGCACGACCACGATGACCGATGGCAGCGTGCTCGACAACAGCGACCAGAACTTCTGGGCGCTGGACAGCGGGTTGCGCGTTGGCTTTCAGGCGACGCCGATTTTTGAGGTATTCGGACAGGCCGGGCTCGGTCGCGATATTTTCGACAAGCCGTCCTCGGTGCTGCTGGTCAAAACCGATGCAACGCAGGCGCAAATCCAGGGCGGGATCAAGGGGCAGTGGTCATCGGTGCTATCAGCGCAGGCGTCGGTTGGGCTGGGTCTGCGCCGGTTCGACGAGACCAGCCTCGGCCAGGTCAACAGCACCTTGTATAACGCCAGCGTCACCTTCGCACCGGACGAAACCTGGAAGGCGACCGGCGGATTTTCGACCACCGTCACCCCACCGGGTCCACTGGGCAGCGGCACGACCCGGATCGAATATGCGGCGACCGCCGAGATCGACCACCTGATCAATTCATGGCTGGCAGTGCGCGGCCAGGGTGCCTGGCGTTCGGCCAGGTTCGACGGCTCCACCGACACCGAAACCGGTTATGGTTATGGGGTCGGCGCCGACTATATCCTGACCAAGCATACCTCGTTCAGCGCCGACTATGCGTTTGAGCATGCCGACACCACCGCAACCGGCCCCGAAGACAGCCACCGGGTGACCTTGGGGATTACGGTCAAGCGCTGACTAGTGGTTGATGTCGATCTTGAGCTTCTTGAGTTCTTCAAGGAAGCCGTCGCGGATGTCATCGCGGTCGAGCGCGAAGGCAACGTTGGCGGTGAGGAAGCCGATCTTGGAGCCGCAATCGAAGACGCGGCCTTCATACTTGACGCCCGAGAATTTCTGCGACTTCAGCAGTGTCTGCATGGCATCAGTGATCTGGATTTCGCCGCCGGCGCCGCGCACGCCCTCGGCGAGCAGAGAGAAGATTTCCGGCTGGATAATGTAGCGGCCCGAGATCATCAGATTGGACGGCGCATCGGCGGGCTTGGGTTTTTCCACCATCGTGGTGATGGCAAAACCACTGTCCGGGCCTTCGCCGCGTCCGACGATGCCATAGGACGATACTTCGGCCGGGTTGACCTCTTCCACGGCGATGACGTTGCCGCCCAGAACCTCATAGGCTTCCATCATCTGCTTGAGCACGCCCGGCTTGTTCTTGAAGATCATGTCGGGCAGCAGCAGGGCGAAGGGCTGGTCGCCGACCAGTTCGCGGGCGCACCACACGGCGTGGCCAAGCCCGAGCGGCTCCTGCTGGCGGGTGAAGCTGGTGCGGCCGGCCGAGGGAAGGTCCTTGCGCAGCTCTTCGAGCGCCTGGGTCTTGCCGCGCAATTCCAGCGTGGTTTCGAGTTCGAACTGGCGATCGAAATGGTCTTCGATAACGGACTTGTTGCGCCCGGTGACGAAGACGAAATGCTCGATGCCGGCTTCACGGGCTTCATCCACCGCGTACTGGATCAACGGACGGTCCACGACCGTCAGCATTTCCTTGGGCATCGCCTTGGTGGCGGGCAAAAACCGCGTTCCGAGGCCAGCAACGGGAAATACGGCGGTCCTTACGCGTTTATGCACCAATCTACTCCGCAAACTTGGTTGTTCTGTAAAACTATCTCAACATCTGCCAAATAAATTCGGCCCTGGATAGCGTTTCTTTGACTGGGGTTAATAGGCATGACTGTGTTGGTAACGGGCGGGGCTGGCTATATCGGTAGCCATATGGTGCTGAGGCTGTGTGACGCAGGCGAGACAGTGGTCGTGCTGGACAATCTGGTCACCGGATTTGACTGGGCGATCGATGCGCGAGCCAGCTTCGTTCAGGGCGCGGCCAATGACAAGGCGCTGGTTGCAGAGCTGATATCCACGCACGGCATAACTGAAATCATTCATTTCGCCGGCTCCATCGTGGTGCCGGAATCGGTCAGCGATCCGCTCAAGTATTATGCCAATAATACCGCCGCTTCGCGCGACCTGATCGAGGCCGCAGTGAAGGGTGGGGTCAAGCATTTCATCTTCTCCTCCACCGCTGCCGTGTACGGCATGACCGGGCTGGCGCCGGTGATCGAGGAAACCCCGCTCAGCCCGATGTCGCCCTATGGCCGCTCCAAGCTGATGACCGAATGGATGCTGGCCGACGTGGCGGCAGCCCATCCATTGACCTTTGGCGTGCTGCGCTATTTCAACGTGGCCGGCGCCGACCCCAAGAAGCGCTCAGGACAATCGACGCCGTTTGCCACGCACCTGATCAAGGTGGCGGCGCAAACTGCGTTGGGCCAACGCCAGAAGATGGATATTTTCGGCACGGACTACGAGACGCCGGACGGCACCTGTGTCCGCGATTATATCCACGTCACCGACCTGATCGAGGCCCATGCGCTGTTGCTGGGGCATTTGCGCGCTGGCGGCGCGAGCCAGACGCTGAATTGCGCCTATGGGCAGGGCTATTCGGTGCGGCAGGTGATCGATACGGTCAAAGCCGTTTCGGGGGTCGATTTCCGCGTCGATGAGGGCCCGCGCCGTCCCGGCGATCCGGCTTCGGTGACGGCGACAGGCGAGAAGGTCCGCCGGGTGCTGGGCTGGAAGCCGCAGCATGACGACCTTACCGAAATCGTCGAATCCGCCTATGCGTGGGAAAGGTACCTGCTGACACGCAACAGCTGAAGCAACGCACCGCCGGAATTTTGGCAGCCTCATGGTGAGCCTCTCGAAGGACGAGGTCCGCTGAGGCGCTCCGTGATCGCAAATGCGGCATTGTAAGTGGGATAAAATCATGCGGCTGAAGCTGGCTTTCCTGCTTATTCTATTGTTGTCGTCGCCCGCCTTTGCCCAACCCATCGAGAGCTTTGACGCCTTCATCGGCCATTTCGAGCGGCAGGCGCTGGCCGCCGGGGTGACCGAGCAGACCTATGATGCGGCGATGCTGGGGTTGACGGCTGATCCCAAGACGCCGGCTTTGGTCAGTGGCCAGCCCGAGTTCACCACCCCGATGTGGGACTATATCGACGGCCGGGTCACCGCAGGGCGGATCAGCCGGGGCAAGGCGGCGATCGGGCGTAGCCAGGCGCTGTTTGCGGCTGCCGGGCAGGCCTATGGGGTCGATCCCTATATCCTGGGCGCCATCTGGGGCATGGAAACCGATTATGGCGCGGTGCTGGATAATCCGGCCCTGATCCGGCCCATCGTGCGTTCGCTGGCGACACTGGTGCATGAGCGTCGTTCGCGGCTCAAGGAAGACGAGATCGACCTGATCGCGGCGCTGCTGCTGGTGCAGCGCGGGCCGCTGGATGCCCAGCACCTGGTCGGTTCCTGGGCGGGCGCCATCGGCCACCTTCAGGTCAACCCGTCCAATGTCATTGCCCACGGCACCGACGGGGACGGCGACGGCGTGATCGACCTGCATCATTCCCTGCCGGACGCGCTGGCAACGAGCGCCAGGTTTCTGCTGGCTCTTGGGTACCAGCCGGGTCTGGACTGGGGCTTCGAGGTCGCGTTGCCTTCCGGGTTCGATTACCTGCTGGCCGACCGCGAGCAATTGAAGCCGATCTCGTTTTTTTCCGATCGCGGGGTGACTCGGGTCAAGGGACGGGCGTTTGCCGATGGCAGCGTGCCGGTGTTCCTGTATCTGCCGGCCGGCAAGGACGGGCCAAAATTCCTGATGACGAAAAACTATCTGGTGCTCAAAGGCTACAATTTTTCCGACAGCTACGCCATGTCGGTTGCCCATATGGCGGATCGGCTGAAGGGTGGCGGGGATTTTGTCACCGACTGGCCCCGGGCCACCAAGTTTCCCAATCTGGCGCAGCGCAAGGCAATCCAGCAGGCGCTGATCACGCTGGGGCTGTATCAGGGCGTGGTTGATGGGCGGATCGGTCCGGTCAGCCAGCAGGCCTATGCAAAATTCCAGGCGTCGCGCGGCGAAGTGGCCGACGGGTTCATCAACCGCGCCGCCTATGAGGAACTGAGCGCTGCCACGCAATAACTTTGCTGCAATCGCCTTGGTCTTGCCACCGGGTTTGGGCTAGACAGGGAAAAGCCTTATCGAGATGCCATGTTCCGCGCCCTGATCATCGCCGTGTTGTGCTGCCTTGTCGTTGCCGACATTGCGCCCGCGTTTGCGCAGGAACAGACCGAGGCCGCCCCCAAGAAACGCCGCACGCTGTTTGACCTGCTGTTTGGCGACGAGCCGGCAGCAGTCCCCGCTGCGACGCCGGCGCCGCAGACACCACGCGCTGCGACGCCGAAACTGCCGCCGGCCAAGCCTGAGGTGGCCAAGGCGCCTGGCGCAACGCGGCTGGCAGTGTTCGGGGATTCGATGGCGGTGGATCTGGCCAAGGCTTTGACGCGCTACTATGCCGAGGATCCCAATCTGGTGGTGATCGGGCAGGGGGTTGGCGATTCAGGCTTCGTGCGCACCGATTTTTTCGACTGGGACAAGACCATTGCCGAGCAGATTGCGGCCAATAATTTCGATCTGGCCGTGGTGATGATCGGGGTCAATGACCGGCAGGAAATCAAGGCCGACGGCCAGAGTTATAAGTCGCTGACCGAGCCGTGGACCAATATCTACCAGCAGCGCTTGACCGGCTTCCTCAACCAGTTCCGCGCTGCGCGCAAGCCCGTGATCTGGGTTGGGCTGCCGCCGATGAGCAAGACCGAGTACTCGGCGGCGATCAACCAGATCAGCAGTATTCAGCGGTTGGCGAGCTTTTCGGGCGGGGCGGATTTCCTTGATATCTACGAGCGGTTTCTGGGCGAGGACGGCAAATATTCCTCCTATGGCCCGGATGTGAACGGCCAGAATGTGCGGATGCGCAAGGATGATGGCATCCATTTTTCGACCGCCGGGTCGGATAAGCTGGCGTTTTACCTCAGCCAGAACATCCAGAATTTTTATCGTGGCGGCACGGTAAGCGTCGATATTGCCGATCCGCTGCTGGGCACCGATGCGGCGGCGATGGTGCGGTTGCCGTATCAGGGACTTGGACAGACGCGACTGCTGGAGGTGGCCGGCGCCGTGGTGCCGCTGGGGCGGACGCCGACGCGGGCTGGCGATCTGGTGACGGCGAGCAGAGTGCCGGCGCCGGCGCCGTTTACGCTGGAGCAGTTGATGACCGCCCCGGTTGGCCGGGTGGATGCGTTTGGGGTCGGTGTTGATCCGACGGCGCCCGAGGATGCAGTACAGCCGCCTTGAAATTGTGTTTTTCCCTCTCCCACAAGGGGAGAGGGAGTGCGATGGCCTATGTCGGCAGGTCCGTCTTGCCCATCAGGTCCAGGTCGATAGCGCGAGCGGCCTGGCGGCCTTCGCGGATGGCCCAGACGACGAGGGACTGGCCGCGGCGCATGTCGCCGGCGGCGTAAACCTTGTCCACCGTGGTGCGGTAGCTGAAGGTGTCGGCAAACAGGTTGCCGCGGGCGTCGAGCTTGGCGCCGAGCTGTTCGAGCATGCCTTCGTGGATCGGGTGGGCGAAGCCGATGGCCATCAGTACCAGGTCGGCCTTGATAATAAACTCAGTTCCGGCAATGGGTTGGCGCTTGCGGTCGACGCGGGCGCATTCAACGCCGGTGACGTGACCCTTGGCGTTGCCGACGATCTTCATGGTGCCGGCAGCGAACTCGCGAATGGCGCCTTCGGCCTGGCTGGACGAGGTGCGCATCTTGACCGCCCAGTTGGGCCAGTTGGTCAGCTTGTTTTCCAGTTCCGGTGGCTGGGCGCGCACGTCAAGCTGCGTCACGGCGATGGCGCCCTGGCGGAAAGACGTGCCAACACAGTCACTTGCGGTATCGCCGCCACCGACGACGACGACGTGCTTGCCCGCCGCGATCAGCTGCTGTTCGCCCGACACGTCTTCGTCACCGAGGCGGCGGTTCTGCTGCACCAGGAACGGCATGGCGTAATGCACGCCGGCAAAATGGGTGCCTTCGGCATCGACGGAACGCGGATGTTCGGAGCCGCCGGAGAGTAGCACTGCGTCATGCTTCTGCTGCAAATCTGATAGCGGACGGGTAACGCCGACATTCTCATTATAGTGGAAAGTGACACCTTCCGCGCTCATCTGCTCGACGCGGAAGTCGATATGGTCTTTTTCCATCTTGAAGTCGGGAATGCCATAGCGCATCAGCCCGCCAGCCTTGGGCTCGCGTTCATAGACATGCACATCATGGCCGGCGCGGGCCAGTTGCTGGGCGGCGGCCATGCCTGCGGGGCCGGAGCCGACGATGGCGACGGACTTGCCGGTCTTGAATGCGGGCAGTTGCGGCTTGATCCAGCCATTGCGGATGGCGCGATCGGCGATCGCCTGTTCGACGGTCTTGATGGCGACCGGGCTATCTTCCAAATTCAGGGTGCAGGCTTCCTCGCAGGGGGCGGGGCAGATGCGGCCGGTGAACTCGGGGAAGTTGTTGGTCGAGTGCAGATTGCGTGCGGCTTCTTCCCAGTCGCCGTTGAACACCAGATCGTTCCAGTCGGGGATCTGGTTGTTGACCGGGCAGCCGGTATCGCCGTGGCAGAACGGGATGCCGCAATCCATGCAGCGCGCTGCCTGATCAACGATGCGGCCTTCGCTCATCGGAATGGTGAATTCGCCGAAGTGGCGAATACGATCCGAAGCCGGCTCATAGCGGGGCTCTTCACGCTCGATCTCGAGGAAACCTGTAACCTTGCCCATGTCGTGCCCCTAATGCTCTGCCGTGAAGGCAGGTAGTCCGAGTTCATGTTCGCAGACGGCAATCCAGCGCAACAGCGCGGGCCGCCCAGACAAATCGAAGCCGCCCTGCGGCGCCTGGCGGGTATAGGCCAGCAGCGCAATGTCGGCGATGGTCAGGCTGGTGCCGACCAGAAAATTCTGGCCGGTCAGGGCCTGTTCGAGCCGGTCAAGCGCCTTATTGGCGCGGGCGACCAGAGCGGGATCGAGGTCCTCGGGGCGCTGCTTGTCATAGACCACGCGTGCCCGGGCCACGGCAACCGTGGGTTCGTGGCTATACTGTTCCCAGAACAGCCACTCGTCCACCTTGGCCGCGTCATAGCGGTCAGCCGGAATGAAGCGCGTGCCCTGCGCCAGATAGCGCAGGATGGCGTTGGACTGGGCCAGCGGACGGCCATCATCGAGGACGACGACCGGCATCTGCCCGGCCGGGTTGAGCGCGAGAAACTCCGGCGACGCGGTGCCGCCCGAGCGGGCGAGCACTTCGTGCCAGACATAGGGCGTGCCGGTGGCGTCGGCGATATACTTGACCTTGAGGCAGTTGCCCGACCCGAGGTCGCCGTAGATTTGCAGCATCACACTGAGCTCAACGACGTGCGAGCCTTGGGATCATTACGCTCGATTTCGAGCAAACCTATTGCCTTACCCATTGGCTTGCCCTTCGTGCAGCGCCGCGCCATTGCAGGCGGTCGAAAGTCCTAATTTCGCAGTCGCGTTGGACGAGAAGACGAACCCCTCCCCGTCCCCCATTCTGAATTCGTTCTGGTAACCATCCTCGGTATCGATGAGGTCCGTTACCGCCTGTATGGTCCCGGCGTTCATAGACTGCGTCTCCATCAAATAGCGACGCGCGCCCTTTTGCAGATGTGATGCCGGGAACTCGACGTCCTTGTTGGCAGACGGCCCGCTGTGGAATGTCTTCAAGCTGACGGTTACCTGAGTATTGTAATCAACGTCCCGTTCAATCATCCGCCAACTCGCCAACAAACGCCTTGGTTCGCCTTTGGCGCAGACAACGTAAAGCGCAGCCGGATCCATATTCCAGCCCAACAGAACAGCGCTCTCGTCTGGCGCGAGCGCTTCGTTGACGTTGAATACTTCCAACGATGCCGTTGTCCAGTCGTAGGCCAAAAATGCCACCATCGCCAACAAAACCAATAACAATGCAATCGAGGCGACCTGGTTCATCTATTCCGCTGCCGCCATGGCGCCGCGTTTCTTTTCCATTTCGCGGATGGCGCGGCGGTATTCGACCGGCATCACCTTGACGAATTTGGGGCGCATTTCGATCCAGTGATCGAGAATGAACTTGGCGCGGGTGGAGCCGGTATAGTGCAGGTGGTTGGAGATGAGCTGATGCAGGCGCTCATCGTCATGGCGGGTCATGTCGCCGGAAATGTCGACACGGCCATGCCATTCCAGATCGCCACCATGGTGGTGGAGCTTCTGCATCAGGTTTTCTTCTTCGGGCACCGGTTCGAGGTCAACCATGGCAAGGTTGCAGCGGCTGCGGAAGTTCTCGTCTTCGTCCAGCACATAGGCGACGCCGCCGGACATGCCGGCAGCGAAGTTGCGCCCGGTCTGGCCGATGACGACGACGACGCCGCCGGTCATATATTCGCAGCCATGATCGCCGGTGCCTTCAACCACGGCGATGGCGCCGGAGTTGCGCACGGCAAAGCGTTCGCCGGCCACGCCACGGAAGTAACATTCGCCCGCGATGGCGCCATAGAGCACGGTGTTGCCGACGATGATCGACTTCTCCGGCACGATGATGGCCTTGTCGGACGGACGCACGACGATGCGGCCACCCGACAGTCCCTTGCCGACATAGTCGTTGGCATCGCCCACCAGGTCGATGGAAATGCCCCGCGCCAGGAACGCCCCGAAGCTCTGGCCGGCAGTGCCGGTCAGCTTGATCGAGATGGTGTCTTCCAGCAGGCCCTCATGACCATACTTGCGGGCGACGGCGCCAGAGAGCATGGCGCCGGCTGAACGGTCACGCGAGCGGATCGGCAGCTCGATATGGACGGCGGTGCCGCTTTCGAGCGCTGGCTGGGCCAGATCGACGAGTTGGCGGTCCAGCACCGCCTCGAGGTGATGGTTCTGGTATTCGGAATGGAACAGCGTATCGCCACCAAGCGCTTCAGGCTTGTAGAACAGCTTGCTCAGATCGATGCCTTCGGACTTGTAGTGATCGGCCAGACGATGCTGGTCGAGCAGGTCGGCGCGACCGACCAGTTCGTTGACGGTGCGCGCACCCATTTCCGCCATCAGCCCACGCAGTTCGTCGGCGATGAAGAAGAAGTAGTTGATGACGTGCTCGGGCGTGCCCTTGAAGCGCTTGCGCAGCACCGGGTCCTGGGTGGCGACGCCAACCGGACAGGTGTTGAGATGGCACTTGCGCATCATGATGCAGCCCGCCGCGATCAATGGCGCGGTGGAGAAGCCGAATTCATCGGCACCCAGCAGAGCGCCGATCAACACATCACGGCCGGTCTTGAGACCGCCATCGACCTGCAGCACGACGCGGCTCCGCAGGCGATTCAGCACCAGGGTCTGGTGGGTTTCGGCGAGGCCGATTTCCCATGGACCGCCGGCATGCTTGAGCGAGGTCAGCGGGGAGGCACCCGTGCCGCCATCATAGCCGGAGACCGTGATGTGGTCGGCGCGGGCCTTGGCGACGCCAGCCGCAACCGTGCCGACGCCCACTTCGGACACCAGCTTGACCGAGATATCGGCCTTTTCGTTGACGTTCTTCAGATCGTAGATCAGCTGGGCCAGATCTTCGATCGAATAGATGTCGTGATGCGGCGGCGGGGAAATCAGGCCCACGCCGGGCGTCGAGTGACGGGTCTTGGCAACGATCCAGTCGACCTTGTGACCGGGCAATTGGCCGCCTTCGCCGGGCTTGGCGCCCTGCGCGACCTTGATCTGCAAGGCATCGGCATTGACCAGATATTCGGTGGTGACGCCAAAACGGCCGGAGGCAACCTGCTTGATGGCCGACCGCAGCGGGTTCTGGCTGCCATCGGGCAGGGGCTTGTAGCGATCGGGCTCTTCGCCGCCTTCGCCGGTGTTGGACTTGCCGCCAATGCGGTTCATCGCCACGGCCAGGGTGGTGTGCGCCTCACGCGAAATCGAGCCGAACGACATGGCGCCGGTGACGAAACGCTTGACGATATCGACCGCCGCCTCGACTTCATCGAGCGGTACGGCCGGGCCGAGCGGCTTGATTTCGAACAGGTTGCGGATCGCCAGATAGCCGTTTTCGCCGGTGTTTACCCGGTGGGCAAAGCTGTTGTAGCGGGCCTGGGCGTTTTCCGGGCTTTCGTCGTAGGAGCGCACGGCGTGCTGCAGGTCCGAGACCACATCGGGTGACCAGGCATGCTTTTCGCCGCGGATTCGGTACATGTACTCGCCGCCGATATCGAGCGCCTTGGCCAGCGTTGCGTCGTTGCCGAAGGCAGCGCGATGGCGGCGGACGGTTTCCTCGGCGACTTCGGCGAGGCCAACGCCTTCGATGGAGGTGGCGGTGCCAAAGAAGAAGCGCTTGACGAAGCCGGTCGACAGACCGACGGCGTCGAAAATCTGGGCGCCGCAATAGGACTGGTAGGTGGAAATGCCCATCTTGGACATGACCTTGAGCAGACCCTTACCCACCGACTTGATGTAGCGATAGACCACTTCATCGGCGGACACTTCGGCTGGGTATTCGCCTTCGGCATGCAGAGCGGCCAGCGTTTCGAAGGCCAGATAGGGGTTGATGGCTTCGGCGCCGTAGCCGGCCAGCATGGCGAAATGGTGCATTTCGCGGGCTTCGCCGGTTTCGATGACGAGGCCCGAGGAGGTGCGCAGACCCTTGCGGATCAGGTGATGATGCACGGCAGCGGTGGCCAACAGCGCCGGGATGGCGATGCGGTCCGATGCAACCAGGCGGTCGCTGAGCACGATGATGTTGAACTCGCCGCGCACGGCAGTTTCAGCATGCTCACAGATGGCGTTGATGGCCGCCTCCATGCCCACCGCGCCCATATCGGCGGGGTAGGTGATGTCGATGGTTTCGGTGCGGAACTGATTATCGGCCATATCCCCGATGGCGCGGATCTTTTCGAGATCCCCGTTGGTCAGGATCGGCTGACGCACTTCCAGGCGCTTCTGCTTGGAAACACCCACCAGATCGAACAGGTTTGGCCGTGGCCCGATGAAGGAGACCAGCGACATCACCGATTCCTCGCGGATCGGATCGATCGGCGGGTTAGTGACCTGGGCAAAGTTCTGCTTGAAATAGGTGTAGAGCAGCTTGGACTTTTCCGAGAGCGCCGAGATCGGCGTATCGGTGCCCATGGAGCCAACGGCTTCCTGGCCGGTGGTGGCCATGGGGGCCATCAGCAGCTTGATGTCTTCCTGGGTATAGCCAAAGGCCTGCATGCGATCGAGCAGCGATTCCGAGGTCTTGGCGGCGCGCGGATCGGTTTCGGGCAGGTCTTCGAGCACGATCTGGGTGCGGGCCAGCCATTCGGCATAGGGGTTCTTGGTGGCCAGCGTCTGCTTGATCTCGTCGTCGGAGATGATCCGGCCTTCTTCAAGGTCGATCAACAGCATGCGGCCCGGCTGCAGGCGCCAGCGCTCGACAATATCCTCGTCGGGAATGGTCAAGACGCCCGATTCCGAGGCCAGGACCACATGGCCTTCCTTGGTGACGAGATAACGGGCGGGGCGCAGACCGTTGCGGTCCAGCGTGGCCACGACATAGCGACCGTCGCTGAGCGACATGGCGGCGGGGCCGTCCCATGGCTCCATCAGGGCGGCGTGATATTCGTAAAACGCGCGGCGCGTTTCATCCATCAGCGGGTTGCCGGCCCAGGCGTCGGGGATCAGCATCATGGCCGCGTGGGGCAGCGAATAGCCGCCGCGCACGAGGAATTCGAGCGCGTTATCAAAGCAGGCGGTGTCGGACTGACCTTCATAGGAGATCGGCCAGATCTTGTTGATGTCGTCGCCGAACAGGGGCGAGCTGACCGAGGCCTGGCGGGCCGCCATCCAGTTGACGTTGCCACGGATGGTGTTGATTTCACCATTGTGGGTGGTCATGCGGTAAGGGTGCGCCAGCTTCCAGCTCGGGAAGGTGTTGGTCGAAAAACGCTGATGGACCAAGGCAATAGCGCTTTCGAAGCTCTCATCGCTGAGGTCCGGATAAAACGCCTTGAGCTGGGCGGCGAGGAACATGCCCTTGTACACGACGGTACGGGCCGACATCGACACGACGTAAAAGCCGTTGTCGCCATTGGATTCGGGCACCTGCGCGTAGACGGTGTTGGAGATCACCTTGCGCACGATCAGCAGCTTGCGCTCGAACTCGTCCAGCGCCATGCCATCGGGCCGAGCGATGAACAATTGTTCGATGAACGGCTGCGTGGCGATGACGCCGCGCGGCAGCGATGAATTGTTGGTGGGCACGACGCGGGTGCCGAGCAGGGTCAGGCCCTCGCCGGCAAAACAGCCTTCGACGGCGGCGGCGCAACGGTCGCGCATTGGCGCGTCGTTGGGATAAAAGATCATCGCAGCGGCATAGAAATGCTTGGCCGGCAGCTCGAAATCGACGGTCTTGGCGAAAAAGCCGTGCGGGGTCTGCACCAGAATGCCGGCGCCATCGCCCATCAGCGGATCGGCGCCGACAGCGCCGCGATGTTCCAGGTTCTCGAGGATTTCGAGGCCCTTTTCCACCACTTCATGGCTGGGTCTGTTCTTGATATTGGCAATCATGCCGATGCCGCAGGCGTCATGCTCGTTGGCGGGATCATAAAGACCCTGCGCTGCCGGGCGGCCGGTGGGGGCGGCTTTGGTTGCGGCATTGCTCAACGTGACAGAGGACAGGGGTCCGATCAGTTCGTGTGCCATGGCGCAAATCCTTTTGTTACGTGCCGATTGCTTCCGCCCCGGAAGCCTTGCCGGCTGATTTTTTGCTGTGTCGCGCTTTCGAACCGCAAAAGTGGTATCCACTTTTGCTGAAAACGCTCCTGTCTAGTTCGTGCGCACCTTCGCCTTGTTGCCGACTACCGGCCGGGCTGGATGCTTTTCAGTCCTTTCGCGGACAAGAAGCTATACCGGGTCGTACGCTGTACGCCTCGAAAGAGCAAACACGTCCAATCAGTGGGGAGTGGCTCTGCATCCAAATGGCCACTCATTCGGCTCGGTAGTTGCCCTTTGGTTGATGCCGGCCTGCAAGCCGGTTTGTTCTGCGCTTCCGGTGCTCACGTACAAAGTACGCTCCGCTCCGGTTCTCGAACAAACCGCCTTTCGGCTCGGCCTGAAGCAAAGTTCGGCCTACCTCTTTCTGCCACGCCTCCCGTTTCCGTCCACGTCAGGACGGTCCAGCCGGTTCGGCGCTCGACGTTTTACCGGGGAGACCGGGGCGTCGGTTCGATAAGGACAACATTGCTGCCCTATCGCGTTCACATTTGCATAATTCCAAACTCGGAGCAAGCGGCCAAGGTCACTTTTCCGCCAGCAGAATAGGAAATGTCCAATTTTGTGTAGGAAAGAGTAGGCGTTGGCACGTTTGCGCGCGCACTTTGGCGGCGTCTGGACGCCTGCGGCAACAAAAAAGGCGCGAAAATCGCGCCTTTCCTATTCTCGGGCTGGAATCAGCTATTCCAGATGGGATTTGATGAACCAGAGGTCCTTGTCCAATTCGCGCGAAAACGCAGTCAGGATATCGGCCGCGTCGGCATCGCCGGCTTCGTTGGTGGCGTCGATATCCTGGCGCACCTGATTGCCCAGCGCCGCATAGCGTTCGGCCAGGGCGGCCAGATGATCGCTGACCTTGCGGATATCGGTGGGGTAGGGCGCAAGTTTAGTGGCCTTGGCCACGATCTGGCTGGTGCCCAGGGCGATGCCGTCGAGCTGGGCGACGCGTTCGGCGATGATATCGGCATGATCATCGATGGCGGCACGCATTGGATCGAGCATTTCGTGTACGCCGATGAAGTTCGGTCCTTTGAGGTTCCAGTGCGCCTGCTTGGTGAGCAGCGCCAGATCGATGGCGTCGGCCAGCCGGGCGTTGAGAATGTCGATGACGGCAGCTTTCGAATTGGACTTGAGCTGGACGGAGGGGGTTTTCATGACGCTGTTCCTTGACGGTTCAGGAGGGAAATGACTGGCGCGTTGCTGCGGTTCCGCCGGAACGCAAAGAGGGCGCAACCCTTGCGGATTGCGCCCTTGTCGTCAGGCTGGTCGGTTAGTTGACCGACTTGTCTTCGATGGTGTTGCTGGCGCCATTGATGGCGATCTGGCGCGGCTTCTTGCTTTCGGGCACTTCGCGCTTCAGTTCGAGGTGCAGCAAGCCGTTTTCCAGGGTGGCGCCGGTGACTTCGACATAATCGGCCAGCTGGAAGCGCAGCTCGAAAGCGCGCTCGGCAATGCCGCGATGCAGGAATTCACGGGCCTTGTCGCCTTCAGGACCCTTGGCACCCTTGACGGTCAGGTTGTTTTCCCTGGTCTCGATGGCGATGTCGCCATTGGAGAAGCCGGCCACTGCAATCGAGATGCGATAGGCGTCTTCGGCCACGCGCTCGATATTGTAGGGAGGGTAGGTTTTGGCTTCCTGGCCCGAAACGCTGTCGAGCCGCGAGAACAGCCGGTCAAAGCCGACGGTGGAACGATAGAAGGGGGAAAAATCGATGGTCTGCATAGTCACATTCTCCTGTGAGCAACGTGGATGAACGGTGCGCCGCGCAGTGCCCCCAACATTAGGCAGGCAACTGATGATGTGGCGTCCGACCCCCGGAATTCCGGCGGGTGACAGATATTTAGGGTGTGGATTTGGGGGTTCAAGGGGTTCGTTCTTGCTTCTCCCCTTGCGGGAGAAGGTGGCGCGCAGCGACGGATGAGGGGGCTCTTGGTTGTGGTGTATGCGGCGGCAACCCCTCACCCTGAAATTCTGCTGAACGCAGAATTTCTGTCCCTCTCTCTCAAGGGGCGAGGGTAGGAAGTAAGAAAGGGCAAGATGAACCGAAACTGAACGGGCTGGTCCACATCAGTTCAGGTTGTGGGGGCTAAACCAGTTTTCATGTGCACGACACCAGCGGCCCGCCCCGGCCGGATGCACTGAACCCGCGGTTCCGTCACCCGCCCCCCGCACGGGCCGCATCAATGAAAACCGGTATCTCGCCAGAGATGCCGGTTTTCTTTTTGGCATATCGATATTGAGCTGAGGTCGGCCTGCAAATGGTGGTTTGCTGCGCTTCCGGTGCTCACGTACTCAAGGTACGCTGCGCCATAGCCCTTCGAGCGTAGCTCTACGGGCGTTCTTCGCGGAAAAGGTCCACTGGACCTTTTCTAAGAGTCTCATCACTCTAGCGAACCATCATTTTCGACTCGCCCTCAGCTCAATCTCGACATGCCAACGATCGTGCCCCATAGCGTGGTGTAACTGAGGCAGGGCCTCCACGCATTTCCGGCTTGGCCGGGATGATCAGCGTGCGGGAACTGCCGGCAAGCTGATGAGCGGATCATCGCGCATTTGTCCGATGG
>NZ_JBDSUA010000071.1:0-50096 GCF_039927955.1 Devosia sp. | reverse complement strand
CCTTATGCGCGGCAAGACCGTCCTCGCCATCGCCCACCGCCTCTCTACCATCGCGGCAATGGACCGCCTCATCGTCCTCGATCGCGGCCTGATCATCGAAGAAGGCACTCACGCCACCCTCCTCGCCCAGGGCGGCACCTATGCCAGCCTCTGGTCCCGCCAGTCCGGCGGATTTCTGGACCTTGACGCAGCGGAATAGAGCGCTTCGCGCGCCCCTCATCCGGCGCTACGCGCCACCTTCTCCCTCAAGGGGAGAAGGAAGTGAAGTGTGGCCTACTTCTTCAGCTTGAGCGGCCCGACCATCGATTCCGGCTTTACTTCGGCGTCGAATTCCTCGGGTGTCAGCAGGCCGAGCGACACGGCTGATTCCTTGAGGGTCGAGCCGGTCTTGTGGGCGTTCTTGGCGATCTTGGCGGCGTTGTCGTAGCCGATCTTGCGATTGAGCGCGGTGACCAGCATCAGCGACTTGTTGACCAGTTCGGTGATGCGGGCGCGATCCGGCTCGATGCCGATGGCGCAATTGTCGTTGAACGAGCGGGCGCTGTCGGCCAGCAGGCGCACGGACTGCAGGAAGTTGTAGGCGATCACCGGCTTGAACACGTTGAGCTCGAAATTGCCCTGGCTGGCGGCAAAGCCGATGGCGGCGTCATTGCCCATCACCTGCACGGCAACCATGGTCATGGCTTCGGACTGGGTCGGGTTGACCTTGCCCGGCATGATCGAGGAGCCGGGTTCATTTTCCGGAATGGTCAGTTCACCCAGGCCCGAGCGGGGACCGGAGGCCAGCCAGCGCACGTCATTGGCAATCTTCATCAGCGCGGCGGCCAGTTGCTTGAGCGCACCCGAGGTGCCGACAAAGGCATCATGGCCGGCCATCACCGCATATTTGTTGGGCGCGGTGATAAAGCCGTGGCCGGTCAGCTTGGCGATTTCGGCGGCGACGGTTTCACCATATTGCGGGTGGGCATTGAGCCCGGTGCCAACGGCGGTGCCTCCCAGCGCCAGTTCATCGAGCTGGGGAATGGTGGCCTTGATCGCCTTGATCGCCAGATCGATCTGGGCGACCCAGCCGCTCATTTCCTGGCCCAGGGTGATCGGGGTCGCATCCTGCAGGTGGGTGCGGCCGATCTTGACCACGTCCATGAATTCCTCGGACTTGGAATGGAGGGTGTTGCGCAGGGTTTCGATGCGCGGAAACAGGTACTTTTCCAGCGCCTCGACCGCAGCGATGTGCATGGCGGTCGGATAGGTGTCGTTGGACGACTGGCTCATGTTGACGTGATCATTGGGATGCACCGGCTTTTTGGAGCCCATGGTGCCTCCGGCCATTTCGATGGCGCGGTTGGAGATCACTTCGTTGACGTTCATGTTGGACTGGGTGCCCGAACCGGTCTGCCACACCACCAGCGGGAAATGCTCGTCCAACTTGCCGGCGATGACTTCGTCGGCGGCAGCGACGATCAGGTCACGGGTCTTTTCGTCGAGCAGGCCGAGCTTGTGATTGGCCAGAGCGGCGGCCTTTTTCAGGATGCCGAATGCGGTGATGATTTCCTTGGGCATGCGCTCGCCGCCGATATCGAAATTGGCGAGGGAGCGGGCCGTCTGCGCGCCGTAATACTTGGCCGAGGGCACGTTGATGGTGCCCATCGAATCCGATTCAACACGCATGGTCATGGGAAAACTCCAAAGGAAGGGTCAGGCCAAAAGCAAACGGCCAGCCCCGAAAGGGACCGGCCGTTGCAAATTCTCATCTCGAGCGCAAGTTGCGGCTCGACTTAGCTTTTCTTGACGTCGAGGACCTGCCGGCCGCGGTACATGCCGGTCTTGAGGTCGACGTGGTGCGGACGGCGCAGCTCGCCCGAATCCTTGTCCTCAACGTAGGACGAGGCGGAAAGCGCATCGTGCGAACGGCGGAAGCCACGCTTCATCGGCGAGGTCTTTCGTTTTGGCACTGCCATGATCGTAACTCCGAATTCAATATCGTTGCGCCGCCGAAACGGCCCAGAGACTGGCTCTGTTGGGATTGGCGGTGTCTATAGAGCACAAAACCGGGCTTGGCTAGTGGCTTTTGCGGCTCAAAACCCAGCCATACCGGATCAGAGCTTCAGCGTGCCATCAGTACCGACACATCCGGCGCGATCGCCATATTGCTGGGCCCTGTCGGCAATGACCCGGGCGAGGCGCAGCATGCCGCTTGAAGGGTGGGCCGGCAAGCGCAGCAGTGGATTGGGCAGGGTGACCGCCATCAGCGCCGAGCGGCCCCAGGCCATGGATTGAGGCTCGGCGTTGAAGGCGGCCTCGGTGCCGGCGGCAATGCCGAATTGCCCGCCCGGGCCCCATTCGGCAATGTTGAGATAGATTTCCATAATCCGCCGCTTGGACATCACCAGATCGATATAAAGCGCCAGCGGCACTTCGAGCAGCTTGCGCGCCGGGTTGCGGGCATTGGTGAGAAACAGATTGCGCGCCACCTGCATGGTAATTGTGGAGGCGCCACGGCTGTCGCGGCCGTGGACAAAATTGTCCAGTTCGTCGCGCAGCGCCGACATATCGACGCCCCAGTGTCGGCAGAACTGACCATCCTCCGACAGGATCACGGCCGCCTTGAGCCGATCGGATACCGCATCGATGTCTTGCCAATGCCGGATCACCGGACGGTTGGTCAGGTAACGCTCCAGCATGGGCACCGAGATGGGGTTTATCACCAGATAGACTGGGGTGAGTGCGATCGGGATGGCGATCAGCACGACAAGCGCGATGGCGATACCGCGCAGAATGCGCACGGTTCTGGCCCGCCAGGATAATTTGGATTTTGCCACGCGCCGCTCTCACACCTGGACTTTCCATAGCGGGGGCGAGCAGGGCGGGGAAGCCTGAAGTTATCGGGCATGCGGCGCTCTTGCTCCAGCGGCCCCGATTGGCTAGCAACAGAGCATGTATGACTTCGATGCCGATATCGCCGATTGCGCCCGCGCCGTGGAGCAGGCGCTGGACCGTTTTGTCAGTGCCGAGGTGCTGTCAGGTCCGGGAAGTGCGCCCGCCCGGCTGATCGCTGCGATGCGCCATGGATCGCTCAATGGCGGCAAGCGGTTGCGGCCATTGCTGGTGCGGCAGGCAGCGGCGGTGTTTGGCGTGGCGCCAGCCCTGGCCCTGACTGCCGGGCTCGCGGTGGAAGCGCTGCATTGCTATTCGCTGATTCACGACGACCTGCCGGCGATGGATGACGACGATCTGCGGCGTGGTCGCCCCACCGTACACAAGGCGTTCGACGACGCGACCGCGATCCTGGCCGGTGATGGGCTGCTGACCCACGCCTTTGGGCTGTTGGCGACGCCCGACGCCCATCCCGATCCCGCCGTGCGGATCGCACTGGTGGCCGAACTGGCGCAGGGCAGTGGCGCTGGCGGCATGGTCGGCGGGCAGATGCGCGATATCGAGGGCGAGCAGGGCGGTTTTTCCGGCAACGAGATTGCCCAGATGCAGGCGATGAAAACCGGCGCGCTGATCCGCGCCAGCGTGCGCATCGGCGCCATCATTGGTGGCGCCGATGCGCGGGCGCTGTCGGCGCTCACCGCCTATGCGGAAGCCGCGGGCCGCGCGTTCCAGCTGGCCGATGATATTCTCGATGTCACGGCGACTGCCGAAGCCATGGGCAAGGCGACCGGCAAGGATGCGGCGGCGGGCAAGCAGACGCTGGTCGGCCAATTGGGCGTTGAAGGCGCCCGGCTGCAACTGGCCAGCATCGCCAACGAAGCGCTGGCGGCGTTGCGCACTTTCGGCCCCAAGGCCGACGGTCTGCGTGCCAGCGCCCGCTATTTTGCCGAACGGGAGAACTAGCGATGGCTGAACTGATCGCCGTCAATATCGGCGCCGCGCGCCATATCGAGGGTTTCGGGCCGCTGACCGGCATTGTCAAAACGCCAGTCCATGGGCCGCTGCAAATCGGACGGCTGGGGATCGAGGGTGACGCGATCTGCGATCGCCAGCATCATGGTGGCTTCGATCAGGCGATCTATATCTATTTCCAGAGCGATTACGCGTTCTGGCGCCAGCAGTTGCGGCGGGAGACGGAACCGGGCCTGTTCGGCGAAAACCTGACCGTCGACGGGATCGACGGCACCGCGGTTGCCATCGGCGATCGCTTCACCATTGGCGATGTGCTGCTTGAAGTAACCTATCACCGCACGCCCTGCATGACCTTTGCGGCGCGGATGGGCGATCCGAAATGGGTCAAGCGGTTTCATCAGGCCGGTCGGCCCGGCGCGTACTGCCGGGTGCTGACTATAGGTGCGGTCTCGGCCGGCATGGAGGTCACCTACACGCCGTTTGCCGGTGAGCGCGTCACCGTGTGCGAACTGATGGCGCTGGATGGCGCGCGCAGCCTCGATCCGGCGTTTTTGCGGCGCGCGCTGCAAACCCCGATCCGCGAGCGGACGCGCTTCAAGTATGAAGAGCGGTTGGCGCAATTGTTTTGAGATTTTTGCCATGACCATGCAGTCCGTGATCGACGATCTGGCGCTGCGTGCGCCCGATCTCAAAGTGGTGCAAACCGAAGGCTCCACCGCCACGGTGCAACTGGCCGCAGCGGTGCATGGCGTCGAGCCCGGCCAGATCGCCAAGACTTTGGCCATCCGCGTCGATGGCGAAAACTTCCTGCTGGTGACGCGCGGCGATGCACGGCTCGACAACAAGAAGGCCAAGGCCGCTTTTGGCGGGCGTCCGCGGATGCTGGGCGCAGAAGAGGTCGAGGCACTGACTTCGCACAAGGTCGGCGGGGTTTGCCCGTTCGGGCTGCCTGGCGCGCTCAAGATTTATTGCGACGTGTCGCTGAAGATTTACGATGAAGTCATCCCGGCGGGTGGCTCAACCCATTCTTCGGTGCGGCTGACGGTCGACCGGCTTTATGATCTGGTTGGGGACAAATGGGTGGATGCGTGCGAACGACCGCGTGCCGCTGAGGAGAGTGTCTGATGCTGATGGTTTTGCTGATGATCGTGACGGTGATCAATGTCGTCGTCGCGGCCGGATTTTCGCTGGCTGGGGTGTTCTTCCCTGGGTTTATCGTCAAGGACGGTGAAGACTCTCATACGGCGCGGGTGTTCGCGCTTTACGGCGTCGCTCGCTCGGTGCCGCTGCTGGTGGTGGTGCTATGGGCCGTGTTCAAGGGGTCGATGCCCGGGCTGATCTGGCTCGGTGCGCTGGCCGAGATCATCCAATTGGTGGACGCGGCGGTCGGCACGCAGACCGGCGACAAGATCAAGATTTATGGATCGCTCGGCCTTGGCATCGCCCAGTTGGCCATTGTGGTGCTGGCCGTGTGGTTTGGCTACTAAACCAGTCTGAGCTGGGCCAGAAGTTCGCTGGCGGCGACGGCGCCGGCGCGGTTGGCCCCGATGGTGGAGGCCGACGGGCCGTAGCCGACCAGATGGATGCGCGGGTCGCGTTCCACCTGGGTGGCGAGGCGGCCGGTCATGACGATGCCGCCGCTGTCGGTGCGCAGGTTGAGCGGGGCCAGATGATCGAGGCTGCTGCGAAAGCCGGTGCACCACAGAATGACGTCGGCTTTCTGCTTGGTGCCGTCGTCCCAGCGCACTCCCGTGGCGGTGATTTCGCTGAATATCGGCAGCCGATTGAGCACGCCGCGCTGGCGCATCGCTATGATTGCCGGGGTAACCGGCAGACCGGTGACTGAGACCACCGAATTGGGCGTCAGCCCTTGCCGGACGCGCTGTTCGACCATGGCGACGGCAGCGCGACCCCAATCCTCGTTGAACGGTCCTTCGCGGAATTGCGGCTCGCGGCGGGTGACCCAGGTGGTGCTGGTGACACGCGAAATTTCGTCGAGCAGCTGGATTGCGGAAATGCCGCCGCCAACGACGATGCCATGCTGACCAGCGAAATCGGCGGCAGCGCGATAGTCTTTCGTATGCAACTGACGGCCCTGGAATAGCGCGGCGCCTGGATAGGCCGGGATGAAAGGGGTTTCCCAGGTGCCAGTGGCGTTGATCAGGCCGCGGGCGGAAAAATTGCCGTGATTGGTTTCGATGCGCAGGCGTTCACCGCGATTGAGCACCGCTTGCGCGATCACCGGGCGGAACACTGGCAGAGCGAACGCTTTCTCATAGGCGGCGAAATAATGCGGCACGGCAGTGCGGGCTTCGACCAGTTCGGCACGATCAAGCATTGTATCTGCAAAGGCCATGCCGGGCAGGTCGTGGATACGATTGACCGTGCTCAGCGTCAGGCTGGGCCAGCGATATTGCCAGGCGCCGCCGGCATGTGGCGAGCGATCGAGCACGATGAACTGTCGGCCAGGTTCGAGGCCGAGCTTTTTCAGATTGTAGGCAGCAGACAGGCCCGCCTGCCCCGCGCCGATAACCACGACATCGAGTTTGAGGGCGACAGGACTGTTCATTCCGCCGCGGTTTTTTGGCCGGTGCCGTAATTCTTTTCGATGTAGTCGGCGACCATTGCCTTGAACTGCTCGGAGACATCGGTGCCACGCAGGGTGGCTACTTTCTGGCCATCGACGAACACCGGGGCAGCGGGGGTTTCGCCGGTGCCGGGCAGGGAAATGCCGATATTGGCGTGCTTGGATTCGCCCGGGCCGTTGACGATGCAGCCCATCACCGCGACGGACATGGCTTCAACGCCCGGATAACGCTCCTTCCATTCGGGCATGGACGCCGTCAGGTGATCCTGAATGTCCTTGGCCAGCGTCTGGAAGGTGGACGAGGTAGTACGCCCGCAGCCGGGGCAGGCGGCAACCACCGGAATGAACTGGCGGAACCCCATGGTCTGCAGCAGTTCCTGCGCCACGCGTACCTCAGTGGTGCGATCGCCACCCGGCTCCGGGGTCAGCGAAATGCGGATGGTGTCGCCAATGCCCTGCTGCAACAGAATGCCGAGCGCAGCCGACGAGGCGACGACGCCCTTGGTGCCCATGCCCGCTTCAGTCAGGCCCAGATGCAGCGCGTAATCGCAGCGCGCGGCGAGGTCCTGATAGACGGCGAGCAGGTGCTGCACGTCCGAAACTTTGGTCGAGAGGATAATCTTGTCGCGGCCAAGGCCGATTTCTTCGGCGCGCTGGGCCGAGAGCAAGGCGGACTGGATGATGGCTTCGCGCTGTACGGCGGCAGCGGTGATCGGATCGGCCGACCGGGCGTTTTCGTCCATCAGCCTCGTCAGCAGCTCCTCATCGAGCGAACCCCAGTTCACCCCGATGCGCACCGGCTTGTCATATTTCAGTGCCAGCTCGATCAACGTCGAAAACTGGGTGTCGCGCTTGGCCTTGAAGCCGACATTGCCCGGATTGATGCGGTATTTGGCGAGCGCCTCGGCGCAGGCCGGATGGTCGGTGAGCAGCTTGTGGCCGATATAGTGGAAGTCGCCGACCAGCGGCACGTCATAGCCCATGAAGGCGAGGCGGTCGCGGATGATCGGTACGGCGGCGGCGCTTTCGTCGCGGTCCACCGTGATGCGGACGATTTCCGAGCCGGCGCGGGCCAGCTGCATCACCTGTTTGACGGTGGCGTCGATATCGGCGGTATCGGTATTGGTCATCGACTGCACGACGATGGGCGCACCGCCGCCGACCATGACGCCGCCGACATTGACGCCTACCGATTGCCTGCGAATTGCCGGGCCTGTCATTCTTCACCTCTAACTCGGCACAGAAATAGGCCGTTGAACCTAACAGCGCAATGTTACGTTAGCGTGATTATACCGCGCCATAGCGGTACGCGGGAGGAATGCTCATGCGGATGCTGTTGGCGCTGGTCGCCATGATACTGGTTGCTCCAGCAATGGCGGACGATCTGCCCAAGCTGACCGGCAATCTGTTCATCCATGATCCCTCGCTGATCCAGACGTCGGCGGGATTTTCTACCTTTGCCACCGGCATGGAACTGGCCAAGGACGGCGGCCAGATCCGCACCAAGTTCTCGCCAGATGGCATCAACTGGAAAGAGACCGGGGCCATTCCGGGCGGCATGCCGGCCTGGGTCGAGAGAGAAATCGGCAAGCGGCCCAATATCTGGGCTCCCTCGGTGTTCACCAAAGGCGGCGTGACCTACCTGTATTATTCGGTGTCCACCTTTGGCACCAATGACAGCGTTATCGGGCTGATGACCAATGCGGCATTTGACGTGACCAAGCCCAATCTGGGCTGGCAGGATCAAGGCATGGTGCTGCGCACCCACAAGGGCGACAATTACAACGCCATCGACCCGTTCCGGATCGATGCCGGCGGCGAGGCATGGCTGGTCTGGGGCTCGTACTGGGACGGCATCAGGCTGGTAGCCCTCGACCCCACGAGCGGCAAGCGCAGCGATGATGCAGCGCCGCTTCCGCTGGCGTCGCGTAGTGGCGGCGCCATCGAAGCCTCCAGTATTCTCGAACACGACGGCAAGTTCTATCTGTTCGTCTCGTTCGACCGCTGTTGCCTCGGCGATGGCAGCACCTACCGCATGATGGTGGGCCGCGCCGATCAGGTCACCGGGCCGTATCTGGATAAGGACGGCAAGGACATGATGGCCGGCGGCGGCACCGAACTGGCCGCCTCAAAGGGCCATGTGCGCGGACCGGGCGGGGAGGAGCCGTTCATGACGCCGGACGGCCCGAAACTGGTGTTTCATTATTACGACCGCTCGAACCTGGGCATGCCGACGCTGGGGATCAGTCCGATCCAGTGGAGTGCGGAGGGGTGGCCGGAGTTGACGATGCCGGGGTGAACGTGTTTGCACGGAGGGTTCCTCAGCACGATGTCACCCTCCCCCTCGCGGAGAGGGACAGGGAGGGGACTGGAGCCACGATCAAGTTGACCGCACCGGGTTCACCCACCCCACTCTTGATCCCTCCCCGCAAGGGGGAGGGTGTCGACCGCGATATTTGGCGACCGCCAGTTGACTTCAGCCCTTGAACTCGTCCTTGCCCTTGCGGATGGCGGCGAAGACGTCGGCCGGGGTTACGCCGACCAGTCCATAATAGGCGGCCAGTTCGGGCGCATCGGCGCGCAGGAACGGGTTGGCCAGTTTTTCGGTGCCCATCAGAGCCGGGACGGTGAACCGCCCGGCGGCGCGCAGTTCGGTGACTTCGGCGGCGCGGGCCTTGAGCGCCGCATTGTCCGGGTCGATCGACAGCGCAAAGCGGGCGTTGGAGGCAGTGTATTCGTGGCCCGGATAAAGCAGGGTTTCGTCGGGCAGGTCGCGCAGTGCCTTGACGCCCTCCCACATCGGGCCAGGGGTGCCTTCGAACATGCGGCCGACGCCGAGCGAGAACAGCGCATCGGCGGAAAACAGGTGGCCGCCGGAGCGGTCGTAATAGGCGATCTGACCCAGCGTGTGCCCCGGTGTGGCCAGGATTTCGAATACGGTTTCGCCCAGGGCAACGGTTTCGCCCGGATCGACCAGCCGGGTCAGGCCACTGATCTTGTCGGCTTCGGCGCGTGGGCCGGTGACGGCGGCGCCAAACTCGGCCACCAGTTCGGGGATGGCTTCGACATGGTCGATATGGTGGTGGGTGATGAAGATATCGGTCAGGCTCCAGCCGCGCTGCAGCAGGGCCACCTTGATCGCGTTAGCTTCTGGTGCGTCGAGCGCTGCGGTGCGTCCGGTGGCCTCGTCGTGCAGCAGATAGCCATAATTGTCGCTGCGGGCTTCGAAGATTTCGACGATCAGGCTCATGGCGCATATCCTTCAATCAAGAGGTTGAAAGCTAGGTGCGCGACCCCGAGATGACAACCAGCGATTAGACAAGTTTGTCGCGCTATTGCAGAGTTAGGCCATGACCAGCGATGTGACGCGCCTGATTGAATATTACAAATCCCCGCTCGGGCGGATTTCGCGGGCGCTGGTGCGCGAGCAGATCGTCGGGTTGGCCGAAGATGTCAGTGGTTCGCGCGTACTCGGCCTGGGTTTTGCCACGCCCTACCTGCGGTTTACGCTGAGCAAGGCCGAACGGGTCATCGCCTTCATGCCGGAGCGGCAGGGGGCCTCGGCCTGGCCGCGCGAGGGTCCGTCCCATACAGTGTTGTGCGATCCGCTGGAAATGCCGCTGACCGATGCGGCGATCGATCTGACCATTGCCGTGCATGCCTTCGAGCATATTGCCGATGCCGAGGAGTTGATGCGCGAACTGTGGCGGGTGACGGCGCCCAATGGGCAGCTGATCATCGTGGTACCGCGACGGCGCGGCATCTGGGCGCAGCGCGACAATACCCCGTTCGGGCAGGGCAATCCCTATTCCGCCGGCCAGCTGGAAAAGCTGCTGCGCGATCATTCCTTCGTGCCCGAAGCCTGGCGCGACGGGCTGTTCCTGCCGCCATTTCAATCGTCATTGGTGCTGAAATCCACCCGGTTCTTCGAGCGGGCCGGGCGGCTGTTCGGGCCAGCAATGTCGGGCGTCATTTGCGTACGTGCCCGCAAGGAAGCGTTTCCCGCCGTGCCGCGCCGCAAACGCGAGGAGCGCTATGTGCGCGTGCCGAGTCTGAGCGCGCAGACGGCGCGGTCGGGGTAGGTTTGGAGTTGGTCACAATCACGGTGTCATCCCGGCGCAGGCCGGGATCCAGCTCGAGATGTCAGGATGGGCCCCGGCCTCCGCCGAGGTGACATTGAACTTGGGGATGTCCTTTTGCCACTTTCCTTTGCCATCGCGACGCCCTTTGATTATGGTCCGCGCGGCTTTCCCGACCCAAGATCAGTGATGACCAACCGCCCGACGCCGCAGCCCGGCATTCTCAAGATCGCGCCTTATGTTCCCGGCCGCTCCAAGGCGGCGCCGGGCGTGACGGCGATCAAGCTGTCGTCCAATGAAAGCCCGCTGGGCGCTTCGCCGCGGGCGATTGCGGCCTATAAAAGCGTGGCGGAGCATCTGGAGATCTATCCCGAGGGGACTTCGGCGGTGTTGCGGACGGCTTTGGCCGAAGTGCATGGACTGGACGCCGAACGGATCGTGTGCGGCAATGGCTCGGATGATCTGCTGCATCTGCTGGCGCAGTGCTATATCGGCGACGGCGACGATGCAGTGATGAGCCAATATGGCTTTTCGGTCTATCCGATCGTCACCGAGGGTGCGGGCGGTTCCATCATCATGGCGCCGGAAGCCGATTACACCGCCAGCGTCGAGGCGCTGCTGGCGGCGGTGACCGAGCGGACGCGGATGGTTTTTCTGGCCAATCCGAACAATCCCACGGGCACCTATCTGAGCGAGGCCGAGGTGGCGCGCCTGCATGCGGGCCTGCGCCCGGACGTGCTGCTGGTGATCGATAGCGCCTATGCGGAATATGTGACGGCGGCCGATTATTCGGTTGGCGCCGATCTGGTCGAGCAGGCCGAAAACGTGGTCATGGTGCGCACCTTTTCCAAGATGGGGCTGGCGGCAGCGCGGATCGGCTGGATGTATGGGCCGGCCCATGTCGTTGATGCGGTCAACCGCATTCGCGGTCCGTTCAATGTCAACCTGCCGGGCCAGCTGGCGGCGACAGAGGCGACGCGCGATGTTGATTTCACCCGGCGCCTGCGTGACTACAATGCGCAATGGCGCGACTGGATCACGGCGGAGCTGAGCTCCAACCATCTGCGCGTGGTACAGAGCGAGGCCAATTTCGTGATGGTGCTGTTCCCCGATGCTGCACAGGCCGCGGCGGCATTCGAAGCGTTGTTGGCCAGGGGATTGATCGTGCGCGAAATCGGCGCGTCCTATGGCATTGCCAACGGCCTGCGTATTTCCATCGGCCCCGAGGCCGCGATGCGCGGCGTTGTCGAAATCCTTAAATCCATGGTGTTCGTGCAATGAGTGCTCCGTTCAAAAAACTTGCGCTGATCGGCATCGGTCTGATCGGGTCTTCCATTGCGCTGGCGGCGCGGCGGCAGGGGTTGGCCAACATCATCGCCATTTCCACCCGCAAGCAACAAACGCTCGACGAAGCGCGCGAACTGGGGCTGGGCGATGTTTATATGCTCGACGCCATCGAGGCGGTGCGCGGCGCCGATCTGGTGATCCTGTGCGTGCCGGTTGGCGCTTATGAAAGCGTGATGCAGGCCGTCGCGCCCGGACTGGAGCCGGGGGCGATCCTGTCCGACGTTGGTTCGGTCAAGGGCCACGTGGTCAAGACTTTGGCGCCGCTGGTGCCTAAGGGTGTCAGCCTGATCCCGGGCCATCCGATTGCCGGCACCGAGCATTCCGGGCCGTCGGCCGGGTTTGCCGAACTGTTCGTCGGGCGCTGGTGCGTGCTGACGCCGGGGGCGGAGGTCGATCCGGCCAAGACCGAAAAGCTGGCTTCGTTTTGGCGCTCGATGGGCTCGCTGGTCGAAATCATGGACGCTCAGCACCACGATATGGTGCTGGCGATCACCAGCCATATCCCGCATCTGGTCGCCTACAATATTGTCGGCACGGTGGCTGATCTGGAAGCGGCGACGCAGTCGGAAGTCATCAAATTCTCGGCCTCGGGTTTCCGTGATTTCACCCGCATTGCCGCATCCGATCCGGTGATGTGGCGCGATGTGTTCCTGACCAACCGCGAAGCGGTGCTGGAAATGCTGGGGCGGTTTTCCGAGGATCTGTCGGTGCTGCAGCGCGCCGTCCGCACCGGCGATGGTCCGGCGCTGGAAACGATGTTTACCCGCACGCGGGCGATCCGCCGCTCGATTATCAATGCGGGCCAAGAAACGGCGGCGGCCGATTTCGGCCGACCACACCAGGCCGAGCCGGTGCCGCCGGTGTTCATCCCGGTGCGCGAACACGGCGGTGGCGACGACGCTTAGGCCTAGAACGCCGGCAGCACGGCGCCGACCGGGATGATGCCCGAATAGATGGCGCCGGCCTTGGCGCTCAGCTTCTGGTGAGACACCCCGTCGGCATCGGGATTGCCGAGCACGATGGCGCGGAAGGGCGCGTCGATCAGCGGACTGACCCGGTCGGCGACACCCTTGGAGGTGACGTCGAGCTTGCCTTCAAGCAGGCCCCGTGGATCGAGCGACAACTCGCCCGCTGCATTGAGCGTACTGGCATCGGTATCGCTGGCATCGACAGTGAGGTTGCTGAGCTTGCCGCCAGCCTGCTGGATTTGCCGCAGGATGTCAGGTTCGCCAAAACGGCGGACGTCATCGGGCAGGCCAATAATGTCGGTGCCGATCTCGGCGGTGCCGTCGGTGATGGCAAAGCCGGGGATTACCGCATCGGCGGCCTTGGTGTAAAGCGCCAGCGCCGCGCGACCGGTTTTGGCATCGTGCTGTTCGGGAATGTCGATCAGGTGGAATTCGACCTTTGGGCTTTTGGCGATCAGGTTTTCGCCTGCGAGGGTATCGTTCCAGACTATGTCGTCGCCGATCACCGAAATGCGGGCGATGCGCCAGCCGTCGAGGCGGATACTGGCCTGCAGGCCGGACCAGTTCACGGCGCTCTTCGAGCCGGTAAAACTGTCTTCGATGGTCACCGGGCTCTTGGCCGAGGCGAGCATGAAGGTGGGCTGATAGACCTGAACGCTGGCACGGACGCCCGCGATTTTGATCACCTGGTCGGCATTGGTGATCTCGGCGTTTTCACAATCGAGATTGAAATGGAATGGGTAGCCGCCGACATCGAGCGTGCCACAGCTGAGCTTTGGCGTAGCGACGCCATCCGCATCAGCCAGCAGCACGACGTTCTTGCGCACCTCGTTGGCGATGAAGAACCAGGCTCCGGTCCACAGCAGGACGACGACGAGAACGGCGATGCCGAGATAAATGATTCGTTTCATGACAAAGTCTTAGCTTTCCCGAAGCGTCCGCAACAGTGTGGTTGGCGGTAGAGGAGCAATGTGGACAAAATCGGGTGGTGAAGCCTTTGCAACGCAGCTAGGCAGGCGCAGGCGGTTGCCCGGTGGCAGCCTCACGGCTAGGTTCTGATGACAATGACTGTGCAAGCTCCCGACAGCGCCATGACCCATTGGGTGTTCGGTTACGGATCACTGATCTGGAATCCGGGCTTTGCCTTTATCCGCAGGCAAAGGGCGCTGCTGATGGGCGCGCATCGTAGCCTCAGCGTGTTATCGCACCATTATCGCGGCACCGTGGAGCAACCCGGCCTGGTGTTCGGGCTGGCGCGCGGCGGCTCCTGCCATGGCATGGCGTTCGAGGTGGCAGACGCCGACTGGATCGGTGTGCATGATTATCTGCGCCAACGCGAGCAGGTGACTATGGTTTATAAGGAAGCCTTTCGGCCGGTGCGTTTGGCCGAGGGTGGCAGCGCGGTGGCACTGACTTATCTGGTGGATGAGCGGCACGAGCAATATGCCGGTGAACTATCGCTGGAGCAGCAGGCTGAAATGGTGCGCGCCGGGGTGGGCATTGCCGGACCCAATATCGATTATGTGGTCAATACCGCACAGCATCTGGCGCAGTTGGGGATCAGGGACCGGGCGCTGTCGGCATTGGCCAGTCGGCTGCTGGCTTAGGCTGCAGCCGACTGGCTCATTTCCGGTTCGGCGCCTTCAAGATCCCAAATGGTGGCAAGGCGTTCAGTGTCGTCGCCGGTATGGGCCAGCCGAAAGGCCCGGTCGGCGCAAGCCATGGCGAGGCGAAACCGGGTGCGGCTCATCGGGTCAACGATCAGCTCGGTGGCCGAGCCAACCCAAAGCACCAGGCTGCCCTTGGCAATCACGTGCAGCTCGCGTTCCAGCAGCGAGAATTTTTCCAGGCTTTCGGCAATCAGCCCATAGGCGCGGCCCGAGCGGCCAAGCCAAGTCGTCCCCCGAGAAAACCCCGATCCAAAGCCGATGCCTGCAGTGATTGGCGCCATTTTCCTCTATTCCCCTGTTCCCGCAGAAGAAGAACAAAAATAGAACAAATTTTAGTTAATGTCAAACACGTTTGTAACGTGTTTCTAGATGTATGGGCTGGCGCGGTGTGGGTGTCAATATATAGTGGTTTTAGGCTCAGGGCCGCGCGGCGCGCGCTGCGTCGATTCCAGCCTGCAAACGAGCATCGACCGGGCGCGACAGGCCGCGATCGACCGCCGCCAGAATCAGGGCATTCGACTCCGGCTCGATGGCATTTTTGAGTCTTTTCTGGAATTCATTGGCCGACAGGCCCGGCTCAATGGGTGGCAGAAACTTGGCCTCGGCCGTGCCCGGCCAGAGCATCAAACTGTTGCGGCCCCAGAACAGGCCGGAATTGAGGGCCACCGGCACCACCGGCACATTGAGTTCCATATAGAGCCGCACCACACCCTGCCGATAATCGGCGGGGGCGAGCGGCGCCTTTCGGGTGCCTTCGGGGAAAATGACGATACGGCAGCCGCGATCGATAGCGGCGTGGGCCTGCGCCATCATCAGGGGAATGGCTTCGGCGCCCCGTTTGCGGTCGACTTCGATGCAGTCGAGCGATTGCGCGGCCCAGCCAAAGAAGGGAATGCGCATCAGTTCCTTCTTGACGATATAGGCGGGGCGTCCGGTATGGGGAAAAATCGCGAACACGTCCCAGTCGCTCTGATGCTTGGCGGCGATGATGCAGCCGCCGGGTGGGATGTTTTCCAGCCCGCTGACCACTGTCTTGATGCCACCCAGGCCGCGCAGCAGCGCCAGATTGGAGGCGCACCAGTATTTGGCGGTGGCCCAGCTGAAATTGGTCCGGCGACGGGTGACCAGCGCGGCGGTGCCGATAAGGACAGCAACGATCACTGTCTGGCCGATGAAAAGCACATAAAAGATCGCCGACCGGATTGCCTGCAGTACCATCAACAAAGTCTCTCCTGCGGCCATTTTGCCGCCGGGTTCCGTCTTAGCCGGGCCGGCTTGGTTTGGCTACGCAAAGTGTCGTCAGTCGACCCTAGGAGGTCTGCGACAGATAGCGCCGCACGGTCAGGCGCGAGGTGATGGCGGTCAAAGCGGCAATCACCGGAATGACCGCGACGATGCCGATAATGCCATCGGTTCCCAGCGCAAAGCGCCCGAACAGCACGCCGACCTGGGCGCCCGCTTCGCTGGACAGCACATTGCCGGCGGCGGTGCCGACAAGGCCAAAGAACAGGATGGCGGCGATGCCCCCCAGCAAACCGCCCTGCATGCCGATGGACAGGAAACGGCCCTGGAATTCGCCGGCGACGAATTTGTTGGAGGCGCCGATATAGTGCAGAACATCGACAATTTCGCGGTTGGACGCCATGGCGCCGCGCGTCGCGAAGATGATGGCGAGCACTGTGGCGACAATAATCAGCGTCAGCACCAGCAAGCCTGACAGCACTACGGCACCCGCCATGGTGTTGAGCTCCTGCCGCCAGGCGGCATGGGTATCGAGGCTGGCGCCTTTGACTGCCGTGAGGTCGCGGCTGAGCTTGTCGATATCGGCATCCACCGGATCGCCGAGATGGACCACCACCAGGCGCGGAATTTCGATCGCCGTCAGGTCAAGGCCGGCGCCGAGCCACGGCTCCAGCAGCTTCTGGCTTTCTTCCAGCGTCAGCGCGCGGGCGGAAGCGACGCCCGGCGTGCCTTCGGCCAGGGCTACGGCGGTGCGCAGGTTGGATTCCATCACTTCGCCCTCGACCGGACGGATCTGGATGGTGACTTCGCGCCCCACATCGGCCGACCAGGCGATGGCGGATTTTTGCACCAGCACCACTCCGCCCAGCGTTACCGCCGACAGAAAGGTCATGATGGCGATCAGTAGCATCAGCGTGCGGCCAGCCACCGAGCGTTCCGGCACGATGGCGGCGGCGCGGCTGCGGCGGGGCAGCATTGTCTTGATCACCTCAATCATGGATCACCAGCTCGCCCTTGGAGAGCAGCATGCGCGGATAGGAAAACTGGTCGAGCAGCGGCAGTTCATGGGTCGCAAGGATGATGGTCATGCCCAGCGTGCGATTGAGTTCGGCAAACAGGTGCACGAGGCGGCTCGACAGATCGGGATCGACATTGCCGGTCGGCTCGTCCGCCAGCAGCACTTTGGGGCGTCCGATGACGGCGCGGGCAATCGCGGCGCGCTGTTTTTCGCCGCCCGACAGCAGCGACGGCAGGGCATGCATGCGCTCACCAAGCCCCACCCATTCGAGCAGTTCGGTGACATTGGGGCGGTATTCACTTTCGGCCTGGCCGAGCACGCGCAGCGGCAGTGCCACGTTTTCAAAAGTGGTCAGATGATCGAGCAGGCGAAATTCCTGAAACACGATGCCGATATGGCGGCGCATCTGCAGCAGGCGGTCCTGGGTCAGATTGGTGACATCTTCGCCAAACATGGTGACGCGACCGCGCGAGGGCTTGAGCGACAGCAGCAGCAGGCGCAGCAGCGAGGTCTTGCCTGCGCCGGATGGGCCGGTGAGAAAATGGAACGAGCCGGGCTCGACCGAAAAGGTCAGATCCTTCAGGATTTCCGGGCCATTGCCGTAGCGCAGGCCGACATCGGAAAATTCGATCACGCTGTCAGGCTCCCTGATGATCCGTTTTCGGTCCTCTGACAGCCGCATTCCGGCGCCAGACCGAATCAGTCAATGGCGGTTACCTTAACATTGCGCGGCTGCCGATGCGGCTGGATGGGCGCTTTGGGTGTGGATTGCGGTGCATTTATGGTGGGTCGGCATAGTTCATCGGCAAGATTTGAGGAGTTTTAACCCGGCCCCGTTAGGGTCAGGTCGAAGCATCTCCGCTTCTGGCATTGCGCTGGCTCATGATCATCACCTGTCCACATTGCCAGACGCGCTACCAGGTCACCTATGAGGCGATCGGGGCGGCCGGTCGCAAGGTGCAATGCGCCACCTGCAATCAGGCCTGGCAGCAGGGCCCGCCCACCTCCGCCGAGGAGTTGCAGAACGACCGGTTGCAGGATGACGTCCACGAAGACAGACTCGACGAAGCGTTCTCGGAAGCCGAGCATGCTGCAGCGCAAGCCGGTACCAAGCCATCCAAGGCGAAGCGCGATGCAGCGCCGTCCGAGCCGGCCTCCACCGTCGATCCTGCGGTGCAGCGCAAGCGGCAGCGGGCCTTTACCCAACGGCAAAGCTCGCTGTTTGCGCAATTGCCGATGGCGCGACTGCGCCGCGCAGCCCGCGTTCTAGGCGTTGTCGTGCTACTGGCAATCGTTGTGGGCAGCTATTTCGGGCGCACCAAGATGGTGGAAATGTTTCCCGCAATGGCTGGGGTCTATGCTGCCATTGGGCTCAACGTCAATGTGCTGGGGCTGGAATTTGCCGATGTGGCGACCCTGCGCACGCTGGTCGATGGCAAGGAAGTGCTGATGGTTTCGGCCACCATTGTGGGCATGATGCCGGAACCCGTGGTGGTGCCACAGGTGGTGGTGACACTGATCGGACCGGACGGCAAAGGCATTTATGAATGGAGCGTCCGCCCGGAAGCGCGCGACCTGAAGGCGGGCCAGCATTCCAGCCTCAAGACCCAGTTGACCTTGCCGCCGGGCGATATCGTGCGGGTGAAGCTGACCTTTGCCGGTGGCAATGCCAGCCAGACGGCGGCATCGGCCGATGCCATGCCGGTAGATGCCGCGCCCAGCGAGGTCCCTCCCGCCGCGACGCCCCCGGCGCCCCAACTGGCGGCGAATACGGCAGAACCTGATACACATTCGATCCCTGCGGAGCATAAATAATGGCCAGAATTCTCGTTGCCGAAGACGATGACTCGGTGCGGGCATTCGTGGTCAGTGCGCTGACCATGAAGGGCCATACCGTCGTGGCCGCCGAAGATGGGGCCTTGGCTGCCGAAATCCTCGCCGATGAAAATGGCGCCTTCGATCTGCTGCTCTCCGATATCAAGATGCCGATCATGGACGGCATCGCGCTGGCGCTGACCGCTGCCGCCAGCTTTCCCAGCATGATCATCGTGCTGATGACCGGTTTTGCCGATCAGCGCGAGCGGGCCCATGGGCTGGAGACGCTGATTTATGACGTCATCGTCAAGCCGTTCACGCTGGCCGATCTGCTGGCCAAGGTCGACGATGCGCTCGCCGGCAAGCCAGTCGAAGTGGTGTCGCTTGGTCGCCGTGGGCTAGACCAGTAAGTCCTTGTCGAAATCCACGCTGACGGCCTTGGCGTCGGCCTGACAGAAGTGGGCAAAGGCCAGGCCTTCGGCCTCGATCTGTTCGGCCGTCCGTTTGCCAATGGGCACGTAGGTGGCGATGCGCAGATGGGCGACGCCCTTGACCAATTTGAGCCACCAAGCCCCTTCGATCATGCCGTCGATCAGGATCGGCGGATTATAGCGGTTGATGGCGAACATGATCGGCCTGATGTCGTCGGCGACGATGCGGGTCCGGTTGGCAAAGCCCAGGAAAATATTGTCGTATTCGGGAATGAAGCGGATCGGCGCCGGGGTGTCGGCATCGGGCCGTGGCGCATTGGGCAGGTCGAACAGTTCGCGGCCGGTATCGTCGGTAAAGGTGACGAGTTGGTCGCGCAGGGCCTCGAAATCCGGGGTCAGCAATGTCAGCCCACACCATTGCTGCATATCCTGAACGCTCGCCGGCCCAAACGCTCGCAGGTAGCGCAGCACCAGATCCCGCCGCCCAAACGCGGGTGCTGTTTGCCCCGGCAGATAGGTCTCGATGCGTTGCAGCAGCGGCGCGCGCCCGACGTTCCACAGCCGGGTGGGTGGCACCTGCACCAGGGTTTGGGTGCAGTGGAGATATTGCGCCATCGAATGGGGATCGCTGCCTGGGAAGGCCGGTGCAAGTAGTTGGGCCAGATCGCTATTGGTCAATTGCTGGCGGTCGAGATGGGCAATGCCCTTGGCCATGACCGCCGCCTTGTCGGCATCGGCAAACCGTTTGGTATAGGCAGCGGCCCAGCCGCGCTCCATTACCGATTGCAGCAATGGCCGGAAGGAAAGCAGGTCGGCTGCCGTGTGCAGATGCAGCGTCGCCCGCAGTGTGGCGGCGCGAACCAGCGATTTGTCCACAATCAGCGCCGTCATTGCGTCATGGGAAAACCCCGCAAGGCGAGACCACAGGCCGTGATAGGGCGCGTTGCTGGTTTGAGCCTGCAGGCCGCCGAGACGGTCAATGGCGTCGACAATGCCCAGATCGCTGCGCTCCAGCAGCAATTGTCGGGCCAGCAGGGCGCGGTTGAGTTGGTGCGTGGCGATGGTTGGCCCGGTCATCTTCCCTCCTGGGTAGAAAGGATAACCTGACCCTGCTGACAGGTTTGGTCAGGATCGTTCCACCACGCCGAACCGCGCCTCGATGCGCTCGGCCACCAGGTCCTGCAATTGCCAGAGATGCGGATCGTGGATGCCGATTTTTTCCAGATGCTGCACGGTGGCAAACAGGTATTCGGCCATCGAGCCGCGGGTGCCCACAGCAGTGGCCAGCACGTCGGCGATATGGGCATTGCTCAATCCGGCAACATAGCGGCCGGAATTGCGATCGATACAGAAGGTCAGCGCCTTGATGGTCCGCTCGCCACTGCTCACCTTGACCCAGCGCGGTGGAAAGGCGGTTGGCCGCCAGCCCATTTCGCGCTCGAACAGCTTGACCAGATTGTCTTCCAGGTGCCGTGCCGGCAGCCGATACAGCACGCCATTGCAGGCGCCGCCGCGATCCAGCGCCAGCATCAGCCCCGGGGTTTCCTCGCTGCCGCGAAAGCGGGTGTTCCAGCCCAAGCAGAACGAGCGGTGCCAGCCATGGACGAGGCCGGTGCGCATCTCGACGAAGTCGCAGGCCGGCTTCCAGATCAGCGAGCCATAGGCAAAGATCCAGACCTCATCGTTGGGCTGCCCAGCCATCAGTGCTTCGATGGTGGCCAGATGATCCTCGCGGGTGGCCTGCACCATATCGGCCGGTGGCGCCGGCAGGTTTTCATCAACCTCACCAGGCTGCAGAAACGCCACATGGTGTTCGGTCAGGCGCATCTGGCGGTTGGCATGCATTATTCAGTTGCTCCAGTCTTCCCTCGCCCCTTGCGGGAGAGGGTGGATCGGCGCAGCCGAGACGGGTGAGGGGTTGGTACAGCCAGGGTGTCATCTCCACCTTCGCTGGCCCCTCATCCGCCCTTCGGGCACCTTCCCCCGCAAGGGGGGAAGGTCATACCGTGCAATAATTCGCCCCTGCTATTCAACCCCGCCGTCGCCATGGCCGCCATGCTTTTTAGCGGCGAGCACGCGCGGGTCGTGAGGCTGGCCGGTGAGCAGGGTTTTCCAGCGGGCGGCCTGCACCACCACATTGGCCGGCGCGGTGCCGCCATAGCTCTGGCGCGAGGCGACCGAGCTTTCCACCGTCAGCACCTTATGGATCCGGCTATCGATGCGTGGATCGACGAACTTGAAATCCTCAATGGTGAGCCCTTCCAGTCCACAGCCCTTCTGTTCGGCCAGGGCCACCACCTGCCCGGTGACATGGTGGGCGTCGCGGAACGGCATGTTGATCTCGCGCACCAGCCAGTCGGCAATATCGGTGGCGGTGGAAAAACCGGCGCTGGCCGAAGCGTGCATTCTAGCGCGGTTAAAGGTCAGGTCGCCGACCATTCCGGTCATTGCTGCCAGCGACAGGCTGAGTGAATCCAGCGCGTCGAAGGCGATTTCCTTGTCTTCCTGCATGTCCTTGGAATAGGCCAGCGGCAAACCCTTCATCACCACGATCAGCGAGGTCAGTGCGCCGAGGATGCGGCCGATCTTGGCGCGGACCAGTTCGGCGGCATCGGGATTGCGCTTTTGCGGCATGATCGAGGAGCCGGTGGAGAACTTGTCGGACAGCCGCACGAAGCCGAACTGCGCCGACGACCAGATCACCAGTTCCTCGGCAAAGCGGCTCAGATGCACGGCGCAGATCGCCGCGGCCGCCAGGGTTTCGAGGATGAAATCGCGGTCTGACACAGCATCGAGCGAATTGGCGGTCGGGCGATCAAATCCCAAAGCCTCTGCGGTCATGTGCCGGTCGATGGGGTATGACGTGCCGGCCAAAGCTGCCGAGCCCAGCGGGCTTTCGTTGAGGCGTTTGCGCGCATCGGCAAAGCGGCCGGCATCGCGACCGAGCATTTCCACATAGGCCAGCAGATGATGACCAAGGCTCACCGGCTGGGCCGATTGCAAATGGGTGAAACCGGGCATGATGGTGTCGGCTTCGTCTTCGGCGCGGGTGACGAGGCCCAGTTGCAGCGTTTCGATCTGGGTGATCAGGATATCGATGGTGTCGCGGACATAGAGCTTGAAATCGGTGGCCACCTGATCGTTGCGCGAACGGGCGGTGTGCAGACGCCCTGCAGCGTCACCGATCTTGTCGCGCAGGCGGGATTCCACATTCATGTGGATGTCTTCGAGCGAACGCGAGAATGTGAACGTGCCCGCTTCGATCTCGGCCAAAACCTCGTTAAGGCCCGCTATGATGGCGTCACGGTCGGCCTGCGTCAGAATGCCGGTTTGCGCCAGCATGGTGGCGTGGGCGATTGATCCCGCGATGTCTTGCTTGTAAAGGCGCTGGTCGAACCCGATCGAGGCGTTGATTTCTTCCATGATGGCGTCGGGGCCACTCGAAAAGCGGCCACCCCACATCTTGTTGCTCATCACTGTTTCCTGGAGCTTGAATGTCCGAACAAAGCCCGCCGCAAACCGGGAAGTCACCGCTTCCACGGCTGTACATGACCCTTGGGCTGGCCGCTATTGGCGTAGCTATATCGGCCTGGCTTTACCTTAGCAATGGCGCGGCGACGGCCACTGAATGCGCGGTGCAACCGGCTCAGGCAGCCATTATCGAAGGGGCCGCCAAGGGTGAATTGGCAGCGCTCAACGGCACCGGCGAAGGGCGCGGCTATGCCAGCCTTGTGTTCAAGGACGCCGCCGGCAAGCCGATGAGCATCGCCGATTTCAAGGGCCGGGCGCTGCTGGTCAACTTCTGGGCGAGCTGGTGCATTCCCTGCCGGCAGGAAATGCCGGCGCTCGATGCGCTGGCCGCCAAATACAATTCCGACAAGTTCATGGTCCTGCCGATCAATCTCGATATCGGCGACGGCGGCCTGGATAAGGCGCGCAAATTTCTCGCCGACGGCAAGTTCGCCAATCTGCCGCTTTATGCTGATAACAGTTTTGCCGCGTTCGAACGGCTCAAGACCGAGGCGGTTTCAGTGGGCCTGCCGACCTCGCTGGTGCTCGATGCCAATGGGTGCGAGTTGGCGGTGCTGCAGGGCCCGGCCGAGTGGAACACGCCCGATGGCGAGGCGGTGATCAAGACGCTGGTGGAGATGAAGGGCTAAACCAGCCTGTCCACGATCGCGCCGCTGTCGATGGCGATCGGTTCGACCTCGCCGGTGGGGCTGAACATGGCTTCGCGCGCCGCCTCTTCAAACGCTGCTGTCTGCAGCGTCGTCCGCATTTCGGCGACTTTGGCCAATTGGGTGTTGAGCGAGGCGCCCTGCTGATCGACGAGGCGGTTGACCATCACTGCGGGGCTGATGCCGATCGCGTTGGTCATGGCGGTCACGCCAGCTTGTCGACGCGGGTGCCCTGGCCGGGTGGCGGCGGGGCCTGGGTGGACTGGGCGATCATATCGACCACCATCTGATCCATCTCGTTGCTCTTCTTGAGCATCGCATTCTGCATGGCGGCCTGGGTGGGCGCACTGCGGGCGGCGACCAGTTGCATGCTCAAATCGCTATCCATCGTCGTCTCCTTTCCCGGTTCTAGAACGGCCAGAATAGGGCCTCCGCCGTAAAGAAGGGTTGGAAGGGTGCCGACAATTTAAAGCAAATGCGATTGTGCTTAATGACCGCCAAACAGCGGAACGTCGCGGCGCTTGAGCAGTGGAGCCAGCGCCAGTCCGGTGGCAAAGCCACCTAGATGAGCCCACCATGAGACCGGCTCGTCCGAACCAATCATCACATAGAACAGCTGCGAGGCAATCCAGAAGCCCAGCATCCAGAAGGCCGGAATCGGCAGTGGGATCGGAATGACGATGCGTGCCAGCACCAGCACCCTGGCGTGCGGATACAGCAGGATATAGGCGCCCATCACGCCCGCGACCGCGCCGGAGGCACCGACCAGCGTGGTGTTGTCGCTGAGGTTTGACGCCAGATGCGCCAGTCCCCCCAGCGCCGTACAGGCGAGGTAAAACCCGAGGAACCGCCAATGGCCCATGGCGTCTTCGACATTGTCGCCGAAAATCCACAGGAACAGCATGTTGGTCAGCAGATGCAGCCAGTCGGCATGCAGAAAGCCGTAGGTGAACAGGGGAGCCCAGTCCGGCAGCCAGGGCAGGGGATTGGGGTAGGCATTGGTCACCACGATGGGGATAATGCTGTAATCGATGGTGAGCTGATCGAACGCGGCGGGCGAGAGGCTCGCCTCGAACAGATAGATCACCGCATTAAGCGCCATCAGGCCATAGGCCACATAGGCAAAGCGGACGTAGCGGATCGGGTTGTCATCATGGAGCGGCAAGACCATTGGTCAGCCGCGTTTTTTGGTGTCGGTGTAGTTGCCCGGCACCCAGAGCACGTCCTTTTCGCCATTGGCATTGACCACCCGCCCTAGCACGAACAGCAGGTCGGAGAGGCGGTTGAGATAGCGGATGGCTTCGGGATTGGTGTCCGGCTCGCTCTCGGCCAGTTCGACCACGATACGCTCGGCCCGGCGGGTGACGGTGCGGGCCAGATGCAGCGCTGCCGCGGTCGGCGTGCCACCGGGAAGCACGAAACTGGTGAGCGGGGCGAGATCGGCGTTGAAATGGTCGATCTGGCGTTCGATCCAGGCGGTCTGCACCGGGGTGACCCGCAGCGAGGGGTGATCGGCGGGATCGTCCTCGCCCGGTGTGGCCAGATCCGAGCCGACATCGAACAGGTCGTTCTGGATGCGGGCCAAAAGGCTATCGATCTTGGGCATTGAACTTGTGGTCAGCCGCGCATTGCCGACAAAGGCATTGGCCTCGTCGATGGTGCCATAGGCCTCGACGCGCAGGTCGAATTTGTGCCGGCGGGGACCGCGCACCAGCCCGGTGGTGCCGTCATCTCCGGTCTTGGTGTAGATGCGGTTGAGTTTGACCATGGCATCGGTCCTTCCGAACGTATCGGCGCGGCCGATTCCTGAACTATAGGGTAGCGGTAGCCAGTTTTTGGCGGCGTGCCTAGCTGTGCGGTCCGCCGAACAGGAATAGCGCACCCATCAACAGGATCAGCGCCACGGCCTGGCCGATGACGCGCATCCGCATCAGCTTCTGGCTGGTATTGCCCGAGCCGCCCTTGAGCATGTTCCACAGGCCCAAGCCAAGCGCGCCGACGGTAAAGATCAGCGCCAGTGCGATGGCAATGTTGAGTAGAATCTGCATGAGAACCTCCGGGGTTGTTTCCCCTATACGTCGTGGCCTTCAATATAGGCCACAAGTCCGGCGGCCAATGCGTCATAAATGGCACGAATCCGCACGCTGGTGAACAATTCCCGGTGTGTGGTGAGCCAGACTTCAAGCGCCGGAACCGGCAGTTGTGGCAGGATGGCGACCATGCCCGGCGTGCGCCTGACCAGCTGGTGCTGGCCAAAGCCGATGCCAAGTCCGGCCCGGATCAGCTCGAACAGGTTGGTCTGGCTATCGGTGCGGAACGCAAAATGCTCGCGGGTCAGCGCAAATCCCAGCTTGGTCGCATAGGCGGTAATCAGATCGGAGCGGTCGAGCCCGACCAGATCGTGCCCGTATAGCTCCTCGATCTCCACCGGGGTGCCGCGTTTGGCCAGATAGCTCTCGTGGGCGCAGGTCACCATGGGCAGTTCGCCCAGCCGCTTGGCGATCAGTTCAAGCTGGGTCGGTCGGAACATGCGGATGGCGATATCTGCCTCCCGCATCAACAGGTTCTCCGCCGAATCGGAAGGGACCAGTTCAACAGAGATGGCCGGGTATTTTTCGCGGATCGGCACCAGCAGCGTGGGCAGCACATAGTGCGAGACCACCGCGCTGGCCGTGATCCGCACCGTGCCGGCCAATTGCTCCTGCGCGCCCGCCGCCATGATCGCGGCCCGGCCGAGCGAAAGCCGCGCGGCCTCTACCGGCTCATACAACCGTAGTGCAGTGGCATTGGGCTTGAGCCCGCCCAGGCTCCGTTCGAACAGTGCGACGCCAAGCGTCTGTTCCAGGGTTTCAATATGTCGGCCAATGGTGGGCTGGCTGAGCGCCAGGAGCCGCGCTGCGCCCGAGAGCGAGCCTTCGGCCACCACTGCCGAGAAGCTGCGCCACAGCGACCAATCCGGCGTGCTATTCATAATTGAATGCCCGATGTTCGAATTTTGCGAATATCAAAACAATAGTGAATGGCGGATGCTCTGTCCATCACCTCAAGGAGAGATCAGATGAGCAAGGGCAAGGTTACGGTTCTGGGGATCAACGGCCATATCGGTCGCGCCGCTGCCAGAGCATTTGTCGATGCCGGCTGGAGCGTCAGCGGCATGGCCCGCACCAACCGCGCGCCGCTGCCGGGCGTCACTTTCATCAAGGGCGATGCGGGCGTGCGGAGCGATATCGAAGCTGCCATTGCTGGCGCCGATGTGGTGATGAACGCGCTCAACCTGCCCTATGACAAGTGGGACAAGGGCCGCGCCGAAGCCCAATTGGCCACTGTGATTGCCGCGATGGGCGATTCGGGCAAGACCATGATGTATCCGGGCAATGTGTATAATTACGCCGCGACCGATCGGGTGATGACCCCGGCGACGCCGCAGCATCCGGAAACACCGCGTGGCGCCATTCGCGTGCGTCAGGAACAGATGCTGGAACGCGCCGCCAAGGCCGGCAAGTTCCAGGCCATCATCATCCGCGCCGGCGATTTCTTTGGCCCGGACAACACCGGCGACTGGTTCGATCAGGCGATGATGATGGATGTGAGCAAGGGCAAAATCCATCATATGGGTGGGCTCGAAACTGCCCATACCTGGGCCTATCTGCCCGATCTCGGCGCGGCCTTTGCCCAGCTGGCCGAACAGCGCCAGACGTTGGCGGCGTTTGAAAACTTCCACTTCGAAGGCCACTATGTCACTCATGGCGCACTGATGGCGGCGATCCAGAACGCCGCCCCACGTCCGGTCACGGTCACTCCGCTGAACTGGCTGATGTTCCAGCTCCTGTCGCTGGCCGTGCCGATCCTCCGCGAAGTGCTGAAAATGCGCTACCTGTGGAATAATCCGATGAAGCTCAGCGACAGCCGGCTTGAAGCCATGCTTGGCCCCGATTTCGGCACACCGCTCAACGCCGCTGTCGCCGCATCGGTGGGCAAGTTCTTCGTCGAAAAGAAGCTGGCGGCCTAACCGAACCCCAGTTCCGCCCGGACCCGCTCGGGCGTCCATCCCGCTTCGTGCAGGCTCGCCAGACTTGGCGAGCCTTTCGACTTGCTGAGCTTTTTGCCATCGTCGTCCAGCAGCAGTTTGTGGAACGTATAGATGGGCGGGACCAGGCCGAGCAGGAAGGCCAGCAGCACGTGAATGTCGGTTGCCGCTTCCATGTCGCGGCCACGGGTCACGTGGGTTACCCCCTGCGCCGCGTCATCAATGACGACGCTGAGATGATAACTGGTTGGCGTGCCCTTGCGCTGGAGCACCACATCGCCCCAGCGCGCCGGATTAGCATAGCGGACCTGCGGCCGGTCAGTGACCAGCGGGCCGGCAACCGTCAGAGTCTGTGGCCCCGCCATGGTGATGGCCTTGTCCATATCCAGCCGGTATTGCACCGCGTCGCCGCGCGCCAGTCGCTCGAAAATATCGATCTTGGACAGATGGCGGCAGGTGCCGGGGTAGAGCGGCGCGCCATCTGGATCGGTGCCGGTGGCATGCGCGGCGATGTCGCTGCGTGAGCAAAAGCACGGATAGAGCAGGCCCAGCGCGCGCAGTTTCGTTGCCGCTTCGGCGTAGACCGGAAAGCGCGCCGACTGCCGCCAGACCGGTTCGGGCCAGCTCAAACCAAGCCAGGCCAGATCGTGCGTTATCGCCGCGTCGAATTCGGGTTTACAGCGTTCAATGTCGGTGTCCTCTATCCGCAGCAGCGCGGTTCCGCCCAGCGCAGCGGCCGCCTGCCAGGTGAACAGTGCCGAAAAGGCGTGGCCGAGATGCAGCGGGCCATTGGGACTGGGCGCAAAGCGCAGGATGGGGCGAGGTGACATTGGTTGGTCCTAGCATGAGCGGACAAAGCCCGACAATTCGGCTCGACACGCTTGCCGCGGTCGAAGCCCATCTCGATCAACTGGCGATCATTGATCCACGGCTGGTGTCCGTGCGCGCGGCCACCGGCCCGGTGACGCCGCGCATCAATGAGCCGGGCTTTATCGGCCTCGCCAAAGTGATCTGCGGCCAGCAATTGTCGGTGGCCAGTGCCCGCGCCATCTGGGCGCGCTATGAGGCGCTCGAAGGCGCGCTCGATCCGGTGAGTTATCTCAATCTGGATGAAGCGGCAGTGCGCGGCGTCGGTTTTTCAGCCGGTAAATATCGGACGGTAAAAGCGATCGCGGAGGCGGTGGCGGCCGGCGCGCTGGATTTTGCTCATGTGGAAACGCTGCAGGCGGACCAAGCAGTGAAATATCTGACAGCGCACAAGGGCATCGGGCCATGGACCGCCGAGGTCTATCTGATGTTCTGCGCCGGGCATCCGGATGTGTTTCCGGCCGGCGATCTGGCGCTGCTCAAGGCGGTGCATTGGGGCCTGCACCTCAATGAACGGCCCAGCATCAATCAGATGGTGGACATCGCCAAAACCTGGGCGCCGTATCGCTCGTCGGCGGCGCTGTTGTTCTGGCGTTATTTCGCGGTGATCAAGGAACGCGACGGCATCGTCTGATCGCATGCAATCGGGACGTTCGCGGAGCAGTGCTTGTGGATTTCTCCCAGTTGCGCGAACCGTGGCCAACTGGCACGAATGACCGATATTTTGAGGATTTTTAATAATGTCCACCCTTTCCGGCCCGATGCTGGCGCCCCTTTCAGGGGCCGAGCCCAAACATCTCGTGGTTTTGCTGCATGGTTTCGGTTCCGATGGGGCTGATCTGATCGGGCTGGCGCCGCATTTCCAGCCGCTGCTGCCTGATGCGCTGTTCGTGGCGCCCGATGCGCCGCAGACGGTGCCGGGCTATCCCTCCGGGTTTCAATGGTTTGCGCTCAATTACGACAGCGACCGGGTTGCCAATCGGCAGCATGGCCTGCCGGTGGCAAGGCCGGTTCTGGTCGGGTTCCTTAATCAATTGTGGGAGCAGACCGGGCTATCGGCCAAGGACACTGTTCTGATCGGATTCAGTCAGGGCGCGATGATGGCGCTGCATGTCGGGCTGTCGCTGCCCGAGGCGCTGCTGGGTGTCGTCGCGTTTTCGGGCGCGTTCGAACCGTCGGCCAATTTTGGCGATGTGCCCAAGGCGCCGGTCTGCATCGTGCATGGCGATCAGGATCAGGTGGTGCCGGCCTATCTCGGCGATGCCGCCGCGGCAGGGCTCAGGGCCGCCGGCTATGACGTGCGTCATTATGTGGCGCGTGGCGTCGGTCATGGCATTTCGCCGGACGGACTGGCCTTTGCCTCAGACTTTGTCCGGGATGTGGCTTCGATCGCTTAAGGCTTAAAAAATCATTGTAATCCCCGCTTCACAGCCCTGTCACAAAGGGCTTAGAGTATAGGGGCTATGGACCATCTCGATTCCCGTTACGGGAGCCTCTAGTGACCATCCATGTGTCGCCTGAGACCTGTCCCGCCCTTGTGTTGAATGCCGATTTCCGGCCGCTCAGCTATTATCCACTCTCGTTGTGGTCATGGCAGGACGCCATCAAGGCGGTGTGTCTGGATCGGGTCAATATCGTCTCCGAGTATGACCTCAAAATCCACAGCCCCAGCTTCGAGATGCGGCTGCCCAGCGTGGTTTCGCTCAAGGACTACGTCAAACCGGCGCGCCATCCGGCGTTCACGCGGTTCAACGTGTTCCTGCGCGATCGCTTCCAGTGCCAGTATTGCGGCTCGCGCGACGATCTGACCTTCGATCACGTCATTCCCCGTTCCAAGGGTGGTCGCACGACGTGGGACAATGTCGTTGCCGCCTGCGCGCCCTGCAATCTGCGCAAGGCCAACCGGATGCCGTGGGAAATCAAGATGTACCCGCATCAGGCGCCCTACCATCCCACGGTACACGACTTGCACAACAATGGTCGCGCGTTCCCGCCCAACCATCTGCACCAGAGCTGGCTGGATTATCTCTACTGGGATATCGAGCTGGAGCCGTAGGGCCGGGTTGCGCAGTCGGCAGCCAATAACTATTATTGGCTGGCTGTAACTGCGGAGATCTGACATGGCAATCAGTGCTGAACTGGGTGAAGCGCTCGAGAAGGCCGTCACCGAACTGGTTGAAACTGGTCGCTACAATTCCAAAAGCGAAGTGCTGCGCGAAGGCGTCCGGCTGGTGCAGGAGCGCGAGGCGCGGTTCAAGGAGCTGGACACAAAGGTCCGGCTGGCGATCGAGCAGGCGGAAAGCGGGAAGCTGCTATCCGACGATGAGGTTTTCGGCGAATTGAGCCGGCGCTATGCCGACGATGCCGCTTGATGCAGGTGGTCTATACCCCAGTTGCGCTGGCCGACTTGCGGGAGATTGGCGACTATATTGCCATCGACAACCGCCGGCGCGCGCAAAGCTTTATCTTTGAGCTGCGAGAGGCGTGTTCAGCGTTGCTGGATGAGCCGCTTCGCTATCGCTGCAACCACAATGGGCAGAAGACGGCGTTCGGCGCCGGCCGTATGGCGCCTACGCCATACTCTATCGCGTCGTGGCGGACCAGGTGCAGATATTAAGGGTCCTGCACAGCGCTCGCGACTTGCGGGCGCTGGATTTTTAGTCCTTCCGGTTCAACCGGAACTGCGCCATCATCGACACAACCAGCAACACCACCACCGCCAGCGACACCAGCGCATTGTACCCAGCCAGCGAAATTCCCAAAAACCGGAATTGCACCTGATCGCAGGGGATGACGTGGGCGGAGTTCAGGTCCTTGAGGGCGTCAAAGGTGAAGTCGCCGCCGGTGCCGGTGCAGGCGGTGGGGCCGGGCCAGAATTTCCACTCGACCCCAGCATGGTAGCCGCCCATGAAGGTGCCCCAGATGAAAACGGCGGTGGTGATCGCCATGGCGATGTACCAGACCCGCAGTGGCAGGCGGTTCCACAGCAACAGGATCAGCGCCATGATCGGCAGGCCCCAGTAATAGGCCCGGCGCTGTTCGAGGCAGAGTTCACACGGGATCAGGCCGCCGAATAGCTGGCTGCCCCAGGCGCCGGCAATGGCGGCGAGGGCGAGTATGAAAGCCACGGCGGCGGCCTTCTTGTCGAGGGGGGCAAAGATCGAGGTCATGAACGCTCTTTCGGGGTGACGCTGCGGTTTGAGTAGTGCGGCTTGGCGAGTTTTTCCAGTCGCCAACTGCTTTGTGATCAATCGCCCGGCAGATTGATGCCAAGCGCCTGTCCAAGCGCAACGGCATTGGCCGGGGCATGCAGTTTGTCTTCATGAACGAAATAGGCAAAGACGTCGCGGCCCGCATCGGTCCAGGTTTTGACCTGTGTGGCCCAATTGGCGATGTCGGCAGGCAGATAGCCGGCAGCGTCGGCGCGCGCGGGACCTTGCAGACGGCAATAGGCGAAATCGGCGGTCAGTTCGCGGCCGGGTTGCTCCATGGTATCGGCAATGACCAGCGCCACATTATGGGCGTGCAGCAGGTCGCGGGCAGCCGCTGTGTCAAAGCTCGCATTGCGCACCTCGATGGCGTGGCGGATGGCGCCGACGCCTTTGGTGTCCAGATACGGCTCGGATTTCAGCCGCCCATCAGCCTTGGTGGCCAGCGCCACATAGTCGGCGGTGGTTTTCGGCAGCATGGCGAGAAATGTGCCCAGCGCGCCCGCATCAAAGCTCAGGTTAGGCGGCAATTGCCAGACGAACGGTCCGAGCTTTTCGCCCAGCGCCACGGGGCCGGAAGCGAAAAAATTGGCCAGCTCGATCTCGCAGTTTTTCAGCCGCTTGATGTGGGTGACCAATTGCGGGCCCTTGATCGAAAACACAAAGCCGGCCCGCGCTTCGCCAGCCCATTTGGCAAAGCTGGCGGGCTTCTGGTTGGCGCGGAAGGTGGCGTTGATTTCGATGGTGCCGAGGCGGGAACTGGCAAAGGCCAGTTCGTTCTTCTGGACCAGCCCATCGGGATAAAACACGCCGCGCCAAGGCTCGAATACCCAGCCGGCAGTTCCGGTGCGCGCGACGGCTTCAGCCATGGTCATTCCTCGGCAGGTTCGTGGACAAGATTGTGCTCGATGCGACGATCGGGAATGAACCATAGAACCGCAATCACGGCGTAAATGGCGCAGGCCAGCCAGGTGTTGAAGAAGGCCGTGACAATACCGACCAGGATGATGCCGCCGCTGGCGCGGCCCTTCCAGTCGCCGCCAATGGCGATCTTGAGCTTGGAATGGGGACCCTGCGAGGCAATGATGACCTGCTGCAGGATGGGATAGGCAATGCCGGCCATCATCATGACGAAGCCGTAGAGCGCTACTGGCAGGGTTTCGAAGTGGTTTTCGCCCATCCAGCCGGCGGTGAACGGGATCAGCGACAGCCAGAACAACAGATGCAGATTGGCCCACAGGATGGCCCCGTTCACCCTGGTGACGGTGTGCAGCATATGGTGATGGTTGTTCCAGTAGATGCCGACAAAGATAAAGCTCAGCACATAGCTCAAAAACACCGGCAGCAGTTCAGCCAGCGCTTCCAGCGTCGGGCTGTGCGGTACCTTCAGTTCGAGCACCATGATGGTGATGATGATGGCGAGCACGCCATCGCTGAAGGCTTCCAGTCGCGTCTTGCCCATGATCGTTCCGCCACCTTGATGCGACAGAACGATAGCGTGAAACCTCACGCCGGTGAAAGGGCCGGTGCGGCTTTGCCTGGGGCAGGATCAGCGCGAGGCGCGTTCGAACAGCCGCACGATCGTCTTGACCAAAGCCTCGATCAGACGTGCCGGATGATAGCCGGTCGCTGGTGCTTCGACCTGCCAGTATTTGGCGTCGTGGCGTGCGCGGATATTGGAAGTCTCGGTGATGTGTTCGAAAATTGTCATGGTGCGTCCCCTCTGTTGTTGAGTAAGAGCGCAATTGCGGGTTGCCGCAACAGTACTGCGATTTCAAGCTGAACCAGCAGTTAACCGCGTAGAAGTTCAGACGGGGAGCAAATTGCCCTGATCTCAGCGTCACCGTCTAGGGCATTAGGTTGATCGTGTCGTGTAGTGAAATCATCTGAAAATCCGACACCCGAATATCCAGCCGCAAGGTCCAGGTTCCTGCGATTGGAAACAGCACATCGGGCGCCAGCCAGGAGCCGTCCTGCTGCTTTTCGGTGGCATATCTGATGGGTTCGATGCCGGCCGATGGATTGCTGATGACCAGCGTCAAAGCCTGCGGGTCGACCGGGCCGAAATCGGCGGCCATCGGGAAGATCGACACGCTGGTGCTGCCCACCCCTCCTGAGGCCAGACTGACCTGGGCCATCAACTGGTCGGTGTGAATATGGACATCGAGCGGCGGCGCCTTGGCCGGCGTCTGCATGGCGCGCGGCGGCGGGGTGAACCGCCAACAGGCGGTAACGCCTTGGATGCCAAAGATCAGGATGATTTCGACGACGATGACTTGCACCAGCTTTTTAGTGGCGGCGGTCTTACCGCGCATTGCGGGCGTGGTAAGACGCCAGCGATTGCAGGCGGCCAGGATCAGCAGTGCCACAAACAATGCCAGCTTGATCACCAGCACAATGCCATAGGCCGTGGTGATCAGCGCAGCGATAGAGCCAAGCTGGATCACAGCCAGGGTCGTTCCAGCCGCCACCAGCAGTGCGAGCACAAACGGCATCGTTCTCGAAAATCGCTGCAAAGCGGGCAGAGTTGCCGGACTTGGCGTGCGCAGCAGCGTGGCCAATGGCAGCAAGGCGCCGGCCCAGAAGGCAATGGCCAGCGCATGGATGAACACGGCGGGCCGCGTCAGCCATTGCGGGTCAGCACTGGCGGCGTGCCCGGTTGCCGTCAGCGCCAGACCAATGCCGACCAGCGCCACCAAGGACAGCGCCCTTCGAGCAGTCGGCGGTGCGCGGTCGGCCAACAGCGCCAGGACCATCGCTGTGCAAGCCAATGCAGCAGACGGCCCAATGCTCGTGGCAAAGCCGATCTGCCAGACGTCGAGGCGCACCAACACGGGTAATGACAGCCCGAGGGCATCCAGCCCCTGCAGGCCCACCAGAATTGGCGTGGCAATCATTCCGGTAATGAGCAAAGCCAATTCAGGCCTGCTTGCGTGGGTGCGAACCGGCACCAGCCAGACGCGGAAAAACGCGCCGCCGACACCAAAGAACAGACCGGCATAGAACCCGATCTTGCCCATCCACAGCGCCGCCGGTACCGACCAGTCAGTGGCTGCGGGCACTGCCGCGAACCCCACGCTGGGCGCCCCGATCGAAAACACGATCGAGCCGCCAACCGGGTGGCCATCGGTGGAAATCACCCGGTAACTCAGAACGAAGGTGCCATTGCCCAGCTTGGCCGGCGCAACGATTTCCAGGGTCGAGCCGACCAGCTTGAAATCGGTCAGCGTCAGCGGCGCGCCAGTGGCCTTGAACAGTGTGAGCACTAGCGGCGACACCGGCTCGTTGAACTGCAGGGACAGTGCGGCCGGCGCCTCTGCCAGGACGGCATTGGCTGTCGGCGATGAGTCGACCAATGACGCGTGGGCAAAAGCGCTGCCAACCAGACATAGCCAGAAAATGATGGCGGGAAGCAGCGGCGACCTGGGCATGGCGGCTCCGATGGGAAAGGGGCGCTGTTGCCAGCGCCCCCGGTTTTAGTGGGTTGGCACCGCGTCGATCAGCTTGACGCCGGGCGGTGGCAGTTCGGGTTCCGGCTGGCCATCGGCCGGGATTTCGATCCAGGCGTCGCTCTTGTCGCCGCATTCCTGGATCACCGGGAAAAACACGGTGCTGCCCACTTTCAAATCGGCGGTGATGGTGCCGCGCAGCAGGAATTCGTCGTAGAAATCGTCCGGCAGATTGCCGCCGCCCCACACCACTTCCTTGACGCCTTCGGTCAGCGCCGTGCCGTAATAGTCGTAGGACTTGGCATACTTGCCCTTTACCGTTTCGACGGTCCAGCCGGGTTTGGGCTGTGGCTTGACGGCGATAACGCCTTCGGGGATTTGCACGCGGATTTTTGTGGTGGCGGCGCCGTCGCAGCCATGGCCCACCTGGAACAGGGCCTTATAGGGGGAGCCGACCGGGGTTTGCTTGGTCGCCAGGGTAATGTGGGCAAAGGCGCTGGTGGTGGTTACGGCGGCGAGGAAAGCTGCACGTGTCAGTTTCTTGAACATGGTTCAATCCTGGATTCTGAAAAATTGAGAAACCGAAGGCGCATTGCGCCGTCAACATGGGGGCGGGGCGCTAGCGTAATGCCGTCAATGCGCCACCGTCCGTGAGGCGGGTACTTTCGGCCCTGGCTGTGCCCGGCCTTGTCCATGGTGCCAGATCTAGAGGATCGGCGGTGCGCGGGGACTGGTGGTGCGGGCGTAAGCAACGCGGCCCACTGGCTGGGGTGCCGGCGCATGGGCCGCTGCTGCAACCATGACGAATGCTGGCAGGGCCAGGCATGGCGCCGGCGGCAGATCGGCACTGCCGCCAATCCGGCAGGCATGGCAGGGCTGGTGATGCAGCTCGGGATTGTCCTGCCCAGTTTGTTGGCAAACAATCGCCACGGCCTGATCGGACAGCACATAGGGGGTCAGATCGGTGGTGTAGGCGACCTGAACGGCCTGGGCATGGCCGAAATTGAGGAAGAGCAGCGCCAGCACGCAGAGCGCGCGGACAACTTCCCCGATGATCATGCGCTGGCCCATTTGCCCCCCGCCCGCAGAACTACACCATTCAAATCGGTGCCGTCACGGCACAATTCTGTCGCAGGGAGGGATGTGGTTGATGAGCGTTGCGCTTATGCCAAACCGGTTGGCGTGAATACGCCCTCTGGATCACAGAAGGGGATACATGTGCTCGGGACGAGTGGTGCCCCCCGCCAGACTCGAACTGGCACGAGTTTCCCCGCCTGATTTTGAGTCAGGTGCGTCTACCGTTCCGCCAGGGGGGCACTGGAAAACTGCATACCTTACGTTCGGGGCGACCTCAAGCTATACCGAGAGCGGTTTTTCAACTTTGGTGCTCGTCATGGCTGCCGTCAGCAATATCGTGTTCATTCTTTACATCGCCCTGTCGGGTGGTCCGTTGCAGCAAGTGGGCAAGTATCCATCGCTCGACGATTGCAAGACTGCCGTTTCAATGACCGAAATGATGGCCACGAAAAACACCGAGCAGCCGGGCGAATGGGGCCCTGCCAAGCTCATCGCGGTGTGCGTTCCGGCAGGCCTCGATGCGAACTAGGGCGCGCGCCTAATATGGCCCCCGGAAATTGCCGACGATCGGCCCGCCATGCAGGGGGTCTTCGGCATAGGGTTGCCCGTCCGGATCGAAATGCTGCCAGCCTTCGTCTTCATAGAGGCGACGGCGCTGCTCGATATCGGCCCGGTTGGATTGGTTGAAGATGTCCTCAACCCGGCGCACCTGGCTGTCTTCGGCGCGCACTGAAACCACATTGCCGCCGCGCCGCACGCCTTCGGCAAACACATGGGCGTCGTGCTCGTGTACACCGGAATTGGTCAGCAGGCCAACGATGCCACCGGTCGCGCCGCCCAGGGCGGCGCCGGCCACCGCGCCAACGGCGGCAGAGAGCAGCCAGCCCGCAGCGACGACCGGGCCAAGCCCGGGAATGACGAAAGCGCCAAGCCCGGCCAGCAGGCCGCTGGCGCCGCCAACCACTGCGCCGATCCCGGCGCCGGCCGCGGCCTCTTCGGCGGCGGCGGTTTCGGGATCCCCTGCGCCAACTGCATCGTCCAGGGTGCTGACCACCAAGGAGATGGCGTCGGCGGGGATTTCGGCAGCCTCAAGCGCCCGCACGGCGCGGGCGGCATCTTCGTAGTCATCGAACAGGGCGGTCAGGGTTTTCATGTGATCCTCCAGCCAGCGTGGCAAGGCTTGGAGGGAAACGGTTGAGGCCGCGTCGCGTTCCGTCGGGCGCCCAGTAGCGTGCGGCCCAGCAGGACGGTGAACACGCTACCTGTTGACGCGCTTGGGACACAGTCGTAGAGACCGCGCCGTGCCATTGTTTTGCCTCTCGCGCCCGTCCAGCCAGCATCTGTCTTTGAGGTGTGAATAGGTCCCTGTAGCGCTTCGCTGAATTCCAGCGCGCTGCCTTCGGGGCCTGCGACGACACGCCTGTGCTGCAATCCTGTGGAGAGTTCTCATGAACGCCGTATCCAAACCGCTCTGGCAGCGGTTCCTGACGTTTCTGGTGCCGCTGATGGCGGCCAATATCCTGCAATCGCTGTCGGGTACCATCAATAATATCTATGTCGGCCAAATGCTTGGGGTGGAGGCGCTTGCCGCCGTCTCGGTGTTCTTTCCGATCATGATCTTCCTGATCTCGTTCATCATCGGCCTGTCGTCTGGCGCAACGGTTTTGATCGGGCAGGCCTATGGCGCGCGCAATATCGACAAGGTCAAGGAAGTGGCGGGCACGACACTGACCACCACATTCCTGATGGGCCTGCTCGTTTCGGTGATCGGGGTGTTCTTCACCACGCCGATCATGCAATTGCTCGGCGCTCCGCCCAATATCCTGGCCGAAGCCACGACCTATTCGCGCATTCTGCTGATCGGCATGCCGGCGCTGTTCCTGTTCATCATCGCCACCTCGATCCTGCGCGGCGTGGGCGATACGGTGACGCCGCTGATCTCGCTGGTGATGTCGATCCTGGTCGGGCTGGTGGTGACGCCGGCCTTGATCCAGGGGTGGTTGGGCCTGCCGCGCATCGGCATCAATGCGGCAGCCGTGGCCACCATGGCCGGGTTTGCGGCGGTGCTGGCGTTCCTGTTCCTCTATATGCGGGCGCGCAAACTGCCGCTGGCGCCGGATCGGGTGCTGCTGGGCTATCTGCGGATCAACCCGCAGATATTGGGGTTGATCCTCAAGCTGGGCGTCCCCGCCGGGGTGCAGATGGTGGTCAGCTCGATCGCCGCCATCGTTATCGTCGGCATCGTCAATCGCTTTGGCTCTGACGCCACCGCGGCCTATGGCGCGCTCAACCAGGTGATGACCTATGTGCAGTTCCCGGCGATGTCGATTGCCATCGCCACCTCGATCTTCGGGGCGCAGGCGATCGGGGCCGGGCAGATCAACCAGTTGGGGGCGATCACCCGCACCGGGCTGATCATGAACCTGCTTGTCACCGGCACGCTGATCATCATCGCCTATGTGTTCTCCGAACATCTGGTGGCGCTGTTCATCACTGAACCCAAGGTGATCGCCATCACCCAGGGCCTGCTGCATATCGTGTTGTGGTCGATCGTGCTGTTCGGCGCCCAGGCGATTTTGGCCGGCATCATGCGGGCCAGTGGCACGGTGCTGGTGCCGATGCTGATTTCGCTGGGCACCATTCTGCTGGTGGAAACGCCGCTGGCGATCTGGCTGAGCACTCTTTACGGGCTGAACGGAATCTGGATGGGTTACGCCACCTCGTTCACCACCATGCTGGTGTTGCAGGCGCTGTATTACTGGTTCTTCTGGCGCAAGAAGACCATCAAGGCGCTGATCTAGCGGAAAGGGCGGCTTAGGCTGCCCTTTTCATTCAGCCACGGGCATAGGCGATCTTGCGCGGCTCGGTCGGCACGGTAACGTCGCGGCTGTCATAGACCGAGCGGGCGTCGACGATGGCGCCGTGATGTTCGGCCGACCAGTCCCACAGGCCGGCAATCGGGCCCTGCAGGGTCTTGCCCAGTTCGGTCAGGCTGTATTCAACGCGCGGCGGCACTTCGGGATAGATGGTGCGAGTGACCAGGCCATCGCGTTCCAGATTGCGCAAGGTTAGCGTCAGCATGCGCTGCGAAACGCCGTTGATCAGGCGCTTGAGTTCATTGAAGCGCAGCGTGCCCATGCGGCCCAGCATGCCCACCACCATGACGCTCCACTTGTCGCCGATCCGGTTCAGCACGTCGGACATGGCGGAGCAGTTCGAGGACTTGCTGGTATCGGTCAGTGACATTTCTGTGCCTTCTTGCCTGTGTTCCCTGGTCACTCATATAACCTCAGTTACTGCTTGTGCCTAGGGGGCGATTGTCGCGCCCGGCCAAACCGGGGTAATGACGATGACTGACGCGACAACCGGTACCACCAGCCGCAATGGGTGGACGATTGGGCTGTGGGTGGCCCAGATTATTCTAGCCCTGTTCTTTGGCAGCGCTGCGATCATGAAGCTGACGACGCCGATTGCCGCGCTTGGCCAGCAGATGGCCTGGGTCAATTCCAGCCCGGCTTGGTTGATTACCTTTATCGGCATCATGGAAATTCTGGGCGCGCTCGGCATGATCCTGCCGTCGCTCACCCGCATCCTGCCCTCGCTGACGCCACTCGCCGCCGCCGGCTTCTCGATCATTCAGATCCTGGCGATGGGGGTTCACATTTCGCTGGGCGAATATGCCACGCTGCCGATCAACGTGATCGCCCTGGCTCTGGCCTTGTTCGTGGCTTGGGGGCGCTTCAGGAAAGCGCCGATCAGCCCGCATTGAACGCTGCGTTCGCGATAAGACCCAAGATAAGATGATTGACAGCCGCCCGATGGGCGGCTGTTTTGTCTGAAACGATAAAAACCGGGCGGAGACAGCATGGACCAGCAGCGGATCGAAGAGCTTGTCGATGCGATGACGCTGGAGGAGCAGGTCAGCCTGCTCTCCGGCCAGGATTTCTGGTCGGTTCCGGCCATTGCCAGGCTCGGTATCGGCACATTGCGGGTCACCGACGGCCCCAATGGCGCACGCGGCGGCGGCTCGCTGATCGGCGGCGTCAAGTCGGCCAGCTTTCCGGTCGGCATTGCGCTGGGCGCCACCTGGAACACCGAACTGGTGGGTGAAATCGGCGCCGCTCTGGCCGCAGAGGTCAAATCCAAGAACGCCCACATGCTGTTGGCCCCCACGGTCAATATCCACCGCTCGGTGACCAATGGGCGCAATTTCGAATGCTATTCGGAAGACCCGCTGCTCACCGCAGAACTGTCCTCGGCCTATATCGTGGGCCTTCAAGGTCAGGGGATCGGCGCCACCATCAAGCACTATGCCGGCAACGAATCCGAGATCGAGCGCACCACGATGTCGTCGGAAATCGACGAGCGGGCGCTGCGCGAGATTTACCTGATCCCGTTCGAATCGGCGGTAAAGAAAGCCCATACCTGGGGTGTGATGAGTTCCTACAACAGGCTCAACGGCACCTATACGTCCGAGCATAACTGGCTGCTGAGCACGGTGTTGCGCAATGAGTGGGGCTATGACGGCATCGTCATGTCGGACTGGTTCGGCTCCCATTCCACCGCCGAAACCGTCAATGCCGGTCTTGACTTGGAAATGCCCGGTCCGCCGCGCGATCGTGGCGACAAGCTGGTGGCAGCGGTCAAGCATGGCTCGGTTACCGCCGCGACGATTCGCGAACGCGCACTCAACATGGTGCGGGTGATGAGCCGCGTCGGCTCGCTCGATGACCATCGCCCCTTCGAGGAACGGGCCGATGTGCGTCCCGAACACGCGGCTCTGATCCGTCGTGCCGGTGCGGAAGCGGCGGTGCTGCTCAAGAATGACGGGCTGCTGCCGCTGCGTGATCTGCATGGCAAGATCGCGGTGATCGGGCCCAACGCCAAAACCGCCCAGATCATGGGTGGCGGTTCGGCCCAGCTCAATGCGCATTATCGCGTTACGCCCTATGAGGGCCTTGCCGCTGCGGTGGGCGAACACCACCTGACCTATGCGCCCGGCTGCGGCAATGACCGCTTCGAGCCGCTGCTCACCGGCGGCTTCAAAGTCGACTATTTCACCGCAGAAGATCTGTCGGGCGAGCCGGTCCATTCCGAAATGCAGGACGAGGCCCAGGCGTTCTGGATTGGGCATGTCGGCGGCGGCAAGGTCGATGCCATGCACTTTTCCGCCCGGTTGACCGGCCCCTATACCGCCGAGCGCAACGGGCTTTATCGCGTCGGCATCTATAGCGCCGGCTTCGCGCGCGTGCTGATCGACGGGCGCAATGTTGCTGATGCCTGGACCAGCTGGACCAAGGGGCGGACGTTTTTCGAGGAAGGGTGCGATGAGGTTATCGGCACCATTCCGATGGAAGCGGGCCGCAGCTATGCGGTGACCATCGAGTTCGCCACCAAGACCTTTGCCACGCTGGGGCTTGCCGCCTTCCGCGCCGGTATCGGGCTGCCTTTGGGCGATGCGGCAATGCTGGAGGCCGCCGAAACGGCAGCGCAGGCCGAAACCGCGATCGTGTTCGTCGGCCGCAATGGCGAATGGGATACCGAGGGCAGCGATCTGCAAGGCATCGCGCTGCCCGGCCGGCAGAACGAACTGGTTGCCGCCGTTGCCGCCGCCAATCCGCGCACTATCGTCGTGCTGCAAACCGGCGGGCCGGTGGAAATGCCCTGGCTCAATCAGGTCGCCGGCGTCATCGAAGCCTGGTATCCGGGCCAGGAATTGGGCAATGCCATTGCCGATGTGCTGACCGGCGTTGCCGAACCCGGCGGTCGCCTGCCGCAGAGTTTTCCGGCCCGCTGGGAGGACAACCCGACCCAGAGCCAGGATGCCGCGGTCTATCCGGGCCATGAGGGCAAGGTGCGCTATGAGGAAGGCGTGTTTGTCGGCTATCGCCACTACGACAAGCTGGGCATCACGCCGCTGTTTCCGTTCGGTTTCGGGCTCGGCTACACCAGTTTTGCGCTGAGCGACCTGGTGGTGGATGACACGGCGTTTGAAGCGGACGGGTCGGTGGCGGTTTCGGTCACCCTGACCAATACCGGCGCGCGGGCAGGCTCTGCCGTGGTTCAGCTTTACGTCACCGATGATGTGGCCTCGCTTGAACGTCCGGCCAAGGAGCTGAAGGCCTTCGCCAAGGCGATGCTGGCCCCCGGCGAAAGCCGCGTGGTGCAGCTTCGCCTCGATGCGCGCGCCTTCGCGTTTTACAGCGTGCCGTCCAAGCATTGGCTGGTGGAAGCGGGCAGCTTCAAGCTGCGCGTCGGCCTCAGTTCGGACGATTTGCCGCTGGTGGCGCAAGTGAGCCGCGCCACCACGCTGATGCTGCCGGTTTAGCCTAAGTCGCCCTGTGCTCTGCGGCGTGCAGCCCCAGATAAAAGTCGAGATTGGCATCACGCAGGCCGAGCGCCTCCATGATCTTGACCATGAAGCTCACCGGTACGGTGCCGGGGGCGCTGATGATATTGCCGTCGCTGATGGCGGTCGGTTGGTTCTGATACAGCGCTGCGCCCTGATAGCCGGTCTTGGGCAGATTTTCGGGATCGTTGCTGGTGTGCTTGAGATGGTCGAGCACCCCGGATCGCGCCAGCGCCAGAGTGCCATCGCAAATCCCGCCGACCGGCTTGCCGGTCGCATGGACGCGCTGGATCAACTCTGACAGGTCGGGCGCATCCGGCAGCGACCAGGCACTGCCCCACAGATCACCAGCGCATCGATGTCATCGGGATTGATGTCGCCGATCGCCAGATCAGCGACCACATGCATGCCGCCCGAGGACGTCACCGGAGCGCCGCCGGGCGAGGCAAAGCGCGTCTCCACGCCATAATAACTGCGCGCCACGGCATTGAGCAGGGCGGTTTCCCAATCGGCAAAACCTGGGGTGAGGATGGTGATGATCGTGGTCATGGCTGGCTCCTGCGCTCTGATAGCGTGGCTTAACGCGCGGAGACGCCAGAAGGTGTCAGCAGCGGGTCAGTTCAAAACCCTGTCAGCATCCAGAGGCCGCATTGAGATCAGCGTGAGCCGCTGTTAAGAGAGGGTCCGCTTTCCCCGCTTCGGAGCCGTTTCCCCGTGCAGTTTGCCCGCCGCCTTGTTCTGATCGTCCTGGCCATGCTGGGTCTTGCCATGGGCCAGGCCCGCGCCAATCCGATGTTGCTGGTCGATATGGATTCGCTGCAGGTGCTGTACGCGCAGGATGCCGGCGCGCCATGGCATCCGGCCTCGCTGACCAAGCTGATGACCGCCTATGTTACCTTCGAGGCGATTGCTGCCGGCAAGGTGACGCTGGATACGCCGGTAGTGCTGTCGCAGAACGCCATCAATCAGGCGCCGGCCAAGTCAGGCCTGCCCAAGGACAGCGCGATGAGTCTCAAGGACGCGCTCTATATCATGCTGGTCAAATCGGCCAATGACGTGGCCATCGCCGTAGCCGAAACCGTTGGTGGTTCGGAAGACCAGTTCGTTGTGATGATGAATGAAACTGCCGCCCGCATGGGGTTGACGGCCAGCCATTTCGTCGATCCGAACGGGCTGCACGCCGCCGGGCAGGAAATGAGTGCCCGGGACCTGGCAGTGCTGTCGCTTTATATCCGCCAGAACTTTCCGCAATATGACGCGATGTTCAGCACCGATATGGTGCAGGTCGACAAGTTCAGCCTTGAGTCCAACAATGCGCTGCTGACCAGCTTTGCCGGCACCACTGGCATGAAGACCGGCTTCATCTGCGCTTCGGGCCTTAATATGGTGGTCACCGTCGAGCGCAACGGGCACCGGCTGCTGGCAGTGGTGTTGGGCGGTTCATCGGCACGTGACCGTAATGAGCGGACCGCCGAACTGGTGCTGCGGGGCCTCAATGGCGAGTTGAACGGCACCGCGCAGAATATTCTGTCGGTCACCAACAATATCGGCACGCCCGCCGTCGACATGCGCCAGCTGATCTGCGGCAAGGGCGCCGCCGCCTATGTCAAAGCCCAGGAAGCCGCGTTCCCGATGGGGATGAAGGGCCAGCCGAGCTATCTCAATGATGATGTGGCGCCGCGGGTCTATCAGGCGACAAATCTGGGACGCGTGCGGCCCAATATCGATTTGCCACGGCCACGGCCGATGCATGTCGCGGTGTTTCCGGTCGCGGTTGCCGAGCCAGTGATTGCTGGCCTTGATGCGACGCTGCGCCCCGGTCTGCCGGTTGCGGGCGGGTCGGCCATTCCGTTTCCGCGCCCCAGGCCGTCATTCCTGAACTGAGCCGTCAGCCCTTGAGGATATGAAACGCTGTCGCGTCGCCGTGCGCTTCGATGCGGATGGCGTGGCCGTTCTGGCGGCAGAACAGCGGAATATCGATTTTGGCCATCGGATCGGTAGCCAACACGGTCAGCTGGGCGCCCGGCGCCAGTTGCGCCAGCCGCTTCTCCATTTTCAGCACCGGCAGCGGGCATTTCAGCCCGCGTGCATCGATGATGTCGGGCTCATTGCCCAAGAACGAGCACCCAATAGACCCCAAAATTGGAATTGGGGTTGAAGGCAGTGGCGATACCGGCCTTGGCCGCTGGCTGGGTCAACCCGGCCGCATCGGCTGGGCTGTTGCGCCAGCCGGAGAAGGTTTCGGCAAAGCTGGCATAGCCGGCGCTGAGCTTCATGCCCGCCAAACCCTGCGGGGTCTTGGGCGGAATGCCGGTCGAGGCATATTGATTGACCAGCGCCTGCGCGGTGCCATCGAGCCCGGTATCGGGGGCCAGCTGGGCAATACCCTGGGTGGCGCGATAGGCGTTGATCATGGCGATGGCCTGCACCCGATCAAGGCTGGCATTGGGCTGGTCCATGCGGGCGCTGAGGCCCGTCGACAGCGGAATGGTTGGTCCGGCGCTGCTGCAGGCGGCCAGAGCCAGCCCGATCGAGGCGACGGCAGCCAACGCCAGCAGGCGCGTCGCGGCCGGTTTGGAAAGCGGCAAAACGGTCATGGTCTGGTCCTTGTGCAAATGCTGGGATGGGGCGCCGAGGGGCACCGTCCGCTGTCGAGGTACAGGGCCAGGTCTCAAGATTTCCTGAATCCCGGCGTCTTTGGCCGGGCGGCCCTGATCACGGATTGGTGCAGTCGCACAGGACTAAGGCGCTGGCGTGACCTGTCCGTCGCCTCCGCTCCGGTGCAGATATTGGTCTAGGCAACAGCCTGCGGCGGCTGTACCCGAAGATAGCTCATGGGCGTGTGCCGGCTGCTGAGTTCCGGGCCTTCCGGCTGCCCGGGATCATAGAAAACGCTGTTGTCGGCGTCATACAGCACAAAGTGGTCCGGCTCGACATGAACGATGGCCACGCCGTCTATGTCATCCCAGCGCGTTGCGCTGCGGATTGCATCGGCACGCCAACCCAATTGGCTGAGCACGCCCTGGAGCTCTTTCCAGGTGGTGTAGTGGTTTTTCTGCGCGCCCCAATCGATCATGCTGGCAATCTGATCATACGGTTTACCGGTCAGCATCTGCAGCACGAAAATGCCACAACCGTCGTCCCGAGGGCGTTGCGTGACAAACTCAAAACGCATGTTCTGGGGCGCATTCTGGGTCATTCTGCGAACTCCGCTCATCCGTTCTGAAAGCTGTACGCATCGGGCGTCCTGAGTTCAAAACAAAACAGGCGCGCCGAAGCGCGCCTGTCGGTGCATCAGATGATGCAGAGCTTACATCTTGCAGATGCCGGGCTCTTCGATGGTGCAGAGATCCAGGCCCGTGTACTGCGGATCAGCAATGGTTTCGCCACCGATCAGCTTGATCAGGATGTCGGATGCTTCATTACCCATCTGGTAAGGACGCTGGCCGATCTGGAAATGGCTACGGCCCTCGTTGAACGCCTGGATTTGCGGTGGCAGAGTGTCACCAGCGATGATCACCAGCGACTTCGACTTCAAGCGATCCATAACCTGGTCGGTATTCTGGGCGTAAGCCTGGGGACCAAACTGGGCCCAGCCGCCAACCAGAACGAAAGCGCTCAGATCAGGGTTTGCAGTGAAGACGTCAGCCATCTGCTGGTTGGCAGTTGGGATGTCGTCGTTGGTGTAGACCGGGCAGCCAGCGGCTTCAGTCCAGCCATTGGTGGCGTCAAGCTTTTCAATGCCCTTGGTGCCGGCAATGGTATCGCGGAAGCCAGCGGCGCGTTCATTGATGTTGGCAGCAGCAACGTTACCGAGCTGCAGGCAGACGGTGCCGCCTTCTGGCTTCAGCTTCTTCAGTTCGGTGGCCATGCCAACGCCCATGTCGTAGTTGTTGGTGCCGAAGAACAGCTTGCGCAGGCCAGCATCTTCCTTGAGCAGATCAGCGTCGATGGTGATGATCGGCATGGTCGGCGCGGCGGCCTTGAGCATATTGGCCATGGCCGGAGCGTTCGATGGCGAGATGGCGATGCCAGCAACACCCTTGTTGATCAGATCCTGAACGATCTGGACTTCGCCAGCTTCGTCCGAGCTCAGAGCAGGGCCAGTGTAGAGGCATTCATATTCGCTGTCGGCGTGAGCCGTGTTCCAGTCAGCGCAACCCTGACCCATGACGGTGAAGAAGGGGTTGTCGAGGCCCTTCACGACCACTGCCAGGATTTTCTTGTCGGCTGCCTGAGCGCCGCTGGCGAGAGCTGCGAACATCGCAACGCCGGCCAGCATAAGCATAGTCTTTTTCATAGTTTTCCTCCCTATGGTGACTTCTGGTCCGCTGGGGACCCAAATTGGACAGGCACGCTCCATCAGACTTTTCGCGGTTCAACCGCAGCCTTTGATGCAGCACGCCGGTCCAATAAGACCGTATCGATTATTCCCGTCCCGTTCACCGGTTGATCCGGCCTTAAATTTTAGCTGGAGTGATGCTTTGCGGTACGTACCGCAAAATCCGAAAGGCTAAATGTGCGCAAAGCAAAAAGCGCTACCCGCCACCAATGCGATTTTGAAACCCCTCCGTGCATAATATTACTAATCGAACCGGCAGCACGTCAACGGTAGAAAACGCATTCTCTGCTCGAATGTTGATGGAGGCATAAAATTGCCTGCATTGACGCCCCGACACGATGCACCCTATACATTTGCGACTAATAATGACGTGGGGAAACACCCGCGACTATGGGTGGAGGGCATGCCGCCATGGCGGTTTTAGAACTAGCAGGAATTTCTAAACAGTATGGCGCGATCACCGCGCTCACCGATATTTCGTTAACGCTGCAAGCGGGCGAAGTTGTTGGTCTAGTTGGCGATAATGGCGCCGGTAAGACCACCCTGGTCAAGATCATCGCCGGCAACTTTCATCCCACCGAGGGGCAGATCAAGCTCAATGGTGAAGTGGTGCAGTTGCATGGTCCCAAGGACGCGCGCTCCAAGGGCATCGAAATCGTCTATCAGGATCTGGCGCTGGCCGACAATCTGACGGCGGCGGCCAACATCTTCCTCGGTCGGGAATTGACCTTGGTGGCCAAGACCCCCGCCGAGGCGGAATTGCCCTGGTACAAGCGCCGCAAGTGGTGGCAGTGGCCGCTGCCGGAAATTCTGGATTATCGCGCCATGTACAAACGGTCCGGCGAATTGTTCGCCGAACTCAAATCGGAAACCCGGCCGCGCGATCTGGTCAAGCGCATGTCCGGCGGGCAACGCCAGGCCGTTGCCATTGCGCGCACCCGCCTGTCCAATCCGCGCATCGTGCTGATGGACGAGCCGACCGCCGCGATCAGCGTGCGGCAGGTGGCCGAAGTGCTCAACCTGATCCGCCGCCTGCGCGAGCAGGGCATGGCGATCATCCTGATCAGCCACCGTATCCCCGACGTTTTCGCCGTTTGTGACCGGCTTGTCGTGCTGCGGCGCGGCACCAAGGTTGCCGACAAGCGTGTAGCCGACAGTTCGCCCGAGGAAGTCACCGGGCTGATCACTGGCGCCATCGAGCGAGCATAGAGAGACGCCATGACCGACGCTTCCCTGCAAAAAGCCATCAACCAGCAGACCCACACGACCTTTGGCAGCTGGCTGGTCAGCCGCCAGATCTTCTGGGTGCTGCTGGCCGCCATTCTGGCGGTCCTCGCCATGTCGCTGCTGACCAAGACCTTTGCGACGCCCAACAACCTGTTCAACGTCACCCGCAACTTTGCCTTCGTGGCCATCGTGGCCATCGGCATGACCGCAGTGATCATTACCGGCGGTATCGACCTGTCCGTCGGCTCTACCGTTTTGATTTCGGCCATGACCACCACGGTGATCATGCATGCCGGGCTGCCGATCACGCTGGCCATTCCCGGCTCCATCGCTGCCTCATTGCTGGTGGGGGCGATCAACGGAACGCTCATCGCCATAGCGGGCATGCCGCCCTTTGTGGTGACGCTGGGCATGATGTCGATTGCCCGCTCGATCGGCATGGTGATGTCCAACAATGCGCTGATCTACGAATTCGGACCGGACCAGAAAATCCTGTTTGCGCTCGGTGGCGGTTCGGTGCCGCTGTTCGGCCTGCCGATCCCCAATCCGGTGATCGTCATGATCGTTCTGGGCATGTTCACCGCCTTTGCGCTGCGCTGGACGCGCTGGGGCCGGCATCTGTTCGCCATCGGCGGCAATGAACGCGCCGCGATCCTGACCGGCGTGCCGGTCAAGGCGGTCAAGATTTCGGTCTATATGTTCGTCGCCCTCTGCGCCGGCATTACCGGGTTCCTCGAAGCGGGCTGGCTGGGCTCGGTCACTACCGGCCTCGGCTCGGGCATGGAACTGACGGTGATTGCCGCCACCGTTATCGGCGGCGCCAATCTTGCCGGTGGCAGCGGTACGGCGCTCGGCGCCATCGTCGGCGCCGCCCTGATCGAAATCATCCGCAACAGCCTGACCCTTCTGGGCATCAGCACCTTCTGGCAAGGCACGTTCGTCGGCGGATTTATCATCCTGGCCGTGGCGTTCGACCGGTTGCGGAATACTGATATCGGGGACTGAGGCCGGCGATCGGGCCCAATCTTGAGGGTGCGCTCATGGCGCGCCCTTTTTCTTTGCCCGACGCGATGCTGTTCCGGCGCGCAGACACCAGGGTGCGCTGTCGGGCGACATCCTCTAATCTGGCGACGGCACTTTGGAGATCGGAACCCATGGCACTCAAGCGGATGGACAATGTCGGAATCGTCGTCGAAGACCTGGGGGGCGCCATCGCGTTCTTTGCCGAACTCGGCCTGACGCTCGAAGGACGGGCTACCGTCGAAGGAGAATGGGCGGGACGGGTCACTGGCCTACGCAATCAGCAAGTCGAGATCGCCATGATGAGCACCCCGGATGGTCACAGCCGGCTCGAACTCTCCCGCTTCCTGACACCGCCGGTCGTCGCCGATCACCGGACCGCGCCGGTCAACGCCCTGGGATACCTCCGCGTTATGTTCGCCGTGGACGATCTCGACGACACGCTGGAACGGCTGCGCCCGCACGGCGCACAACTCGTCGGCGAATTGGTCGATTATCAGGGCATATACCGGCTGTGCTATATCCGCGGCCCTGAAGGACTGCTGATTGGCCTCGCCCAGGAAGTCACCTGAGCGCGCCCTGGACAAGAGACGACCGACATGTCGGGAAAGTGGTGACCCCGGCGGGATTCGAACCCACGACCCCCGGATTAGGAATCCGGTGCTCTATCCAGCTGAGCTACGGGACCACGCGGGCGCACCTTAGGCAAAGCGGTGGGGCGAATAAAGCCCTTTCCCGCGCCGTGCGCCAATCGCCTAATTGGTGATGACGACGTCGCGGCGAGCGCAGGTATTGAGCGTGGCGTCGGTCTGGCTCTGGTCGAACATGCGCACATAGATATGGACGACGCCGCACGGTGCAGTCAGCGTCAGGTTGACATGGCCGCCGGCTTCGATGCCTTGCGCCAAAGTGCCGATAGTGGTCGGCGACAGCGTGCCGGCGATCACCGGATAGGCATTGAAGCCGATCACCGGCTGGCTCGACTGGTTCTGGATACGCAGCACCACCTCCTCGGCGGCGACAGAGGCCGTGGCGGCAAGCAGGGCAAGGATGGCGAGGGCAGGGCGGATCATTGTGACGCTCGATTGGGAGAAGACCGCACGCTAGCTGATCCCTGGTCAATGCGGCAAGCCGGCGTGCTTGATGCCGGCATTATTGAGTGGCGTTGCAGCCGCTTTGCAACAAAGAGGGGGCAATCGGCTCTGCTGCCCTCCCCCTCGAGGGGGACTGTTCACTTTGGACTCAGTTTGAGATTTCGGTTGAAGAACAGGGCAAGTGTCACGTCGAGCATCTGAAGTGTTTTGGAGGCGCGTTTGGATCGGCGGGTGAACCGGGCCAGGTTGTCTCT
>NZ_JBDSUA010000070.1:0-2983 GCF_039927955.1 Devosia sp. | reverse complement strand
CCCATGGCGACGCCATCAGGGCGTGGACGCCATGGGCCTGCCGTTGCGGAGCCAAGACGCAAGTCCGCCTGTCCAGCGCATGCAGCGAGCCTCCGGAACAGCATGGGGCAAGGCTTGCTTCATTTTATCTACCCGCCGGAAGACCGGCACCGAGGCGATCCTTGCCCCATGTCGCAGAACCTTGCGACCAGCGCCGATCGAGTGCCCGCAGGCCACTGGCCGTGCGGAGTTTTGTGCTGGGGCCATTGTGCAGCAAACTGTTTCTCACCGTTCGCCAAATCCGGCACAGTTACACTCGTGTGTCTTCTTGCGAGATAACGGCGGCCGGTATATTTAAATAACTGTGCAGAGCAATCCGCACATCGTTCTCAGGGCGGGGTGTAACTCCCCACCGGCGGTAATGGAGGCAACTCCGAGCCCGCGAGCGCCTTCGCCACAAGCGAAGGGTCAGCAGATTTCGGTGCAATCCCGAAGCCGACGGTCATAGTCCGGATGAGAGAGAACGGGTTGAATGGAGTCCTTTGGGGCCAGCGCAGTTATCTGCGCGGCGTTCTGGAGGCTGTTTCCTTCCCGTAACCCTGAGGTAGCTGGGTCTTACGTGAAAGGATTAAACCGTTGAACCAGATTGCCTCCTATCCCAAAAATGGCGCCATTTCCGGCGCATTGTTCATGCTGGTTGCCAGCTTTGCCTTTGCCGGCAGCAATGTCTTGCAGTCCATTCTCCCAACTCCGGTGGAATATGGCGGCTTTGGCATGGCCTCGACCGGCATGGCGTTCTGGCAGTATTTGATCGCAGCCGTGCTGGCACTCCCGCTGGTGCTGCGCATCGGCGTCAAAAATCTGCGCACCAGCCACAAGCTGGCCCACGAAATCCGCGCCTTCGTTTCGGCGCTCGGCGTCCATGTCTTCGTCTATGGCTTCGCTTCGGGTGTGCCGATCTGGCAAATGGTGACCTTGCTGGCCACCGGACCGTTGTTCGTCATCCTCGGCTCGACACTGTTCCTGGGTGAACGCGCCTCTGCCGCCCGCCTCGCTGCGTCGTTGCTGGCTTTCGTCGGTGCGATAATCGTTTCAGGCGTCGGCGCTGAGGGGTTGAACCTGACCACGCTGGTGCCAGTCGTCGCGGCAGCTTTGTGGGCGACAACTGACGTGTTGACCAAATATCTGTCACGCTGGGAATCGCCGGAAACGCTGACTATCTCGCTACTGGTTCTGGTGACGCCGAACCACCTGCTGATCCTGCTGGTGGCGACTGCCTTCGCCTGGATCGCACCGGGGCTGGTACCGGCTGGAATGGCAACCGGCTTCCCGTTTGCGCTTCCCACCGGCAATGGCTTGCTGGCCTTGCTGCTGCTCGGCGCCCTGACGGCGGCGGCGCAGTATCTGCTGAGCTTTGCCTACAAGGTGGCTGACGCAACCTATCTGCAGCCGTTTGGCGACCTGAAGGTGCCGCTGAGCGGCCTGCTCGGCTGGATCGTGCTGAGCCAGGTGCCCTCCGTCTGGTTCTGGCCCGGCGCAGCGCTGATCCTGGCCGCGTCATTGTTCCTCATGCGGCAGGAAACGGTCAAACCGATCATGCCGGTCCACGCCTGATCCAAGTTTCGGCCCGGTGCTTGCGCCGGGCCGATTTTTTGCCGGTTGGCAGTGATCGCGTGGCCCGTTACAAGCGCCACATCGGCGTGTGGCGAGGCAAGACTATGAAGCAGAGCGAATTGGATTGGTTTGCGCCCCTGTGGCGCCGTTTGACCGTCACCGTGTTTCTGGCCGTCTGGTGCGCGTGGGAATTTTTCGGCAGCAAGGACCAGTTCTGGGCAGGCCTGGTCGGCGCGGCGCTGCTCTATGCGCTTTACAGCTTCTTTTATGCCTTCCCGCGCCGCGGCGGCAAACCCAAGAGCACCGATACGCTGCCCCCGCCTGCCCCGCCCGAGGCCTAGATCACTCGGCCGGCGGCGGTGTCGTCTGGTCCGCGAGGCTGAGCTTGAGCTCGGTTATCTGATCCAGATAGAGATTGAATAGCCTCGCGAAATCGACCAGATCGTCTTCGTCCCAGCCGATGAAGACGTCGGCAAACATCTTCCATTTGAAGAGACGCACCTTATTGGCCTGGGCGCGGCCCACATCGGTCAGTTCGAGGCAAATCCGGCGCGAATCCCGCTGGGAGGCGACACGACGCAACGAACCCAGATCGACCATGTCGCCAACCAGCCGGCTGGCACGCGAAGGATCGACATCAAGGCGCGCGGCGACAGTGCCCACGGTCACCTCGCTGCCATCCGCGGCGGCCAGAATATGCATGATATCAACATGGGCGGGATCGAGATTAAGCTCCATCTTGTCGATGGCAAGCCGGGCGACTTCCCGGCGACCCATCGAGCGGCGCAGTTGGGCCATGCCCTCCTCGATTTCGATGGCAGCGTCGGCCGCCCGATTGCTCAGGCCGCTGGCGTGCAGTTCGGCACGATATAGCTCGGCGATGCCGGGAACGGTGGTATTGGCGGCGTCGTCGGTGGTTTCTTTGCTCATGGCGCTGCATACCAAATTCCGCGGCGGTTGGAAATATCTGTGACCGGCTTTCATATGTGACCTTGACATATGTGTGATGTCGGCACATAAATATCGCCTCTTTCAAGGAAGGCTGCCATGACCTCAATCAATCCACAGGCTTTGCCTCACTCTCGCAAAATGGCGATCTATGTCGCCGTTCTGGCCGGCATGTTCATGGCGTTTCTGGACATGCAAATCGTTGCCACCGCACTACCCACCATTGCCACCAAACTGGGCGGGGTCGAGCTGTTCGGCTGGGTCGGCGCGGCCTATCTGCTCGCGCTCGCCGCGGTGATGCCATTCTACGGCAAGTTTGGCGACCTGTTTGGCCGCAAGCCGGTGTTCATCTTCGCTATTGCCCTTTTCACCATTGGCTCGCTGGCCTGCGGGCTGGCCTGGTCGATGCCCAGCCTGATCGCGGCGCGCGTGCTGCAGGGGC
>NZ_JBDSUA010000069.1:0-14275 GCF_039927955.1 Devosia sp. | reverse complement strand
CGTAGCAGACAGTCGATGGTCGCTTCATAATGGCAAATGCTCAGGTTACCCCAAACACCTACCCGCAAGAACATCGCCGGCCACGTTTCTCTTTCTTCTCTCTTCACAATGTCAAAAAACCGACCAGGCGGGCAATACCCACAACGTCGTTGGAAGCCAGGCTTCCGATATTCCAGCAACAGTAGACTACGTCCGGTTGCCCGGCAGATCGTCTGCCCTGTCAGAAATCACCAGCAGTGGGAGCAATCAGATCGCTCAACGTCGCCAGTGGCCGGGTTCTAGTTGACTTGCCGAAGCGTGTCAACAACGAACTTTTGAAAGTTTCGAAGGCTTGCTTCGATTCCTTCGACATTTCCTTCACAAAAACTTCTGTGATTTCAATGTCTTGCTGCGACTTCGGAGCGGTTCGTTTGCTCTTTGCTGCAGCGATTGGCGGGTTATAGGGGCAGCCTCCCGATGGGTCAACAGCCAAAATGACGAAACCGACATATTGTCGGAACTATCGCATTCGGCGCCACCGCACGCGGCGCTAAGATATTGATTCAACGATGCTTTACGACACGCATGGCAGCCACCCAAATACCGTCCGAGGGTGTTGACATGCAGCTCGCGGCAAAGTTCTCAGCCGGCAGGGTGGATCAACGCCGTCCAAGCCGTGAGTCGGATCGCGCCGGGCGCCGCAAATGGCAAAGAAAAGCCCGCCCGGCTGGCGCCGAACGGGTCATAATTTCTCGTCGATAACCACTGGTGTCAGTGAACGTGGGCGCCGTTGATCTGGCTGGCTTCATTGGCCAGGTTAAGCAGCGCACTGACCACGTCCTGGGCATAGCTCTTGTCTTCAGGCGTTGCCGCCTTTTCGAGCTCTTCCTGAGCAGTCCTGATCTCGGCTGCCAGCTCGTCGTGATCGAAATCGGCGTAGGGCGAGGCTTCCTCGGCCAGGATGGTCAGGCCTTCGGGCGACACGTCGGCAAAGCCACCGCGCACGAAATAGATATGGCCATGACCATCGGCATTGGTCACCGTGATAAAGCCCGGCTTCAGCGGCGTCATATAGGGGGCATGATCGGCCATGGCAGTGAAATAGCCTTCACTGCCCGGCACAGTGACCGACTTGGCCACTTCCGAGAGCACCAGACGCTCAGGAGATACGATCTCGACCTTGATACCGTCAGCCATGCTTTGCATCCTTTAGCATAGAGCCGGGACATGACATCCAGGCTCCATAAGAGAAAGAGCCCGGGCGGCAACGCCCGGACCGTTATCAGGCTGCCTGTGCGGCCAGCTTCTGCGCCTTCTTGACGGCATCTTCGATGGTGCCGACCATGTAGAACGCAGACTCTGGCAGGTGATCGTACTCGCCGGCCACCAGGCCCTTGAAGCCCTTGATGGTATCTTCGAGCTTGACGAACACGCCGGGCGAACCGGTGAACACTTCAGCCACGTCGAACGGCTGGCTCATGAAGCGCTCGATCTTGCGGGCGCGGGCCACGGTCAGCTTGTCTTCTTCCGACAGTTCATCCATCCCCAGGATGGCGATGATGTCCTGCAGCGCCTTGTACTTCTGCAGGATCTGCTGCACCTGGCGCGCCGTATCGTAGTGCTCCTGGCCAACAACCAGCGGATCAAGGATACGCGAAGTGGAGTCCAGCGGATCCACGGCCGGGTAGATACCCTTTTCCGAGATCGCACGGTTGAGGTTGGTCGTCGCGTCAAGGTGAGCAAACGATGTCGCTGGCGCCGGATCGGTCAGATCGTCGGCCGGCACATACACGGCCTGGATCGAGGTGATCGAGCCCTTGGTCGTGGTGGTGATGCGTTCCTGCATCTGGCCCATGTCGGTGGCCAGCGTCGGCTGGTAACCCACGGCGGACGGGATACGGCCCAGCAGAGCCGACATTTCGGCGCCGGCCTGGGTAAAGCGGAAGATGTTGTCGACAAAGAACAGCACGTCCTGGCCGGCGTCGCGGAAATGTTCCGCCACGGTCAGGCCGGTCAGGGCAACGCGAGCGCGCGCGCCCGGTGGTTCGTTCATCTGGCCGAACACCAGGGCGCATTTGGAACCTGCGGACGAACCGCCGTTTTCATGCGGGTCCTTGTTCACGCCCGATTCGATCATTTCGTGATACAGGTCATTGCCTTCGCGGGTGCGTTCACCCACCCCGGCAAACACCGAATAACCACCATGCGCCTTGGCAACGTTATTGATCAGTTCCTGGATCAGCACGGTCTTGCCCACGCCAGCGCCGCCGAACAGGCCGATCTTGCCGCCACGCGCGTAAGGCGCGATCAGGTCCACGACCTTGATGCCGGTGACCAGAACCTGCGATTCGGGGTTCTGCTCAACAAAGGATGGCGCTTCCTGGTGGATTTCGCGCTTGACGGTTTCACCGATCGGGCCGGCTTCGTCGATCGGCTCGCCGATGACGTTCATGATCCGGCCAAGGGTGGCATCGCCAACCGGCACCGAGATCGAGGAACCGGTGTCGAACACTTCAGCGCCGCGAACCAGACCTTCGGTCAGATCCATGGCAATGGTGCGCACGGTGTTTTCACCAAGGTGCTGGGCAACCTCGAGAACCAGGCGGTTACCGTTATTGGTGGTTTCAAGCGCATTCAGAATTGCGGGCAGGTGTCCGTCAAACGTAACGTCGACGACGGCACCGATGACCTGCGAAACGCGACCGGCCTTTTTGTCTGCCATCTGGGTGTCCTCGGGTTAGAGCGCTTCCGCGCCCGAAATGATTTCAATGAGTTCTTTGGTGATCTGCGCCTGGCGCTGACGGTTGTAGCTGAGCTGCAGCTTGCGGATCATTTCGCCAGCATTGCGCGTCGCATTGTCCATCGCCGACATCTGCGCGCCGTAGAACGACGCGCCGTTTTCAAGCATTGCGCGGAAGATCTGGATGGAAATGCTGCGCGGCAGCAGGGCCTCCAGGATAGCTTCTTCGCTTGGTTCATATTCGTAAGGCACCGAGTTTTCCGCATCGGCTTCCGCCGCGACAAACTTGGCCGGAATGATCTGCTGCGCGGTCGGGATCTGGGCGATCACCGATTGGAACTTGGAATAGAACAGCGTTGCCACATCGAATTCGCCGGCATTGAACAGGGCCAATACCTTTTCGCCGATCTGGGCGGCGTTGACGAAACCGATCTGTTTGACCTCGCGGAAGGTCACGTAGTCGATGATGTTGCTGCCATGGGTGCGCTTGAGCACGTCATTGCCCTTGCGGCCCACAGTCAGGATCTTGACGGTCTTGCCTTCGGCCAAAAGGCGATTGGCATGATCACGCGCCAGGCGTGCGATCGAGGAGTTGAAACCGCCGGCAAGGCCTCGCTCACCGGTGGCGACCACCAGCAGGTGTACCTGATCCTTGCCGGTACCACCCAGCAAAGCCGGCGCGCCTTCGCGCCCTTCATAGGCGGCGCCAAGGCTGGCCAGCACCCGGTCTATGCGTTCGGCATAGGGGCGCGCGGCCTGCGCAGCTTCCTGGGCGCGGCGCAATTTTGCGGCCGCGACCATCTGCATGGCCTTGGTGATCTTCTGGGTCGACTTGACCGAAACGATCCGGTTTTTAAGGTCTTTTAGCGAAGGCATAGGCCTCTACTTTCTAAAACGCTTAAGCCGCGTAGGTCTTCTTGATATCATCGAGCGCTGCCTTGAGCTTGGCGCGCAGATCGTCAGACAGCGCCTTCTCATTGGCGATCGCCGTCAGGATATCGGCATACTTGCCACGCAGCGCCGACAGCACCGTCTTTTCGAAATCGGCGACCTTGTTGACCGGCAGGCTATCGAGATAGCCATTGGCGCCAGCAAAGATCACCGCCACCTGTTCTTCGCTCTTGAGCGGGGAGAACTGGGGTTGCTTCAGCAATTCGGTCAGACGCGCACCGCGATTCAGCAGACGCTGGGTCGAGGCATCGAGATCCGAACCGAACTGGGCGAACGCCGCCATTTCGCGGTACTGGCTGAGCTCACCCTTGAGCGAACCGGCAACCTGCTTCATCGCCTTGATTTGTGCGGCAGAACCCACGCGGGACACCGAGATACCGACGTTCACCGCAGGACGGATGCCCTGGAAGAACAGGTTGGTTTCAAGGAAAATCTGGCCATCAGTGATCGAAATCACGTTGGTCGGGATGTAGGCCGACACGTCGTTGGCCTGGGTTTCGATAACCGGCAAGGCAGTGAGCGAGCCAAGACCGTGGTCTTCGTTCAGCTTGGCGGCGCGTTCGAGCAGGCGCGAGTGCAGGTAGAACACGTCGCCCGGATAGGCTTCGCGGCCCGGCGGACGACGCAGCAGCAGGCTCATCTGACGGTAGGCAACAGCCTGCTTGGTCAGATCGTCATAGGCGATCACCGCATGCATGCCATTGTCGCGGAAAAACTCGCCGATGGCGCAGCCGGTAAACGGGGCGATGTACTGCAGCGGCGCCGGATCGGACGCGGTTGCAGCAACCACCACCGAATATTCCATGGCGCCAGCTTCTTCGAGCTGACGCACGAACTGGGCAACGGTCGAACGCTTCTGACCCACGGCAACGTAGATGCAATAGAGCTTGTCGGTTTCCGAAGCATTGGCGGCGTGAGCCGGCTTCTGGTTCAGGAAGGTGTCGAGAATAACCGCAGTCTTGCCGGTCTGGCGATCGCCAATGATCAGCTCGCGCTGGCCACGGCCGATCGGGATCAGCGCATCGATGGCCTTGAGGCCAGTCGACATCGGCTCATGCACCGACTTGCGCGGCAGGATGCCCGGCGCCTTGACGTCGACGCGGCGGCGCTCGGTGTGAACAATCGGACCCTTGCCATCGATCGGATTGCCCAGACCGTCGACGACGCGGCCAAGCAGGCCCTTGCCGACGGGGGTATCAACGATCGAGCCGGTGCGCTTGACGACGTCACCTTCCTTGATCGAACGGTCATTGCCGAAGATCACGACGCCGACATTGTCGGATTCAAGGTTCAGCGCCATGCCCATGATGGCGCCCGGGAACTCAACGAGCTCACCGGCCTGCACGGCATCCAGGCCATAGACACGAGCAATGCCGTCACCGACGGACAGCACCTGACCGACTTCGGAAACCTGGGCTTCCTGGCCGAAATTCTTGATCTGGTCCTTGAGGATCGCAGAAATTTCAGCAGCTTTGATGTCCATTTATCCGACCTCTTTCATGGCGATCTTCATCGCGGTCAATTTCGTCTTGAGTGAACTGTCGATCAGTTGCGATCCGACCTTGACCTGCAGGCCACCGATCAGCGAAGCGTCGACAAACTGGTTGAGCGTGACGGTCTTGCCAACCTTGGCCTTGAGCGCATCGGCGAGCTGGGCCGCCTGCTCTTTGGTCAAGGCGACTGCCGACGTCACATCGGCGGAGATTTCACCGCGCGCCGCAGCAGCCAGTGCGCGAAACGCGATGATGATCTGTGGCAGGGCAAACAGCCGGCCCTTCTGCGCCACGAGGCGCACAAAGTTTGCCACCAACTGGTTGGTTTGGGCTTTACTCAAAATAGCGTCGATAGCCGAAGCCTTGACGTCGCCGGTAATCACCGGCGAGCCGAGGAAGCGCGAGAAATCATCGCTTTCGCCAATCAGCCGGGAAATGTCGGAAAGACCGGTTTCAACCGATGCAAGCTGGTTTTCGCTCTGGGCGAGATCGAACAGCGCCGACGCATATGGCCGGGCAATCTGTACAAGCACTGAATTCTGCGCTGCCAATGCCGCATCACCCTCTTGGTTCCTGCCCGCTGAACCCGCATATGTTGCGAAAACCGGGCGGTCGCTGACGCTGAAAATTCTTGATCGACGAGGCCGTCCGGAGACCCTGCCGAGATTGCGCCTGCACTAACACAAGCACTGCGCGGCTTGCAAGGCTTGCAGCCGAGATTCATCGGGGGTGAAAGTGTCGCAGGGCACAAGATTTCCCGCATGGCTTGATCACGCCCGTGCGGGCCTGCATATCTATAGTGGCGAGGGAGGCAAAGATGCGGATTTGGGCTTGGCTGGCGGGAGCTGCCGTATTTTTGGTTCTGGCAAGTGGTGCGGCAGCCGCGGCCATTCCCGGCCCACAGCGCGCCTTGTGTCCACAGTGCTTTGGACTGATCGCAATTGGGGACGATGCCTTTACCGACGACCCCGCCCAGGCCGATCACTTCCGGCAGTTGATGGCCACCGCTGACAGCGCAATTGCCGAATTCTACGGCTCGTTGCAAAGCCACCCGCGCTATGTGCTTTGCACGCGCCCACAATGCCTCGCAACGTTTGGCGGCGGCTCGACGGGGATAACGTATGGCTGGCAGCTGATCCGCATCGCCCCGCAGGGGCTGCGGCCCGCTATCCTCACCCATGAGCGCCTGCACGCCGAACTCGCCGCCCGCCTCGGCTGGCGCGGCCTGTGGAGCGAACCGGTTCCCGTCTGGTTCAATGAAGGACTAGCGACCTATCTGGCGCACGACGACCGCTTCAACCAGCCCTATACCGCCGCCGATATCGCCTGGATCAAGCATGCCGTTGATCGCGTGGCGTGGAACCAGTTGCTGGCGGAGCGGGACTGGATCGCCGGTTATGGCGCCGCCGCTGCAGCGGTGGCCGAACTCAACCACCATATCGGCCGAAATGGTCTGCGCGACCTCCTGGACATGGTCGCGGGCGGCGAAACCTTTGACGCGGCACTGAAGGATCTGTTGCCTACATGAAGCTCTGCGGATCGATATCGACCTGCACGCGCAGGTTGCCAGTGGTTTTCTCGGCCGAACCGATCCAGAACCGCACATAGCCGGAGAGGTCGAAGTCCTTGCCGCTCTGCGCCAGGAGGCGTACCCGGTGCCGCCCGCGCACCATGGCCACTGGCGCATCGGCGGGGCCGAACAGCTTGACCCCATCGGCCATTGGCGCGGCGCTCAGCAGCTTTTTGGCATAGCCCATCGCCACGTCATGCTCGCTGGCCGACACGATCAGCGCCGCCAGCCGGCCAAAGGGCGGCAATCCGCCCGCTTCTCGCGCCGCCAGTTCGTGGGCATAAAACGCCTCGCGGTCGCCGGTGACCATGGCCCGCATTACTGCATGATCGGGATGATAGGTCTGCAACATGGCCTTGCCCGTGCGTGAGGCGCGGCCGGCCCGGCCCGCCACCTGGGTCAAAATCTGGAAGGTCTTTTCCGCCGCCCGCGGATCGCCATGCGCCAGCCCCAGATCAGCATCGAGCACACCAACCAGTGTCAGTTTTTCGAAATGGTGCCCCTTGGCCACCAGTTGCGTACCGATGATCAGATCGTACTCGCCCTTTTCGATCTCGGAAAAACGGTCCCGCAAATGCGCATTGCTGCCCATGTCCGACGACAGGATCACCCGCCGTGCATCGTTAAACCGCGCGGCGGCTTCTTCGGCGATCCGCTCTATCCCCGGCCCCACCGCGACCAGCGCATCGACCGCCCCACAGGCGCCGCAATCCTTGGGAATCTTTTGTTCATGCCCACAATGGTGACAGGCCAGTACCCCGCGAAACCGGTGCTCCACCAGCCAGGCCGAACAATCAGGACATTGATATTGGTGCCCGCATTGCCGGCACAATGTAAGCGGTGCATACCCGCGCCGGTTGAGGAACAGCAGCGCCTGCTCGCCCCGGTCCAGCGTGGCAAAAATCTCGCGCGCCAGTTTGGGGGCGATCCACTGGCCCTTTTCCGGCCCCTCCTCGCGCATGTCGATGGCAGTGATATTGGGCATCGCCGCTGCCGCGAACCGCGCATTGAGCATCACATGCGAATAGCGCCCCTGATTGGCATTGTTGCGCGTCTCCACCGATGGCGTCGCCGAGGACAGGATCACCCGCGCCCCGGCCAGATGCGCCCGCACCACCGCCATGTCACGGGCATGATAGGTAATGCCATCGGCCTGTTTATAGGCGCCGTCATGCTCTTCATCGAGCACCAGTATGCCCAGTTCGCGAAATGGCAGGAACAGCGCCGAGCGTGCCCCGACGACCGCCCGCACCGTGCCATCGAGCACGCCGCGCCAGACGCGGGCGCGTTGCGCCGGGGTCATATCGGAGTGCCATTCGGCAGGCCTGGTACCAAAGCGTTTGGTGAAGCGCGCCAGAAAGGTGTGCGTCAGCGCAATCTCCGGTAGCAGGATCAGCGCCTGCCGTCCGGCCCGCAGCGTATCGGCCACCGCCTCGAAAAACACCTCGGTCTTGCCGCCCCCGGTCACCCCGTCGAGCAGCGCCACGCCGAACTGCAGTGGATCGATCTGGCGGATCTGCTCCAGCGCCGCCTGTTGCCCGCCATTGAGCACCGCCACGCCTTCATCCGGGTCCGGCGGCATGACAATCGGCGGCGGCGCGATCTCGAGCCGCTCGATTGCCCCCGCCCGTTCCAGCCCCTCGATCACCGACGGCGAAACCCCGGTCGCCCCAACCAGCGCCGCTTTGGGCCAAACCTGATCGTCCATCAGCGCATCAAGCACCCGCAATCGCGCCGGCGTCAGCCGCTCCGGCTCATGGCCGGTGCGCCGGAATGCCACGATCGGCCGCTCCGGCTCCAGCGCCTCGGTCGAGCGCAGCACCGCCCGCAACACCGCGCCGGGCGCCGCCAGCGTATAGCGCGCCACCCAATCGACGAGCTTGAGCAATTCTTCGGACAGCGCCGGCACGTCGAACGCCTGCGCGATGTCCTTGAGCCGGTTATGGGCAAAACTATCCTTGGGCGCGCCCCAGACCACGCCCAGCGTCAGCCGCGGCCCCAGCGGCACAGCCACGATCGAGCCGCGCTGCACCACCATGCCGGCCGGCACCCGATAGGAATACGGCCCTTCGACGGCCACGCTGACCATCACCGCCACGATGTCGGGAAGCTGTTCCATTTGTGCCCGTTCTGTTCTGGACACATAGATAAGGATGGAAACCGATTCGGCCAACCAAACGGCTTAGAAATGGCCTTTAAGCCCGCCGGTCAGTTCCAGCGTCTGCAGTTCACCCGCCCCTGCATCGCTGCTGTGGATGGTTCTGTTGCCCGTGACGGTGTCATAATAGTCGGACTGACCACGCTGCCGGAAGATGGCGCTGTAGCGCGCGTCGATGAAGAGTTGCACATTTGGCCCCAAGGCAAATCCAAGATCGCTGCCGGCAGTAAAGGTTGGCGCAAACCCCAGCTGATCGATCACTTGCAGGTGGCGCATCCAGTGATCGTCGGTAGTGCGGGCATAGGTTGTCACCCCGCCGCGCAGCATGCCGCCCCAGCGCACCCCGCCATAGTCGACGTCACCATCGACACCGACAAACAGTTCGGGCAATTGCTGGCGATAGGTGATGCCCGGGGCGCCGGCGGCAAAATCGCCGAACTGATTGCGGAATCCGCCATTGCTGTAGATGTATGAACCGCCATAGGCGCTCCATTTCACATCGGTATATTTCACCCCGCCACTGACCCGCAGTGTCGACTGGCCGTCATTGACCAGGTCATAGCCGGCCGAAAGGCTGCCGGTAAAATAATGATCGAGCTTGGTATCGTTATGCTGGGAGCGATCGGTCCAGGCATTGTCGGCGTCCGAGCCACCCAACCAGTCATAATCTTCCATATAACTGCTGCCAAACGCTGCGGTACTACCCTCGACGCGCACGCTGAAGCCATTGCCGACATTGACCGCCAGGCTGCCGCGCAGCATTGGCACCTTGCTCTGCCAGTTCAACTGGCTGAGTTTATAGTCACCGATATACACGTATTCCTTGCCCTGCAGGTACATCGCCCCAAACGCGGCATCGAAGCGCACGCTGTCACTGCTGGCAGTGTAGCGCAGGTCGCGCGATGCATCGAAATCGTCATTGCCGAAATAGTCGGGCGATTGAGCCAATACGCCCGGCGCCAAACTGAGAAGAGCCAAAGCTGAAAGGGTCAGTCGGACAAACACGATGGGCTCCACGCTGCAGCGCTCACCCTCGCCCGATCCGGTTAAAGTTTGGTTTACCATAACGCCGGTCCGCGCCCTGCTGACACGCCCTGTCATCAACCTGGCCTAATTTGATCGCCAGGAGGATTTGTGATGACCGCTTTTGCCCCCGCCGCATCTGGCGAACAGATCATTGTCGACGCCGTCAGCCGCCTCGGCCTGCTGCCAGTTATGCGCACCGCCATTGGCGCCTGGTGGCGCCGCCCGCGCCTGCCCCAGCCCCTGCCCGACAGCTTGCGCGCTGATTTTGGCCTCTCTTCGCCGCCGGTGATCCACTACCCGTCCTGCCCCGCCGAGATCCGCTTTCACTACCGCTGAAGCGATCATCATCGGCTACGCTTTGCTAACCGCGACTCGTCTATCCTGCCGCCATGACCGAAACCGCTTTTGCCACCGACGAAGCCCTCAAGCTGCACATCGCGCATTGGCAGCGCGAACTGGGCTCGGTCAAACGCCTGGCCGAAAACACGCTGGAAGCCTATTCCCGCGACCTCGGCCAGTTTCTCAATTTCCTGGCCGGCCACACCGGCGGCACCGTCACCATTGCCACGTTGTCCGCCTTGCGTGGCGCTGATATTCGCGCCTTCATGGCGGTGCGGCGCGAGGAAAGCCTTGGCTCCCGCTCGCTGGCGCGGGTGCTGTCAGCGCTCAAATCCTTCTTCAAGTTTTTGGAACGCGACGGGGTGATGGCCACCGAGGCACTCAATGTCATCCGCACCCCCAAAATTCCCAAATCGCTGCCCAAGGCCCTGACTGTCAGTGAAGCCAAGCAGACCATTGCCACCACCGCCGAGATGGAAGAGCGCCCCTGGGTCGCGGCCCGCGACATGGCGGTGTTGGCGCTGTGTTATGGCGCGGGCCTGCGCATTGCCGAAGCCCTCGCCGTCACCCGCGGCGATCTCGAAGGCAATTCCATCCGCGTCACCGGCAAGGGCGGCAAGATCCGCCTGGTGCCGCTGATCGACACTGTCCGCACCATGATTGAAACCTATCTCGGCCTCTGCCCATTCAAGCTCTGGCCCGACGATCCGCTGTTTCGCGGCGTCAAAGGCGGGGTGCTGTCGCCTCGGCTGATCCAGATGCGTGTCGTACAGCTCCGCTCGGCGCTCGGCCTGCCGCCTTCAGCCACACCCCATGCGCTGCGCCATTCTTTTGCCACCCATCTGCTCGGCCGGGGTGGCGATCTGCGCGCCATCCAGGAACTATTGGGCCATGCATCGCTCTCCACCACGCAGATCTATACCGCCGTCGACACCGATCGCCTGCTGGAAAGTTACCGCAAGGCGCATCCTCGGGCTTGATGCGGGAGCTAAAGACCCGCACGATGGGGCCCGCTCGAATGACTATGAAAGCGCCGCGTCTGACCTTCGTGGTACTTAACCTTGGCCGACCTGACAACCGAACGCGAAGCGAACGAGGCTGGTGAAGGCAGCGCGTCTGTTTCAGTCGCCGAATAACGCCGATGCATTTTGGAAATTCAATGGATTTAGCAAACAGGCAAACCTATCCATTTGTCCGACAAAACATTGTCAAAATAAACGGCAACGAAACGACATCGAGTGGGGGGATGAGCGTTTTCGCCACGAGCGAATACTCTGACATTAGGGACGGTGGATATACATTAACTAGAACTGGTGAAAGGTTTTCTCTGTTCGATGAGCTAAAGAAATGCTGCTTATTTGGTCCTAGTGGCGTTTTTGAAGCATTCTCAAATGTAAGTTTACATATTGATATAAAGTTCAAAATAGGCCGAATTTCCATTGTTAATCTCGACGATCTTCTTCCTAAGGCACTATTGTTACCGGAGCTTGTTGTCGTAGCCCACCCTATTTCCGCGGGAATTGCTGGCAATGTCTCAAAGGGCGAATTCATATTTCCTCATCTTCAGTTCACCGGACCAAGGCAAGTGAACGTCACAGCATCGGCTTTTGAGAACTGCCCACAAGGGTTTCAGCCGAGTTCATATTTCGAATTATACCTGGCATTTTCTTCAGAAGATCGTGCCGTTCAGCTTCTTCACAAATCAATTATTGAATTTTCGAAGAACAGGGCAAACTTCGCGATTGTATATCTTTATGCTGCCATTGAGTCGGCCGTCACTATTCTGTCGGGTGAAGATGATGGCAAGGTGTCCAGTCGGCTGCACCAATTCGCAGGAAAAATTGAACGATTATCTCCAGATACTGCTGTGATAGTTAAAAGGCTTAAAAAGAAAATCGAGGAGAGGATTGTAAAAAGGCGAGGTGATTTTGCCCATCGAGGACTGGATCTTACCCAATTTGACCTATTGCCTTGTTACGAGACAGCACTCGAGTTTTTTTGGTATTATTCCGAATTTAAAAACGTAAATTCCCGTTTTTCTGAATGAAAATTTCACGAATGCTGGTGGACACGGATGCTCCCGCTGAGCGACACGGCGGCAATCTCAGCCACACCAAAACAATTCGCATCCTACCTACTTTACGCGATCCGGCCCATGGGGGTATCAACCCGCCATGTCCGCGCGCACCATCCTCATTAAAACCATTCTCATTCTTGGCACCCCTCGGGTCCGGGACGAGCGCTGACATCTAGCGACTTCGATTTCACCGGCCCGCCATCAGGCGCTCCGGTGACATGATGGCGGGCACACAAGGGACGACCCCGATGGCCTCGCCTGCCCCCTCCCCCGCTGCCGCCGCCCGCAATGCCCAACTGCTGGGCCTCGCCCTTGCTTTGCTGGGCGCAGCATTCTTTGCCACCAAGGGCATCGTCATCAAGCTGGCGATGCTCGAACAGGTCGATGCGGTCACTACCCTGACCTGGCGCATGATCGTGGCCGTGCCGATTTTCGTCACCGTCGGTCTCCTGGGCTATCGCCGCCGACTGGCGCAGCGATCCGTCGGGGCGCCGCCGGTGCTGGATCGGCGCAGCGCGCTGTCCGCCCTGGGCGTCGGCGTGCTCGGCTATTACGTCGCCAGCTATCTGGATTTTTCGGCGCTGACCTACATCACCGCCCAGCTCGATCGGCTGATCCTGTTGACCTACCCCTTCTTCGTCGTGGCCTTCGGCGCAATCTTTTTCAAGCGCCGCATCACCCCCGCGATGATCGTCTCGCTGCTGGTCAGCTATGGCGGCATCGCCTTGATCTTCTGGCGCGATTTTGCCGTCGAAGGCGACAATGTGCTGCTCGGTTCGGCACTGGTCTTCGGCTCGGCCATTGCCTATGCCGGCTACCAGATCCTGGCCAAGCCATTGATCGATCGCATGGGCGCCCAGCTGTTTACCTCCATCGCCATGAGCGCCGCGGGGCCTGCCGTGGTCGCGCATTTCCTCGCCACCCATCCGCTGAGCGCATTGGCGGTCAATGGCCATGCCCTGCTGTTGATGCTGACCATCGGCACCGTTTCCACCGTGCTGCCGGCCTATTGCATCTCGACCGCCATTGGCCTGATCGGTTCGGAGCGCACGGCAATTGTTGGCAATATCTCGCCGGTGGTGACGGTCGGGCTGGCCATCGGCGTGCTGGGCGAAGCCTTTACGCCTTGGCACGCTGCCGGAACCGTGCTGGTATTGGCAGGCGTCTGGCTGTTCTCGCGCAAGCAGAAGCCTGCTGCCGGGGCGCCCCAGACCACCATTGCGGCGCAGACGACCTGATGGTCCGCGCCGGTTAACAATATTTGCATGACCGCTTCTTGCCGCAGAAAAGCCGCTGTAATGTAAATCTCTGCGCTGCTGGATCAGCCCTTGGGAGGGAACACATGAACTATGCCAGATTTCTTTTGAACGGCACGGTGCTGGGGCTTGCCCTGACCCTGGTTGCCGCCACGCCGGGCTTTGCCGAAAAGACCACGCCGCCCGCCGCAGCCACTGCCGCCAGCATCGACTTTGGCGATGACACCAGCGAGTGGGCCAAGGATGGCGAGTGCGACGATCCGCGCTTTACCGGACAGGGCGCGGCCTCCGAACTGGTCGCAGCCGATATCAAGAAAGACGCCACCGACTGCAAGGCGGCCTTTGATGCCGGCACGGTAACGCTCAAGGACGGCGCCCCCACCACGCCGGCCACCACCAACACCCCGGCGGTCGCCACGACCGGTGCTGCCGTTGACTTCGGCGATGACACCAGCGAATGGTCCAAGGACGGCGAATGCGACGATCCGCGCTTTACCGGCACCGGCGTTTCGTCCGATCCGTCGGCTGTCGATATCAAGAAGGACGCCACCGATTGCGAGGCAGCCGTCAAGGCCGGCACGGCAACCGCCAAGGATGGCGCCGCGCCGACCGCGACGACCGACACTCCAGCCACGCCGGCAACCACCGACACCCCCGCCTCCACTGCAGCCGTCGATTTCGGTGAT
>NZ_JBDSUA010000068.1:0-62722 GCF_039927955.1 Devosia sp. | reverse complement strand
TCGCGGCGCGCGTGCTGCAGGGGCTTGGCGGTGGCGGCCTGATGACCTCGGCATTCGGCATCATGGCCGACCTGTTCGAGCCCCGCGAACGCGCTCGGTACCAGGGGTACAGCTCGGCGGTGTTCACGCTTTCGAGCATCATCGGACCGGTCGCCGGCGGGATCATCGCCCAGTCGCTAGGCTGGGAATATATCTTCCTGATCAACCTGCCGATCGGGGTGGCCGCTATCGCCGTGCTGCTCTGGCAGATGCCGCATACCGAAACCGGTCGCCAACCGCGCATCGATGTGGCGGGCGGAGTGCTGCTTGCCGCGTGCGTTACGGGCACCGTGTACTGGGCAGAAAACGTGCTCAATGGCGGCTTCGGGCCGGCGATGGTCTATGGCATGCCGCTGGTCATCGTTGCGGCGCTGATCGCCTTCATCGTGGTGGAACGGCGAGCGCCGGAGCCGGTGGTGCCGTTGCACCTGTTCGCCGACCGGACGGTGGCGCTGTCGCTGCTGATCTCGGTGGTGGGCGGGATTTCGACGCTGGGGATGCTCAACTACTTTGCGCTGTTCCTGCAGACCATCACCAGCCTGCCGCCTGCCCTGGCCGGTCTGTTGTTCTTGCCATCGGCAGTTGGCGCGCTGGTTGGCTCGATCGGTTCGGGGAACCTCGTCTCGCGCACCGGGCGATACAAGCTCTATCCCATCCTGTCGATGGTGGTGGGCGTCGCCACCATGCTGGGATTTGCCATGGTCGGCTCGGCGACGCCGCTGTGGTGGATCTGCGTGCTGATGTTCTTCTTCTCGCTGTCTATCGGCCTGCAAACGCAGACGATCATGGTTGCGGTGCAGAACGCAGCGCCGCGACAGGATGTTGGCGCTGCAACCGGCACCGTCACGCTGTCCCGCATGGTCGGCGCGTCGCTAGGGCTTGCCATCAACGGCGGACTGCTCACCGCGGCATTGGTCCGGGGCCAGGCGGGGATGCCGGCGGAACAATCGGCGCAACTGCCTCAGGCGATCAGCTCGATGACGCCAGATGTCATGTCCGCGCTGCCGGTCGAGTTGCATGCGGCGGTGGTCAACGTGTTCTCGAGCGCCTTCGCGTCGATCTACTATTTCGGCGCGGCGATGTTCCTCGTGGGGCTCGTGTGTGCGGCGCTGATGCCTGACGTCAAGCTGGCCGGGCGCGATGCGCCCAAGCTGGCAGGCGAACCGGATGCCATGCCGGCAACTGCCGCCGAATAGCTAGGAGCCGAGGACGAACAGCCAGAACGACACCGTCAGCGCCGAGGCCACCGTTGCAATCAGCACGGTATTGGCCGCGACGCTGACACCGCGATTATAATAGGTCGCGAATACATATGAATTGATGCCGCTGGGCATAGCGCTGAGCAAAATTCCGTAGCGGGCGATGCTGAGGTCAACGTGGAACACCATGACCATCAGCACATAGGCGATGGCGGGATGCACCATCAGCTTGAGCGTCGCCACCACCAGCGATTGCAACCAGCTCTCCGACAGGCGGTATTCATTCAGCGCCCCGCCAATGCCGAACAGCGCGGCCGGCACCACGGCCTGCGACATCATCGTCAAAAACGCGTCCACTGGTTCATTGAAGCTGATGCCCAGAAACACGCAGATCATGCCGGCGGAAATGCCCCAGATCAACGGGTTGGAGGCGATGCGCCGCAACGCTCCCAGCACTGCTGGGCCCAGCGGTTTGCCGTCCCGGCGCACCATTTCCATGGTCATCATGCCGGTCGTCATCAACACGGCACCATGAATGCCAATAATCGACAACACGACCGGCATGGACTCGACGCCGTAGGCGCGCTGGATGATGGGGATGCCAACCAGCACGGTATTGGTAAAAGTCGCCGAAAACCCTGCTGAAACGGCGTCTGCCGCGGCGTTGCGGAAGAGTTTGAGGCCCAGAACTATCCCGATAATGAAACAGCACAAGGCGCCGATGTAATATGAGCCAACGATTGCCGGGTTGAACGCCGAGCGGAAATCGCCGGTGACGATGGAATGGAACAGCAGGCAAGGCGTAGCGAAATTATTGACGAAGGCGATGAGCGCCTTCACCCCCTCCTGCGGGTACAATTTGTAGCGCACTGCGGCATAGCCAAGCGCCATCAGCGCAAAGATCGGCGCAATGACATTGATGATGGCGAACATGGCCGAGTATCCGGGCCTGGAGGGGTTATCTCGACTAAACCGCGCGGGGCATGCCCGTCAATGCCGAATGGTTTGGGAAAGGTTTGGAGTGCCAGTTTTCAAGCCAAAACGAAAGATATTTATTTCATAACGAAACTTATTCGCATATAAACGAAACATAGCGAGGGAGATACGAAGGCCATGGCCGAAACCGAACTGTTCGACATTTTCGTTATCGGTGGCGGCATCAATGGAGTCAGCGTGGCCCGGGACGCGGTGGGCCGGGGCTTTTCGGTGATGCTCGCGGAAATGAACGACCTGGCCTCGGGCACTTCGTCGGCGGCGACCAAGCTGATCCATGGCGGCCTGCGTTATCTGGAACATTATGAATTTCGGCTGGTGCGCGAAGCGCTGTCGGAACGTGAGGTGCTGTGGGCCAATGCGCCGCACATTATCTCGCCGCGCCGCTTCATCCTGCCCTATGAAAAAGGCATGCGCCCTGCCGTGGTGTTGCGGGCCGGACTGGCGCTTTACGACTACATCGGCACCCGCAAGCTGCTGCCGCCGACCAAGACGCTGGATCTGCGCAAGGATGAGGCGGGGCGGCCGCTCAAGGATGGCTATGGGCTGGCGTTTGAATATTCCGACTGCTGGGTGGATGACGCACGGTTTGTGGTGCTCAACGCACAAGATGCCCAGGCCAAGGGTGCAAGGATCGCCACCCGCACCAAGGTCATTTCGGCCAAGCGCGATAACGGCGTCTGGGTGCTGGACCTATTGAGCAAGGATGGCACGGTGCAGACCGTGTGCGCCAAGCTGGTCGTCAACGCCGCGGGCCCCTGGGTCGATGAAGTGCTCGGCGCCACGATGGGCAGCAACAATGCCCATAATGTGCGCATGGTCAAAGGCAGCCACATCGTGGTCAAGAAGCTCTATGACCATGATCGCTGCTATTTCTTCCAGAACGCCGATGGCCGCATCTTCTTTGCCATCCCCTATGAGGGCGAGTTCACCCTGATCGGCACTACCGACCAAGACTATCACGGCGACATTTCCAAGGTGCATATATCGGACGAAGAGACCGACTATCTCTGCGCTGCCGCCAGTGAGTATTTCAAGAATCCGATCACGCGCGATCAGATCGTCTGGACCTATTCTGGCGTGCGCCCGCTGTTCGATGACGGTGCCTCGGCAGCGCAGGAGGCGACCCGAGACTACGTCTTGCGCGTCGATGGCGATGCTGCAACGGGCGCGGCAGTTAACGTATTTGGCGGCAAGCTCACCACATCGCGACGCCTCGCCGAGTCGGTGCTGGAAAAGATCGAGCATGTGCTGGGCAAGAAAGGCGCGCCATGGACGCGCGTCGCCAAGCTGCCAGGCGGCGAGTTCGAGCCATTGGCGTTCGACGCCGAGGTTCGCCGGCTGCACAAAGACTATCCCGACCTGCCCCAAACGCTGATCAAGCGGCTGATGCGCCTCTATGGCACGAAGTCGCGCGCGCTGCTCGGCGACGCACAGAGCCTTGATGATCTCGGCCAGCACTTTGGCGCCGATCTGTATCAGCGTGAGGTAGACTATCTGATCGCCAATGAATGGGCGCGTGCGGCGCAGGATGTGCTGTGGCGCCGGACCAAGCTCGGACTGCATTTGAGTAAGGCTGAGGCCGAAGCGGTTGAAACCTATGTGACGTCAAAAGCGGCCTGAGACCGCGCGCGAGGGAAGCAGATGAGCGGACATGTTCTGGCGATCGACCAGGGAACCACCTCCAGCCGAGCCATTGTGTTCGACGCTGACCAGAAAATCGTCGGCTCTGGCCAAAAGGAATTCAAGCAGCATTTCCCGCAGGATGGCTGGGTCGAGCATGATCCCGAAGAAATCTGGGAAAGTGTGCTCTGGGCTGTTCGCGCCGCGCTGAAGAAAGCCAAGATCGAGGCCAGGGATATCGCCGCCATCGGCATCACCAATCAGCGCGAAACCACGCTGATCTGGGATCGCAAGACTGGCGAGCCGATCCACAACGCTATCGTCTGGCAGGACCGCCGTACCGCACCGCTCTGCGCCAAGCTGCGCAAGGCGGGCAAGGAAAAGCTGTTCACCAAAAAGACCGGCCTGCTGCTCGATCCGTATTTTTCCGGCACCAAGATCAAGTGGCTGCTCGACAATGTCGAAGGCGCGCGGCGACGGGCTTCAGCCGGCGAACTGGCGTTTGGCACGGTCGACAGCTTCCTGATCTGGCGGCTGACCGGCGGCAAGGTACACGCCACCGACGCCACCAATGCCAGCCGCACGCTGCTCTACAATATCGAAGGTAATCACTGGGACAACCAGTTGCTCGGACTGCTGGATATACCGGCTAGCGTGTTGCCGGTGGTCAAGGATTGCGCCGATGACTTCGGCACGACGGACACGTCGCTATTCGGCGCTGCCATTCCCATTCGCGGCGTTGCCGGCGACCAGCACGCGGCCACGATCGGTCAGGCCTGCTTTGAACCCGGCATGCTCAAGTCCACCTATGGCACTGGCTGCTTTGCGCTGCTCAATACCGGCGCCGATCTGGTGCGCTCGAAGAACCGCCTGCTGACCACCATCGCCTACAGGCTGGACGGCAAAACTACCTATGCCCTGGAAGGCTCGATCTTTATTGCCGGCGCCGCCGTGCAATGGCTGCGCGATGGCTTGAAACTGGTCCAGCACGCCAGCGAAACCGGGCCACTGGCGCTGACCGCAGACCCAAGCCAGCATGTCTACATGGTCCCGGCCTTTGTGGGTCTTGGCGCACCTTGGTGGGATGCGGAAGCGCGAGGAGCCATTTATGGCCTCACCCGCAATTCCGGCCCGGCCGAGATTGCCAAGGCGGCGCTGGAAGCTGTCTGCTATCAGACCCGCGACCTGCTCAATGCGATGCGCAAGGACTGGAAAGGCGGCGGCGAAACCGTGCTGCGCGTCGATGGCGGTATGGTTGCGTCCGACTGGACCATGCAGTTCCTCGCCGATATCCTCAACGCGCCGGTCGATCGGCCGACGATTCTGGAAACCACTGCGCTTGGCGCAGCCTGGCTGGCCGGATCAAAAATGGGCGTCTGGCCCGATGCCGAGGCCTTCGCCAAGAGTTGGGCGAGGGACACGCAGTTCGCACCGGCGATGGCAGCAGGCGAGCGGAAGGCCAAGCTCAAAGGTTGGGACCTGGCTGTACGGCGGACGCTGCTGGACTAACTGCCTTGCCACGACCGCCCTGGGACCACGTCTGCGGTAGCCTCAGGCCTCGCGGGCCCGCTCCAGAATGCGTTTGCAATCCAGCAGTTCGCGCAACACATCCGAAAGTTTTTCGCGATCGCTTTGATCGAGCGTACGGACCCCGGGAACCTCAGCCGGCGCCTCGAGCAGCATCTCTGCCTCGGCGTCCTCGGCGGCTTCCAGCATCGGAAGGATTTCGTCGATCGGTTTGCCTTCGCCGACGGCAATGACGTAGCGGCTACCCTGATCCTTCAGGATGCGCTGCACGCCCTTGATGGTGAAACCCTGATCATAGAGCAGATGCCGAATGCCCTTGAGCAGCAGCACGTCCTCGGGGCGGTAATAGCGCCGCCCCCCGCCGCGCTTCAGCGGTTTGATCGTGGCAAATCGGGTTTCCCAAAAGCGCAGCACATGCTGGGGAAGGTCCAGCTCTTCAGCGGCTTCAGAGATCGTGCGAAACGCGTCTGGTGATTTATCCACCAAGCTCCCCATGGGAGAAAGTGTTATTTTCCAGCACGAACCATAGATTTGTTGATCTTGGATTTCAACACGTTGCTGGGTTTGAACACAAGAACCTGCCGCGGCAGGATCGGAACTTCCTCCCCAGTCTTCGGATTTCGGCCAATTCGCTCATTTTTTGAGCGAACCTGGAATGATCCGAAGGAGGAGAGCTTCACATTGCTGCCGCCGATCAGCGCGTCGCCGATCATTTCCAGCACACGTTCGACCAGTTCAGCCGATTCGGTTCGCGACAGACCGACAGTGCCGTAGACAGCCTCTGCCAGATCGGCTCGCGTCACAGTTTTCTGCGTCATTCACACCTCCGCTATTGCCTAAAGGGTCAAATCCCCACCGACGGCGCTTTGGTCAGGCGCCGAGATACCTGCATTCCGATCAGCCGCATCTGCGCTACCTGGTTTGCCGGGATGTTTCCCTGGCCCGCGGCGGCTGGCAAAGCCGCCCGCATCAACCGGATCTGCACTCGGGTTCCTCCACCCAAAGAGAGACTAACGCCTTGAAACACCACAGGTCAATGCGCGCCGTATACCCTACCACCGAATGAGCGAAGCACCCCAGGTAAAGCCGCCGCCCATCGCTTCGAGCATCACCAGGTCGCCCTGCTTGATGCGCCCATCGGCCACCGCGACACTGAGCGCCAGCGGAACCGAGGCGGCCGAGGTATTGGCGTGAAGATCAACCGTGACGACAACTTTTTCAGGCGGCAGACCGAGTTTGTTCCCCGCCCCGTCGATAATGCGGCGGTTGGCCTGGTGGGGCACGAACCAATCCAAGTCGTCCACGGTGGCACCGCCCTTTTCGAGCGCGGAATAGACCACATCGGTAATCTTGCCGACGGCGTGGCGGAACACTTCGGGCCCCTGCATATGAACATGGCCAGTGGTGCCAGTCGACGACGGTCCGCCATCGACGTAGAGCTTATCCCAGTGGTGGCCATCGGACCGCAGCGCTGAGGCCAGCAGGCCGCGCCCCGCGGCGATTTCGGCATCAGTGGCCAAATCCATCACCACAGCGCCAGCGCCATCACCGAACAGCACGCAGGTGGTGCGATCAGTCCAGTCCAGCAAGCGCGAAAAGGTTTCGGCGCCGATGACGAGCGCGCGGGTACCGAGGCCGTTCTTGAGGTAGCTGTCGGCGGTGGCCACCGCATAGACGAAGCCAGAGCAGACCGCCTGGATGTCGAGCGCCATGCCGTGATGCATGCCCAGCTTCATCTGGACCAGTGTTGCTGCTGCCGGGAACGTGTAATCGGGCGTAGTTGTCGCCACGATGATGATGTCGATGTCGGCTGGCGTCACATTGGCCGCCCCCATCGCCTTGCGCGCCGCTTCCACGGCAAGATCAGAGGTGAACTGCCCCTCGGCCGCAATGTGCCGTTCCTTGATGCCAACGCGCTGCTGAATCCATTCGTCCGACGTGTCCACCGTCAGGGCGAGCTCGGCGTTGGTCAGGATTCTTTCTGGAAGGTAACCGCCGACACCGCGGATAATACTACGCTGGGTCACGCCGGTTTTGCCTCAGGTTCGGGAGTGGGAATGCTGGGCACGGCACTAATGGGAAACTGTTTCATGCCTTCACCAATCTTGTCGATCAGGCGGCTACGGGCCATCTCATAGGCGAGACCCAGAGCGCTCTTGTAGCCAATCTCGTCGGTGCCGCCATGGGATTTGATGACGATGCCATTAAGGCCGAGAAACACCCCGCCATTGACGGTGCGCGGGTCCATTTTGCGGCGCAGTGCCCTGAGGGCAGAGGTGGCAAACAGCGCGCCGAGCTTGCTCATCCAGTTGGCGCTGAGCGCCTGACGGAGATACCAGCCAACCTGCCGGGCCGTGCCTTCGGCGGTCTTGAGCGCGATATTGCCGGTGAAGCCTTCAGTGACGATGACGTCAACTGTGCCCTTGCCCAGATCATCGCCTTCGACAAAGCCATGGTAGGTGAAGCCTGACCCGGACGCGGCAGCGAGAATCTTGCCGGCTTCCTTGATTGAATCGAGGCCCTTGACCTCCTCGGTGCCAATATTGAGCAGGCCGATAGTTGGCTTGTCCTGATCGAACAAGGCGCGGGCGAGGGCCGCGCCGAGAATGGAGAAGTCCACCAGTTGCCGTGCATCGCCGCCAATGGTGGCGCCGACGTCGAGCACCACGATATCGGAGCGCATCGTTGGCCAGATCGCGGCGATAGCGGGGCGCGAAATGCCTTCGATCGGGCGCAGGCAAAAGGTTGCCATGGCCATCAAGGCGCCGGTATTGCCGCCCGAGACGGCCACGTCAGCCTCGCCGTCCTTGACCGATTGCAGGGCATTCCACATCGAAGACGTATTCTTGCCCTTGCGCAAAGCCTGGCTGGGCTTTTCGTCCATGGCGATGACAACTTCACAGTGTTTGATCGTGGAAACTGGCTTTAGCTCGGCAAATTCCTCCAGCAGCGGCGCCAGAATCGGTTGCGGGCCGTGGAAAATGAAACTGGTATTCTTGCGTTCGCGCAGAGCTAGCCGGGCGCCGTGGATCGCAATACGGGGACCGTTATCGCCCCCCATGGCGTCCACAGAAATTCTAATCGTATCGGTCATTTCCGCCCGCATTCCAGCCCGGTGTGCGGGCATTGGCCAACATATCCCATCACCATTGAGGCGCAAGCCCTGCAGGGTGGTCCGTCAACCGATGATCGGTTTTCGATCATGGCTTGTCGGACGGATTCTTGAGCGATTTAAGGCCAGCAAAGGGCGAAGTTTCCTCGTCGCTGATCTTGAGGCCCAGAGTATCAAGGCTTTCGCCGGGTGCGCGGGGATAGGGATTAATTGCCAGAGCAACGGTTTCGATCAGCAGATCAGTCAGATCGAGTTCGGGTCCATCAAGCTCATCGGGGACATCGTCTTCGAGATCGACAAAAATCTCGGCGCCAGGTGCGGAATTCCGGGGCTTGCCGCTGTTGGGCATGAAGATGCGGTCGATTGGCTCGTCGATATCCTGGGTGACCGGCTCGAACGACACCACCGAGGGCTGAACGATCCGCGCCTTGAGTTGGCCGAGGACCCGGACACCGCCGCGAAACGGCGCCACAGTCGCCGTAGCACCAAGGCGTTCAACGGCGGTGATCTTGAGAATTTCCGCTAATTGCGCCAGCCCGGTCGCATCCGTGGTCACCACGAGATCACGGCCTGGCGGATGAAGTTTGTCGATGCGGATAACTGCATCGAGAAAAATCGGTTCGGGCTTGGGACTCATGCTGCCGCCTCGAATGCAAGAGCGCCGCCCAGGATGGATGTCGTGGACTGGACCGCGAGGGCCGCATCTTCGGCAAACACATATTCGGCAAAGGCGCGGATAGTCGGCGTCGTTACTCCATCGAACACATTGCGTGTCAGCACGGCTTCGAGCCCGGCCAAGTCCTTGCCATCCATTGCGGCGTTGAGCGATGCCAACAGGCCGAAAAAGATGTTGCCCATCTTCTGAATTTTCTTGGGCACGGCCAGATCCCCGGCCCCCATTTCACGCAGCGAACGGTCCATGTCCTTGAAGAACAGGTCAAACACCGCCTGGCTGAAATCCTTGTCGGCCGCACGATCCGAGCGCAGGCGACGGAACAACAGGGCCATGTGCAACGAGATCATGTCAAAGCGCCCGGTCACCGTGTCGGGCACTGACCAGTCGGCGTAAAATCTGGGCTGCCGGGATTGCGCCACAATGGCGTTATACACGCCAAAAACCGGGACGCTCGGAGCGCGCTTGCGAAACAGCGATAGGATCATGGATTGCTTTTAGCCTCTTGATCAGTCACCGCAAAGCGCTGCGTAGCGCGGTCTTAAACCTTGCCAGACCGATGCGATGGCAGCTAAACATTGCGCGCGTACCGCGCCTCGTGCCCACAGCCTTCTTGCGTGCCTATAGTCGAGAGCCATCGGGAAAGTCAAATTCATGCCTTTGAGTATCGTGACTGGGCGAATTGCGCCGTTTGCAGCTGCTGCAGCCCTTGCGCTGGTCCTGGCTGGATGTACCAGCGGCGGCGCCCTCATCACCAAGCACACGCAGGGTTATGAAATTTCGGACTCCGCCCTCAAGCAGATTCGCGTGGGCCAAAGCCAGGATCTGGTGACGCTGGTCCTTGGCTCGCCGCAGACTACCAATACGTTCGGCGACCAGAGCGCATATTATTACATCCAGACCAAGGTCGAAGAGACCGCGTTCGGGATGACGATGATCAAGTCGCGCACGGTGCTGGCGGTTTATTTCGACAAGAACAAGAAGGTTGTCGACAAGGCGGTCTATTCGCTGGCGGACGGCAAGGTGGTCGCCATGGAGACCCGCCGCACCAGTTCTTTCGGCGAAGATCGCACCTTTATCGATCAGATTTTGCAGTCGTTCTAAGACATCGCAGCGGTTCAAGGCCCCGGGGAACTGGGGCTTTTTGTTGGTGCTAAGCCGTTGCCGCGGTGCTGCGACGGCGCAGGTCGGCCCAGCCGAGCAACAGGATTGCGGCGGCGGCGATTGGAATGGCAAGCGTGTTGATGGCTTGCCAGCCGATAAGCTGGAGCAGCAGGCCGGAACCGATCGAGGCGAGCGCCATGGTGCCGAACACCAATTGCTCGTTGATCGCCTGAACCTTGGATGCTTCCGCCGGGCGGTAGCTTTGCGTCAGCAGAGTGGTCGAGCCGATGAAGCCAAAGTTCCAACCCAGGCCAAGCAGGATCAGCGCAATATCGAAGTGCGCGACCGACGTTCCGTTCAACGCGGTGACGGCGCAAACGATGATCAGCAACAGGCCAATGGCCGCCGTCAGGTGGGCGCCGATCCGCTTGATGATCGAGCCTGTGACGAAGCTGGGCGCGAACATGGCGACGATATGCCACTGAATGGCGCCGCTGGCCTCGCTCGGCGTGTGGCCACAGGCATAGACCATTGCCAGGGGAGCTGCGACCATCACCAGCGTCATCAAAGCGTAGGTCACCGTGGCGCCCATGATGGGCACAAAGACCTCTGGGGTGCGCAGCAGCTCGCCGAGTGGCCGGCCGTACGCGTCGAGACCTTTGGCGGGCGGCGGCGCCAGCCGGGTTTGCGACAGCACGCCAATGGACGCCAAAGCCAGCGCGGCCATGACGATGTAGCCCGCAGCAAACGGGGCCCCGGCGATCCAATCGCGCGAAATCGAGCTGAGTTGCGGGCCGAAAAAGCCAGCCAGCACGCCGCCGAACATCACCCACGAAATAGCGCGGCCCTTGAATTCGGAAGCAACGCTGTCCGCGGCAGCGAAGCGTATTTGCTGGAAGAACGAGGCCGAGACGCCAACAAAGGTGAGGGCCGCAGTGAACAGATAGAAATTGGCAATATAGACCGAGAATGACGCCAGCAGAGCGGCCGGAATCGCCAGCGCGCCGCCGAACATGAAGCCTCGGGTGCGGCCAAAGCGGTGGATGAGCAATGCTGCCGGGGAGGTGCCGAGCGCCAGCCCGATAATCATGGCGGTGACCGGCAGGGTTGCCAGCGCCTGACTTGGTGCCATGCTGGCGGCGGTCAGTGCGCCGATGGCCATGACGATGGCCTGATTGGAGCCGCCGATCGCCTGGGCGATGGAGAGCAGCACGATATTACGAACAGATTCAAACTGGGAAGGCGATTCCGTCATGGCTCATTGTCTCACGGCGACATGTCAGTGCCATGCACCAAAGGCCCCTGCCCCTACTTGGTTTCTTCCATATCGCTGCCGGCGGCGCGTGCGACGTTGTCGAGCACACCATTGACCATGCCGGTTGCGTCGTCCTCGTAGAAGGCCTTGGCGATATCGACATATTCAGTGATTACCACGCGCGGCGGAATGTCCTGGCGGCGGAGCAGTTCGAACGTGGCGGCACGCAGAATCGCCCGCAGTGTGGCGTCGACCCGTTCCACCGGCCAGCTATCGGTCAATGCCTTGTCGATCGCCGGATCGATGGTCAACTGGTGCTTGGCTACGCCAGCCAGAATCTGACGGAAAAAATCGGCATCGGCAGGAAGGTATTGTTCGCCTTCGATTTCACGACCGAGATGAAAAGCGCTGAACTGGGCCAGCGTATCCTCGAGCGTCGCCCGACCGATATCCATCTGGTACAGCGCCTGTACCGCCGCGAGGCGTGCTGCGCCACGCTGGTTGGCGGGGCGGTCGGCGTCTGCGTCGCGTTTTGGTGCCTGAGCCATGAGCAGTCCTTACGTGCGGCAGTCGCCGATAAATTCAAACAACCGTGCCGCATCGTGCGCCATCGGATCGTGCCAGTATTGCATGGTCGCCAACCCCATAGTCGTCTGGCGCCGTTCCTGCAACCATCTTGGGATGGAATAGCTGCCATTGCCCTTCAGCGGCATGGCAATACGGGGTTTCTTCAGGCATCGGCAGGCTTTTCGAAGGTGCGCAATACGTCGTTGCCGATCTCGCGCAGGTCAACCGCCACAAGTTGTGCGGCGGCAAGGCGCTGTTCGATACTGCCCCGCACCGACGCGGCAATGCCCTTGTTGCCGACGACCACATCGCTCGACAACAGTTGAAATCGATCGACGAGACCGGAAGCCAGAAACGCTTCGGTCAGTTGAGCGCCGCCTTCGACCAGCAAGTGCGCAATGCCTTTGCGACTCAGCGCGCCAAGCGCCTCCACCAGATCGGGGCGGCCACCTTTGCCGAAGACCCGGATGATTTCTATGGAGGCCGGCGCGCTCAGTGTCGCGTCGGATGTCGTAATGATTGCAACGCGATGACCGGTGATTCCGGCAATCAGATTCAACTTGGTGTCGACGCCACGGGCGCCCGACAGGATTACCCGAAGCGGCGTACGCCGTTCCAAACCCTGCAATCGCACAGTCAGTTGAGGCTCGTCCGCCTCCGCGGTCGCGGCGCCGATCAGAACGGCGTCCGACTGGCTGCGAAGCATATCGTTCCAATTGCCGGCCTCGTCACCGACTATGGCAAAACCGCCCTGCACGGCCTCGCCAATCATGCCATCGGCAGAAACGGCCAATTTCAGGGTGACGAAGGGACGGCCCTGCCTGTGGCGCAGCGTGTGGCCTTCGTGCAGCCGGCCGGATGGCAGGTGGCCGGCGAGCACGACCTCAATGCCGGCGGCGATCAGCCGTTTGATCGTTTTGCCATCGGTGCGGGGATCGGGATCGGCCATGCCGATGACGACGCGGGCGATACCGGCGCGGATAACAGTATCAACGGAAGGCGGCGTGCGACCCCAGTGGCTGCTGGGCTCAAGCGTGACATAAAGAGTTTTGCCACGCGCCGCTTCGCCGGCTTCGTCCAGAGCCTGGGGCGCTGCGTGGGGCCGCCCGCCTGGGGCGGTTACAGCGCGGGCGATCAGCACACCTGTCATCGGATCGACAATCAGCGCGCCAACGGCCGGATTTTCGCCAGTGGTGCCACGATACGGCTGCGCATAGCGGACCACCGCATCAAGCCAGCGCAGATCGTCGGCGGTAGCGGGGTTCAATCGTCTTCGTCTCGAATGGAAGTGTCGCTATTGGCCAGTTCGGACAGGAACGAGCGGAAGTCATCGGCCGCCGAGAAGTTTTTGTAGACCGAGGCGAACCGAACGAAGGCCACGTCATCAAGGCTCTTGAGCCCCTCCATGACGTATTCGCCGATCTGGTCGGAGGTCACTTCGACGTCACCCAGGCTTTCGAGCTGCCGGACAATGCCCGACAGCATGCGCTCGACCCGCTCGGGATCGACCGAGCGTTTGCGCAGCGCGGTAAAAACCGAGCGGGACAATTTTTCCCGATCGAACGGCACCTTGCGGCCAGACTTCTTGACCACGGTCAGATCACGAAGCTGGACACGCTCAAAGGTGGTGAAGCGGCCGCCGCAGGCATTACAAATGCGGCGGCGGCGAATGGCCCCCGAATCTTCGGTGGGCCGGCTGTCCTTGACCTGCGTGTCGTCGTTGCCGCAATAGGGACAGCGCATAAGTGCCTCTTAGGATTGGCCGTAGATCGGGAAGCGGCTGGTCAGTCCTTTGACCTTCTCGCGCACCTGAGCTTCGACAGCACCGTTATTGTCTTCGCCATTGGTGGCGAGCCCATCGAGCACTTCGATGATCAACTCCCCAATCAGCTTGAACTCGGCCTCACCGAAGCCGCGCGAGGTGCCAGCCGGGGTGCCAAGGCGCACGCCGGAGGTGATGGCCGGCTTTTCCGGATCGAACGGCACGGCGTTCTTGTTGCAGGTGATGTGGGCCCGCTCCAGTGCCTTTTCGGTGGCCTTGCCGGTCAGGCCCTTGGGGCGCAGATCGACCAGCATCAGGTGATTATCGGTGCCGCCGCTGACGATATCGACGCCACCCTTGACCAGGGTTTCCGCCAGAACATTGGCATTGGCGACGACGCGCCTAGCATATTCCTTGAACTCGGGCTGCAGCGCTTCCTTGAAGGCCACGGCCTTGCCGGCGATGACGTGCATCAGCGGGCCACCCTGAATGCCGGGGAAGATGGCCGAATTGATCTTCTTGGCAATATCCTCGTCATTCGTGAGGATCAGGCCACCGCGCGGACCACGCAAAGTCTTGTGCGTTGTGGTGCTGGCCACGTGAGCATGCGGGAACGGGCTGGGATAGACGCCACCGGCCACCAGACCCGCGACATGGGCCATGTCGACGAACAGGATTGCACCCACTTCATCGGCAATGGCGCGGAATTCGGACCAGTCCATAATGCGCGAATAGGCCGAGAAACCGGCGACGATCATCTTGGGTTTGTGTTCGCGAGCGAGCTGGCGGACCTGGTCCATGTCAACACGGCCGTCCTGCTTGCGCAGGCCATATTGAATGGCATTGAACCACTTGCCGGACTGGTTGGGCTTGGCGCCGTGGGTCAGGTGACCGCCGGCGTCGAGCGACATCCCCAGGATGGTATCGCCGGGCTGGATCAGCGCCTGATAGACGCCCTGATTGGCCTGCGATCCGGAATTGGGCTGCACGTTGGCAAAGGCGACGCCAAACAGTTGCTTGGCGCGTTCGATGGCCAGCGTTTCAGCGACGTCCACATATTGGCAACCGCCATAGTAGCGGCGGCCCGGATAGCCTTCGGCGTACTTGTTGGTCAGCACCGAACCCTGCGCTTCAAGCACCGCCTGCGAGACGATGTTTTCGGAAGCGATGAGTTCGATCTCGTCCTGCTGGCGACCCAGTTCCTGGCGCATTGCGGCGGCGAGTTCGGGGTCGGTGTCATTGACCGAATTGGTGAAGAAATTCTTGAAAAGCGGCTGTGACGCGGCGGCGCTCATGGGCATTCTCCTGGGCGTTCCCCGAGATGTGGTGCTGGGTGGGTGGTTCAACGCAGCCTGTAGCATATCGCCGGACCATTATCCAAGCACGCAGATGCTGCGCGATGCGATGTCCTGCACTAAAACAGGCGGCGTTCAGGAGGCGTTGGCCGTTCGGCAAGTTTGCGTTTGAGCTTGGCCAGCGCAAACTGCTGCATCTGTGATTGAGTAGCCGAAGATGGCACCACAACGACCACTTCAATCCCCGTGCCGCTGTGGATGGCGGCGACCCGCATCTGCACCCCGATGCGGACAAATTCGAACAGGACGTCGCCGTCGTTCACCCCGTCCTCCCGCTGTTCAAATCCTGAATCAGAATCGCCTTGTTACGCCAAGACGTTGTATTTGTTCATAAAGACTCAAACCTACCCTGCAAATCATAGCGCATTTTCATAGATGTCGGTTCTAAAGCTCGGCAAACAAAAAACGCCCTCCACAAGCGGAGGGCGTTGAATGACAATGCCTTGAACATCAGACGTCTTCGAAGACCACTTTGCCTTCGGCATCAAAATTATAAACGTCGTCGCGGAATGACACCGTGCCCTGGCGATTGGCCCAGGCGGTGATGTAGGTGGTGTGGATCGGCACCTGATTCTTGATTTCGACATCGAGACGTTCGTTGGAATCAAACGCCTGATTGACGGTGTCGAGGTTCCAACCCTCCGGATTGTCGCGCAGCAGCCAGGCGACCAGCTCGTTGACGGTGCCAACGCGAACGCAGCCAGACGAATGGAAACGGGCGTTTTCGCCAAACAGCGCCTTGGCCGGGGTGTCGTGCAGGTAAACGTCGTGCTTGCTGTAGAAGTTGATCTTGACGTGACCCATGGAGTTTTCGGCACCGGGTTCCTGACGGAACATGTACTGCACCGCTTCGTCGGTGGTCCAATCGATCTGGGTGGGCTGAATTTCGTTGCCCTTGCCGTCATAGATATGGATGCGGAACTTGGTCAGATATTCGGGATCTTCCTGCATGTACTTGGTCAGATCGGCCTTGATGATCGACTTAGGCACGTGCCAGTAGGGATTGAAGTTGATCTGGTGGATTTTGCTATCAACGATCGGGGTGGCGCGCTCGACGCGACCAACCACGGCCACGTGACGCTGGGCCACTGTGCCCATTTCGACGGCCTCGATCGACGCGGCGGGAATATTAACGACCACGTAGCGATCGCTGAGGTTGCCGGCCAGGTTCTGCACACGCTGGAAATTGAGGTAGAGCTGGTTCAGGCGGGTCTGCGCTGGCACCGACAATGCGTAGAAAGTGGGTTCATCGACCTGGCCGTTGACCAGCAGGCCATGGCGGGCCTGGAAAGCACGGATGCCACGATCGGTTGCCTCATCGACACTATCGCTGGCGTGTTCATCAAGCGGCATATCGCCCGACGACATCAGGCGGCGCTTGAGCTTGATCGCAGCGCCCCGGCTTTCGCCCAGCTTGAGGCGATAGGCGTCGCGCGGAATTTCTTCCCAGCCACCGGCAGCAACGAAAGGTTCATACTGCGAAATGGCCAGCTGCAAATTGTTTGCGGTATCGAACGACAGAATCGGTTCGGGCGTTTCGATCGCGGCCTCGGCCGCTGCGGTCGCGCCGCCAGTGTCGGCATTGCGCAGCACCTGATCGCGCGAGAAGATGTCCCAAAGAGAATCCTCCGCGCGAAGCGTGGAGGTTAGCGCCGCAGAGGCTCCAGCCACCGCCATGGTCCGGAGAAGGTTACGTCGATTGAGCCGCATTCAGTCACCCGAGTTGTCGCCGGCACAGGCCGAGGCGTCAAAATTACCATTCGATTCCGCTGTCCACAACGCCGGTCAACCAGCCGTGAACCATAACTCTTTGACAAAAAGTACGCGGGATATGGTTTCAAACCACATAATGGCCAATGAATAGCGGAGTTTGCGGCGCAAATAAGAAACGCCGGCACAGAGCCGGCGTTTGCTTTTCCCGTGTGGCGCGAACGCCACACTGCATGGGTTTGGAGGCTCTCTGACTAGAGCTTGTAGAGGATCTGATCGACCCAGAAGCGTTCCAGACGGGCCAGTGCCTTGTTGAGGCCGTCAAAGGCGTCGTCGCCGAGGCCGCCGACCTTGTCGATGGACTTGAGGTGACGATCGTACAGCTCATCGATCACTTCAGCGACTTCTTCGCCCTTCGGGGTCAGCTTGATGCGGACCGAGCGGCGGTCGGAGCGCGAACGCTCCTGGAAGATGTAGCCGGTTTCGACCAGCTTCTTGAGATTGTAAGAGACGTTCGAACCAAGATAGTAGCCCCGCGAACGCAGTTCGCCGGCGGTCAGTTCGGCATCGCCGATGTTGAACATCAGCAAGGCCTGAACCGGGTTGATGTCATCCCAGCCCATGCGGTCAAACTCATCCTTGATGAGATCGAGCAGGCGGCGATGCAGGCGCTCAACACGTGATACTGCTTCCAGATAGAGCGGCTTCAGGCTCTGGGTAGCGCCTGGAACCATTGCCTCTGCGGCGTTTGATTTGACTGCCATTCTAGCCTCACTGTTTTCATTCTGTGCGATTGTTCGCATCTCGTAACCCCAAACTACGGGAGCCCACCTAAGATCGCCCTAAGCCGCACACTTAAAACTATCTTACTGAAAAAGTTCGGAAATTTGGCTTTATGAATGGTTACAGCAGGTCAGAAAATTGTAACCTAAACGCGGAGTGAACGCGTTCAATCGTGGGCGTGGGCGCGGTGATGGCGAATGCCCAGCACGAAAATAGCCACGACGCTGGCCAGCAAAACCAGACGCAAGGCAAAGCCGAACGCCGACATCCGCACATCGCCATTGCCCATCAGATAGAGCGCCAGCTCAACGCCGGTCGCACCGACCAGCAGCACGGCGCCCCAACTCGCTTTCATCCACAAACCGACCGCGGCGAACAGGCGCGACAGTGCAAAGATCGCCAGAAACGCAAAGCCGTTGATGCCCAGATCGGCGATCGGGCTGGTGGCGCCAAGCTGGACGCCGAGGAGCCGGGCCGCATCGTTTAACCCCAGCAGCAGGCTGGCGATGGCGACAATACGGATATAGTAGCCGAGATAGGGAGCGTTGAAATCCATGCCGCGTTTCTAGCGGGCTGCGGACGCCGCGACAAGCGCGGCTCTTTGCGCGATTGCGCGCCGCTGATAAACAGGCCGCACGTTTTGGGAGACTGGCATGGCCGAGCAATGGGCAAAGCACGATTTGGAGTTTCTGGCGGGCCGCCGGCTGCGGCGGAGTCGGGCGACGGGCTGGAGCCGAGCGATGGTCCGCGAAACCGTGTTGACCCCCGCCGACCTGATCTGGCCGCTGTTTATTATTGAAGGACACAACGAGCGGACGGCGATCAAGACCATGCCCGGCGTCGAGCGGCTGAGCATCGATCTGGCGGTGGCTGCAGCAAAGGCGGCGCGCGATGCCGGTATTCCGGCGCTGGCGCTGTTTCCCAATACGCCGGACCATCTGCGCAGCGAGGGTGCCGAAGAGGCATTCAACCCGGACAATCTGATGTGCCGGGTGCTGAGCGCCATCAAGAGCGCAGTCCCCGACATCGGGCTGATCGCAGATGTGGCGCTGGATGAATATTCCAGCGACGGCCAGGATGGGCTGGTTCGTGACGGCAAAATCCTCAACGACGAGACCGTAGCGGTGATGATCAAATCGGCTTTGGCGCAGTCCAGGGCCGGGGCCGACATCATTGCGCCGTCCGACATGATGGACGGACGGGTCGGTGCGATCCGGGGGGCGCTGGACGCTGGTGGCTATGAGGACCGGCAGATCATGTCCTATGCGGCCAAATATGCGTCGTGTTTTTATGGGCCGTTCCGTGAGGCGGTGGGCACCGGGGCGCGGCTGAAGGGCGACAAACGCACCTATCAAATGGACTATGCCAATTCGGACGAGGCACTGCGCGAAATTGCCCAGGACATCGACGAGGGTGCCGATAGCGTGATGGTCAAACCGGGCATGCCGTACCTGGACATTGTGCGGCGCGCCAAGGATGCGTTCGACGTGCCGATCTACGCCTATCAGGTGAGTGGCGAGTACGCGATGATCGAGTTTGCCAGTGCCGCAGGCGGGTTCAACCGCGAGGCGGCAATGCTGGAAAGCTTGTTTGCGTTCAAACGCGCCGGCTGCAGCGGCGTGCTGACCTATTATGCGCTGGAAGCGGCGCGAGTGCTGGGGCGGTGATGGGACCAGCTTAGGCACATTATTGTGCCCTGCCCTCTTGCATGACGGCCCGTTCGTGCAAATCTAGCAGGCATGAGCACAACCGATACCTCCGCCCTTCGCCCCGAACTGCCCGACCCGTCGACAGCACCCGAGCTGTTTGAGGGGCTGCTGGTACGCAGGTCGATGGCCTATCTCCTCGATATGGTGATCATCGGTATGGTTGCCGCCATCGTGAGCGTTGTTTGCGCTATCGCTGGGCTGTTGACATTCGGAGTGGCCTGGCTGGCATTGCCGGTGCTGGTGCCGTTGGCCGTGGTGTTTTATTACGGCGCCACGCTTGGTTCGGCCAAGCGGGCCACCATTGGCATGCAGATGATGGACATCGTGCTGACGCCGGCGCGCGGCCAGCCACTGGATGGCTGGCTCGCGGTGGTTCACGCGCTGGTATTCTGGGTGACGATCTGGATATCGTGGCCGATTTCGTTGCTGTTTGCGCTGTTCACGCCACGCCGGCAGATGATCCACGACCTGATTGTGGGCACCCTGATGCTGCGCCGCTCGCCGATGGCGCGCCATTGGGCCAGCCAGAGCAAAGCGGCTTACTAAGACCACGGAAACGTTGCAGTTTGGGTGATGCCGGCGTAGAGTCCAAAGACGGGCATTACAGGGCTCTTCATGACGGACCAGACTCCGGAAAATACGCAGTTGTTCCTGACGGCTTCGATGCCGTGCCCCTACCTGCCGGACCGGCAGGAGCGCAAGCTGTTCACCCATTTGACTGGGCGCCGGGCATCGGCGCTGCACCATGTTTTGAGCGAGAACGGCTTTCGCCGCAGCCAGAACCTGATTTATCGCCCGGCCTGCGAAAGCTGTAACGAGTGCAAGTCGGTGCGCATTGTCGCCGGGCAATTCGAGACCACGGCGCGTTACCGCCGGGTGCTCAAGACCAATAGCGATATCAGTATCGAAGTGCGCGCGCCGGTGGCGACCAGTGAGCAGTTCGACCTGTTCAAACGCTATCTCGATGCTCGCCATGTCGGCGGCGGCATGACGCAGATGTCTTATGCCGACTATGAATACATGGTCGAAGATACGCCGGTGCAATCGGTGCTGGTGGAATACCGGTTGCGGGACGATCCAAACCAGCGACTGGTGGCGGTGGCGTTGACCGATGTGATGCCCGACGGGTTGTCGATGGTCTACAGCTTCTACGATCCCGAACTTGGCCATCGCGGGTTGGGCAATTTCCTCATTCTCGATCACATCGCGCAGGTCCGCTCGGCGGGGCTGGACTATGTTTATCTTGGCTACTGGGTCAAAGAATCGCCCAAAATGGCCTACAAGGCTCAGTATCGCCCGCTCGAGGTGCAGACCGGGCCAACCGGCTGGCGGCCCTTGTTCTGATTCTGCCTGCTGGATTTTCATGTCGCTTATCCTGAGACTGCTCCATTTCGGCCTGGTGCTGGGCGCGCTTGGTGCCGGACTGATCGCCGTTCTGGCGTTTTTCGGCTTCGTGGTGCCGTTCTTCGACCTGTTCAATCACCTGCAGATTTTCCTTTTTCCCGGTACGCTGATCGGGCTGCTGATCGTGGCGGTGTTGCTGCGCGGCAGATGGCGCGGACTTGCAGTATTGCTCGTTGGCGCCGGATTTCTGGCATCGGCCAGTGTGATGGTGCCGGAATTGGTTGGCGCGTCGCAGCCGCGCCCTCCGGTGCCGACCGATCGGCCGGTGCTGACGATGATGACGCACAATCTGTTCGGCATGAACTACGAGATGGAAATGGTGCTCGATGCGATCTTGTCCGACAGCCCGGACATCATCGTGCTTCAGGAGTATTTCGGCGAGCAATCCACCGAACTCGACCCGCTGCTGGGGCCGCTTTATCCCTATTCGGCCCAATGCAGGGGCGGCAAGCGCGCCAATATCGCGATCTATTCCAAGCTCAAGTTTACTCAGGTCCTGGATGGCGAATGCCCGTCCAATGCCTATGGCACGCAGCGAACGGCACACATTATCGCCAAGTTTGCGCCAGAGGGCATGAAGCCGTTCACGGTGATGACCACCCACATGGACTGGCCCTTCCCGATCGCGCGCCAGCACGATGAGTTGGATATGCTGAGCACGGCGTTGAAGAGCATCGATGGCCCGGTGATCCTTGCCGGCGATTTCAACTCGACGCCGTTCGCCTATGCGCTGCGCAATTTTATCAACGCCAATGGCCTGGCCCGGCAGACCTTCAACCTCGTGACCTATCCGCTCAGCTGGTATTATTTCGGCGCCTGGCGGGACACCCTGCCGTTTCTGGGGCTCGACCATGTGTTTACGCGCGACGGCATCGTGATCCATGAGCTGAAGGCCGGAAAGCCAACAGCAAGCGATCACCTGCCGGTGGTGTTCAAGTTTTCGGTTCAGTAAAGCACGGCCGGGACCGGCGGGGATAAGTTCTAGGCGACGGCCAGATCGAACACGATCAGGCCGTCGATACCGCCCTCAAGCGCGGCGACGAGCCGAGCGCCGGCGGCCTGATGCGCCGGGGCGACCAGATAGGCATCGCGGGCAGCGGCATCAAGGAAGTCCATGACGAAGCCATGGGTAAGGCCTTTGCCGAGGCCTTCGGGGCTGATATTGGGACCGAAATCGGCGGCGAGCACGCCGCTCAGCGTGTGCTTGAGATCGGCCAGCTGGGCGAAAATGGCGCTGCGTTCGGCGTCATCGACGCTGGCTTTGAAGTTTACGAAGACGCAGTGGCGGATCATTTTATCTCCTTTGCGGTGGGGACCCCCTCACCCGTCTCGGCTGCGCCGATCCACCCTCTCCCGCAAGGGGCGGGGGAAGATCGGAGTTTACCCAACGAACCTGTTGTTCTTGGGGAAGCCATTGGGCGGCTGGCGGCCGGCGGTGGCGCGATCGCCGGCCCATTCGGTGAGCTCTTCCATGGGCTTGGTATAGGTGCGGCCGGAACTGTCGGTCCAGGTCAGGCCATCGGCGGCGTAGAAGGTCTTGATGTCGGAGACATCGCCGTCCTTGTATTTCTGCAGGCGAACGCCCTTGCCGCGGGCCATTTCGGCGAGCTGGGCCAGGGGGAACACCAGCAGCTTGCGATTCTGGCCGATGATGGCGACGCGATCGCCAGCGAGCGGCACCAGCAGGCGCGCTTCATCGGGCGTGGTGACGTTGAGGATCTGCTTGCCCTTGCGGGTATTGGCGATCATTTCGTCTTCGGCAACGATGAAGCCATAGCCGGAGGCCGAGGCAATGATGCGCTTGCTGCCCGGGCGATAGACGAAGATATCGACGATATCCTGGCCTTCCTCGATATCGACGATGATGCGGACCGGTTCACCCTGCCCGCGCCCGCCCGGCAGCTTGTCGCCGCCCATGGTATAGACCTTGCCGCCGGTGGTCAGCATCAGCAGCTTGTCGGTGGTTTCGGCCTTGAGCGCCAGTTTGAGGCGATCCCCGGCCTTGAAGCCCTTTTCATCAAAATCGCTGGTGTGACCCTTGAGGGCACGAATCCAGCCTTTTTCCGAGAGCACGACGGTGATCGGCTCGCGCTCGATGAAGGCCTCGGTGACTTCGGCATGGCTGGCGTCGGACATCGAACCGAACAGCGAGCGCCGAGCGCCGAGCGGATGCAGCACACCTTCGGCGGTGAACACCGGATAGGCCTTCTTGAGCGCTTCGACCTGCTTGGCGATTTCGCCCCATTGGCGCTTGTCGGAGGCGAGCAGCGCTTCCAGACGCCCCTTTTCCTCGGTGAGGCTTTTGTGTTCCTCGCGGAGTTCGATTTCCTCGAGCTTGCGCAAGGAGCGCAGGCGCATATTGAGGATGGCTTCGGCCTGATTGTCGGTGAGATTGAAGGTGCTCATCAACATCGGCTTGACCTCATCTTCCTCGCGGATGATGCGGATCACCTCATCGAGGTTGAGATAGGCGATGATGTAGCCTTCGAGCACTTCGAGGCGGGCGGCGATCTGCTCCAGTCGATGCTGGGTGCGGCGCTGCAGTACGATCTTGCGATGATCAAGCCAGGCCTTGAGCGCGTCGGCCAGACCCATGACGCGCGGCAGCTTGCCCTTGTCGAGCACATTGAGATTAAGCGGGAACTTGATCTCCAGATCGGTGGTGCGGAACAACTGCTCCATCAGGATATTGGCATCGACGGTGCCGGCGCGCGGTTCGAGCACCAGGCGGATATCATCGGAGCTTTCGTCGCGCACATCCTTGAGCAGCGGCAGCTTCTTGGCCAGCAGCAATTCGGCGATCTTTTCGACCAGCTTGGATTTCTGCACGCCATAGGGGATCTGGGTGACAACGATCAAATAGACGCCGCGGCCCTTGTCCTCCTTGGACCAGATGGCGCGCAGGCGGAACGAGCCGCGCCCGGTTTCATAGGCGTTGACGATGGCCGAGCGGGTTTCGACCAATTGCCCGCCGGTGGGGAAATCGGGACCGCGCACCAGATCGTCCTGGCTGAGCGGGGAGGCCAGGTCCTGGTGGACCAGTTCTTCGGTCGTCGCGGAGGGATTGTAGATCAGCTTGAGGGCGGCATTGCACAGCTCGACCAGATTGTGCGGCGGGATCGAGGTGGCCATGCCAACGGCGATGCCGGTGGAGCCATTGGCCAGCAGATTGGGGAAGTTGGACGGCAGGACAACGGGTTCTTCGTCTTCGCCATCGTATGTGGGTTTGAAGTCGATGGCATTTTCGGTGATGCCTTCGAGCAGGCGCGTGGCCACGTCGGTCATGCGCGATTCGGTGTAGCGCATGGCGGCGGCATTATCGCCATCGATATTGCCGAAATTGCCCTGGCCATCGACGAGCGGATACCGCAGCGCAAAATCCTGCGCGAGACGGACCAGCGCATCGTAGATCGACTGGTCGCCATGCGGGTGGAACTTGCCGATGACGTCGCCGACGATGCGAGCGGATTTCTTGTAGCCCTGATTGGGGTCGAGCTTGAGCAGGCGCATCGCATGAATAATGCGGCGATGCACCGGCTTGAGGCCATCGCGCGCGTCGGGCAAGGCGCGCTGGGTGATGGTAGAGAGCGCATAGCTCAGATAGCGCTCTTCCAGCGCCCGGCGCAGGTCGACGACGCGCTGGTCATCGGCGGGAGGAAGAGCGGTGTCGTCGGCCATGCAGCAGGGTTCCGGGAGAACGAATCAGGATTGCAATATAGCGGGTGAGGACGAAAAGTGCAGGTTTTGCGGCGGTTTTGGAGCTAGTTCCAACAGGTTTTGCCGCGCGGATCGCTCCGGCGGTTAGAGCAGACTGTGGCATGCGGCGAGATCTGCCTCATGGTAATGTAAAAAACGAGAACAGGTCTCGCCGCATGCGATGGGTTTTCCGGAACTCGGAACAGTGCCGACCTTTTGAGCGAGGCTGGTTCCGTCCAAGACTCCCAGGGCCGACGCGACCGCCACCCCTCCCACCTGCTCCCCACGGACCGTTCGTCGCGTTCCCACAGCTATCGTGGAGATGTGGGGTGGAGTGTACGCTTGATTTTGAGGGCGGGGATAACTTTGATAGTTTCGGGTACTCGCGATGTCATTCCGGCGGAGGCCGGAATTCAAGGATAGTCGGGCGGGTTGCGGTTTTGCGGATACACCGCACCGTCTGGATTCCGGCCGCTGCCGGAATGACACGGTGGGTGGGGGAGCCACTTACACGCTCAAATCCTGGACGACCATTCTTCCTTCTCCCCTTGAGGGAGAAGGTGCCCGAAGGGCGGATGAGGGGTCCTTCCTGGCTCGGAATATGCGGGGGCAACCCCTCACCCTGCAATTCTGCTGAACGCAGAACTGCTGTCCCTCTCCCTCAAGGGGCGAGGGTTGACGACTGAGCGCCATGTTCGTTCGTCAAAATCTCGATCAGCAGGTCCCGTATTGCTGGCGGATCGATGTTTCGCGCGCTCCAGACGTGCATGTCGAGGAAGTGGCCAGTGAGCTTGAAGGCGGCGGCTACGTCGTCGGGGCTGGCGTTGCCGCGGTCGGTGAGGCAGTGCGGCAGCAGCAGCAGGCGATCGAGATAGGGCTGGGCGGCCGAGCGAGAGACGGCGCGGCCGGTTTTGGGGGAGACGTGGGTGAGATCGGTGGTGCTGCCAGTGGCGGCGCAGGAGGTGAGGTCGAGGCCGAAGCCGAGTTCGTCGAGGATGCTCATTTCGAAGCGGGCGATGGCGGCGGGATTGACGGGGTTATCGAGCAGGGTCAGCGCCAGCATCAGCAGCCGGTCATGGGCATCGCGTTCGGGCAGCAGGCGCAGCAGTTCGCAGATCAACTGGCTGGCATAGAGGCGGGTGCGGTCGGCGATCAATTCGGCGGCGCGGGCCTGCAGCAGTTCGACGGTGAAGGTGCCGAGGTGTTCCTCGATGCGGGCGCGCCAGACCAGTTGCACGGTATTGCCGGGCTGCAGGGTTGCGGCGAGGCGATGGGAGCGGCCGCCGCGGACCAGGCCGAGATAGCGGCCACGGCCGAGCACCATGGCTTCGGCAATGACGCTGGATTCGCCATGGCGGCGGACGCCGATCAGCAGGCCTTCGCCGGTCCATTCCATGTCAGTTGAACCGGCTCCCCTTCTCCCCTTGCGGGAGAAGGTGCCCGAAGGGCGGATGAGGGGTCAGCGATGACTCAAAAAACTGCGAGGGCGGAGAGAACCCCTCACCCTGACTTTTTCGCTGAACGCGAAAAAGTCTGTCCCTCTCCCGCAAGGGGCGAGGGATGACGACTGAGGGACTGGTATGCTCACTTCTTCCCATGCGGGAAATCCAGGCCCATTTCGCGGTAGCGTTCCGGATCGTCGGCCCATTTTTCGCGGACCTTGACGAAGATGAACAGGTGGATCGGCACCTCGTACATTTCCATCAGTTCCTTGCGGGCTTCCGAACCGATGGATTTGACGGTCTGGCCGCCGGCGCCGAGGACGATTTTCTTGTGCTGGTCGCGGGTGACGTAGATCACCTGATCGATCTTGTAGGAGCCGTCCTTCTGGATCTTGAAGCTCTCGGTTTCCACCGTGGCGTTGTAAGGAATTTCGTCGTGGACGCGCAGGAACAGCTTTTCGCGGGTGATTTCAGCGGCGGTGATGGCCATGGTCAGATCGGTGAGGTGATCTTCCGGGAAGTGCCAGGGGCCGGGCGGAATGTGCTTGATGCACCAATCCATGAAATCGGGCACGCCATCGCCCTTGAGCGCCGAAATCATGAAGGTGGCTTCGAAGCGCTGGCTGGCATTGATGGTTTCGGAGAGCTTGAGCAACTGCTCGCGCTTGACTGTATCGACCTTGTTCAGGATCAGGATCTTGGGGTGGCGGACGTTTTCCAGCCCCTGCAGCAGTGATTCAAGATCGGGGGTTAAACCCCTTTCGGCATCAACGATAAAGGCGACCAGGTCGGCGTCCCCTGCCCCGCCCCAGGCGCTATCGACCATGGCGCGATCGAGCCGGCGCTTGGGCGCGAAAATACCGGGCGTATCGATGAAGACCAGTTGGGCTTTTTCGAGCGTGACGACGCCGCGCACCTGGCTGCGGGTGGTCTGGGCCTTGTGGGTGACGATGGAGACCTTGGTGCCAACGAGAGAGTTCAGCAGGGTCGACTTACCGGCATTGGGCGCCCCGACCAAGGCGATGAAGCCACAACTGGTATCGGTGGATTCGGTGGTGGTCATACTGGTTCCTTCCAGACTTTCTGGCGTACCAGGAAGAGTTCGGCGGCCTTGTGTTCGGCGATCTTTTTCGACGGGCCGGTGGCCGAGATCGGCTCATAGGAGCCGACGCTGACGGCGATGGTGAATTCGGGCGCGTGGTCGGGGCCGGTGCGTTCAACCTGGCTATAGGTCGGCGGTTCGAAGCCCCGGGCCTGGGCCCATTCCTGCAAGGTGGTCTTGGCATCGGCACGATCGGCCTGGCCGACGGTAAAATGATCGCCGAACATGCGTTCGACAAACTCATAGGCCTTGCCAAGGCCGCCGTCGCAATAAATCGCGCCGATCACCGCCTCGGTGACATCGCCGAGGATGGCGTCCTTCTCGGCGCCGCCGGTGCGCGCTTCGCTGTCACCGAGATTCATTTCGGCACCAAGATCGAGCTCGCGGGCGATGGCGGCGCAGGTCTCCTTGCGGACCAGTGAATTGAGCGTGCGGCTCAACTCGCCCTCGTTGGCCTTGGGCAGCTTGCGATACAGCATATCGGCGACCACGAGGCCGAGGACGCGATCGCCCAGGAATTCGAGGCGCTGATAGGAGTGTTCGATGCGCTTGGACGGCGAGATGGCGCTGGAGTGGGTCAGCGCGCGATCAAGCAGGTCCGGATCGGCGAAGCGATAGCCCAGCCGTTGTTCCAGACCCGTTCGGGACCGCGCGCGTGCCTTCACTTGGTAACGCGAGGCGGCTGGTTGTAGACGGACTGGAACATGCGATCCCAGCGCACATTGGCCGGCCACTGCCAGATCTGCCACGGCGGAATATTATTGGTGATCGAGAAGAAGCGGGCTTCCGCCTTGGCGACCAGATTGGTGGCCGGCACGAAACCGACCGAGGCCAGCACGCGGCTATCGGCGGAGCGATCGCGATTGTCGCCCATCATGAAATAATGGCCAGCGGGAACGACATATTCCTGGGTATTGTCGAGCGGACCATCGTCAGAAATTTCCTGGATGGTGTGGGTCGTGCCTTCCGGGAAGGTTTCGGTATAGACCGTGACGTCGCGGGTATCGCCTTCGCTGTCGGTATCGGTGGATTTGCCGACTTCGGTGCGTTCGACCATAGTGCCGTTGATGTAGAGACGGCCTTCCTTCATCTGGATCTTGTCGCCCGGCAGGCCGACGACGCGCTTGATATATTCAATGGTCTGCGGCACCGGGCGGAATACCGCCACGTCGCCACGGTTAGGCTCGCGCCCGAAAATGCGACCAGTGATCGGCAGTTCAAAATCCAGCAGCGTGAAATTGCCGTAGCGGCCGAGCGAGAACGAGTGCTTGCCATAACCCCAGACGAATTTGTTGGCGACGAAGTAATCGCCGATCATCAGCGTCTGCTGCATCGAGGCGGTGGGGATGGAGAATGGCTGGAACAGGAATGAGCGCAGCACGATGGCGATCAGCAGCGCCTCGACCACCACGACAATGGTATCCCAAAGCTCGTTGGTCGGAGCTTTGGCGGCTTTTTGACTGGCTTGGCTCATTAAAATCTTCCACTTTGCAGGCGTGTGGTTAGAACTTTGCGCCTGCCGGGTCAATCGGCAGTGCTTCGATGATGACGAAGGCCTGCGCCAGCCCAGCATCGTCGGTGATGGTCAGGTGAATGTGGGCCTCATGGCCGGGCGGTACAAGCCGGGCCAGTGCTTTTGCCGCGCCATTAGTCAGCGCCAGGGTTGGTTTGCCCGAAGGCAGGTTGATGACGCCCATGTCGCGCCAGTAAACGCCGAAATTAAGGCCGGTGCCGAGAGCCTTGGAGCAGGCTTCCTTGGCCGCGAAACGCTTGGCATAGGAGGCGGCGCGCTGAGCGCGACGATCGGATTTGCGGCGCTCGATTTCGGTGAAGCAGCGATTGGTGAACCGGTCGCCGTAACGGGCCAGGGTTTTTTCGACGCGGCCGATCTGGCAGAGGTCGGAGCCCAAACCGATGATCATGGTTGCTGTCCCTCTCCCGCAAGGGGCGAGGGTAGGAAGAAGGCGTGGGCTATCATTTCACCCCCTGGATGCCGCGGCTGCCGGGTTTGACCGGCGGGATGGCGGCGAGTTCGGGGGGGAGTTGGTCGGCGGGATAGGCAGGAACCTTGAACTGGATAAGGCTGACCAGTGGAACGCCGACATCGGCTTCGCCGCCGGAACGGTCGATCAGGCAGGCCGCGGCCACCACGTTTGCCCCGATAGCGCGCAGCGCTTCGACGCATTCGCGGATGGACAGGCCGGTGGAGACGATGTCCTCGACGACGATGACCTTGTCGGTGGCGGCAATTTCAAAGCCGCGGCGCAGTTCAAATTTGCCATCGACCCGCTCGGTATAAAGGGCCGGCACGCCGAGATGGCGGGAGGTTTCGTAGCCGGGAATGATGCCGCCGATGGCCGGGGAGACCACTTTGGTGACATCGCCGAAGCCATCGGCGCGGATCTTGTCGGCCAAGGCCCGGCAGAGCTTTTCGGTCTGGGCGGCGTATTGAAAGACCTTGGCCTTTTGCAGGAATACCGGTGAGCGCAGGCCCGACGACAGGATGAAATGCCCTTCGAGCATGGCACCACATTCGCGGAAAACCGCCAAAACTTCGTCCTTGGTCACGCCTGCTCCTCCGATTCTACCCGCCCGTCCCATTCTAGGGTCGAGATCATGCCCGCCTCACGCATGGTGGCGCGCTGCACTGCGGAAATGCCGGGACTACGTTTGAGCGTTGCCAGCACATCCGTCAATTGCGCGAGATCGCGCACTTCGACTTCAAAGATCATCTGGTGGAAGTCCGGAGAAATCATCCGCATCACCAGATTGTTGATGTTGGCGTCGCACGCCGCGATGGCGGCCGAAATCTGGGCCAGTGACCCGGGACGGTTGACCGATTCCATGGTGATGACCACCGGGTAGAGCTCGTCGCGGCCGGCGATATCCCAGCGGACGTCGACCCAGGCGACGTCGCTGTCGTGCATTTCGACCAGCGCATCGGAATGGATGGGGAAAATCCGCATCGGCTGATCGGGCTGCATGATCCCGACCAGGCGATCACCGGGCACGACGCCTTCAGTGGAGATTTCTACCTTCATATGAAAATCGAGCTGGGCCAAAGCCGCCTTGGCCTGGGTTCCCGCCCGCTGGCCGCCGGGCACGCGGAACTTGAACTTATCGGTGGCGCGCAGCGCAAACCAGCCATCGGCCGCCTCGGCAAGCGGCAGATCGACCTTGCGGCGGCGCTTGCGCAGGCCCTTGACGCTGGCCAGTTCGGTGGCCAATGGCTCGGCGCCAATCTTGCCTTCACCGACCGCGATCAGCAGTTCGCGCCTGGAGGCGAAGCCCAGCTTTTCGGCCAGCGATTTGCCTTCGCTCTCCTCGAGCATGACGCCTTCGCGTTCCAACATCATGCTGAGCACGTGCTCGCCCAGTGAATGGGCACGCTGCACCGCCGCATGGCGGACGGCGCGGCGGATGGCGGCGCGGGCCTTGCCGGTGGCGGCAATGCCGATCCAGTTGGAGGGCGGCAGATGGTTCTGGTCGCGGATGATTTCGACTTCGTCGCCCGAGCGGAGCTGGGTGACCAGCGGCAGGATGGAGCCGTTGATCTTGGCACCAACGCAGGTGTCGCCGATGTCGGTATGCAGGGCATAGGCAAAATCGATGGGCGTGGCGCCGCGCGGCAGGGCGATCAGCCGTCCGCGCGGGGTGAAGCAGAACACCTGATCCTGAAACAGCTCAAGCTTGGTGTATTCGAGGAAATCCTCGCTGGTGGCGCCGGCCGTAAGATGGCCGATGGTGGTGCGCAGCGAGCCATAGGCCTGGCTTTCCTGCTCCAGCCGGCTCATGTCCGCCGAAGCGCCATCCTTGTAGAGCGCGTGGGCGGCGATGCCGAATTCGGCGATCTTGTCCATTTCCTCGGTGCGGATTTGCAACTCGGCGCGCTGGCGGCCGGGGCCGACAATGGTGGTGTGGATCGAGCGGTAGTCATTGTGCTTGGGGACCGAGATATAGTCCTTGAAGCGCCCAGGCACGACCTTCCACTTGGTATGGACGACGCCGACGGTGCGGTAGCAATCCTCGATGGAGCCGACAATGACGCGGAAGCCGATCATGTCGGAGAGTTGTTCAAGCGCGATGGATTTGCGGTCGATCTTGGTGAAGATCGAGAACGGGGATTTGACCCGCGCCTTGACCCTGCCCTTGATCTGTTCGGCATCGAGCCGCTCCATCAGCTCGGCGCTGATGGTCTTGATGGTTTCGCTGTACTCAGCCTGCATCTCGCTCAGGCGGGCGGTGATCGCGGCATAGTGATCGGGCTGCAAGATCTTGAAGGACAGGTCTTCGAGCTCGTTGCGCATATCCTGCATACCCATGCGGCCGGCGAGCGGCGCGTAGATATCCATGGTCTCCTGCGCGATACGGCTGCGCTTTTCGGGCGGCATGTATTGCAGGGTGCGCATGTTGTGCAGCCGGTCCGCCAGCTTGACCAGCAGGACGCGAACGTCCTTGGAGATGGCCAGCAGCAGCTTGCGCAGGTTTTCCGCCTGCGCTTCCTCACGCGAGACCAGGTTCAGCCGCTCGATCTTGGTCAGGCCATCGACGATGGCGCCGATTTCGGCGCCAAACATCTGGTCGATCTCGGCGCGGGTGGCGTCGGTATCCTCAATGGTGTCATGCAGCAGTGCTACGGCAATCGAGGCGTCATCGAGCTTGAGATCGGTGAGGATGGCGGCGACTTCGAGCGGATGATTAAAATAGGGGTCGCCGGAGGCGCGTTTCTGCGCGCCGTGCTTTTGCATGGCATAGACATAAGCCTTGTTCAAAAGCTGCTCGTCGACGTTCGGGTTATAAGCCTGAACCCGTTCGACGAGCTCGTACTGACGCATCATAGTGTGGCGCTCTTATTAGACCGAGAGCTTAGCTGTTGATGGTAAAAACGAAAAGGGCGCCTGACCGTATCAGACGCCCCAAATTCGTATTTCCGGTCGATACCGGTTTTAGTCGTCCCGACGTTCCGGCGGAGCGAGGCTTTCGATGCCGCGCAGCAGTTCGTCTTCGCTGATGGTGTCGAATGCGATCGAATCATCGTCGTCCTTGCCGCCGCCGAGACGCGGAGCAGTGTGGGATTCGGGTTCGTCGACTTCGACATATTTCTGCAGCGAGTGGATCAGGTCTTCGCGCAGATCGTCCGGCGAAATGGCGCCATCGCCGATTTCGCGCAGCGCCACCACGGGATTCTTGTCGTTGTCGCGGCTGACCGTGATCTGGGCGCCGGAGGAAATCATGCGCGCGCGATGAGCGGCCATGAGTACGAGATCGAAACGGTTCTCGATCTTTTCGATGCAGTCTTCAACGGTGACGCGGGCCACGAACGTCTCCAAAATGTTTGGAATGAAGGTGTGCCATACACGAGTGCTTCACAGGTTACAAGTTTTGCAGCCATGCATTGCGGTATTGCCATACCAGCGGATAATGTGCGAATACCGAATTTAACCGGTTGGGCAGTCGGCGCATTCCGTACTTCGTTTTCGCATTTATACTGGGCAGCCTGAGAGGCCGGCCGACCCAGTCAGGAGGTTCTCTATGGCTATCGATCCGCGCGAAAAAATCGTGCTGTTCATTGACGGGGCGAACCTTTACGCCACCTCCAAGGCGATCGGCATCGATATCGATTATCGCCGGTTGCTGGCCGAATTTCAGGCCAAAGCCTATATGCTGCGGGCCTATTATTACACCGCGCTGGTAGAGGATCAGGAATATTCCTCGATCCGGCCCCTGATCGACTGGCTCGATTACAACGGCTTTACTGTGGTGACCAAGCCCGCCAAGGAATTCACTGACGCCGCTGGCCGCCGCAAGGTGAAGGGCAATATGGATATCGAGCTGTGCGTGGACGCGCTCGAAATGAGCGCCCATTACGATCACATGGTGCTGTTTTCCGGCGATGGCGACTTTACCGCGCTGGTGGCGGCCCTGCAGCGCAAGGGCAAGCGCGTGACGGTGGTGTCAACGCTGACCACCTCGACGCCGATGATTTCCGATGATCTGCGCCGCCAGGCGGACTTTTTCCTCGACGTCGCCGAATTGGCCAAGACCGTTGGACGGACGCCAGCGCCGGCGTTCGATCGCCGCGTGGAGACGGTGAGCGAGGACGATTGAGCTGCCGCGCCTCGTGGTTCGAGGTCACTGTGCTTCCTTCTCCCCTGAGGGAGAAGGTGACGAGCCGCCCTACCCGCGCCCGCCATCTTTCATGATGCGGGCCTTGTCGCGGTTCCAGTCGCGGTTGCGTTCGGTTTCGCGCTTGTCGTAGTTCTTCTTGCCCTTGCCCAGGCCGATCAGGATTTTGGCGCGGCCCTGGTCGTTGAAATAGAGCTTGAGCGGCACGATTGTGTTGCCGGCGCGCGAGACTTCTTCGCCGAGGCGAACCAGTTCCTTGTGCGACACCAGGAGCTTGCGGTGGCGCTTTTCTTCGTGATTGAAGCGGTTGGCCTGCAGGAATTCCGGGATGTGGGCGTTGATCAGCCAAAGCTCGCCCTTTTCGGGTGAGGCATAGGCTTCGGTAATCTGGGCTTTGCCGAGGCGCAGCGATTTGACCTCGGAGCCGGTGAGGACGATGCCGGCTTCCAGAGTATCGACGATTTCATAATCGTAGCGCGCACGGCGGTTTTCAGCCACGAGACCGTGGCTGATGACGCCGTTTTTGGCTTTATCGTTCTTGGGTCCGGTCATCGACTTTAGATAAGACCGGCGTGGGTAATTGCAAAGTCCATGGCGTCCTGCGTCGGCTTGCTGATCGGGACGAGCGGCAGGCGCAGTTCGTTCTGGCAGAGGCCAAGACGCTGGGCGATGTACTTTGCCGGAGCCGGATTTGGCTCCATGAACAGATCCTTATGCAGATAGACCAGCTTGTCGTTGATCTCACGGGCCGCCTTGAAATCGCCGGCCAGAGACAATTCCTGCATCTGCGAACAGAGGCGCGGCGCAACGTTGGCGGTGACCGAGATGCAGCCGTGGCCGCCATGGGCGTTAAAGCCCAAAGCGGTGCTATCGTCGCCCGAGAGCAGGATAAAATCCTTGCCCAGCTTGTTGCGCTGCAGGCTGGCGCGTTCGAGATTGCCAGTCGCGTCCTTGACGCCGATGATGTTGTCATGCGCCTCTCGCAGGCGCGCGATGGTATCGACGGTGAGGTCGACCACGGTACGGCCCGGGACGGAATAAAGGATCACCGGAAGACCGATGGCGCCGGCAACAGCGGAAAAATGCTGGAACAGGCCTTCCTGGTTGGGCTTGTTGTAATAGGGCACGACCGACAGCACGGCGTCAGCGCCGATTTCCTCGGCGAAACGGGCAAGGGCAACTGCTTCCGCAGTGGAATTGGACCCTGCCCCGGCGACCACCGGGACGCGCTTGTTGGTCACTTCAACGCAGATTTCGACGACGCGGCGGTGTTCTTCATGGCTCACAGTTGGGCTTTCGCCGGTGGTGCCGACCGGGACCAGGCCGTGCGTGCCTTGCGTGATTTGCCAATCGACAAAGGCCGAGAAGGCTTTCTCATCGACGGCCCCGTTGGCGAAGGGGGTCATGAGTGCCGTGATAGATCCTCGGAGCATTTGTCGGTTTTTCCTAAATGGGCGTCACAGTTGTGCCGCGCGATGATGTCAGTCTGGTCCGAGAGGCGGGTGCGCCGTTCGGAGGCGCACCATACTTTTTGTTGTGCGGCATCACAAGGGAAGCCAAGCGACATCCGGCAAGGAACATCTGTGGCGAAGGCCAGCGGCAACGTCTTGTTCACCCTATGTGGGTAAGATGACGTTAACCGCAAGGATGGGGGCTCCCTTGCTGGAAGTGTAATGGGCGGGACTGGAGCGTTTTCCGGACCCGCGCCGAGTACCAGCAGGACGATACCAATGAACGGCAGCTTTGCGGCGGGCCTGTTTGCGGCGGTATTGGGCTTGGCGAGTTTCGCCCCCTCTTCGCACGCAGCGGCCAACGACACCATCGACGGATTGATCACCGGCAGCGTTGGCGGCAACGCGGCTGCGCCATCGACTGACGCCAAGGGCTCCGCTGCATTCCGTTCGGCACTGGCGACACTGGTGGGCGGCGATGCGCCGGGGGCCTACGAGCTGGCACGGGCGTTGCCCAACGACACCGAGCGCCGCACCGTGCAATGGGCGGCGATCTACTTCAACAGCGGCAAGATCGACCATACCAGCATTGCCCGGTTTGCCGCCGATGCGCCGAATTTTGCGTCGGCCTCGCTCTACAAGACCCGGCTGGAGCAATCGCTGACCAAGGCCGATGTGCCGGGCAGCGAGGTGATCCGGCTGCTGGCCGGGGCCATGCCCAATACCATCGAGGGGCAAATCGCGCTGGCATCGGCCTATCTGGCCAATGGCCGGAAAGACCGGGCGACACGCATTGCGCTCAGCCTGTGGACCGAGAATTTCCTGACCGAAGATCAGGAAAAGAAGACGCTGGCGGCGCTGGGCAGCCTGCTGAATCGCGACGCGCACTGGACCCGCGCCATTCACTTGATGATGAACGACCGCTCGGCGGCAAGCGAGCGGCTGATCCCCTATCTCAATGCCGGGCAGAAATCGCTGGTGGTGGCGCGCGCTGCGGTGTCGCGGAAAGATGCAGACGCCAAAGCCAAGCTGGACAGGGTTGATCCGGGTTATCAGACCAACCCGGTTTATATCTTCTCGCGGGCGCAGCGGGCACGGCAGGCCGAGCTTTGGCAAAGTGCCGTCGACTGGCTGAACAAGGCGCATGGCGAACTGCCCGATGCTGCCGAGTGGTGGTATGAGCGGCGTACGCTGGTGCGGCAGGCACTGGTGGCCGGGCAAGCGACGCTCTCCTACAAGGCTGCCGCCGGTTATACCCATGGCCCGGAAGGCCGACTGGTGGATGCCAATTTCCACGCCGGGTGGATCGCTTTGGTGTTCCTGCATGATCCGGCAACGGCCAAGGCGCATTTTGAAAAAATGCGCGGGCTTTCGACCCTGGCCGACACCGTGGCGCAGGCCAATTACTGGCTGGGCAAAGCCGAACTGCAACTGGGCAACCAGAAGGCCGCCGTCGCCGCATACCAGTCGGCCGCGCGCTATGAAACCAACTATTATGGCCTGCTGGCGCGGGCCGAGATGGGCATCCATGGCGTGGACATGCGCCCCCTGCCCGCCTGGCAGCAGAGCGAAAGCCTGTTCAACGCCAATGAAGTGGTGCGAGCCGTAAAGCTTTTGTCGGCCAACGGGCAAAATGGCATGGCGGTGCCGCTTCTGCGCAATTACGCGCAGAGCCTGCAAAGTGGCGGCGAACTGCTGCTGGCAGCGCGGCTGGCGCAGGCGATCAATGCCAATCAGGTGGCGATTTCGATTGCCGATACCGCTGAAAAGCGCGGTATTCCCCTCGATCTGTTCAATTATCCCAAGGACGGCATCCCGTCCGACGCCAAGGTGGCCGGCGACCGAGCGGCGGTTTATGCGATCGCCCGGCAGGAATCGATGTTCCAGGTGGACGCGATTTCGGCGGTGGGTGCGCGGGGCCTGATGCAGTTGATGCCGAGCACGGCGTCGGACACAGCCAAGAAGGCCGGCGTCGCCTATTCGCAGAGCCGGTTGACCAGCGATGCGCGCTACAATGCGCTGCTGGGCTCGACCTATCTGGCAGCCCAACTGGATAAATACGACGGCTCACTGGTGCTGGCGGCGGCGGCGTATAATGCCGGCCCGGGCAATGCCAGCAAGTGGATCACCGCGTTTGGCGACCCGCGTGCCAACACTGTCGATCCGGTGATCTGGGTCGAACTGATCCCGTTTCAGGAAACCCGCAAATATGTGCAGCGGGTGCTCGGCAATTATCTGGTGTATCGCGAGCGATTGGGCAGCGGCGACATGACCATTACCCAGGCATTGCGGAAGATTCCGTAAGCTTCCGCAGCCGGCATGCCGGGTCGATGGCTTCCGGTGCTCACGTACCGAACGTACGTTCCGCTCCGGTTCTCGAAAACCGCCGTTTTCGCCTCGTCCTGACATTAATCCCCACACACCCTAAACTGGGGCGCATCTGCGGATGTGCCCCTTTTCTTTTGGGGAGCGGCGCGACAAAGCGCTTGTCGGAGGCGGCTTGCGAAGGATAAGCCTTTGGCCTCACACCGGTTCCCGCTCATGCTGCGCAAGCGCAAAACACCGCCAGACCACCCTGCCTTTGCCGGATTGCCGGTGACCATAGTGACGCTCGAAGACGGTGCTGCACAGGCCGCAGTGCATGTGGCCGGGGCACTTTCGAGCCACACCGTGCCGATCATCTGCGTGGCCGGCTACCAGCGCAATATGAGCGATTTCACCGATTTCGCCGGCTATTTCCAGCGCGCCATGGGCAGCGACTGCCCGATTGTGCTGATCGATCTGCAGGGGCGCGGGCGTTCGACCGACCGGCGAGAAGCGGCACAGTATGGTTCACCGCGCGATGCGCGCGACATCATCAACGTTGCCGCGGCACTCGGCATCGAGAGCGCGGTGCTGCTGGGTCAGGGTTATGGCGGCCAGGTGATCATGGCGCTGGCGGCGCAGCGGCAGGGGCTGATCGCCGGCGCAATCCTGCTCGATGCCGGGCCGGTGACGGATTCGCGCGGCATCGTGCGGTTGCGCAACAATTTGCGGCATGTGGAGAGCCTGCGCGGCGTCAAAGCCGTGACCGCCGGGTTTCGCCGCATGCTGATCGGCGACTATCCCGGCGCCAGCGAAAGCCAGATTGCGGCGCTGATGCTGCGCAGCCATTATCTCGACAAGCGCGGACGGGCCTGGCCGCTTCATGATCGGCGGCTGACGGACGCGCTCGATGCATTCAGCCATGACGATGTGCTGATGGCGCAATGGCCGCTGTTCGACGCGCTGGCGCACAAGCCACTCTTGCTGTTGCGCACCCAACTGACCGATCAGGTCCGCCGCGACACTTTTGAGGAAATGACCAAGCGCCGGCCCGATGCGGCAGCGCTGACCATTCAGGGGCAAGGCTCGCCTGCCCTGTTCGACCAGCTCGACGAAGTTCAGGCGGTTGCCGGCTTCGTGCGCCAAATCATGGCCAGGCGCCCGAAATAGCCGGCGTTATTTGGCGGGCTTTGCCGGCTTGGCGAGGGCCTTGGCCTGTTCGACCCAGGCTTCGCGCCCGATGCGGCCCTTGAACGCCAGATGATCTTCAAGCCAGTCGATGTTGGCCTTGCTGAGCTTGGCCAATTGATCGAAATGGAAAATCCCCAGCTCATTGAGCGTCTGCTCGATCTTGGGCCCGATGCCCTTGAGCAGCTTCAAATCATCCTTGCCACCAGCGCGCGGCGCCTTGAGCCCGGCAGGCTTCGGCGCGGCTTTGACAGTAGCGGGCCTGGCGACCGCCTTTACTTCCGGCCTGGAAGCGGGTTTTGGCGCAGCCTTGGGCTTTGCGGTCTTGGCTGGCTCGGTCGCAGGGGTGGGTGGCGCGATCACCGGCGCCGCTGCTACCGCGTCGGGCTTTGGCTTAGGGCTCTTGGGTTTTATTGGCTCCACCACCGTGGCGACTTCGGCCGGCGCTTTTTTGGCGGCGACTTTTTCTGGCTGTACTGGCGTCGCAGCCGGTTTCGGCTTCGACGCCGGAGCGGGTTTTGGCGTGGTCTGCACCGGTGCAGGTTCAGGCTGTGGCGCCGCTGGCCTGGCCGCTGCGGCAGAAGGGTGTAGGACGGCTGCAACTGTGGTGACGGGTTCAACTGGTAACGGTGGTGGCGCCTCGAGCGGCGACGCCATGGCCAGGCGGGCAGCAGGGGAACGTTCGCGGGCAGCAGCGGGTTGGGGGGCCGGAGCAGCGGGTGGGGCGGCGACCGTATCAGCCGGCTTGGCCGGCATATCGACCACCAATGGCAGCGGTTTGGCTGTCAGCCGGCGCAGGGTGTAGCCGACAACGCAGCCGATAAGATAGGCAACCAGCAGCAGCAGCGCGGTTTCGATGATGTGCGGAACGTTGATCATGTCAGGGCACCTGCTTGTCGCTGAGCCAGCCGGTGACCAGACCGATCACGCCGGCGGCGGCGAGGAACGGCCAATAGACCTGAACAAGATAGAGCAAGGAATCCAGAGACATCGCTGATGTTCCTAATAATGTTCATCCAGCACACTGATCACAATACGCCGATTCTGGCGCTTGCCGGCGGTGGTCTCATTGCTGGCGATCGGCTTGGTTTCACCATAACCCACAGCGTAGAGTCGGGCCGCCAGAATATTGCGCGAAATCAGGGCGTTGACCACGGACTCGGCCCGGGCGACGGACAATGCCAGGTTGAGGTTGTCGTCGCCATCGGCGTCGGTATGGCCTTCGATCTGCACAACGTTATCGGGGCACAGCGCCAGATCGGTGGCCAGATCATCGAGCGCCGGCTGGGATTCGTCGGCTATGAGGGCAGCGCCGGATTGGAACAGGATGGTATTATTGGCCATGAACGCGGTCACCGCCTCACGGCAGACATCGAGCACCGGTGGGGCGGCGACATCCAGTTTCCAGTTGGCGCCATTGGGCAGCGCCGCAATCGCAGCGGCGACGATATCCTTGGTTTTCTGATCCACGGCCTTGCCGGACAGCGACCAGACGCCAGTGGCAAAACTCAGCCTGCCTTCCGATAGCAGCAGCAATGCGCGAAGTCCGGCCTCGGTGGAGATGAGGAAATCCTCTGGCGCGTTCGGCGCGATGACCAGACCGTCGATCGAGCCGCCAGAGACGGCGCCGAAGTAGCGACGCGCCGGATCTGCAGGAACCTGGCCGGTGAGGACTGTCACGCCGGCTGGATCGCGGGTGGCGGTGAAGCTATAGTTTGGATCAGCTTTCGGCATCGCCGGAGTCACCGGCTTTTCCGGCTCGACCGGCGCCTGGGCGACTGGCTCAGGCAGTTTGGTGGCGAGTTCTTTCAGCCAATCCTTGGCCGGTGTGCTTGCTGCAGCCAAGGCGGTATCGACGGCTGTTGTGTCCTTGCCGGCCCGCAATTCGCCAGAAATGGACCACTTCTTGCCATCGAACGAGACGATGCCGGCGTTGAGTTCAGCCAAGGCATCAAGCGCGGCCAGCACGTCGTTGATGAACCCTTCCGGAGCCGGCGCGACGATGACGGTGGTGTCGGAGGTCACCTTGCCGGCGCGGGCGACTTCGAAGCGCTGCAGGCTTTCGGTCGGTACGGACCCCGCGAGCTTGATGCCGCCATCGGCAGTGCGGGTGGCGGACCAGACATAGGGGGCGGCCGGAACGACCGGTTTCGGCACAGCAATATCGACAGTCCAGGCCGCGATCTCGACCTTTTCGGCCAGGCTGGCCAGCACGGCGTCATGAACGGTGTTGGTGGCAATGCCCATGAACGTCCAGCGCGTGCCATCGAATTTCAGCGTGCCCGTCTCGACGGTCATCAGCGCATCGAGCCCAGCACGGACAGCGGTGGCAAAATCGGCGGGCGCACCGGCGCCAATGACGGTCTTGTCGACCACGGCCTGGCCGGCGCGGATGACCAGTGCTTTCTGCAGAGCCGCCTCGGGCACATAGCCGGTAAAGGTGACCCCTGATGCATCGCGGATGGCGGACCAGGTGTAAGGAGAAATCGGCGCCGGTTCAGGACCGGTAACCGACATGGTCCAACCCGCGCCGGCCAGGCCCTGTGCGACGAAAGCGGCCTGCAATGTGGCAAGGCCGGCGGCGTCGCGCGATTGACCGGACAAGGTCCAGCCCGCCCCATCATATGCCAGCTTGCCAGTGGCGATGCTGTTGAGCAGGCTTAGCCCGGTCACGGCAGAGGACACAAAGCGTTTTGGCTCGCCCGAGGCCAGAATGGCATTATCGGTCGCCGCCGTCTTGATGGTCGCGAGCAGACCGGCCCGCGCCTTGGGATCAGGCACAAATCCAGCCAGCGTGATCTTGCCGTCGGCAGCTTTGGTGGCTGACCAGACATAAGGAGTTGCCGGGGGCGGGGCGAATTCGGCCGCTTCGAGCTGAAAGCCCTGCGGCGCCCCAGCTTTGCCCAAGTCCTGGAGGGCAGCATAATCTGCGACCGATGCGGCGACGCCCAGCAGAGTGATCTTGTTGCCGCGAATGTCAAAGCGGCCCTGGGACATTTTCTGCAATGCCGCCAGAGCAAAATCCACTGCGGACTGAAAGCGCTGCGGCGCGCCGCGGGCCAATGACAGGGCGGCGGCATTGGCCTTGGGCAATTTGCCAAGGGCTTCGCGGGTCGCGGCGTCCGGCACATTGCCTTCGAATTTGACCGCCCCGTCTTCGCCCAGGATCGCGCCAAGATGAAAATCTGCCGCCACGGGCGGCTCCAGCACAACGATCGTGCCCGTTGGTTTGACCTCGTCGATGATGGCCTGGGCGACCTGCTGGTTCGGCGGCGCCCCCATTAGGGTCTTGTGGCCGTCGATGATGGTGGCAGAACCGTAGTCCAGCCGCGCCAGATTGGTCAGAAGAACTCTGGTATCTTCGGCAAAGGCGGCCGGCTGGCCGGACGCGAGCGTCAGACCCGTGGCGATTGGCAGATTGGGAACATCGGTGCGGAAACGATCGATCAGCAGGTCATCCGGCACGAAACCGGTTATGGAGATCTTGTGTCCGTCGGACTGCGCCGACCATTCGTAGGGCGAGGCCAGTGCGGGAGCCACAGTCATGGCACCGAGCTTGAGCCCTTCCGGCACGTCCTGACGCAGTGCCAGCAGCAGATCGCCATAGGCGCGCTCGGATTTGGCGCGGCCAGACAGGCTGACAGTCAGATCGGAGAGTTCCACCCTGCCCCGATCCAGTGATTTCAAGCTGGAGATGGCAAATTTGGCGGCAGCCAGCCAGGCCGCTCGCTCGGGCATGCCGGCGCGGAGCTGCAAATCAGAACCGCTGGTTCCGGCGGCGGCGATCAAAAGGTCGCGTGTCGCGGCGTCTGGCGCGCCGCCGCTGAGGGTAACCACGCCATTGGTGACAGAGGCAACAAAGGGATAGGGCTTGGCGAGCGGCGCTACGGTTACATTGGCGACGATCGAACGGACGCCATACAGGCTGGCAAGTTTTTGTTCGGCGACGACAACGTCGGAGGCATCGGCTGCAGTGCCGGTCAGGACGCCGTCGCGCGCGTCAAAGCGTATTTCGGCCCAGTCATCATGATCGGAGGCCAGTGCCGTGATCGCCCTGGCGTCAAGATCGCTCGCAATATTGGCCTCGGTGGCAAACACCGTCAGCGCTGTGCCCCCCAAAACTACGGCAAAGCCGGGAACAAGCCAACGCGCGATGACCTTGAGCATTTTGGATCCGAATAGCTAGCCGCAACAGGGGCAAAGCTAGAGCATTTCGCTATCGAATAAAATCAAAATGGAAAGAGCAAGTCACTGATTTAAAAGAATAAATTCAGATGAACAGCGGCAAGGGATCACCCGCGGGGGCTGGCGAGACAGAATCATGGGCGCGAAAGCTCAGTCGCGGGTAGCCAGAGACCCGAAAAGAGAAAGGCCCAGCTTGCGCTGGGCCTTTCAATTTGTAGAAGCGAGTAGAGATTACTGGAAGGTCTTCGAGGCCTTGACGGTAACCTTGTACGAGCCGTTCTGGTGAGCTTCTGCACCGAGCGAGGTGGTGAAACCACCGGCAGTGGTGTCAGGAGTCCAGGCAACGTTAGCCGAAGCGTAGAAGTCGCTGATCGGGGTCGAGTTGCCATACACACCGACTTCGCCGGTGAGCTTGATGGTTTCGGTAACAGCAGCAACCAGCTGAGCAGCAACGTGGTAGCCGTTCGGGCCGGCGTTGTTGTTCTGGTAGTACTTGCCGCCCAGGTTGATGGCGACGCCATCAGTGACCTTCGCGCCGATAGAACCGCCGAAGCCGAAATCGGTGTTCTTACCGGTCTGGCCCAGAGCTTCGCCCGACAGAGCGATCGTGAACATGTCGAAGGTGCCCTGACCCGACAGAGTGCCGTGCCAAGAGTTGATGCCGATCGAGTTGTTCAGGAACGAACCGAAAGTACCAGCAATCTTGAACGCGTCAAAGGTGCCATCAGCGCCGATATGGAAGCCAGCGTTGTTCATGTCGCCATCGAGCAGACCGCTTGCAAACGCAGTGGCGTGAGCATTGAGGTTAGCACCGGCATACGACACGACGCCAACCAGAGCGCCTGCATTCTTGGCAGTGGTGTCAGCAAGGTCTTCAAGACCAACGCCGACCTTCACGCCTTCGCCAACAGTCGAAACGACCTGGATAACCTGGCCGCCGAGGAACGACGGATCATCGTTGCTGTCGAACATGGTGCCTGGATCGACGCGGTCGAAGCCAAACAGGGTGGTGAAGTTGTAAACCGACGAAGCAAAGTTCGCGATCGAACCCTTCTTACCGATCATGAGAACGGTGTCGGAACCAACCTGGACATAACCCTGGTCGATCTTGACGGTGCCGTCTTCGCCAGCTGCAACGGTTGCAATTTCGTTAACAACGGTGGTCTTCTGAACACCCTTGAACTTCACGACAACGCTTGCAGGACCAACGTCGGTGGCCGAGGTGCCAACGAACTTCAGCCAAGCTTCAACCTTGCTGTTCCAGTCGAGATCGAGAGGAGCAACGCCGTTCGAAGCGTCGTTGTTCTTGACCGAACCAGGAGCAGTGGTTGCCAGGGTGGTGACGATCAGCTGGGAACCAGCAAAGTTGCCCCAGTTGCCTTCATACGAAACGCCGCCCGAGATCTGCAGGCAGTTGGTTTCCGAAGAGATGGTCAGGCCGGTGAGGCCCAGGTTGTCGCAAACGTCGAGCGAAGTGAGAACGCCCAGGTCAGCAGCAAAGCCAGCGGTGGTGAGACCGGCGACTGCAACTGTGCCGAGGAAAAGGCTCTTGAGTTTCATTGTTGACCTCCAAAGTCAGTCATTCTTGGTGCCGGTTGCCCAGCGGTTTGTCGAAACGCGACCACACTTATTTAACGTGGTGCAGTGTGTTGCCGTCGCGTTGCGACCGACAAACGATCCCATGCATGGATTCGCAAGACCCACTCTACGCATGCCGAACGAGTACGCAATCACGCAAACATGGTTTGGGGGGCTCTCCCAGTTGGTTGCGAACCGGATGTTGCAGATTCAGCACACAGTTGGAAACCACCTGTTAACCCGCATCAACAAAGCGTTAAAAACCGAGGTTTTCTGCCGCTGTCGCAGGCAAGCAGACCGCATTGAGCTGGCGCGGAGCCGCAATGACCACGCGCTTCGGGGGATTCCGCGAAATATCCACAACAGGACCAACGCCCCCCGATCCGGCTTGCACACCCGCCGGCAAGGCGCGATGAAGGCGGGAGACAGGGAGGGTGCAGATGGCCGACACCAAGGTTGCAATCATTACGGGCGGCAGTTCAGGCATTGGCAGGGCCGCCGCGATCGGTTTTGCCAAGGCGGGCTATCGCGTCGCCGTCTGCGGGCGGCGCGCGGAGGCGCTGGCAGAGGTTGCTCAACAAACCGGCGCATTGGCCCTGCCCTGCGATGTTACCGATGCCGATGAGGTGGCGAAGTTCTTTGCAGCAGTGGCTGCGGCGTATGGACGGATCGACGTGGTGTTCAACAATGCGGGCCGTTCCGCCCCGGCGGTAAATTTTGGCGATGTCGATGTGGCGACATGGCGTGACATGGTCGACACCAATCTCAACGGCGCCTTCTATGTAGCGCGTGAGGCGTTTCGCGCCATGCGGGATCAAACGCCGCAGGGCGGACGGATCATCAACAATGGCTCGATCTCGGCGGCGGTGCCGCGGCCGGGGGCCTCTCCCTATACCGCGACCAAACATGCGATCACCGGGCTGACCAAGGCGATCTCGCTGGATGGGCGGGCATTCAGCATCGCCTGCGGGCAGATCGATATTGGCAATGCGGCCACCGATATGACCAGCGCCATGACCGGCGGAGTGCTGCAGGCCAATGGCACGACGATGGCTGAGCCGCGCATGGATGTGGCTCATGTGGTGGATGCCCTGCTCTATATGAGCGGGTTGCCGCTGGAGGCCAATGTACAGTTCATGACGGTGATGGCCACCAATATGCCATTCATCGGCCGCGGCTAGGCCGTGGCGATGAACAGCTGATTGACGCACCTGAATACCGGCGCTGTGGAGAGTTGCGCCGGAGACGGAACCAGGGGGCAGCACACTTTGAAGGCGCGGCTCTGCCCCGGCAGCAGGGTGATCAGCATATCATCCACGGTCGCATCGGGGTGGATGCGATCGACCATCAGGCAAAGGTCCTTGATAAGGGTGTTGGCGGTCACGGTAACCAGATGGTCGTCACCGGCCGTGTCGACGGTGACTGAGGCCAAAGCAGCAGGCAGATCGAGGTCGATATCCTCATTGAAGTAATAGAGCGCGGTGCTGTCATGCATGGTGGCGACAAGCAGTTCGCTACGCGGATCGCCGGGGGTGGCGACGTCAGCGGGGATGGCCAGCGGTTCCGCACTGAGGCGATCGGCGCTGAGGCGCCAGTGGTTGTATTCGGCCAGCACTGTGCCATCGAAACGGAGGCGCCGGATTTTGACCGGGCCGCGCCAGAACAGGGTGCGCTCATTGACGGCAACGACCGACAGGCCCTGCCCGCGCGGCTGGATGGTGAGCAGATGCGGATGGTAGGCGGCGCGGAGCGCGTACCAGAGCGGCTTCAGCCGGCCGTAGCCATCGATGGCGGCCCAGGAGGTGACCGGCCAGCAGTCGTTGAGCTGCCAGACTATGGCCCCCATATTGGTCGGGCGGTGCGACCGCCAATGCTCGATGCCGAAGCGGATGGCGCGGGCCTGGTTGAGCTGGGTAGCGAAGTGCCAGTCATCCATATTGGTGGGTTCGGGTAGATGGCCTTTGAGACCGCGCAGCAATTTGTCATTGCCGATGGTGGCTTTCTGGTGATGCCAGACGCCGGGCGAGGTCGGGGTCATCGGCTCGTCGTGGATGGATTGTGTGAGCGTCGCCCAGGTGGGCGGCGCCTGCCAGCCGAATTCAGAGCTGAAGCGCGGCACTGAATTGCGGTAGTTTTCGTAGCCGATGTCGTTCCAGACATCCCAGATATGGGTGCAGCCATGGTTCGGATCGTTTGGATGAATGGCCATGGAGCCGGAATATGGACTGCCGGCCCAGTAGGGTCGGGCCGGATCCAGTTCGGCGACCAGCCTGGGCAGCAAGCCGAGGTAATAGCCAAGACCCCAGGTGCGGCCTTCAAGAACGTCCTGCCAGCCCCAGTCGAACCAGCCCCAGATGTTCTCGTTATTGCCATTCCATAGGACAAGAGAAGGATGCGGCATCAGGCGAACGACATTGTCGCGCACTTCAGCTTCGATTTCGCCGGGCAGATCGCCTTCTTCCGGATAGGCGGCGCAGGCAAACAGGAAATCCTGCCAGACCAGCATGCCGGCCTCGTTGCAGGCTTGATAGAAGGCTTCAGTTTCGTAGATGCCGCCGCCCCAGACGCGCAGCATGTTGATATTGGCGGCCCTGGCCTGGGCGATGCGCTGTTTATAGCGCTCCGGGGTGACGCGCGGCAGGAAGCAATCGTCGGGAATCCAGTTGGCGCCGCAGATATAGACCGGCACATCGTTGATGACGAAGGTGAAGGCACTGCCGACCTCGTCGGGGGCAGTATCAAGGCGCAGCGAGCGGAAGCCGATGCGACGGCTCCAGCGATCAAGAATTTCGCCGTTGCTGGAGAGTTCGATCTCAATATCATAAAGCGGCTGACTGCCGCGGCCGTGCGGCCACCAGATGGCGGGATTGGCGACCAGCAGATCGAGGTTCGCCTGCTCGGCGCCTTCGGCCAACTCGATGGCGGTGCGGACGCCGGCAATGGTGGCGCTGAGGGTCAGTGGTGTGTGGCCGGTGCGGGCGTGGGCAATATCGACATCGATGTGAACCTGGCCATCGGCGCCATTGAGGATGACTTGCGGACGGACCGAAGCGAGACGGGCGATGGACCAGGATTGCAGCGAGATCGGCTGCCAGATGCCGGCGGTCACCAGGGTGGGACCCCAGTCCCAGCCGAAATTGCAGGCCATCTTGCGCATCAGATTGGCCGGGCCGGGATAGTTGTTGGGCCGGGGTGACGTGACCCTGGCCAAGGCCTCGCCATAGGCCAATGCCGACTGGAAGGTGATGGACAGCGTATTGGCGCCGTGGCGCAACATGCCGGCAACGTCCAACCGGTAGGTCCGATTCATGTTGCGGGTTTCGCCAATGATGGCGCCATTGAGGACGATTTCGGCGACAGTATCGAGACCGAGGCAGACCAGATCAGTCTCGGCGGTGGAATTGCCGTCCCAATCAAAGCTCAGGTCGTAGCGCCAGTCGGATTTACCGATCCAGTCGAGGGTGATTTCGTTGAGGTCCAGATAGGGATCAGGAACCAGCCGCGCGGCCAACAGGTCGGTGTGAACCGTGCCGGGCACCCGGGCCGGAATGCCAGCAAATCCGGGCTTTTTGGAGGATGCATCGGCGCGGGACAGGGTCCAGCCGGCATGCAGAAATCGTTCGGACAGGGCCATTATCGCTTCACTCAAGAACCGGTTAAGTGATGTCATCCAAAGCCGGTTGCAGCAAGCCGATATCGTTGGTCCGCGACCTATGGTTAGCGGGATTTAACCGGCCATCCGATAGGTGCATGCCTCTTTTGCAATCAAATGACTGCTCAAATGGTGTGCATTGCGCCTATACAACGCCCAACACCTGAAGGGGAAACACCATGACCATCCGCGCCAAAATCACCGACTTCGTCGCCCGCCGCCGCGCTATGCGCGAACTCAATGCCATGGACGCTCGCCTGCTGAACGACCTCGGCATCGAACGTGCAGACATCGCCATGGCCGTTCGCGGTCGCTAAGATCAAGCCCTTCGGGGCATTATCGATAGCCTCGATGACAGCCGGCACGTTTCGTGTCGGCTTTGTCGTTTCTGGGGCCTGGTTTGATAAGCAGCCGCCCCATCCCGGCCTGCCCCAAGATGGGGGAGGTGCCGGGCCGGTGGTTTACCGCCCGTTCTGCGACTTTAGCCGGCCTTGGTCGGCGTGGCCGCTTCGGAGGCCCGGACGGTTTCGACGATACGGCGGCGGGCCCGGAAGACGCCCCATTGCTGATCGACCAGAACGCCAATGAGAATCACGCCGCCCATCACCGCGAAGTTGAGCGAGGATGGGATGCCGAGCAGATTGACCAGATTCTGCAGCTCCTGCAGCAGAATGGTGCCCAGAATGACGCCAACAATCGAGCCTTCGCCGCCGCGCAGCGAGAAACCGCCCAGGACCGCCGCCGCGATGGCGTAAAGCTCGTAGAAATTGCCATGTGATGCGGGAGAGATCGAGCGGGTGTACATGGCGAACAGAATGGCCGAGAGCGCGGTCAGCACGCCGCAGATCACATAGGCCATGGTGACGATACGATCGGTGCGGATGCCGGAATATTTCGCCGCCTCCTCGTTTTTGCCGATGGCATAGAGATAGCGGCCGAACACCGAGCGGTGCAGCACCACCCACATGGCTACGGCGATGATCAGCATGATGATGAAGGAGTTGGGCATGCCATAACTGCGACCGGCGGTGATGAATTCCAGATCGGGAAAGCTGACGCCAAAGGCAAAGCCCGCCGTGCCATCCTGGGTATAGAAGCGCCCTACCCCGCGATAAATCAGCAGGCCACAGAGGGTCACCACAAAGGGCTGCATCTTCATCTTGGTGATGAAGAAGCCATGCGCCAGACCGATCAATGCGCCAAAGCCCAGGATCAACGGGAAGGCAATCGGCCAGGGCACGCCACGATTGGCAATGAAATCGACAAACAGCACGCCGAGCAGCGCAATGACCGAGCCGACTGAGAGCTCGATGCCGCCGGTGATGATGACAAATGCCTCGGCGATCGACAGCACGCCGAACAGGCCGACCAGATTGGCGGTATTGGCCAGATTGATCGGGAGCAGGAAACGCGGATTGATGAGGGCAACCACGGCGCCGACCACCAGAATCAGGATCAGCAGACCCAGGTCTTTCTTATTCATGCTCGTCCCCTCCGCGCCGTAAAGGCGTGTCCAAGCCTGCTTCAGCCGGCCTTTTTCTCCTGCGTCGCCAGCTGTTTGCCAACGGCGAGCAGAAGTATGTTTTCTTCATTGAACTGATCGTGCTCGAGCACGCCGGAAATGGCGCCTTCGTGCATCACCGCAATGCGATCCGACACGCCGATGACTTCTTCCATATCGGAGGAGATCATCAACACGGCGACGCCAGCATCGGCGAGGCCCCGCATCAGGCGATAGATTTCCGCCTTGGCGCCGATATCGATGCCGCGGGTTGGCTCGTCCAGAATCATCACCTTGGGCTGCATGGACAGCCATTTGCCCAGCACGACCTTTTGCTGGTTGCCGCCCGAAAGCGAGCCGGTACGCGTGGTTACCGACGGCGCCCGGATCGCCAACGCGGCTTTTTGCGCTTCGGCGGTTTTCAGCTCCATGATTCTGGAGACCATGAAATTGGGCGAGTGCTTGTCCATATCCGGCAGTGAGATGTTCTGGCTGATCGGGAAATCGAGCAGCACACCGCTGCCCTTGCGATCTTCCGGTACCAGGAAAATGCCGTTTTCCACCGCTTCGGCAGCGTTGCGCAGCTTCAGGATCTTGCCTTCGAGCGTTATCGAGCCGCCAAAACTGCGATCGATGCCAAACAGCACGCGCGCCAGTTCGGTTCGGCCGGAGCCGACAAGGCCCGCCAGGCCCAGGATTTCGCCATGGCGCAGATCCAGATCGACGCTGCGCGCGGGATAGGTGCCGGTATGGATAGCGCGGGCCGACAAGGCGACCGCGCCGGTCGTGGTGTCAGCAGCCCCACTGCGCGCCTTGAGGTCGCGGCCAATCATCAGCTTGACCATGCGGTCATGAGCGATTTCGGCCTTGGCCAGGTTGCCGGCCAGTTTGCCATCGCGCAGCACAATCACCCGATCGGCGGCGCGCTCAACTTCGTGCAGGCGATGGGAAATGAAGATGACGCTGATGCCTTCGGCCTTGAGACCGGCAATGACGTCGAGCAGCTTGTCGGTCTCGGCCAGCGGCAGGCTGGAGGTGGGTTCATCCAAAATGACCAGGCGCGCATCGACCGACAGCGCCTTGGCGATTTCGACCATCTGCTGCTGGGCCAATGACAGCGCCTTGACCGGCGTATCGGGCGAGAAATTGGCGCCGACCCGTTTCAGCAGCGGCGCGGTTTTTTTGCGCATGGCAGCGCGATCGATAATATTGAGGAAGCCACCCGTCCGCTCTTCGCGGCCGATAAAGATATTGGCCGCCACGTCGAGATTGTCGAACAGATTGAGTTCCTGATGCACGAAGGCAATGCGGGCAGCAATGCTCTGCTGCACGGTGAGCGCCGGGCGGCTGACACCATCAATAATGATGCTGCCTTCATCGGGGGCAACCACGCCGCCGAGAATTTTCATCAGGGTGGATTTGCCGGCGCCATTTTCACCGACGATACCAATGACTTCGCCGGGACGAACTTCGAGATCGAGCCCGGCCAAAGCCAGAACACCGGGATAGGTCTTGCGTACACTCTTCAGCGTCAGGAAAGGCTCAGTCGAAACGGTCGTCGAAGTGGTCATGATGGTCGCAGACTGGAACGGACTATGATGCAATGAAAGCGAAAAACGTCGCGCCAGCCATCGCGCCGCCGCGACACTGAAGCAATGCCGTCACGACAGGAAGCACACGACGCAACCCCTGCCCCGGCAACCGGGACAGGGATCACACCTCAATTACTTCAGCATTGCGGCTTCGCTCGCCATGTACTCATCGACATTGGCCTTATCGATCGTCTTGGTGGGGACGATGATGATCCCACCGGTCGGAACGCCCGACTTGTCGCCACCGAGATAGGCAGCCATCAGCTTCATGCCCTGATAGCCCCATTCGAACGGCTGCTGCACGATAGTGGCGGCAAACGAGCCGTCCTTGACTGCGCCAAGAGTGATCGGATCACCGTCGAATGCGATCACGGTGATTTCGCCGAGCTTGCCGGCATCCTTGAGCGCTTCATAGATCTTTGGCGGGTTGTATGAGTAGAAACCGACCATGCAGTTCACTTCAGGGTTGGAGACGAGGGTGTCTTCAACGTTCTTCTTGGCGCGGGCAAAGTCGATGTCGTCGCCACGGGTATCGATCAGCTCGATATTGTGACCTTCGACAGCCTTCTTGAAGCCAGCGATGCGTTCCTTGGCGTTATCGGCGCCGAGCAGACCCACAAAACCCATGCACTTGGCGCCATTTGGCAGCGCCTTGACGGCAGCTTCGCCAGCCTGTTCGCCGGCCAGCTCGTTGGACGAGCCGATATAGGCGACGCGATTGGTATTGGCGGCGTCGGAGTCAGTGGTGAACAGCGGGATCTGCGAACCGATACGGTTCAGAGCTTCGGTCGAGGTGCCTGGATCGATGGCCGAAACCATGATGGCATCGGTACCGGCGGCAACCAGATCGTCCATCAGGCGTTGCTGGATAGCGGCCGCGGCCTGTTCCGGATACTTCACCGACATTTCAAAATCGGGCAGTTCCTTCTGCGCCTTGGCAACGCCGGCTTCAGCGGCTTTCCAGAAATCGGAAGCGCCGTTCACCACGAAGGCAAGTTGCTTTTTTTCCTGGGCCTGCACAGCAGTGCCAAGCATCAGGCCTGCTGCCAAAAGGGCAGCAAACGTCATTGCATATTTCATTTTAATCCTCCCATTGGCCATGCATTGGCACAGCCGCTTGCGGTTTCCGCGTTCAGGTGATCAGCCCAAGCGACCCCTCCACGGGCCAGATGCATGCCACCGGCATGCAACTTTGGGCGAACTTCAATAGGTTATATGCATTAGTAATACTAGTAAACCACGTCGCCGCCATATTTTTGGCTGGTCGCTAGCGCGGCATCCTCCCTTGGGCCAGGTCCGGACGTACGTCCATCAACTTGGCCACGAGGGATACTATTCCCCGATTTCGGGTTTGTGCAACGGGGCAAATGAATGCACCAATAAACTTGGCCATGAATTGGACAGCCAAGCCTGCAGGTGAACGTAAAAACCTCGTTTGCAGAAGGACTTGCAGGACAAAGCCATTGCCGACACAACTGCTGTCACTTTTGGATGAAGGTCGAAAACCGGGTTAGATTTGCTACAAATCAGCCAGTTTCAGCTGCTGCCAAGATCTATCCGACGAAGTGCCGCGGGATTAAGTGGACAGATCAGATACCGCCGGAAATGCTCGGGACGCCGAAAGTTCGCCTAGCCGCGCAGTCCGCCAGAAACCAGCGGTCCAAGGCGCATTTGCACTGCTTCGTCCGGTTGGCTGGCCGATGAAGCAGCGAACTTTTGACGCAGATGTTTTCGGCGTTGACCGAGATCAGGTTTAGTAATTACTATTAATGGCGGAGGGGATTTCTATGCTCGTGCTGGTTACCGGCGCGACTGGCAAGGTTGGCCAGACGCTGCTGGATCGTATTTTGTCCGATAACAAATGGGCGAAAGCCCGCATCCGGGCGCTGTGCCACAACCGCGGCCTGCCGCCGCATGATCGCGTCGAAACGGTGAAGGGGTCGATCTCGGATCGGGACACCGTCAACGCAGCGATGGCGGGGGTTACCCACGTCATCCACATGGCCACTGTGAAGGAAGATCCGCAGCAGGCAATGGATGTGTCGGTGAAGGGCATGTTCTGGCTGCTGGAGGCGTTCCGCACCAGCGCCACGGCCGAACAGTTCATGCTGATCGGCGGCGATTGCGTGGTCGGGCACATCATCAGCGAATATGACGCGCCGGTGACCGAGGAATCGCCGCGCAAGCCCTATCCCGGCGTCTATGCCTTGTCCAAGGTCATCGAAGAGGTGATGCTGGAGCAGTATTACATCCAGTATGGCATCAACGGCTGCTGCCTGCGCGCGCCGTGGATCATGGAAAAAGACGACTTCAAGCATGTTCTGAGCTTTGGCGACGACCAGTTTGGCGGACCGCCCTGGGACGGGCTGATTTCGGCCGAGCAGCAGGCGCAGTATCATGCCGACAGCAAAGTGCCGCTGCTGATCGACGCCAAGAGCGAGACGCTGAAGCGCAATTTCGTGCATGTGACCGATCTGGTGGAGGCGATGCTGGCGGCGCTGGGCAATCCCAAGGCCAGGCAGCACTTGTTCAATATCGCGATGAACCGGCCGGTCGACTATGGCGCGGTCGCCCAGCACCTCGAACAGAGCCATGGCTTGGCCAGCGCGCGCATCCAGACGCCGTTCCATTCGAACTGGCTGGATAACACCAAGGCGCGGCTGTTGCTGGAGTGGGAGCCCAAATACGATCTGCAGCGTCTGGTGAGCGAGGCGTTTGCCTATCAGCGCGCCGCAAACGATCCGCGCAAAATCTGGTACGCGGGCTGAGCCGTCGGCGCCGGAGCGGCGCGTGCAATTATGTGGCAAGGCCTTGCTGCGCCACAAATCTGTCTCCACTCCCAGGAGCGGCGGGCGTGCTCTTGTGCGCCCGCCATTTTTGGACAAATCTTACGGTTCCCCGCAATTTTGGCATTGGCAGTTCGCAGCGCATATGCCACCGAACAATAGGCACACTTTACGTGCCGCAAGATGAGTACCTGGCTCCATGGACGATGTGCGGAAAACCGCGAAGCGGGCAAAGCCTGCCAAGCAAAGCGAGGGGGGCAAGGGTACCCGACGCCGCGTGACCATGACCGATATCGCCAAGGCCGCCGGCTGCTCCCAGGCCACCGTATCCTTCGTGCTCAACCGGACCGCCGGGATGAAGCTGTCGCAGGCAACCCGCGATCGCGTGATCGAAACCGCAAGGGTGCTGGGCTATGTCGCCCCGACCTTTCCAACCAAGCCGAACAGCGCGCCACGCGCCCCGGCGATGGACGGCATTATCGGCTTTGCGGTGGATCAACTGGCCACCAGCCCGGAAGCAGTCGTGGCCATCGAGGGTGCGAGGCAGGCTTCGTGGAACGCCGGCAATGTCATTCTGGTGGCGCAGACCCTGGGCGATCCGGAGATGGAGCCGCGCACGCTGCGGGTTTTGACCACGCAGGGCGCTTCGGCGCTGATCTACATGGCGATCTTTACCCGCGAGATCGTGGCGCCGAGCTATCTGTATGAACTCGATATCCCCGTGGTGCTGCTCAACTGCTATACGACCGACCACCATTTTCCGGCGGTGATCCCCAGCGAAATCGCCGGCGGGCAGCATTCGACCCGCCATCTGATCGAGCACGGCCATCGGCGTATCGCCACCATTACCGGCGAACCCTGGATGCAGGCGGCGCAGGACCGCCTGAAGGGCTATCGCCGCGCCCTGGCGACCGCCGATATTCCGTTCGATCCGCAACTGGTGGTTGAAGGCGACTGGTCGGCCAGCGCCGGCTACAAGGCAACCGTGCAATTGCTGTCGCTGGAACACCGGCCGACAGCGATTTTTTGCCAGAACGACCGCACCGCCATCGGCTGCTACGAAGCGCTCAAGGAAGCGGGCCTGTCGATCCCCGAGGATATTTCAGTGGTCGGCTATGACGACGAAGAAATCGCCCGCCACATGCATCCGCCGCTGACCTCCTCAATCCTGCCGCACCGTGCCATGGGACAATGGGCCGTGGAGCAGCTGGACAGCGCGAACGACGCCAACAAGCGCTTCGCCATCACCAAGCTGGAATGCCCGCTGGTGGAACGGGCTTCGGTGGCGAAGCCGCGGGGGTAGCAGGTGGCATCTTCAGGTCACTCTCATCTCTGGCCCGGCGTTCCGCTGGCGCTTGGCGCAGCGGTTCTTTTCGGCGCGTCGGCTCCGCTTTCAAAACTCCTCGTAGGGGCAGTTGATCCGTGGCTTCTCGCCGGAATACTCTATCTTGGGGCGGGCTTGGGGTTGGCTATCGTGCATTGGGGTCGCCCGGTGATTGGGTTGCCAAATGTCGAAGCCCCGCTGCGCAGAGCGGACCTGCCATGGCTGGGCGCGGTGATCGTGTTTGGTGGCGTGCTCGGGCCTTTGTGCCTGATGCAGGGCCTGTCGCTAACATCTGCAGCGTCGGGCTCGCTCCTCCTGAACCTGGAGGGACTGGCGACGATGGCCATTGCCTGGCTGGTGTTCCGCGAAAATGTAGACCGGCGACTTTTGATTGGCGCCGCAGCGATCCTGGCCGGTGCTCTGCTGCTCTCTTGGGACGGGGAGCAGTTGCGGCTTGATATGGGCGGCGTTTTCATTGCGGCTGCATGTTTATGCTGGGGAATAGACAACAATCTGACACGAAAGCTGTCATCGGCGGATCCGGTACAAATCGCCATGATCAAGGGACTCGTCGCAGGCAGCACAAATTTTGTATTAGCAACTGCGATTGGCGCATCACTTCCAGGCTTTGAATTTATAGTGGCCGGTGCAGTTGTGGGATTTTTTGGCGTGGGCGTCAGCCTGGTCATGTTCATGCTCGGCTTGCGCCACCTGGGCACCGCGCGGACCGGCGCTTATTTTTCGCTTGCGCCGTTTATCGGTGCAGTCTTGGCACTCGTCCTGTTCCGCGATGCCTTAACGATACAATTGCTGCTGGCGGGTGGATTGATGGCTGCCGGACTGTGGCTGCACCTGGAGGAGCGGCACAATCATGAGCATAGCCACGCAGTGCTGGAGCACGATCACGCCCACACGCACGATGCACACCATGAACATGTCCATGATGACACCGTCGCCGGGCCGCATTCTCATCCGCACCGGCACGAAGCAATGCACCATAAACATCCGCATTATCCCGATCTGCACCACCGCCACCGGCACAGCTGACGACAACGCGCAACGTTGCGGAAGATGCGGTAGGGCAATCCGGCTAGCGCAAAAATTGGGATTTTCCGCCCCAATCCCGCCTTGCAATTAAAGCTCTGAACAGTGCTTACGGCGGTCAGGGGGTAAGTGGCGGAGAGGATGGGATTCGAACCCACGAGAACCTTTAGAGCTCTGCGCCCTTAGCAGGGGCGTGCCTTCGACCACTCGGCCACCTCTCCGGCATGGGCTGGATAAGGTGGATGGGACGGGTTGGCAAGTGCTTTTTGGCCTGGCTCGCCAATGACCCTGGGGAAGACCGACGGGGTGGCGGCAAATTGGCGAAATCGCTGGCAAATTTGTTGTTCGGCAACGCGGCTCGCGCATAATCGCCGGCACTGAAGGGGCCAGATTCGGCGTTTATGACGCTGGGGCCGGACAGTTCGGGTAGTTGGCATGGCGCGGCGCAGTTTTGAGTGGATGAAGTGCGCTGGATCGGCAATGGCGCTGATTATGCTGCTGGAGGGGCCGGCACTGGCACAGGAGCCGATCGAAGGCGTGTGGGTGACGCGGCAGCAATCGGAGATCACCGTGCGCGCCTGCGGCGCGGGCTATTGCGGCGTGTTGAGCAAGGTGGTGGTGCCCGACGAGGTCAGACAATCAGCCGCTGAGGAAAGCGCGACCGTGGGTCTCGACTTTCGCAACAAGGAGCCCAAACTGCGCGACCGGCCGCTGCTGGGGCAGACGATCCTGCAACTGAAAGCCAGCAGCAAGCCGGGAATTTATGACGGGGAAATCTATAACCCCGAGGATGGGAATACCTATTCTGGGTATCTCGAAGTGCTGGGGCCGGACAGCGTGCGGCTCAAGGGCTGCGTGCTGTTCAACATCATTTGCCGGGGCGAGGACTGGGTGCGGGTCGGGCAGTAGGCGCGGCAGGAGCACGCGTTATGAGCAACTCGGGGGCGCAAGCGTTTCGTCTGCACCCCCACCCTAGCCCTCCCCTCAAGGGGGAGGGGACCGGATCGGGGCGTGCGGGCATTGTGAGACTCTAAAGTCGATTGAGCTTAGCGGGCGCGCTGGTTGAACAGGATGGCCTGCGCGGCCTTGTTGTCGACCAGCGGCGTGCCGGGGTCGCTCTTGCCCACTGCGAGGCCCTTGGCGACGGCGGGACGGGCGAGCACGCGCTCGAGCCAGGCATGGAAGTGCGGGAATTCTGCCTTGGAAATACCGTAGCGCTCCCAGGCGCTGGCCCAGCCGATCGAGGCGATATCGGCGATGGAATAGGCGCCGGCGATGAAATCGCGGCCGTCGAGGCGCTTGTTCAGGACGCCGAACAGGCGATGGGTTTCGTCACTGTAACGCTTGATGGCATAAGGAATTTTCTCAGGCGCATAGACCGAGAAATGATTGTTCTGGCCCAGCATCGGGCCGAAGCCGCCGACCTGCCAGAACAGCCATTCGTCGACTTCGACCTGCTGGCGCTGATCCAGCGGATAGAATTTTCCGAACTTGAGGCCGAGATATTTCAGGATGGCGCCGGATTCGAACACCGAGATCGGCTGGCCGCCGGGACCTTCCGGATCGATGATCGCCGGGATCTTGTTATTGGGCGAAATCGACAGGAATTCAGGGGTGAACTGTTCGCCCTTGCCGATATCGATGCGGTGATAGGTGTAGGGAACGGCAAGCTCTTCGAGCATGATATGCAGCTTCTGCCCGTTTGGCGTGGGCAGGGAGAAGGCTTCGATAGGCTTGGTCTGGGTGGTCATGGCCGATCCGATCCGCTGAAAGAGCTGCGCAGATATATCGGCATATGACGATGGAAGGCAAGCGGCGGGCTGGCGCCCGCCACTGCTATTCGCGCTCGACGATCATGTGTGGACCACTGCTGTTCATCGACGGGGTGATGCCGTTGACATTGATGGTGGCATTCACGCGCTGGCGAAAATGCGGGAAGGTGAAGCCGGGCGAAACGTTGACCGGTTCATCGAACTTCACGGTAATTTTGTAGTGCTGCATATCGACCATGACGCTGACAGCAATCAGCACGCCCTTGAATGGCTGGCCGAGGTAGAGGCCCTTGACCCGCATGCCCAACTGGAACGGTACGGCGATGCGTTCTGGGAGGGTCGCGCGGGCGGTGTTCCAATCACGAAAACCATGCGATTTGGCGACGGCCTCGAGGGCGGCGCCGTGGGTGAGGTTTTCGCCGGCCTTGGCGCGCTCTTCACGCAAGGATTTGGCTTCGGACTTCAGGGTTTGGGCGCTTGGGGTATCGAGAGAAAAAGACATGATAAATCCTCAACTTGGCAAGGCATTTTGATCATGGGGCTCGCGTTGCCATGAAGCGCCTTACAAGGAAGACTTTCATGTGGTCGATTTCGCTGGCGCGGCTGACTTTACCATCGGGACATCCCGGCGAGCGGCAGGTGCAGCAACCTGCGGCCTAAATGATCCCCGGCGCCGGCTTTGTCAAGATCGGCGCGCGTGCATCGTGGGAAACGATTGGCGACATCAGCTAAATTTGTTGGCGAACGGGCGGCAGCACTGCATAGATTTGCGCCCTTACTGGATGGGGTTTGAGCATGGCTGAACTATTGCTGCTGCTGGCGGGGCTGGTGGGAGGCGCGCTGAATTCGTTGGCCGGCGGCGGCTCGTTCATCGTGTTTCCGGCGCTGCTCGCCGTTGGAGTGCCGCCGGTCATCGCCAATGCGTCCAATACCTATGCGGCCCTGCCCGGCTATGCCAGCGGTGCGCTGGGCTACTGGGCATCGATGCAGCAGTATCGCGACCGGCTGGTGCTTTACACGATCATCGCGGCGGTGTTCGGCTTTGTCGGCGCGCAACTGCTGCTGGTGGTGTCGGACCGACAGTTTTCGCTGGTGGTGCCGTGGCTCATGCTGTTTGCGGTGGCGCTGTTTGCGTTTGGGGCGCAGATCAACCGGTTCGTGGCGGCGCGATCGAGCGGCGGCCGCAAGATGGCACTGGCGGGCGCGGCGCTGCTGCTGGCGTTCCTGGCGCTGGTTTGCGTTTACGGCGGGTTCTTCAACGCCGGGCTGGGGATTTTGCTGCTGGCGTTTCTGGCCACGGCGGGACTGACCGATATCCACGCCATGAACGGGCTGAAGCTGTGGATTTCAAGCGTGGTGGCGCTGGTGGCGGTGGCGCGGTTCGCGTTCAGCGGGTCGATCGACTGGTATCATGGCTCAATCGCACTGGTTGGCGTGACTGTTGGCGGATATGTCGCGGCGCGCAATGCGCAGCTGGTGCCGGCGCAGTATATTCGCGGCGCAGTGATCGTTTATGGGGTGGGGATCACGGTGTACTTTTTCTGGAAGACGTATGCCTGAGCTCTTCCTTCTCGCCTTGCGGGAAAAGGTGCCCGACGGGCGGATGAGGGGTCTCTTGCTTAGGTCAGCTTTTGCGGCAGCAACCCCTCACCCTGAAATTCTGCTGAACGCAGAATTTCTGTCCCCCTACCGCAAGGGGAGAGGGAATCTGGCGCTAGTTGTTGGACTTCCTGAGCCACACGGCGGTGTCATGAAACGCCGCCCCACCAAAGGGTGGCGCGGGTGTAGCGTTGGTCAAGGTGTTGATACCGCGGCCTTCGCGGTGGGCGCTGTTCTGGTGCAGGCCTTCGGCGATCAGCACGCCGGTGCGGACGCCGTCGGAGACGCGGGCGGTGAGTTCGACTGAGCCGCGCTGGTTGCCAACGGTGACGTGATCGCCATCGAGCAGCGCCAGATGGCTGGCGTCGTCCGGGTGGATATAAACCGATGGCTCGCCTTCGCGCTTCAGGCTGCCGGGGGTCTGGTTGAAAGTTGTATTGAGGAAACCCCGCGCCGGGCTGGTGGCCAGCCGGAATGGGTGGGTTTGGTCGGTGTGCTCGTTGATATCCCAATAGTCGGCATAGCGGGGCATATCAGCGGGATCGCAGGTCCACAGATACCGCTTCTTGTCGGCGACCGCCTGCCAGTTGGGCGTAAAGCGGAACTTGCCATCGGGCCAGGCGAAACCATTGGCAAAGCGGGCAACGTCGTCGGGGCGTTCGCGGTCGACAAAGCCGACCGGTTCGATGGCGTCGAGGTCGCCATAGCCGGAGCGCTTGAAGGTATCTGCGACGACTTCGCGGTCAGTCATGTGGAAGGTTTCGTCTTCCAGACCGAGGCGCAGCGCGAGGGCATTGATGACTTCGTGGTTGGACCAGGTGCCCTGCAGCCGCTCGATGACTTTGGGACCGTAGAGCACGCGGGTATGGCCGCCGCGGGTGTAATAATCGTTGTGTTCGAGAAACATGGTGGCGGGCAGGACGATATCGGCCAGTTGCGCCGTTTCGGTCATGAACTGCTCGTGGACCACGAGGAACAGGTCTTCGCGGGCAAAGCCCTGACGCGTGAGGGTCTGGTCGGGCGCAACGGTGGCCGGATTGGTGTTCTGCACGATCATGGCCTTGACCGGGCCACCGCCCTTGAGCGCCTTGGCATCGCCGGTAAGGATCGGGCCGATTTCGGACATGTCGAGCTGCCGCACGCTGCTCTTGGCTTTGGCGCTGCCGGTGAGCCGGGATTTGTCCAGAGCCCAAGTGCCGGAATTGGAATGGAAGGCGCCGCCGCCGCGATGCTGCCAGGCGCCGATCATGGCTGGGATGCAAAGCGCGGCGTGCATATTGGTAGCGCCATTGCGCTGGCGGGTGAAGCCGAAGCCAAGGCGGAAGAAGCTGGCCGGCGTGTTGCCGACGAGGTGGGCAAAGGCGACAATCTCCTCGGCGCTGAGGCCGGTGATCTGCGCTGCCCATTGCGGGGTTTTGTCGGCCAGATGGGCTTCGAAACCGGCATCGAAATCGGTGAACTTGGCCATGTAGGCGCGGTCGGCGAGGCCATCACGCAGCAGCACATGCATGACGGCAATGGCGAAGGCACCATCGGAACCGGGACGCAGGACGATCCCCATATCGGCCTGGGCCATGGTGGCCGTGCGGTAGATGTCGATGACCACGATCTTGGCGCCACGCTCCTTGCGGGCGCGCATGGCGTGGGTCATGACGTTGACCTGGGTATGGACGGCGTTGGTGCCCCAGATCACCACGACATCGGCTTCGGCCATCTGCTCGGGATTGACCCCGCCGAGCAGGCCGGTGCCAGCGATATAGCCGGGCCAGGCGGTGCCGGTGCAGATAGTGTCGTATTGCTCGGAATAGCCTTTGGCGTAGCGCAGGCGATTGATGCCATCGCGCTGCACGTGGCCCATGGTGCCGGCGTAGTAATAGGGCCAGATGCTTTCGGCGCCGAATTCGGCTTCGATCTGGGTGAATTTTTGCGCGATTTCGTCCAGCGCGGCGTCCCAGGAAATCGGTTGCCACTGCCCTGCCCCCTTGGGGCCGATGCAGCGCAGCGGCGTGGTCAGCCGATCTGGATGATGGACCCGCTCGGCGTAGCGGGCGACCTTTTCGCAAATGACGCCAGCGGTATAGGGATCGTCCTTGGCGCCGCGCACCCGGCCGATGGTCTTGTCATCGAGCAGATCAACATCGAGCGCGCAGACCGACGGGCAATCATGCGGACACACCGAGCGAACAGTTCTGGCGACGATGGCTTTGTTCATGCCGGTCAGAATACGCCCGGCTGACGCAGTTGTCAGCCGGGCCAGCCATGAAATGGTTGAATGGTGGCCATCAACATTTCTGTTGCTGGATCAAGAAGCAGCGAAGGCCTTTGTCGCGGTTTCGCCGTTGCGGCGGGCGCGGTTGGTGGCGTGTTTGGCCAGATGGGCGGCGCCGGAGTGGAACTGGGAGAAGGTCACCTGCTCATGGCCATGGGTGGCGATGGTGATGCCACGCCAGTTGGGGCGGACGCTGCGGACATCGCCCCAGGCGATGGTGGTCTTGCGGCCAAAGGCGTTGGCATGTTCGATCTGGGCGCTGTTCCAGCGAATTTTGACGAACAAGCCACACATGCCGATGGCAACCGCTGCCGCGAACAACATCACGGCGGCGATGAAGGCCGCAACCATCTGCGCCGGCGCTACCGGCTTGAAGCCTTGGATGATAATGGCGGATAGCAGCACCATGGCGAGGGCCACGGCACCAAAAGCTGCAAAATACTCCACCATCGAGGGGCGCAATTCTGACCAGCCATCGACCTGAACAGGGTCTTCGGCCTGAACCAGCCGCAGCGCCAGGAAGGCAGCGAAGCCAAAGCTGACCACGCCAGCTGTGCGGGCGAGCGGGAGCCCCTGGGTAGCCGGAACGTGTTTGAGAACGAGAAGAACGACGATCAATAAGAGTGGCAAAGCCACTTCCTGCCAGCGCAAGGGCAAAATGCTCTCCAGAGTTAGACGCCGGCGACGCAGATCGGCAGATCACAACGGCCGGGAACACCCCGACGCAGGCACGTTAACAAAGATCGCCAAGCGAATAGTTAACAAATTTGCGAGCGGCTCAGTTTGCGTGGAACCTTAACTTTTTTATCACAGTGGCCGGGCTCATGCGATGATTCAAGTGCCTCAGGTAATGAGTCAAGTTAGTAGCGGGACGAGTCTGCGGGTTGGCGTAAGGGCTTGGTTGGTTGGCAAAACCTCAGGTCAAAAACTTCAGTCCGGCGATACCGGCGACGATCAGACCGATGCAGGCCAGGCGGGACGCGGTGGCCGGATCGTTGAAAAAGATCATGCCGAGGATGACCGTGCCAACGGTGCCAATGCCGGTCCACACCGCGTAGCCGGTGCCGACCGGCAGGTCGCGGAGGGCGAGGCCGAGCAGCGTGACGCTCGCGACCATGGCGGCTACAGTCAACACACTTGGCGTCAGGCGGGTGAAACCTTCGGTATACTTGAGGCCTATGGCCCAGGCCATTTCAAACAGGCCAGCGATAACAAGATAGACCCATGCCATGGGATTGCTCCTTGGTGGCGGGTCGTCCCGGCCGAAATGGTTTAAAGACTCCGGGGCGTCCCGGT
>NZ_JBDSUA010000067.1:0-39705 GCF_039927955.1 Devosia sp. | reverse complement strand
TGCAGCGCGGCGCGCGGGTTGAAATCGTAGCAATTCTTCTGGCAACCGACGCAGGTCGGGCAATAGCCGTTTTTGACGAGGACCGGTGGGGAATGGCCATAGGCTTTCTGGATCGGCGCCGCACATGCCCATGCGGCAGCCATAATCGATCTTGATGCCGGCAGATTCCAGTCCTTCGAGCAGGGAGCGGTTGGGCTGGGCGGCGAAGGCCTGGCCGGTGCCTCGATCAAGAACGATATCGGCGGCGGGTTGCGGCGCGCCGGCTTCGCGCAAGGCGGGGAGATCGACGGCGACCCGGGGTTCGGCGGGGGCGTTGAGGCGGGCGAAGGCGCGCTCTTCGGCAAGGCCGGAATAGGCAATACGCGCCGCGACGATGCCGGCCAGTGCGAGGAAGGCGTAGCCGGCAAAGGCTGGCACAGGCAGGCCGCTGAACTCAGCGATGCCGCCCGCCAAAGTCGGCGAGGCGAACCAGTAGAACAGCAGCAGCGCGGCCATCGAAAAGGCTAGCGCCGACTTGTAACGGCTGATCGGCAGGATGCGGGTAATGGCCATGAACAGGCCCATGGCGAGCCCGATGCAGAGCGCCATGTGTTCGAAATAGCCGAGTGCCCCGTCCAATGTGGGGTTGGGTGCAGTGAAAAAGCCAAGGATCAGGCCGGGCAGCGCGGCGACGAAGAATTCGCGGTGGCCGGAATACCAGGTGTCGGCGTCGGCCAGATCGGAATGCAGCGCGGCGCGCGGGTTGAAATCGTAGCAATTCTTCTGGCAACCGACGCAGGTCGGGCAATAGCCGTTTTTGACGAGGACCGGTGGGGAATGGCCATAGGCTTTCTGGATCGGCGCCAGCGGGCAGAAGGTGCCGCACCAGCCACTGCGACCCTTGAAAGCAATGCCACCGAGAAAGGCCAGGCCGAGCGAGCCCAGGATCAGCACCATCAATGCCGGCGCCTGCAGGTTGAACACCAGCGGACGCAGCAGCACCGCGCCGAAGAACAGCAGCGCCGAAATCAGATAGGCGGCGATCTTGAACCGCATCGGCAGGGTGCGCTTGCCGGCAAAACCAAAGGTGCGCGGCAACTGATTGAGCAGCGCCATCGGACAGACCTGGCGCCAGAAGCCGGGAATGAAGGCAAACATCAGCGGCAGCAGCGGAATGACCAGTTTCCAGAACAGGTCGAGACCGCGTTTGCTATCGACCGCCAGCAGCGCGACCATGCCAAAGGTGAACAAGAGGGTGGCGATGCGCAGGGTCCACCAGAACCATTGCGGCAGGCGGGTGGGGATTTCGAGATAGCTGGCGAAACGACTGGGAGCGGCTTTGGTGGGAGCGGCGTCGATGGTCATGGCGCGTTCCCGGTGCTAACGGCGTTGACTGAGGTCGGTGGTCCAGCGCAGGCGCAGCGACAGGATGCGCCCCAGATCGAGCAGGATCTGGCGGCCGAGCACGGCGTCCCAGCTGCTCAGGTGTTCGAAATTGGCGCGGCTGATGCGGATGGCGGTGCCATCGCTGCGGGCGCGAATGCCGGCGCTGCGTGGTTGGCCGTCAAAGAAAGCGATTTCGCCGAACACCGAGCCTTCCGGGATAACGGTGAGGGCAGGGCCGCGCACCGTGCCCGGGAGCACCACTTCGACACTCCCGGCGGTGAGAATGTAAAACGCGTCGTCGCTGTCGCCGGCATGGAGCAGCACCTGACCACGCGCGAAACTGAGGGTTTCGGCATGGGCGAGGATTTTCTTCCAGCTCGCCGGAGGCAGGTTTTCAAGGAAGATGAAATCGGGCGCGGCCGCAACGGATGCGGTGGTTTCGGCCGGATAGTCGAACAGGCCCATCATTGCCTCCACGCGATCATGGGAGACGATAGTTGAGGCGCTGGGGGAGTCAAGCAAGGCCGATCCCGGTGGACCGGCCCCGAAAGCCTTAGGCCATTGTGGGCATTTGGAATTCGGCGCCATCCTTGATGCCCGAGGGCCAGCGGGCGGTTACGGTTTTGGTTTTGGTCCAGAATTTCATGGCGTCGGTGCCATGCTGGTTCAGATCGCCAAAGGCCGAGGCCTTCCAGCCGCCGAAGCTGTGATAGGCCAGCGGCACCGGCACCGGCACGTTGATGCCGACCATCCCCACATTGACGCGGGCGGCGAAATCGCGCGCGGCGTCGCCATCACGGGTAAAGATGGCGGTGCCGTTACCATAGGGATTGTCCATCACCAGCTTGAGGGCGCTTTCATAGGTCTTGGAGCGGACGACCGAGAGCACCGGGCCGAAGATTTCTTCCTTGTAGATGTCCATTTCCGGCGTGACGTGGTCGAACAGGCTCGGTCCGACGAAGTAGCCGTTTTCGTAACCCTGCAGCGAGAGGCCGCGGCCATCGACGGCCAGCGTTGCGCCCTGTGCGATGCCTTTTTCGACCAGGCCGAGAATCCGGTCCTTGGCGGCCTTGGTGATCACCGGGCCCATGTCGGAAGCCTTGTCAGTCGCGGGGCCGATCTTGAGGGCTTCGATACGGGGCTTGAGCGCGGCAATGATGCGGTCGGCGGTGGCATCACCGACCGGAACGGCGACCGAAATGGCCATGCAGCGTTCGCCAGCCGAGCCATAGCCAGCGCCCATCAGCGCGTCGGCGGCCTTTTCCATATCGGCATCGGGCATGATGATCATGTGGTTCTTGGCGCCGCCGAAGGCCTGGACGCGCTTGCCGTGAGCGGCGGCGGTTGCATAGACGTAGCGGGCGATCGGGGTGGAGCCGACGAAGGACACGGCGCCGATTTCGTCATGGGCGAGGATGCCGTCGACAGTGGCCTTGCCACCATGCACGACGTTGAGAATGCCCTTGGGCAGGCCGGCCTCGATCATCAACTGAGCCAGCATCACCGGCACCGATGGATCGCGTTCGGAGGGCTTGAGGATGAAGGCATTGCCGGCGGCAATGGCCGGCGACAGCATCCATAGCGGGATCATCGCCGGGAAGTTGAACGGGGTGATGCCGGCGCCGATGCCGACAGCCTGGCGCATTGAATACATATCGATGGCGGGACCAGCGCCTTCGGTAAATTCGCCCTTCATCAGGTGCGGCGCGCCGGCGGCAAATTCCGCAACTTCCAGGCCGCGTACAATGTCGCCCTTGGCGTCCTCGATGGTCTTGCCATGTTCGCGGCTCAGGAGTTCAGCCAGCTTGTCCATGTCGCGGTTGATCAGGGCGACGAAATTGAAGAATACGCGAGCGCGGCGCTGTGGATTGGTGGCGGCCCATTTTGGTTGAGCGGCGGCGGCGGAGGCAACGGCAGCGTTGAGATCGGCTTGCGTGGCCAGTGCGACGCGGGCCTGCACTTCGCCGGTCGCCGGGTTGAACACGTCCTGGAATTCGGCACTGTTGCCGGTAGTTTCGACGCCGTCGATGAAATGGCCGATGGTGCGCATATAGGTCTCCCTTGTTGGGGAGGAGTCATCGTCCTATAACTGGCGCATAGCAACGAGATGTATTCCGTATCGGTTGTGCAAAAAGTGTAGAACGATGAACTGGGACGATGTGCGGATTTTTCTGGCGGTGGCGCGGCAGAAGCAGATTCTGGGTGCGGCGCGCAGCCTGCAACTGAACCACGCGACAGTGGCGCGGCGGTTGACGGCGCTGGAGCAGGCGCTGGGGACGCGCCTGTTCGTGCGCAAGACCAATGGCAGCGACCTGTCGGCGGAGGGCGAGAAGTTTCTCGGTTTTGCCGAAGCGATGGAAAGCCAGATGCTGGCGGCGCAGGAGGCGACCGGTGGCGGTGAGGCGATCAGCGGTACGGTGCGTGTCGGCGCGCCGGATGGGTTCGGCGTGGCGTTTCTGGCGCCGCGGCTGGGGGAGTTGATCGAACGGCATAAGGGTTTGCGGATCGAACTGGTGCCGGTACCGCGCACGTTTTCACTGTCGCGGCGCGAGGCCGATATTGCGGTAACGCTGGAGCGGCCGCGCGAGGGGCGTTTGGTGGCGCGCAAGCTGACGGATTATCGGCTGGGGCTGTATGCCAGCGCGGACTATCTGGCGCGGCACGGGACGCCGGAGCGGCTGGAGGATCTCGGCGGGCATCGGCTGGTGGGCTATGTCGATGACCTGCTGTTTTCGGCGTCGCTGGACTATACAGCCGACTATCTGAAATCGTGGCGGTCGGCGCTGGCGGTGTCATCGGCCATGGGCCAGACCGAGGCGGTGCGCGCCGGCGCGGGGATCGGCATCCTGCACAGTTTCATGGCGCGGCGCGATACGGCGCTGGTGCCGGTATTGCCTGAGCACGTGCTGACGCGCAGTTATTGGACCGTGGTGCATGAGGATTTGCGGGCGATCAGGCGGGTCGCGGTGGTGGCTGAGTTTTTGGCGGAGGTTGTGGGGCGGGATCGGACGATCTTTGGATGAGCTCCCTAACTTTCCCCCTTCTCCCCTTGAGGGAGAAGGTGCCCGAAGGGCGGATGAGGGGTTCTTTCTGGCCTCCGCGTTTGCGGCGCTAACCCCTCACCCTGATTTTCTGCTGGACGCAGAAAATCTGTCCTTGTTCGGTTCAAACCGCTCCACTGGAGCGGTTTGTGGCGATGCCACCACCTCCAAGTCCCTCAAGGGGCGAGGGTAGAAGGGGGTATCAGACCGCGATCCATCGCTGCTCACGATGCGATTGTGCCATGGCATGCACCGCGCGTTCGATATCCAGTCCCTCCGCAAATCCAATCGTCTGGCTGGGCCTGCCGTCGATCTTGTTGAGCAGTTCGTGGCATTCGATGATCTTGAGATCGTTGAAGCCGAGGCCGTGGCCCGGGGCGGGGATGAAGCGGTTGTACGGCTCGTGCGCTGGCGCGGTCAGGATGGTGCGGAAGCCCTGTTCGGTGCCGCGATCGCTGGTGGTGTAGAGCTGGAATTCGTTCATCCGCTCCTGATCATAGGTGATGGTGCCCCTGGAGCCGAAGATCTGCAGGGCGATGCGGCCCTTGCGGCCCCAGGCGGAACGGTTGAGTGCCATGACCCCGGAAGCGCCGGTCTCCAGTTCGAACAGCACGCTGGCGATGTCGAAAGTCTCGACATCGCGGGGGGTGCCGTCCTTGAGCGGGCGGGTGGGGAAGGGCTTGGCCATGCTGGCCATGACCCGGGAGACGTTGCCGAATAGATAATGCAGCAGCGACAGCGGATGCACGCCGAAGTCGTCGAGTGCGCCGTAGCCGGAACTGGCTTCGCTCTTCCAGTAGAAGGTGGCGGTGGGGTCGGCCATGAAGTCCTCGTCCATTTCGACGCGGACGTGGTTGACCGTGCCGATGGTGTCTTCAGCCAGGAGTTGGCTTATGTGCCGCATCATCGGGTTCTGGATGTAATTGTAGCCCAGCACGGTGGTTTTGCCGGAGGCTTTGGCGGCGTCCGCCATCCGCTCGGCATCGGCCAGCGCCGGCGCCATCGGCTTTTCGCACCAGACGTGTTTGCCAGCCTCAAGCGCTGCGATGGCCATTTCGGCGTGGAAGGCGTTGGGCGTGGTGATCGAAACCACATCGACATCCGGGTTAGCAATCAGCTCGCGCCAGTCCCCGGTGGCCTGCTCAAAACCGAATTCGGCGGCGCGCTGGGTGGCCAGGTCCGGATTGGCTTCGGCCAGATGAACGAGGCGCGGGCGGGGAATATCGCCAAACACCGGCAGCACGCTGTTCCACGCCAGAGCGTGGCATTTGCCCATATAGCCGGTGCCGATCAGGCCAATGCCCAAGGATTTCATGGATAACTCCTGCAATTTCACAATGAAATCAGCATTCAGCTTGCCGCTCAATTGGAATGTGGCTTCTATGCGTAGAATGGCCAAGGAGAACAAGTTTGACACGGGAGAGGTTGGTGGAGGCGCCGCAGGATTTTGAGGGGCTGCGTCAAGCCATTCTGGAACGGCGGTCGGAGCTGCCGAAGCGGCTGATGCAGGTGGCGGCCTATAGCCTCGATCATCCCGATGAAATTGCGTTTGGGACGGTGGCGAGCATTGCCAGTTCGGCGCATGTGCAGCCTTCGACGCTGGTGCGGTTCGCCCAGCATCTGGGGTTTGAAGGCTTTTCCGGGCTACAGCTGATTTTCCGGGCGCGGCTGCGGGAGCGCAATTCGTCCTATGAAGACCGGCTGAAATCGATCGAAGCCGATACCACCGAGGTCAGCGAGAATGTTGCCATCCTCAACGGCTTTCTGGCGGCGGCGGGGCGCTCGATCGAGACGCTGGCCAAGTCGGCGGATCCCGATACCTTTGAAAAATCAGTGGAAATTCTGGCCAAGGCGGAAACCATCTACCTGATCGCCAAGCGTCGGGCGGCGCCGATCAGCACCTATATGGCCTATGCGTTCGGTAAATTGCGGGTGCGCAATGTGCTGGTGGGGACGGCCGCCGGGATCGATGACGATCTGGTGGCGATGGCCGGACCCAAGGATGCGGCCATCGCCATTTCGTTTTCGCCCTACGCGCAGGAAACCATGGGGCAGGCGCGAGCGCTGGCCGCAAGGAAGATCCCACTGGTGGCGATGACCGATTCGGCGTTTTCGCCCCTGGCGGAAAGCGCGACGGAATGGTTCGAGATTGTCGAGGCCGATCATGCCGGGTTTCGTTCGCTTTCGGCCGGGATGGCGCTGGCAATGGCATTGACCGTGGCGGTTGCAGAGCGCCGTCGCCGTCATAAAGATGAGCGATAACGAGCGCCTGCCGCTCAACTCAAACGAGCCGCTTTTAGAACATAAATTCTATCCAGCGAAATTTCTGGAATTCACGTTTCATTTTGATTGACGCTTTGGGCCCGCCGAAATAGAACCGAAGCGGCGGAGCAAACCGCTGTGCGAAGGAGAGCGCCATGGCCAATGCGACCGTTCAGGACGAGGGGATCAGCCTTGACGTGATCACCATCGGACGGTCATCGGTGGACCTCTATGGCCAGCAGATCGGCAACAAGCTGGAAGACGTGGCGAGCTTTTCCAAAGCGGTCGGCGGATGCCCCTCCAACATTGCTATCGGCACCGCGCGGCTGGGGCTGAAATCGGCGCTGATCACCCGCGTCGGTGACGAGCAGATGGGCCGGTTCATTCGCGAGCAGATGGTGCGTGAGGGCGTCGAGGTGCGCGGTATCGCCACCGACAAGCAGCGGCTGACGGCTTTGGTATTGCTCGGGGTGGAGAACGACCACTCGTTTCCAATGATTTTTTACCGCGAGAACTGCGCCGATATGGCGCTGGACGAGGGCGATGTGGACGAGGCGTTTATCGCTTCGTCGCGCGCCGTGCTGGTCAGCGGCACGCATTTTTCCAAGCCCAATACCGAGGCGGCGCAGCTCAAGGCGATCCGCATCGCCAAGGGCCTGGGGCGCAAGGTAATTTTCGATATCGATTATCGCCCGAACCTGTGGGGCCTGGCGGGGCACGCGGCGGGCGAAAGCCGTTACGTGGCGTCCGACTTCGTCTCGAGCAAGCTCAGGCCGGTGCTGGCATATTGCGACCTGATCGTGGGCACCGAGGAAGAGGTGCTGATTGCTGCGGGCGAAAGCGACCTGCTGGCGGCGCTCAAAACCATCCGCTCGGTGTCGAGTGGCACCATCGTGCTCAAGCGCGGCCCGATGGGCTGCATCGTTTATGACGGCGCCATTCCCGACCGGCTCGAAGATGGCATTGTAGGCACCGGCTTTCCGATCGAGGTCTATAATGTGCTGGGCGCTGGTGACAGCTTCATGTCGGGCTTTCTGCGCGGCTGGCTGGCGGGCGAGCCACACCAGACTTCGGCGACCTGGGCCAATGCCTGCGGCGCCTTCGCGGTATCGCGGCTGCTGTGTTCGCCAGAAATTCCGACCTTTGAAGAGTTGCAGTATTTCCTCAAGCACGGCTCCAAATTCCGCGCGCTGCGCAATGACGAGGCGATCAATCACATTCATCGCGCCACCACCCGGCGCGGCGACTACCCATCGCTGATGGCGCTGGCGATCGATCATCGCTCGCAGCTCGAAGAGATTGCCGGTGAGTTCGGCAAGGGCGATACCGCTATTGCCGACTTCAAGGTGTTGGCAGTGGAAGCCGCTGCGCGGGTGGCCAAGGGGCGGCCCGGCTATGGCATGCTGCTCGACGACAAGCATGGCCGCAAGGCGCTGTTTGCGGCGCAAAAGCATGGCTTCTGGATCGGCAAGCCGTTCGAGGAGCCGGGGTCGCGGCCGCTGCGGTTCGAGTTCTATCAGGATGCCGGCAGCCGGTTGATCGACTGGCATATCGAGCACTGCATCAAGGTGCTGTGTTTTTATCATCCTGACGATGCAGCGGCGTTGAAGGCCGAACAGATTGCCAAGCTGCAGGAATTGCAGGCGGCCGCCAACAAGGTAGGCCGGGAACTGCTGATCGAGATCATTGCCGGCAAGCATGGCACGCTCGATGCACGCACCATCCCGCGGGCGCTCGAAGAGATGTATGCGGCCGGATTGAAGCCCGATTGGTGGAAGCTGGAACCGCAGGCTTCGGCAGAGGCGTGGCGGTCCATTGACGCCACAATCAAGGCCAATGATCCGTGGTGCCGCGGTGTGGTACTGCTCGGACTTGAGGCGCCACAGGCAGAGCTTGAAATCGGGTTTGCGGCGGCGCAGGCAGCTTCGGTGGTCAAGGGCTTTGCCGTTGGGCGGACGATCTTTGGCGAAGCGGCGCGCGGGTGGCTTGGTGGCAAGATCACTGACGAGCAGGCGATTGCCGATATGGCCGGAAAGTTTGCGGCGCTGACGGCGGCCTGGGAGCGGGCACGGTCGGCTGGTTAGACTACGATACCCCACCCCCGTCCCTCCCCACAAGGAGGAGGGAGACGATGGAACCGCGCGTTCCATGGGGTTGGGGCGTGATGAATGAGAGGGTCTCCCTCCCCCTTGTGGGGAGGGGACAGGGGTGGGGGCCTTCAGGCCAACGCCATGCGAACGAAAACGAGGGACTTGGCGATGAGCCAGAAGACAGTTCGATTGACGATGGCCCAAGCCTTGGCCCGTTTCCTGACCATGCAGAAGACCGAGATCGATGGGCAGATCGTGCCGATCTTTGGTGGCGTGTTCGCGATTTTCGGCCATGGCAACGTGGCCGGGATCGGCGAGGCGCTGCACGGCATCAAGGATGTGCTGCCGACCTATCGCGGGCAGAACGAGCAGGGCATGGCCAATGCGGCGGTGGCCTATGCCAAGGCCAGTTTCCGGCAGCGGTTCATGGTCTGCACCACCTCGATCGGGCCGGGCGCGCTCAACATGGTGACCTCGGCGGCGCTGGCGCATGTCAACCGCTTGCCGGTGCTGTTGCTGCCGGGCGACGTGTTTGCCAATCGGCGGCCCGACCCGGTGTTGCAGCAGGCCGAGGATTTCGGCGACGGCACCACCACGGTCAATGATTGCTTCAGGCCGGTGAGCCGCTATTTCGACCGCATCACCCGCCCCGAACAGATCATGCCGGCGCTGCATCGAGCAATGCAGGTTTTGACCGATCCGTCCGAATGCGGGCCGGTGACGCTGAGCCTGTGCCAGGATGTGCAGGCGGAAGCCTATGATTATCCCGAGCAGTTTTTTGCCGAAAAGGTCTGGCGGCAGCGCCGGCCAATGCCGGATGCCGATGAATTTGCCGAAGCGGCGGCGGCCCTGTTGCAGGCGAAAAAGCCGGTGATCATTGCTGGCGGCGGCGTGTTGTATTCGCAGGCCAGCGGCGCGCTGGCGCGGTTTGCCGAGACGCACGGGATTCCGGTTTTGGAAACGCAGGCGGGCAAATCCAGCCTGCCGCATGCTCACCCGATGAATATGGGTTCGGTCGGGGTGACCGGCACTTCGGCGTCGAACCGATTGGCCGAACAGGCCGACGTGGTGCTGGCGGTGGGCTCGCGGCTGCAGGATTTCACTACCGGGTCGTGGGCGCTGTTCAAGAATGACGGGCTCAAGATCATCGGACTGAATACCCAGGTGTTCGACGCCGCCAAGCACCGGGCGCTGCCGCTGGTGGCGGATGCGCGGGTCGGGCTGGAAGCGCTGGATGCGGCGCTGCTGGGCTGGGAGGCCGACAAGGCCTGGACCAATGGCGCGCGCGACGGCAAGGCCGATTGGCTGCATGCGGCGGACAAGGCCACGGCGGCAACCAATGTGGCGCTGCCATCGGATGGCCAGGTGATTGGTGCGGTGCAGCGGGCGCGCGGTGGCGACAGCGTGCTGGTGTGTGCATCGGGCGGCCTGCCGGGCGAATTGCACAAGCTGTGGCAGCCGAACGGGCCGGGCACCTATCACATGGAATATGGTTTTTCGACCATGGGCTATGAGATCGCCGGCGGGCTGGGCGTCAAGCTGGCGCGACCCAATGACGATGTGATCGTGATGCTGGGCGATGGCAGCTACATGATGATGAATTCCGAGATCGTCTCGTCGATCATGCTGGGGGCAAAGCTGACCATCGTGGTGCTCGACAATGGCGGGTTTGGCTGTATCAACCGGCTGCAGATGGCTACCGGCGGGGCCAATTTCAACAATCTGCTGGCTGATACGCGTCACGTCGAACTGCCGGGCATCGATTTTGCCGCGCATGCCCGGGCGATGGGTGCGGTGGCGCGCAAGGTCGGCTCGATTGCCGATCTGGAAGCAGCCTTGCACGAGGCCAAGGGCGATGAGCGCACCAGCGTCATCGTCATCGATACCGATCCGCTGATCACTACGGACGAAGGCGGGCATTGGTGGGATGTGGCAGTGCCGGAGGTTTCGGTGCGGCCAAGCGTCAATGCGGCGCGGGCCGAATATGTAAAGGCGATCAAGGCGCAGGTCTTGGGCTGATTGCGTGACTGTGAATGGAGCAGAAATTGAAAGCCAAACTCGGCATGTCGCCCATCGCGTGGTGGAACGACGATCTGGTGGAACTGAGCGATGACGTATCGCTGGAAGAATGCCTGCGGCAGTCGCGCTCGGCGGGTTTTACCGGCATGGAAAAGGGCCGGCGGTTCCCGGATGATCCGGCGGTGATGCTGCCGATCCTGCGGGCGGCGGATGTGACGCTGTGCGGTGGCTGGTTCTCGGGCACGCTGGTCAATGAGGACCTGAGCGCCAACAAGGCGCGCATTGCGCCGATGATCGAGCTGTTCAAGGCCGTCGATGCGCCCTGCATCGTTTATGGCGAAGTGGGCCGTTCGATCCAGGGGGATCGTTCAAAGCCTTTGGCCACCAAGCCGAAACTGTCCGATGACGAGATGAAGGCCTATGCCCGCAAGGTCACCGAATTTGGCGAGTGGTGCGCCGAACAAGGCATGCCGCTGGCCTATCACCATCACATGGCGGCAGTGGTCGAGACCGAGCCGGAACTCGACGCGTTCATGGCGTCTTCGGGCGCGGGGATTCCGCTGCTGCTCGACGCCGGGCATCTGGCGTTTGCGGGCGGCAATGTGTTGCGGGCGATCGATAATCACCATGCAAGGATCAGCCATGTGCATGTCAAGGACGTGCGCATGGGGGTGATCGACAAGCTGGATCGGACCAGGCAGTCGTTCCTTGATGCGGTGGCCTTGGGCGCGTTCACCGTGCCCGGCGATGGATCGCTGGATTTTGGCGCCATCGTGCAGAAGTTTGCTGATTATGGCTATGAGGGCTGGTTCGTGGTTGAGGCCGAGCAGGACCCCAGGGCAAATCCGCCGCTGACCATGGCCCAGGTCGGGCACAAGGAATTGATGCGGGTGATGACCGCCGCCGGCTACACCGTAGAGACGCAGGGATTTCCGAGAGGTTAAGCTGCTGCACAGGCGGGCGCAGACCCGCCGCATGAGGAGGATGCCGCCATGTCGAAACTGCTGCTCAAGCCCCGGGGCAATTCCGGGCAGGTGCATCATGTCACCCCGGAAAGCGCCGGCTGGACCTATGTGGGGTTCGACCTGCATGTGATGGATGTGGGCGAGGTGGTTTCGGGCACGACCGGCAATCGCGAGATCTGCGTGGTGTTCGTTTCTGGCAAGGGCAAGGCCAGCGTCGACGGCAAGTCGTTTGGCGAACTGGGCGAGCGGATGAGCCCGTTCGAGGGCAAGCCGTGGTCGATCTATATTCCGGCCGAAAGCCAGTGGAAGGTGACGGCGACGACCGATGTGACCCTGGCGGTGTGTTCGGCGCCGGGCGTGGCGGGCAACTGGCCGGCGCGGGTGATTTCGCCCGCTGATGCCGAGGGGCTGACGCGCGGCAAGGGCAGCAATGTGCGCCATGTGGTCAACATTTTGCCCGAGACAGCAGATGCGGATTCGCTGCTGGTGGTGGAAGTGATCACCCCGGGCGGGCACACCTCGTCCTACCCGCCGCACAAGCACGATCAGGATAACCTGCCGCATGAAAGCCTGCTGGAAGAGACCTATTATCACCGCGTGAACCCGCCTCAGGGTTTCGGATTTCAGCGGGTTTATACCGATGACCGCTCGCTTGACGAGGCCATGGCGGTGGAAGACGGCGACGTGACGCTGGTGCCCAGGGGCTATCACCCGGTCGCGGCGACCCATGGTTATGATCTGTATTATCTCAACGTGATGGCCGGGCCGAAGCGGGTATGGAAATTCCACAATGCGCCCGAGCATGAGTGGCTGTTGAAGTAGGGACACGCCCTAATGGTGAGGTGCTTTGCTCTTGCAAAGCCTCGAACCACGAGGGCGTGCCTAGATCTTACCGCCCCTGAAATACGCTCTTATCCGCCAGAACCCCGGTGATCTCACTCACCGGCACGGCGCGTTTTTCTTTCACCGATTTGACGGCCGCATCGGCGAGGGCGAGGGCGATCAAACCATCGAGGCCGCTGGGCGAGGCCGGGGTTTTGGCCTCGACCGCTTCGATGAAGGTGCGGATCTCGTTGGCATAGGCTTCGGTGTAGCGGGTCATGAAGAAATCGTGCAGCGGTGGGCGGGTATAGCCCTTGGCATTGGCGACTTCGATGGATACCGGGCGCTGGTTTTCGGCCGAGACCGCGCCTTTTGAACCGTGCACTTCGATGCGCTGGTCATAGCCATAAGTGGCGCGGCGCGAGTTGGAGATGGTGGCATGCTTGCCGGTGGCGGTGGTCAGAATGACGCTGACGCTGTCATAATCGCCGGCAGCGCCAATGGCGGGATCGACCAGGTTGGAGGCATAGGCGGTGACGGTGTCGATTTCCTCGCCGAGCAGGAAGCGGGCCATGTCGAAATCGTGGATGGTCATATCGCGGAAAATGCCGCCCGAGCGCTTGATGTAGTCGACCGGTGGGGCGCCGGGATCGCGCGAGGTGATCTGCACCATTTCGACATCGCCAATTTCGCCGTTGGCGATGACATCGCGGACAGCCATGAAGTGCGGATCAAAGCGCCGGTTGAAGCCGACCATCAGGGTGCCGCCGACACTATCGACGACCTTGAGGCAGGCCTTGACGCGCTCGACATCGAGGTCGATCGGCTTTTCGCAAAAGATCGCCTTGCCGGCCTTGGTGAAACGCTCGATCAGATCGGCATGGGTATCGGTGGGGGTGCAGATCACCACCGCGTCGATACTCTTGTCGGCCTCGATCGCATCGATGGTCGAAATGGCGCAGCCATAGGCGGCGGCCAGATCGGCTGCAGCCTTGGGGAAGGCGTCGGCAACCACCACCAGCGTGGCGCTGGCATTGGCCGAAATGGCCTTGGCGTGAACCTTGCCGATACGGCCGGCACCCAAAAGGGCGAAGCGAACTGTCATTTGATTTGGCTCCGGAAGAGGGGGTAAAACCTGGTATCCGCCACAGGATAAAAGGCTGTCGCTTGGCGCGCACTGATTGGTCTTGGACCTGGCAGATATTCTACAGCAGAGGCCGTTGCGGCGGAAGCGAAAGCGGTGATCTGGCGTGCGATTTTGTGCCAAAAATTGGCGGAAATCCGGACCTTTGCAAGAATATCTTGCAGTGAAGTAGAGGGGGCCTTATTCGGGTGCGCAACCGGGTTGTGGCGCGGGTGCGGCAGGCCGATTTGAGATCTTGATTGCGACCTGGAGTTTGCGTTGGACCAGCAGAGTTTCGTGCTGACACTGTCATGCGAAGACCGCCCGGGGATCGTCGCCTCGGTGACCACCGAACTGGCGGCGCGTGGCGCCAATATCGCTGAGAGCAACCAGTTCTGGGACCGGCAGACCGGCCGGTTTTTCATGCGGCTGGCGTTTACCGCCCCGGCCGAAACCGGTCGCGAGCAACTCGAACTGGCGCTGAAGCCATCGATCCAGCGTTTTGGCATGAAGACCGAACTGGTGAGCCAGAGTCGCCGGCCAAGGCTTCTGGTCCTGGTTTCCAGGTTCGATCATGCGCTGCTGCATCTGCTGTACCAGATCAAGGTAGGCTGGCTGGAAGCCAACGTGGTCGGCATCGTGTCCAACCACGAAGATGCCCGCAAGATCGCCGAAGCCGAAGGTATTCCGTACCACTATTTGCCGGTGAACAGGGACGACAAGGCGGCGCAGGAAGCCCAGATCATGGCGCTGGTGCAGGCGCAGGGCGTCGACCTGGTGGTGCTGGCGCGGTATATGCAAATACTGTCCAATACTTTATCGACGCGGCTTTATGGCCAGATCATCAATATTCATCACTCGTTCCTGCCCAGTTTCAAGGGCGCCAAGCCCTATCATCAGGCCCATGAGCGTGGGGTCAAACTGATCGGCGCGACAGCGCATTATGTGACGCCGGACCTGGATGAGGGCCCGATCATCGAGCAGGAAACCGCGCGGGTGACGCATGCGCAAAGTGCCGAGGACCTGGTGGCGAGCGGGCGCGATGTAGAGGCGCGGGTGCTGGCGCGGGCGGTGAAATTGCACTGTGAGAGCCGGGTGATGCTCAACGGGCACAAGACAGTGGTTTTTGGGTAGGCTGGCCGCTGGTTGATCATGCCGGCCTGCAAATCGCGGACTTCTGCGCTTCCGGTGCTCACGTACTTTGGTACGCTCCGCTCCGGTTCTCGAAGGCCACAATTTTCGACTCGGCCTGACCAAACATCGACTCAGCCTAATGCGTAGGGCCAAGCAGAAAAGAGCATTAGAACGTTGTTCTAATGCGTTGGATTGCGTCGTCACGGTGCTGGCGGTTGACAGTTTGGGGTGGCGGGGTTCCTAGTCGGGTGAGGAATCCCATCGGAAGCGCCATGAATTTAGTCTCCGTTCAAGAGTGCCGTTCGGCGGCGCTGGTTGTGCTTGAACATGCCGGGGTGCCGGCGGCAGCGGCCGCATTGCAGGCCGATCTGTTGATCGAGGCGGAACTGCGCGCGGTGCCGTCGCATGGGCTGTTGCGGCTGGAGCGGATTATCCATCGCATCGGCAATGGCGTGGCCAGCGCCACGGCAACCGGCGCGCATGAGTGGCGTGGCGACGGGTTTTTGGCGGTGGATGGACAGGATGGGCTGGGGCCGGTGGTGGCGGTGTCGGCGCTCAAGGCCATTGCCGCGCGGGCGAAACGGACCGGCATTGCAGTGGCGGCGATTTCGCGCAGCAATCATATCGGCATGCTGGCCTATTATGCCGAAGCTATCGCGCTGGGCGGACAGGTGGGGATTGTGCTGTCGACCAGCGAGGCACTGGTGCATCCCTATGGCGGGCGCCAGGCGCTGCTGGGGACCAATCCGATTGCCATCGGCGTGCCCAATGGCGAGCGGCCCTTTGTCATCGATCTGGCAACGAGCCTGGTGTCGATGGGCGAAATTCATGATCGGGCACATCGCGGGCAGGCGCTGCCCGAAGGCTGGGCGCTCGACGAGCATGGCGACGCGACGACGGACGCCAATGCGGCCAAAAATGGGGCGATTGCGCCATTTGGACAGGCCAAAGGCTATGCACTAGGCCTGGCATTTGAACTGCTGGTGACAGCGCTGACCGGCGCGGCCCTGGGGCGCGACGTGATGGGCACGCTCGACGCCGACCGTAAAGCCAACAAGGGCGATGTGTTGATCGTGATCGATCCGCTATCCGGGCAGGGCGCAGCGATCAGTGCTTATCTCGATGCCATCCGCTCGGCAGAACCGGCGGCTGGATTTGACCAGGTGCTGATCCCCGGCGAGCGGGGCCGGGCGCTCAAGGAACAACGTCTCAAGGACGGCTTGCCGCTGGCGGAGAGCGTCTGGACCCGATTGCGGCAGATGCGCGACGACGTAAAAGGACTTCAAACATGAGCGAGTTTGCGATGCTGTCACTGCCAGAGGGAATGGAAAAGTTCGGGATCAGCGAAGCGGTCAGGACCGATCTGCTGATCGGCGGGGTTTGGCGCGGCGGTAGCGCTGGCAAGCGGGTGGAGGTGTTTGATCCTTCGACCGGCAAGGTGTTGACGAGCATTGCCGACGGCACGATCGAAGATGGCATTGCGGCAGTAGAGGCCGCAGCGGCGGCGGCGAAAAGCTGGGCGGCGACGGCGCCACGGCAGCGCGGCGAAATCCTGCGCAAATGCTGGGAATTGATGATGAGCCGGGCGGAAATGTTTGCCCAGCTGATCAGCCTGGAAAACGGCAAGGCGCTGCCCGATGCCCGCGGCGAAGTGGCTTACGCCGCCGAATTCTTTCGCTGGTTTTCCGAGGAAGCCGTGCGGATCAACGGCGATTTTTCGATTGCGCCGAGCGGCAATAACCGGATCATGGTGCAGTATCAGCCGATCGGGGTTTCGGTGCTGATTACGCCATGGAATTTCCCCGCAGCGATGGCGACGCGCAAGATGGCGCCGGCGCTGGCAGCTGGATGCACGGTGGTGCTCAAGCCCGCGACCGAAACACCGCTGACGGCGTTTGCCATGGCAGCGCTGATGGAAGAAGCGGGGGTGCCCAAGGGCGTGGTCAATGTGGTGACGACGTCCAATTCAGGCCCGGTCGTCAGCGCCATGCTGCACCATCCCGAGGTGCGCAAGCTGTCGTTTACCGGCTCAACCCAGGTGGGGCGCGTGCTGCTGCGCGAGGCGGCAGACCAGGTGATCAATTGTTCGATGGAATTGGGCGGCAATGCGCCCTTCGTGGTGTTTGACGATGCAGATCTGAACAAGGCGCTTGACGGCGCGATGATCGCCAAGATGCGCAATGGCGGCGAGGCCTGCACGGCGGCCAACCGGTTTTATGTGCAGTCGGGGATTGCCGAAAGGTTCGCGTCTGGACTGGCGCAGCGGATGGGCGCGATGAAGCAGGGCGCCGGCTATGGCGCCGGCGTGGCCGTGGGGCCATTGATCAACCAGAAGGCAGTGGACCGGATCCACGGCTGGGTGCAGGACGCGGTGGCGCGGGGCGCATCGGTGTTGACCGGGGGCACGGCGGGTGGCGGCGATGGGTATTATTATCCGCCGACGGTGATCACCAAGGTGCCGGCGGATTCCGCGCTGGTGCGCGACGAGATTTTTGGCCCAGTGGCGCCGGTGACGATTTTCGAGACGCTGGACGAGGCGGTCGCCCTGGCCAATGACAGCGAATATGGGCTGATCGCCTATGTCTATACCGAGGACTTGCGCAAGGGCATGCAAGTGGCTGATCGGTTCGAGGCCGGCATGGTCGGGCTCAACCGCGGCATCGTGTCAGACCCGGCGGCGCCGTTTGGCGGGGTCAAGCAGAGCGGGCTGGGCCGCGAGGGCGCCCATCACGGGATATTGGAGTTCTGTGAGGCGAAATATACGGCGGTGAGCTGGTAGCGAGCAACTGCGCCACGCCCTCGTGGTTCGAGGGTCGCTGCGCTCCCGCCTCACCATGAGGGTTACTTAGACACTCATACACTCGGTAGTCCTCATGGTGAGGTGCTTTGCTCTTGCAAAGCCTCGAACCACGAGGGCGTGGCATCAACGTTCAGCACGCCACCACGTTCACAGCGAGACCAGCGAGGCTGGTTTCCTTGTATTTGTGGGACATGTCCATACCGGTCTGGCGCATGGTTTCGATACAGGCGTCGAGCGGCACGGCGTGGGTGCCGTCGCCTTTCATGGCCAGCGAGGCGGCGGTGACGGCCTTGACCGCGCCGAAGGCGTTGCGTTCGATGCAGGGGATCTGCACGAGGCCCGCCACCGGGTCGCAGGTCATGCCCAAATGATGTTCAAGGGCGATTTCGGCGGCGTTTTCGATCTGTTGCGGAGTGCCGCCCATGACGGCGCAAAGGCCGGCAGCGGCCATGGCCGACGCTGAGCCGACTTCGCCCTGGCAGCCGACTTCGGCGCCCGAGATCGAGGCATTGTGCTTGATGATGCCGCCGATGGCGGCGGCGGTCAGCAGATAATCGCGAATGCCGGCGGCGCTGGCGGTGGCGTCGAACTTCAAATAGTAGCGCAGCACGGCTGGAATGACCCCGGCAGCGCCATTGGTGGGGGCGGTGACGACGCGGCCGCCGGCAGCGTTTTCCTCGTTGACCGCCATGGCGTAGATGCTGAGCCAGTCATTGGCCATCAGCGGAGTGATTTCGTTACGCTGCCATTGCGCATCGAGCTGGGCAAAGATCGCCTTGGCGCGACGTTTGACGTTGAGCCCGCCGGGCATGATGCCATCCTGCGCCAGACCGCGATCGATGCAGTTGGACATCGCCGACCAGATGCCGTCAATGCCGGTATCGACGGCGGTGCGGCTACGGCTGGCTTCCTCGTTGGCGCGCTTCATCTGGGCGATGGACAGGCCCGAGGCGTTGGCCATGTCCAGCATTTCGATGGCGTTGCCGAACGGGTAGGGCACGTCGGCGTCGGAGGGTCTGGCGGATTTGACGCTGTCGAGTTCGGCCTCGCTGACCACAAAGCCGCCGCCGATGGAATAATATACCCGGCGCAGCAACAGGCCACCATCGGCATCGTAAGCGGCAAATTGCAGGCCATTGGGGTGACCCGGCAGCGGGGTTTTCTTGTCGAACACCAGATCGCGCGCCGGGCGGAAGCGGTAGGGCTTGTGGCCAGGCGGGGTGATAGTGCCCGAGGCTTCGACGGCGGCGATCAGCGCCTCCATCTGGTCGGGATCGACGGTTTGTGGGGATTGGCCCAGCAGCCCCAGGATCACCGCCTTGCCGGTGCCGTGGCCGATGCCGGTAAAGGCCAGCGAGCCATGCAGGCTGGCGGTAATGGCGGCGGGCTGGGCATTGCGGGTGCGCGGCCAATCGCCATGCAGCAGTTCATCGAGAAAGCGATTGGCGGCAGTCATCGGGCCCATGGTGTGGGAACTCGAGGGGCCGATACCGATCTTGAAGACGTCAAAAACTGAAAGAAACATAAGTGTAGTGTGGCGCAAGCGATGCGCCGGGGCAACCGGGCACTGTTGCGGAAACTGGAACAGTGCGGCGCGGCGGCAGTGCGTTGCGCGCGGCCGCGTTGCGCCTGATATCTGATGCCGTAATGTTGCCTGAACAGGAGAACCAAGTGAGCCAGTATCAGTTTCGTGAAGGCAGGGGTTCGCAGACCGGGGCGCCGTTGCTGCTGCTGTTTCACGGCACAGGTGGCGACGAGAACCAGTTTTTTGACCTCGGCGCGCAATTGCTCCCGGGCGCGCGGCGGATCGCGGTGCGGGGCGACGTGTCCGAGCATGGCGCGCTGCGCTATTTCAAGCGCACCGGGGAGGGCGTTTACGACATGGACGATCTGGCGTTGCGCACAGCGGCGATGGCCAGGTTTGTGCGCGAGCGGATCGCCGAGGACAAGCCATCGGCGGTGATTGGGCTGGGCTATTCCAACGGCGCCAATATCCTGGCCTCGGTGATGTTTGCGCAGCCCGATGTGTTCGATGTCGGCGTGCTGCTGCATCCACTGATCCCGTTTGCGCCGGCCGATCAGGCTGGGCTCAAAGACAAACGCGTGCTGATCACGGCGGGGCGGCGCGACCAGATGATCCCGGCGGAAATGACCGAGCGGCTGCAGGCCTATTTCACGCGACAGGGCAGCTCCATTGAAACGGCGTGGCATGCCGGCGGGCATGATATCCGCAGCGAGGAATTGCAGGCAGTGCTCGGCTTTTTGAAGCCTTATGCGGTGTTGACGGTTTAGCAGCAGCAGGCCCTGTTTGAGGGTGCGGCGGTTAACGTCAGGGTACCTCACATCAGCACTTTGTTAACGGGTTCTGAAGTTGTGGGAACTAGGTTGGGCGGACTATGGATATCCGCCCAACCAACACCAGACCAACCAGCCGGATCGGCCGGTTGGGTCACGCCATTGCATCGAGCCTGCGGGCCCGGGTGCTGCTATTGGTGTTGCTGGGCTTTGCAGTCGTTGCCGTGCCGGCCTATGGCGCGTTCAACTGGATCGTCAGTTCGACCATTCTGCAACTGGGCACGCTGTTTGCCGAAAAGCAGATTCTTTATGATCGCTATCGCGGGCTGGAAGCGCTGAACCGCGAGGTTTCGCTGGCCGAAACTTTGGCCGGGGCGCAGGCAATCCGTGATTGGGCGCGCGACGAGGCCGATCCGCAGCGGCGCGAGCGCGGCATTGCCGAACTGGAGCATTACCGCAAGGCGTTTGCCGACGGCAGCTACTTTTTCGTGGTCGGCAAATCGGGCAATTACTATTTCAACGACAAGGCCAATAGCCACGCCGGCAGCCAGTACAGCTATACGCTGGACCCCAATAATCCGCGCGACAAATGGTATTACACCACCGCGGCGCTGGGGAGCGGCTGCCATCTGAATGTCGACAACGACCATGTGCTGCACGTCACCAAGGTGTGGATGAACTGCGTTATCCGCGAGGGCAAGACGGTGCTGGGCATTCTGGGCACCGGCATCGATCTGACCGCGTTCGTGCATGAAGTGGTCAATGTGCCGCAGGTCGGCGTGACGGCGATGTTTGTTGATCGCGCCGGACAGATCCAGGCGCATCGTGATCGGGATTTAATCGCCTATCATTCGCTGGTGACCGGCGTGGATGCCAAGACCAGCGTCTATTCGCTGTTCGAGCGGCCCCAAGATCAGGCCGAGCTCAAGGCGATGATGGACGAGGTGGCCATTGGCGGGCCGCTGGTGCGCTCGCAATTCATGCAACTGGGCGGCAAAAGCGTGCTGGTGGGCGTGGGATATCTGGACAAGCTGGGTTGGTACAATGTCACGCTGATGGACATCGACCAGATCATTGACCATCGGCTGTTCCTGCCGATCGGGCTGCTGCTGGCGCTGGCCATTGTGGGCGTGGTGGCGTTGCTGGCATGGCTGTTCCGGCGGCAAGTGGTGGACCGGGTGGGGCGGCTGGAAACGGCGGTTCATGCGGTGCGGCGAGGCGATTTTGCCGCTGCCGACGGGATTGCCTCGGACAGCGCCGACGAGATCGGACGGCTATCGAAGGCGTTTGCCGAAATGGCGCGGACGCTGGGCGAGCATACGCGGTTGCTGGAAACGCGGGTGCGCGAGCGCACCCTGGAACTGGAGCAGTTGGCGTTCAGGGACCAGCAGACCGGAATTGCCAATCGGCGCGGGTTCATGGCCGCCTATAACGCGCTGGCCAAGGACAAGAATCACGGCATGCTGCTGATCGATATCGATCTGTTCAAGCAGATCAATGACAGCTACGGCCATGTCGCCGGGGACGTGGTGGTGCTCGAAGTGGCGCGGCGGATCAGCGCCTCGATCGGCATCGGCCATGTCTGCGCCCGCTGGGGCGGCGATGAATTTATCGTGCTGCTGGCCGATAGCGCACCGCATCTGCTGCGGGCGGTGGCCTATGCGGTGATGGCCGATATCTGCGATGAAAAAGTGATCCTGCCGGACGGCCGCGAAATTGCCGTGACCATCAGCATCGGGGCGTGCCTGGCCGAACCCGGCGACAAGATCGAGATGGCCACCGACATGGCCGATGCGGCGCTGTATATGGCCAAAGCTGATGGTCGCAACAAGGTTGTGGTGTTTGATCGGCAGACCGAAGCCCAGAGTGACAAGGCCTTTGGCGAGGCTTAGCCAAACCGTCGACCCGCATCGCTCCCCGGCATAATCCATGCTAGCTCTTGGCGCAAAGATTTGCCGGGAGGCCGACGATGCGCAAACTGATCCTGTCCCTGATTTTACTGCTGGTGGCGACCGCCTGCCAGCCGGCCTTTGCCGCCAGCTTTGATTGCAACAAGGCCGCGACGCCGACCGAACACGCAATCTGCGATACGCCCGAGCTTTCCCACAAGGACGACGTGCTGGCCAAGGCGTTTGCCACGGCGATCGGTGGGCTGAGCAAGGCGGCGACCAACAAGATGCGCAACGATGAGGCCGACTGGCTGGCTTATGTCGACGGCGACTGCACCGATGATGGCAAGCCCTTGACCAGTGGCGAGTACACCGACGACCAGAAGGCTTGCCTTGGCACCCTGATCGACAATCGGATCAAGACGCTGGAAGACAGCCGGATGCTTGGCGGGTTCCGGTTTTACCTGACCAGCAAATATGCTGCGCTGGTTGATCCGGACCAGGTCGATAATCCCGAAGCCTATACCAAGCTGGCCAATTACGACGGCTCGGCGCCGCTGATCGATGGCGACGACGACACCGCCATGGCGTTCAATGCCTTTATTCTGGACAAGGCCAAGGATCAGCTGGCGCTGTTTGCTCCGGCCAGTACGCCGGACGGGCTGGATGCGACGAGCGACACCAGCGTGCGGATCAATGTCAACGAGGTCACCCCGGCGCGGATCAGCCTCAAGGTCATGAACTATTATTTTGGCCATGGCGCGGCCCATGGCGGCACCGATCTGGGCAATTACCACTTCCTGATCAGCAAGAACCGGCCGATGGAAGCCTCGGACATTTTCAAGGGAACGGCATGGAAGAAGAAGCTGCTCGATCTGGCGGTCAAGCAGGTCAGGGCGCAACTCGGCGATAACCTGATGCTCGATGATCCCAGCACCCTGGCCGATCTGGTGATCGATCCCTACCGCTGGAGCTTTGGCGAGACCGGACTGGAAATCCAGTTCGAGCAATATGAAGTCACCGCCTATGCGATGGGCGCGCCGGTGGTCACGGTGTCATGGGATGACCTGACCGATCTGCTGACCGACGACTATAACAGCGTGGTGTATGGCTACTGAGGCTGGCGGGCGCTACTGCGCCCGCAGGTCGGCCCATTCGGGGTGGCGCTTGAACTGGGCCACCACATAGGAGCAGAGCGGCACGATCTTGAAGCCGTCGCTGCGGGCATCGCTGATAGCGGCGTTGACTAATTGGGCGGCAATGCCGCGGCCGCCGAATTCGGGCGGCACGCCGGTATGGTCGATGGCGATGACTTTGTCGGCCACCTTGCGATAGGTCATTTCGGCCTCAAAGCCGTCGCCGAGATCGACCATGTAACGGCCATGGCCGTTCTGGTCCTGCCGCTGCACGGTGTAAGTTTGGCTCATGCCGACAATCCTCTGCGTCATCGGTGGGGAATATCGGGCTTGCGCCAGCGGCTTTCAATGGCGCGGCCGAGACCGCCGAGAAAGGGCGCGACCGCCAGCAGGATGGTGCGATGGTAGTGGATCAGCAGGAATAGGGCACCCAGGACCAGGGTGCCCACCAGGATGACCAGCTCCAGCGACAGGCCGATGGATTTCAGCCACGCAGCCAGCAGCATGCCCGGCAGAATATGGGTGGCAGCCCAGACGAAGGCCGAGGAAATGTTGATCAGCGAAAAATAGCGATAGTCCATGCCCACGATGCCGGCGACACCGGGGATCACGGCTTTGACGCCCGGAATGAAGCGGCCGATGAACACCGACTTGCCGCCATGCTGCGCAAAGAACACCTGGCCCTTTTCGATCAGGTCCTGATGGTGCTTGAACGGCCAGACTTCCTTGATGCTGTCGCGCAGCAAATGGCCAATGCCATAGGAAATGGCATCGCCGATGATGGCGCCTATAACTGCGGCAAAATAGACTTCCCAGAAGGGCAGGCGGCCTTCGGCAATGATCCCGCCGACGAGCAGCAGGATTGGCGTCGAGGGCACGAAAATGCCCAGGACGAACACTGCCTCGGCAATGGCGACACAGAAGATGAAGATGAAGGTCAGCCAGAAATTGCCGGAAATGGCATCAAGAATGGCCGAGAGATAATCCGAGATCGCGTGGAAAATATCAAACATCGGCGCAATCTCACTGTCCGCTCAGGCATCAGTGCGGGATATCGGGCTTGCGCCAACGGCTTTCAATGGAGCGACCGAAACCACCAAGATAGGGCGCCAGCGCCAAAAGGATGCGGCGATGGTAGTGAATGAGCGCGAACACGGCGGCGAGGATCACAGCGCCAAACAGGATCACCAGTTCCAGGCTAAGTCCCATCGATTTGAGCCACTGGGTCAGGTACATGCCCGGCAGGATGTGCGAGGCGGCCCAGATGAAGGCGGAAATGACGTTGATCAGGGTGAAATAGCTCCAGCGCATGCCCAGCATGCCGGCAATGCCCGGCACCACGGCCTTGAGGCCGGTGATGAAGCGGCCGATGAAGATCGCCTTGCCGCCGTGCCGGGTGAAGAACACTTCACCACGCGCAATCAGCGGTAGATAATTGGTGAACGGCCACATCGTCTTGATGCGATCCTTGAGCAGGAAGCCAATCCAGTAGCTGATGGCGTCGCCGACGACGCCGCCCAGCGAGGCCGCAAAGAAGATCGGCCAGAAATTAAGATTTTGCGTGGCGATCAGGCCGCCGACCAGCAGCAGGATGGGGAGCGACGGGACCAGCAGGCCAACGATGAACACTGCCTCGCCGACGCAGACCAGAAAGACCAGAAAGACGAACAGCCAATAATTGCTCGAAACCGACAGCATGATGTTGCTGATCAGGTCGGTGATTGAGTGTAGAAAATCCATGCCCGGTGGTTCCCCTGATGAGCCGATCCGGGTTATTGACGGCATGCGCCGGTGCTTCACCCATGGGCGCACATTGCTGTAGCATCACGGCGCTGGCAAGGGTCGCCGGGGGAGGTCGTCACTATGTCGCTGCCTATTCACCACATGATTGCATCGGGGCCACGACCGGTGGCGCCGTTTTCCCATGCGGTGGAGGCCGATGGCTGGGTGTTCGTCACCGGGCAGATGCCGACCCATCCAGCGGCGCCCGATGCGCCACTGCCGGACGGCATCGCGGCGCAGACAAAGCGGGTGATGGAGAATTTGAAGCTGGTGCTGGCCGGGATTGGGCTGGGGCTGGAAAATATCACCTTCGCGCGGATTTACCTGACCCAGTTCGAGCGCGACTATGCGGTGCTGAACGAGACCTACAAGACGTATTTCGAGCCGGGCAAACTGCCAGGGCGGACGACGATCGGGGTGACGGCGCTGGCGGTGGGCGCGCTGGTGGAAATCGATCTGGTGGCGCGGCGGCCCTAGTAGCCGGACCTGGTGATGGCGGCTGATCCGCCGCGCGCCGTTTCCAACGCTGCTCTGGCGCCATCACGCAGATGGGCGTGGTCAGGGCCGATGGCGACAAGATCAAACCCCATGGCCAACAGCTCGCTGGCGCGTTGGCCGGTAGCGCCCATGACGGTGGCGATCTTGTTGCGGGTGCGGCAGGCGGCCAGCACCTTGTCGAGCGCCACGCCAACGGCGGCGTGGGTGGGCTGGATCGAGCCGGTGAGGGCAATCGACAGATCGAAGGGGCCGACGAAGACGCCGTCAATGCCGGGCGCATCGAGGATGTCGTCGAGCGCGGCGAGGCCTGCGGCAGATTCGATCATGGCCAGGATGACATTGGTGTCGTTGGCTGTCTCAAATGAGCCAAAAAGGACGTTCAGTCCGGCCCAGAAATAGTACACAGTATGGGTGCTGCCGTAGGGAAGCTAATGACCACATTGCATTTGATGGTAGGGCTGCCCTGCTCCGGAAAAACCACACTCTCAAAGAGTTTGGAAATCGAACTGGGCGCGTTGAGACTTACGCCTGACGAGTGGCACAGACTGTTATTCGGCCAGGACGCAAGTCACCCTGAACACGACGCGAGACACGACAAAATAGAGCTGCTCCAGTGGAGAGTGGCGGCCACTGCCTTGGCCCGCGGGCTTGATGTAATTCTTGATTTCGGCTTGTGGTCGAAAACCGAGCGCGACGAGTTCAGGCAACGTGCCGCCGCCTTGGGCGCAGATACGAAAATCCACTTTCTCGACGTTTCGTTCAAGGAACTGCTGGAGCGCCTAGATCAACGCAACAAGCACGCCGCAGAAGAAGTAACTTTTATTCCTCCGGCGATGATGGATGAGTATTTGTCGCGTTTTCAGGCGCCCGATGCACAAGAGCTCTCGTTGAACGCCGACTAGGGTCGTTGGGTCCAGATGACCATTGTTGGATTCCAACGGAGTTAGCTCAACGATCGAATACGCGCGGAGGCCGCCCGATCAACCCCCAACCTAGCCCTCCCCACAAGGGGGAGGACTTATCTTGTGCCAGTCGGTGATGTGCGCCTACGCCGAATACGCCTTGGTGTTCTGGCGCTGTTCGCCCAGGCCCTCTATGCCGAGGCGCATGACGTTGCCGGGCTTGAGCCAGACCGGGTTTGGCTTGATGCCTTGGCCGACGCCGGGAGGCGTGCCGGTGGAGATGATGTCGCCGGGCTGCAGGCTCATGAACTGGGAGATGTAATGGACCAGATGGCGCACGCCATAGACCATGGTGGCGGTAGAGCCGTTCTGGTAGCGGTGGCCATCGACTTCTAGGAACATCGAGAGGTTCTGCGGATCGGCGACTTCATCGGCTGTCACCAGCCACGGGCCGATGGGGCCGAAAGTGTCGGACGACTTGCCCTTGGTCCACTGGCCGGAACGTTCCTGCTGGAAATGGCGTTCGCTGAGATCATTGACTACGCAATAGCCGGCGACGTGATCCATGGCGTCGGCTTCGTCGACGTAGCGGGCTTCCTTGCCGATGACGACGCCGAGTTCGACTTCCCAATCGGGCTTGAGCGCGTTCTTGGGGATGATCACATCGTCATTGGGGCCGATGATGGCGCTGGTGGCCTTCATGAACAGCACTGGCTCTGGCGGCACGGCCATGCCGCTTTCGGCAGCGTGGTCGGCATAATTGAGGCCGACGCAGATGAACTTGCCGACCTGGCCGACGCAGGGGCCGATGCGGCTGCCGGCGTCCAGGATCGGGAGCACGCCGATGTCGGTGGCGCGGATCTTGGCCAGACCTTCGGGGGTCAGGGTGGCGCCGGCGATGTCGCCGACGACGCCGGTGAGGTCACGAATGACGCCATGCTGATCGAGAATGGCAGGCTTTTCTGCGCCCTTGGCGCCAACGCGAAGCAGTTTCATTATGTCAAATCCCTTGGCTTTGCTGATGCCTTAGCCACTAACATGTTAGTTTGTCGAGGTCGGAACGTAGTCAAACCGTTCGGTCTGGCGCTATTCGGGGCGGATGATGCCCTTTTTCAGCAGGATATTGCCGTAAAGCCGGCGCTCGCCGGTCTGGATGATGGCATAGGCGCCCTTGACGCGATCATAGAAAGCAAAGCGCTCCATCGAGGACAGCTTCATTTCCGGTTCGTGCTTGACGATCAGCGCCGAGAACTCATCCATCACCGGCAGGCGCTGGTTGGCGTCGCCCATCACCTGCATGCAGATCGCCTGTTCATCGACAAAGCTGTCGAGCGGCATCAGCGTCAGCACGGCATCGAGGATTTCGGTGGCGGAATTGCCATCGGCGCGGACCAGTTCCGGCCCGGCGCTGTCGCCGGGATAGTTGGCGTCGACAATGGCGATTTCGTCGCCATGGCCCATGGCGCGCAGAATGTAGAGCAGGTCCGGTCCCAAAATGGGCGGTATCGACTTGAGCATAAATTCCTCCAGAGTGTCGGGTCCTACCCGAACGGAAAACTATCGGTTTCCCCGGCTTTGCCGAGGCTTTCCCCATCGGCGAACAGGCCGGGGGTTTCGCGGGCGAAGGCGAACAGTTCCACCATCACCGCATCGATATGGGCGCGGATGGCTTTGGTTGCCTGCGGATTGTCGCGCGCCAGAATGCCATCAAAAATTGCCTGGTGTTCGGCAATGGTGAGGGCCAGGCGCCGCGGGGTGATGATCAGGCGGCGGGCACGATCCAGATTAGCACGGGCGCCGTCGATGATGTTCTTGATCTTGGTGAAGCGCATCGAGCGGAAGATGATGTCGTGAAAATCGATATCGATCTGATGGAAGGTTTCGCTGTCGTCGCGACTGGCGGCCTCGCGCTGCTGGGCCATATTGGCGTGCAGCGCCTCGATCAGAGTGGCATCGTGATTGCCGATCAGCACGCGCAACGCTTCGCTTTCCAGCGCCTTGCGGATCAGCATGTATTCGCGCACGTCGGCAATGCGCACCAGCGACACGGTGGAGCCGCGCTGCGGGGCAATGTCCACCAGCCCGTCGGCCTGCAGCCTGGCCAGCGCTTCGCTGACCGGAAAACGCGACACGCCCATCTGCTCGCAGATGGCACCCTTGTCGATGGCGGAGCCGGGCGGCATGTCCAGCGTGACGATGGCCTGGCGCAGCGCATTAGTCACGTCGACAGTGACGCTGCCGCGCGACAAAGCGGTTGGGCGCACCAGAAAATGATAAGGACTTGCTTCCGTTCTCATGCTAACATGTTAGTAAGACCACAAGAGCTTTACAACCGAATTGATCGGGTTATGCCGCTGGGAGACCGGCACCACCCCATCATCGGACCCAGTACAAAGCTATTGCCCGCAGCGCCCTTCGAAAGCAACACCCATGTCTGAAACGATGATCCGTCCCGAAACCAAAACCCTGGTGCTGCACCCCGATGACAATATCGCGGTGGCACTGGCCAATCTTGATGCCGGCACCAGTACGCCGCAGGGTACGATCACCGCCAAGCGGGTGCCCAAGGGCCATAAGTTCACTTTGCGCCTGGTGCATTCGGGTGAGGCGATCATCAAGTTCGGGCAGATCATCGGTTTTGCGAAGCAGGACATCGCGGCGGGCGATTGGGTGCATGAGCACAATTGCGGCATGGGCGGCGCCGATGGCACGCTCAAGCACGATTATGCGTTTTCCGAAGGCGCCATTGCGCCCGAAATGATCCCGCTGGGGCAGCGGGCGACGTTCGAGGGGTATCGCCGCCCGAACGGCTCGGTGGGCACGCGCAATTATGTGGGCATCCTGACCTCGGTGAACTGTTCGGCCACCGTGGCCAAGTTCATCGCCGAAGGGATCAATCGCTCCGGTATTCTGGATGACTATCCGGAGATCGACGGCGTTGTGCCGTTCGTACACGGCACCGGCTGCGGCATGGAAAGCCGGGGCGAGGGTTTCGATATCCTGAAGCGGACCCAGTGGGGTTATTCGTCCAATCCCAACCTGGGCGCGGCGATGCTGGTGGGGCTGGGCTGCGAAGTGTTCCAGATCGGCCGGATGAAGGAAATGTACGGCATCAAGGAAAGCGACCACTTCCAGACCATGACCATCCAGGAAAGCGGTGGCACCAAGAAGATCATCGAATGGGGCATCGAGCGGATGAAGGAAATGCTGCCGGTTGCCGGACGCGCCCGCCGGGAAACCGTCGATGCGTCGGAACTGACGCTGGCGCTGCAATGCGGCGGCTCGGACGGCTATTCGGGCATCACCGCCAATCCGGCTTTGGGTTATGCGGCCGATATTCTGGTGCGCAATGGCGGCACGGCGATCCTGAGTGAAACGCCGGAAATCTACGGCGCCGAACACCTATTGACCCGCCGCGCCGTCAACCGCGAAGTGGGCGAAAAGCTGATTTCGCGCATCCACTGGTGGGAAGACTATACCAAGCGCAATCACGGCGAGATGAACAACAATCCCTCGCCGGGCAACAAGCTGGGTGGGCTGACGACGATCCTGGAAAAATCGCTGGGCGCCACGGCCAAGGGCGGTACGACGCCGCTGACGGCGGTTTATGAATATGCCGAGAAGGTCAAGGAAAAGGGCTTCGTATTCATGGACACGCCGGGCTTTGATCCGGTTTCGGCAACCGGGCAGGTCGCAGGCGGCGCCAATATCCTGTGCTTCACCACCGGGCGCGGTTCGGCCTATGGCTGCAAGCCCGTGCCCTCGATCAAGCTCGCCACCAATTCGGACATGTACAACCGCATGCAGGGCGACATGGACATCAACTGCGGCGATATCGTCGAAGGCGTGTCGATCGAGGACAAGGGCCGCCAAATTTTCGATTTGATCCTCAAGGTCGCCTCGGGCGAACACACCAAGTCGGAAGACCTGGGCTATGGCGATAACGAGTTCGTGCCATGGCAGGTTGGCGCGGTGATGTAGGTCTCCGCAAAGCAGCAACCCGGAACCGGCGTCCGGGCCGGTTCCCCCGCCAACAGAATCGTGTAGCGTCACCCCGCACCTGAGGGGTGATTTATGACAACAGTTATCGCGGCGCGGGGCGTGACCAAACGGTTTCGCCAGCCTAAACGTTTTCCCGGATTGGTTGGCTCGCTGCGCTCTCTGGTGACGCGGCAATATACCGAGATGACTGCGGTCAACGATGTCAGCTTCGATATCGCGACCGCCGAGGCGGTGGGTTATCTGGGGCCGAACGGCGCCGGCAAATCGACGATGATCAAGATGATGACCGGTATTCTGGTGCCCAGCACCGGGACGGTGCAGGTGCTGGGGCGGACCCCGCATCTGCAGCGGCAGGATAATGCGCGCGATATTGGCGTGGTGTTCGGCCAGCGCAGCCAATTGTGGTGGGACCTGCCGGTGCAAGACTCGTTCGAGCTGCACCGGCGCATCTACGACATTGCCGATGCGCGCTATGCGGAAAACCTGAAACACCTCAGCGCCCTGCTGGATCTGGGGCCGTTCCTTGATCGGGCGGTGCGCCAGCTCAGCCTGGGCCAGCGCATGCGCGCCGAAATCGTCATGGCGCTGCTGCATGATCCGAAAATCCTGTTTCTGGACGAGCCGACGATCGGGCTGGACGTGGTGGCCAAGGATGCGGTGCGCCGGTTTCTGGCCGAGGTCAACCGCGAGCGCGGCGTGACCATCATCCTGACCACCCATGACCTGCAGGATATCGAGCAGATCTGTCCGCGCCTGATCATGGTCGATCACGCCAGGCTGATCTTTGACGGAGAGCTGCGCAAGCTGCGGGCAACGCTGGGATCGAGCCGGCGGCTGACGCTGGAATTTGCCAGCGATCCGGGGGTGCTGGAGCTGACCACGGCTCGGCTGGTGGCCGACGAAGGCCCGATCAAGCACTTTGCGCTGGAGCGCGAAGAGGTGTCGCTGATCGATGTGCTGAGCGAAGTGGGCAACGGCCGCGGGCTCAAGGATATCAAACTGGATGAGCCTAATATCGAAGAGGTGATCCGCAGCTTTTATCAGGGGCGGAACGCCTTGGCGCAGCCAGCATGAGCAAATATCTGGCCTTTGCGCAGAGCGCGCTTCAGACGCAATTGGCCTATCGCGGGCAGGTGTGGGCCGCCTGGTTCGGTCGGTTGATCCAGGTGTTTGCCTGGATCGCCATCTGGATGGCGGTTTACAAGGATGCTGGCAGCGTCAACGGGGTGACACTGCCCGAAATGATCACCTATGCGGTGATTGGCAGCACGCTGATCACGGCGTGGGACTGGCGCAAGCTGATCTACACGCTGGGCAATTCGGTCACCAGCGGCGATGTGGCGATCTATCTGCTGAAGCCGTTGCGTTTTCCGCTGTATCTGTTTGCCACCGAATGCGGGAACCTGACGTACCGCATTGCCGCCATAGCCGTGCCGGTGATTATCGTGGCAACGCTGACCTATGGCGTGCTGCCACCGGCCAGCCTGTTTCACGGCCTGATGTTTCTGGCATTCTTTGCTCTGTCGTTCGTGCTGATGTTTCTGATGGCGGCGCTGTGTGGGCTTCTGGCCTTCTGGCTGATGACGGCATTTTCGCTGGAATGGACCCTGCAGGGCATTCTGTCGCTGCTGTCGGGCAGCGCCATTCCGCTGTGGTTCTTTCCCGATGCGGCGCAGGGCTTGATCAAGCTGCTGCCATCGGCATGGATCGGCTATCACCCGATCGCAGTGTATCTTGGCAAGACCACCGTGAGCGAGACCTGGTTCTATTTTACGCTGGGGCTGGGATGGGCCGGGCTGATGGCTGGCGGGGTGGCCCTGCTGTGGCGGGCCGCGGCGACGCGCATTACCGTGCAGGGGGGCTGACCGATGCAGCAGGCGTTCCGGGTCATTCCGTTTCTGGTCCATCTCTATGTCAAATCGCGGATGGAATATCGCAGCGCATTCCTGTTGGCGATCGGGGCGCAGTTTTTCTCCTATGCCTGCGGCTTTACCTCGCTCTGGGTGATGCTGCTGCGGTTCGACACGCTGGGCGGCTGGTCCTGGCCGCAACTGGCGCTGCTGTTCAGTTTTCAGTTGCTGACCTATTCGCTGGGCGCGGCGACCAGCTTCGTGCAATTGCGCGATATCGAGGAAAAGGTGCGGCTGGGGACCTTCGATACGCTGCTGGTCAAGCCGTTCAGCCCCTGGGCCTACCTGGTGTTTTCCGGGCTCAATATCGGTTATGCCGGGCATATCGCGCTGGCGGCGGGGCTGATGGCCTGGGCGCTGACACAGGTCGGGGTCGACTGGAATTTCGGCACCGTGGCCTATTTGGTCGCTGCAACAATCAGTGCGGCAATGGTCAATGCGGCGATCATCACCATGATCGGCGCAACCGCCTTTATCGTGGTGCAGTCGAGCCACCTCTACACGATCTTTTTCGGGGTCTGGGAGCTGTCGCGCTATCCGCTCAATATCTTCCCGGCGGTGCTGCAATGGACCCTGCTGACCATCGTGCCACTGGGCTTTGCCAGCTATGTGCCGATGGCCTACCTGATCGGCAAGGACATCGCGGTGCTGGGAAGCTGGGGCGGCCCGCTATCGCTGCTGGCCGGTCCGGTGCTGGTCCTGTTGGCGATGGCGCACTGGCGCTTTGCGATTTCGAAATATCAGGGCGCCGGCGGTTAAGGCTCGCCGCCCGGCGTCATGGCCTTTGCAAACCGGTGGCTGCGACATCCAGCGAGTAGACGAACTGGCTCGAGGTGATGAACAACCGGCTGCGGTTTGGTCCGCCGAAGGTGACGTTTGAGGTACTGGTACCCAGGATGATGCGGCCCAGCAGCGCGCCGGCGGGATTATAGACGTTCACATTGGGGCCGGCGCTGGTCCAGATATTGCCCATGGTGTCGAGCCGGAAGCCATCGGGAAGGCCGCTATCGGCATCAATGAACACCCGCGGGTTAGCCAGCGTATTGTCGGCAGCAAGGTCGAACATGCGGATGTGGGCGGGATAGCCGGGACGGTGGGTCCGGCCGGTGTCGGATACATAGAGCGTGGATTCATCGGGCGAGAAGGCCAGGCCATTGGGCTTTTCGAAATCATCGGCGACGATGACCAGCGAGCCATCAGCGGGATCGAAACGATAGACGTGGCAGCCGGTCTGCTCGCTGTCGGACTTGTAGCCTTCATGATTTGAATCGATGCCATAGCTGGGGTCGGTGAACCAGATGGTACCATCGGACTTGACCACCACGTCATTGGGGGAATTGAGCCGCTTGCCATCGTAGCGGTCGGCCAGGGTGGTGATGGTGCCGTCATATTCGGTGCGCAGCACGGCGCGGGCGCCATGCGAGCAGGACACCAGCCGGCCCTGCAGGTCGCGGGTATTGCCGTTGATGAAATTGGACGGGCTGCGGAAGGTGGAGACGCCATGATCGGGTACGAAGCGCAGCATACGATTGTTGGGAATATCGCTCCACAGCAGATAGCCGCCATCGGCGAACCACACCGGGCCTTCGCTCCAGATGCACTGGTCAAAGATTTTCACCAATGGCGCATCGGGCCCGGTCAGGTCGCGGAAGGATGGATCGACGAATTCGTAATGGGCGGGGTGAGTCATCAGGGTCCTCGGTAATGGGGCGATCCAACAGCAATTGGCGGGCCGGGGCAAGGTGCCGCAACGGTGCAATGCACAGGTCACATTGACGACTAACATGTTAGTGACTAGACCAAGGATATTGCCCCTTTCGGAACCGACATCATGGCCGCGCTCGACAACATGCTGACCATCGACGACCTGAAGCGCCGCGCCAGGCGCCGGGTACCCAAGATGTTTTTTGAGTATGCGGATTCAGGCAGCTATACCGAAAGCACCTATCGGGCCAATGAAGAGGATTTCGCCAGCATCAAGCTGCGCCAGCGCGTGGCGGTGAACCTTGAAGGGCGCAATCTCAGCACTGAAATGCTGGGCAAGGCGATCACCATGCCGGTGGCGATTGCCCCGGCGGCGACCGGCGGCATGCAGGTGGCCGATGGCGAGATCAAGGCCGCCAAGGCGGCAGAAAAATTCGGCATTCCATTTACGCTCTCGACCATGAGCGTCTGCTCGATCGAAGACATTGCCGAGAATACCACCGCGCCGTTCTGGTTCCAGCTGTATGTGATGCGCGATCGCGGCTTTATCGAGCGGCTGATCGACCGGGCCAAGGCGGCGAACTGCTCGGCGCTGGTGCTGACCATGGATCTGCAGATCCTGGGGCAACGGCACAAGGACATTCGCAACGGCTTGTCGACGCCACCGAAATTCAACGCCAAGAGCCTCTGGCAGATGATGCAGCATCCGCAGTGGTGCCTCGAAATGCTGGGCACCAAGCGGCACACCTTCCGCAATATCGTGGGCCACGTGGAGGGCGGACACGATCTGAGTTCGCTCGCGGTGTGGACGGCCTCGCAGTTCGATCCGACGCTGAACTGGACCGACGTCGCCTGGGTCAAGCAACGGTTCGGCGGCAAGGTGATCGTCAAGGGCGTGCTCGATCCGCGCGACGCGCAACTGGCGATCGATCATGGCGCCGATGCGGTGATCGTCTCCAACCATGGCGGGCGGCAGCTGGATGGGGCGCCCTCGAGCATCAGGGTGCTGCCGGAAATCGTCGATGCGGTCGGCAGCAAAACCGAAGTGTTCATGGATGGCGGCATCCGCAGCGGACAGGACGTGATCAAGGCACTGGCGCTGGGCGCCAAGGGCACCTTCATCGGCCGGCCAATGCTCTACGGTCTGGGCGCTGGGGGCGAGGCCGGCGTGACCCGCGCACTCGACATTATCCGCAAGGAAATGGATGTCACCATGGCCCTGATGGGCGAGCGGGATATTTTGAATATCGACGGGAAGAATATTTATAGTAACGGGCTGGTGCAGTAGCACACGTTAGCGTCTTGGTCTAAATCGTTAGCTGCGGGTTATCCTTCAGATGACATTTGGGTAACAATTTGATGGCGCGGCGTAATAATGCTGCCGCAGGCAGTCAGCCGTGATAGGTCGGCGTCTCACCCTCATCGAGAGCGGTCAACTGTCTGTAGATGGACTGCGACACCGTCTTCATCTGTTCGTCCGGCAGCGAGCCGACCACCGTGCAGGTGATGAAGGCATTGGCCCAGTAAAAGGCGTCGGTCTGGTTGATGGCCGCGAACTGGTAGGCCGAGGCATGGTCGGGCAGGGCGTCGGTGATGTAGATGGTGACGCGCTCGGCAGCGGCGTTCTCGTACATTAGCTGGGCAGCGCGGCCGGTTTTGGGATCGCCGGGCAACAGGCGTCCGCCGACGAGCTGGAAGCCTTCGGGGGCGAGGTCCGGCGTGCCGATCTTGGTATCGAGGCGGGCGGAGAGCCAGGACACCAGATGGTCCTGTTCCTTGGCCCAGACTTCGACGGCGTGGCGCTTTTCGCCGACAAACACTGTGTGGGCGTTGACAGCGCTGGCGATCAGGATGTCGCTGGCGCTGGGGGCGCGGTCGATCAGCGGGCGAACGAACCAGCCGGCGCCGATGCCCAGGCCGACCAGCACCACGGCGGCAGCGGCCCAACGAAAATTCATGCCGGAGCGGCGGTTTTGTTCGGCGGCAATGCGTGCGGCGCGCAGGCGCGCCGGCACGGGTTCAGCGGCGACCGGGGCGAATAGCGTGGTGATGGCATCGCGCTGGCGCTGCCAGAGCGCAACTTCTGCGGCGGCATCGGGATTGGCAGCGAGATGGGCTTCGACGGCCGCGATCTGCTCGGGGGGCAATCGCCCATCGGCGTAGGCCATCAGCACGTTGTGGGTTACGGGCAAGCTCATTTGACCGTCCTCAGATGCGGTTCGGCTGGCATGCCGGTCAAAGTGCGCAGGGCAGCGCGGGCGCGGCCGAGACGTGACATCAGCGTGCCTTGGGGAATGCCGAGCATCGTGGCGGCTTCGGCGTAGGAAACGCCTTCGAGTACGATCAAGAGCAGCGCCTCCTTCTGGTCGAGCGGCAGGGTTTCGATGGCGCGGGCCATTTCGGCCAGCGCGATATGGCCCGGCTGCGGGGCCGGGGTCGAGGGTTCGATGACCATGCTGTCGATATCGACTGTCTGGCCGCGGCGTTTATCCGCCCGCACTGAATTGCGGAACAGGTTGAGCAGGATGGTGAACAACCAGGCGCGGACCGGGCCGGAGGGCCGGAACAGTCCGCGCCGGGAAATGGCGCGTTCAAGGCAATCCTGCACGAGATCATCGGCCAGATCGACATTGCGGGTCAGCGCACGCGCATATCTGCGCAGCGCGGGAACCGCCGCTTCGACCTGGTCGAGGAAATCGCTCAAGAGGTTATGCCCTTAACGCACAATCAGTTTCAATCGAGGGCAAGATGCCATACGCCGCCAACGCCGTCGCCGGTGATATCGCCGGCCTTGGTGTCCTTGAACCAGTAATACAGCGGCCAGCCCTTGTAGGCCCACATCTTGGAGCCGTCGGTGCGATCAACGATGGTGAAATCGCCTTCCGGCTTGGACGTGGCATCGGCCATCAGCGGCGGCCAGTGTACAGCGCAGTCGTCATAGCAATTGGTGACGCCCGGCGCGTCCTTGTCGAAGATGTAGAGCGTCATGGCGTTCGCGCCGGTCAGCACTTCCTTGCCGCCGATATCGACGGATTTGACGGCGCCGCCGAGATAGTCCTCGGCAAAAGCGGGGGCAGAGAACAGAGCGAGCGCAGCGGCGCCAGCGAGCAGAGTGCGAGAAAACATGGGTAATCCCTCCGTGTTGGGCAGGGCGTTTTGGCCCTTGCACAATGATCAACACCGGCCGGCGCGGTTTAATCCCGCGATTGCAAAATTTTTCTGGGCGCCGGAGTGATTTGCAAATCGGGCGGACCATGCCAAGAGTTGGCCGACGAAACGGCAAGGGAGGGTCGCGGTGTCGGAGAGGGACAGCCCGGCGGGCGGCATCATGGCGCTGGCTTTGAGCCTGCCGCGTGGCATTGATCGGATCAGCCGGGTGTTTGGCATCGTGGCCACCTGGCTGGTGCTGTTTTCCTCGATGATCAGCGCCATCAATGCGCTGTTCCGCTACTCGACCGGGGCGATGTTGTGGCTCGAACGCTCCTATGGCTGGCAGGTCTTTGGCTGGCTGCTCGGGGTCTATGGGCGCAATTCCAACGCGCTGTCGGAGGCGGTCTGGTACATGTTTGCCGGCATGGTGATGCTGGGCGGAGCATGGGCGTTCAAGATCAACGAGCATGTGCGCGTCGATCTGGTTTATGGCGCGATCAGCGAAAAGGCCCGGACCTGGATCGACCTGCTGGGCGGGTTGTTCTTCCTGCTGCCGTTGTGCGTATTGATGGTCTATTTCACCTGGCCATGGTTCTGGCAGTCTTTTATGAACGGCGAGGGCTCGCTCAATGCGGGCGGGCTGGTGCGCTGGCCGGCGCGACTGATGATCCCGCTGGGGTTCGCCTTGCTTGGCCTGCAGGGCATTGCTGAAATCATCAAATGTATCGCCGCGCTCACCACTGATTATGTGCGTGAGTTCGCCTACGAAAAGCCGCTGCAATGATGGAGTTCATTGCCGCCAACATGGCGCCGCTGATGTTTGGCGGCCTGGTGCTGTTCATGGTGATCGGCTATCCGGCGGCGTTTTCGCTGGCGGCGGTCGGGCTGTTCTTCGGGCTGGGCGCCGTCCAACTCGGGCTGATCCCGCCGCAGTTCTTTGGCAATCTGACCTATCAATTGTTTGGCGTGCTTTCCAACGAGTTGCTGCTGGCGATCCCGTTTTTCACCTTCATGGGGGTGATCCTGGAAAAGAGCGGACTGGCCGAGGACCTGCTCGAAGGGTTCGGGCAATTGTTCGGCGGGGTGCGCGGAGGGTTGAGCTATGCGGTGATTTTGGTCGGTGCGGTGCTGGGCGCCATTACCGGCACGGTGGCTGCCTCGGTGATCGCCATGGGGCTGATCTCGCTGCCGATCATGATGCGCTACGGCTATGATGTGCGCCATGCCACCGGGGTGATTGCTGCTTCGGGCACCATTACCCAACTGATCCCGCCATCGCTGGTGCTGATCGTTCTGGCGGCGCAGCTCAATGTGTCGCCGGGCGATATGTATATCGGGGCGACCGGGGCTTCGATCGTGCAGGTGCTGCTGTTTGCCGGCTGGGTGCTGCTGCTGTCGATCATCCGGCCCCAGGATGTGCCGGCGCTGCCACCCGAAGCGCGGACGCTGCGGGGCTGGCCGCTGGCGGCCAGGGTGATGCGCGGGATTATCCCGTCGCTGGCGCTGATTTTTATCGTTCTGGGTACGATCTTTCTGGGGCTGGCGACGCCAACCGAGGCGGGCGCCATGGGCGTGGTCGGCTCGATGCTGCTGGCCTGGATCAATGGGCGCCTGAGCCGGCGGCTGATCTGGGAGGGCATGGAAGCCACGATGCGGCTAACCGCCATGGTGGTGTTCATCCTGCTCGGGTCGCGCGTGTTCAGCCTGGTGTTTCAGGGCGTCGGCGGCGGGCACTGGATCGAGGGGATGCTGGCCAACTTGCCGGGTGGGGTGGTTGGCTTTCTCATCGTGGTCAATGTCTTCGTCTTCGTTTTGGCGTTCTTTCTGGATTTTTTCGAGATCGCCTTCATCGTCATTCCGCTGGTGGCGCCGGTGGCGCAGGCGCTCGATATCAACCTGATCTGGTTCGGGGTGATGATCTGCGCCAACATGCAGACCAGTTTCATGCATCCGCCATTCGGCTTTGCGCTGTTTTACCTGCGCGGGATTGCGCCGCGCGAGACGGTGAAAACCCGTGATATTTATCTGGGCGCCATTCCCTGGCTGGTGCTGCAGCTGATCCTCGTGGCCTTGCTGATCGCCTTTCCGCAGATGGTGACGGCATTCCTCAGCGACGGACCCAAGGTTGATCTGGACAGCATCCAGATCGTGTTGCCGCAACAAGGCACTGGCGGCACGCCCCCGCCGGTCTTCGACATGAGCGCGCCGCCGAGTTTTAAATGAATTACAGCGCGCCGGCGCGCTGCTGGGTCATCATGAAGTTGTCGAAATTGTACTCCGCCACCTGTTCCCAGAGGTAGTGTTCCTTGCGGAAGGCGGTGATCGAATCCCAGACCTTCTTGAAGTCGGGGTTCTTGGCCGACATTTCGGCATAGGTGTCCCTGGCGGCGTTGAAGCTGGCTTCCATGATGTCCTGGCTGAACGGGCGCAATTGTGCTCCGGCGCCAACCAGCCGCTTGATGGCGGCAGGATTGACGTAGTCATACTTGGCCAGCATGTCGGCGCTGGTGGCCTGTGCCGCAGTCTTGAACAGCGACTGATAGGCCGGGGGCAGTTCGTTCCATTTAGCCTGGTTGACCAGGGCGTGAACGGTCGGGCCGCCTTCCCACCAGCCGGGATAATAGTAATAGGGGGCGACCTTCTGGAAGCCGAGCTTTTCATCGTCATAGGGGCCGACCCATTCGGCCGCGTCGATGGTGCCCTTTTCCAGTGCCGGATAGATGTCGCCGCCGGCGATCTGCTGCGGCACAACGCCAAGCCTCTCCACGACCTTGCCGGCGAAACCGCCGATGCGCATTTTGAGGCCCGAGAGATCG
>NZ_JBDSUA010000066.1:0-45938 GCF_039927955.1 Devosia sp. | reverse complement strand
GCTGGCGACCAGCGCCTCCAGCCTGGTGCGGACGCGCTTGCGCAGGTCATCGCGCAGAGCCCGATAGGCATCGAGCACATGGGCGCGATTGCCTTCGACCAGCGACGGATCATCGGTGGGCCAATGTTCCATGGCCCCCATTTCAAGGCCGCGGCGACGGACGGCGGCCGGCGCATCTTCCGACAGGGTAACGATCAGGTCGAAATGGTTGGCGACCAGTTCGTCCATCGTGTGGGGGGTGTGGACCGACATGTCGATGCCGATTTCTTCCATCACGTCATGCACGAAGCCATCGGCCTTGCCGCCATTGACGCCCACCGAGCGGGCAATGATGCGACCGGGGAACAATTGGCGGGCGAGCGCCGCGGCCATGGGCGAGCGCACCGAATTCATCGAGCAGACGAACAGCACGGTGGGCAGTTGGCTTTTGCTCTCATCGATACGGCTGGCATAGGGCTGCACGGCGCAGATCAGCGTGAACAGCCGCCGAGCGGTATTGTGATCCATGTGCAGCTTGTTATTGAGCCGGGTCTGGAGCAGTTCGGCTGCTTCGTTGTGCAGGCCGCGCCGGGCCATGTCGACGGTTTCGATCTGGTAGGGCTGGGCCGAGCGGATGGCTTCGTAATAGCTGTCGCGGATGCGAAAGTAATCGCGGATCAGGCGGCGAAACGGGGTCAGCGACAGGTAGTGCGCGGCGATCGGCCGGAAATCGCCCGGATCGCGCACGTCGAGCACGATGTAGTTGCCGATGATCGACAGGTGCAGCGCGTAGGGACCGGTGGTTTCGACCCGGGCGGGGGAAAACTTGTTGTCTTCGAGCAAGTCATAAATGGCAATGCGCCATTCATGGACCACATCGGGATCGCTTGAGGTAATGGTGGACGGGTCCAGCGTCACGGTGACGAGGTGGTCGTTTGGCTGGAAAGCCGTTTCACCCATGGGCGTTACCGATTGAGCCGGATGGAAATGGAGCGGCCATGACCATCGAGCTGCTCGACTTCGGACAGCACGATTGCCGCTTCGGCGAGCGCTGCCAGCGCGGTCGGATCGCAGCCGAGGATCGAGGTACGCTTGACGAAATCCAGCACGCCGAGGCCCGAGGCAAAGCGGGCCGAGCGGGCGGTGGGCAGCACATGGTTGGAGCCGCCGACATAATCGCCGATGGCTTCGGGGGTGTGGTGGCCAAGGAAAATTGCGCCGGCATGGCGGATGCGCGGCAGCAGCGCCTGCGGATCATCGACGGCCAGTTCGACGTGTTCGGAGGCAATGCGGTTGGCCAGGACCACCGCTTCATCCATCGAGGCGACGAGGATGATGGCGCCAAACTCCTCCCAGCCATCGCGAGCGATGTTTTCGCGCGGCAGTTCGGACAGTTGGTAGTCCATCTGCCGCGCCGTGGCATCGGCAATACGGGCATCGGTGGTGACGAGGATCGATTGGGCACCGCCGCCATGTTCGGCCTGCGCGATCAGGTCAGCCGCGATCCAGGCCGGATTGGCGCTTTGATCGGCGATGACCAGCACTTCGGAGGGGCCGGCGATCATGTCGATGCCGACCGTGCCGAACACCTGGCGCTTGGCGGCGGCGACGAAGGCATTGCCGGGGCCGATGACCTTGTCGACCTTGCCGATGCTGGCGGTGCCATAAGCGAAGGCCGCAATCGCCTGGGCGCCGCCGATGCGGTAAATTTCGGTGACCCCGGCGATCTTGGCGGCGCAGAGAATGGAGGCGCTGAGCTGGCCGGACTGGGTGGGCACGGCCATGGCGATGCGCTCGACGCCCGCAACCTTGGCGGGCACGGCGTTCATCAGCACCGAGGATGGATAGGACGCCAGCCCGCCCGGCACATAGATGCCGACCGCATCGAGCGCGGTCCAGCGGGTGCCCAGCGTGACGCCGAGGTGATCGGTATAGATCTGGTCGACCGGCTTCTGCTTTTCATGATGGGCGCGAATGCGGTCGTGGGCGAATTGCAGCGCCCGGCGCACTTCGGGGGTGACGCGACGATCGGCAGCGTCGATCTCTGCCTCGGTAAAGCGGAGCGTCTGGGCGGTGACGCCGGCCTTGTCGAACTTGTTGGTCAGTTCGGCGACGGCAGCGTCGCCGCGCGCCTGCACATCGGCGATGATGCCGGCAACGATATCGCCCACTTCCTGGCTGGCCTCGCGCTTGGAGCCCAAGAGGGCCACAAACCGGCTTTCAAAATCGGGCTCGGCGGTATCGAGGCGGATCGGCATGAATGCGGAGTTCCTGAATTAGTCGAGAGCGTGGGCAGGCTTGGCCGTGGCGGCCCAGGCAGCGCCCAGATCGGCCAGGCGGGCTTCAAGGCATTCGACGCCGAGCTTGACCGTGCCGCCACCGGCAAAATTGAGTTCGATGATGCCGGCCGGGCCATCGATGGGATCGAAATGGATGGCCAGCAGTTCCAGCACGCCATCATGGGCATTGGTGTCGATACCGGCCGTGGCGACCGACTGCACGCCATCAAAATGCAGCGCGGCGCGCTTGCGCAGGCCCTTGTCGCGGCGCCCTGCCCCGCTCTCCCAATCAAAGCGGTTCATCAGCAGCGCAAAGCGGCGATCGCCGCGCGCATAGCCCATGTCGCCGACCCGGATCACCGCGTCCTGCACATGAGTGGAGATGACTTGCAGGTCTTCGCTGTCCATCGCCAGCAGCTTGAGATCGGTCATTGTCACTTCGGCCTTGTTCTCATGGAGGTGAGCATATCTGGTCACGCCCCGACCGATCTACAAGTTTGTCGGAATGGGGGCAATGCGGACTTAGCGATGGCTGTGCGGAAGTGCCGGACGGCGATGGCCTCCGGGTTTGAGAGATGGACGGGTCCCGAGGCGCATGGCGTCCCGATGATAATTTAGTAGTGAGACACCGTACGCCCCGGGACGCCGGGTTTTATGGCGATGACGCGCAGTGCCGGACTTTGCGCTGTCCAGGCTCATGGCCCATACGCCCAAGGAAAGCACGGTCCTTTCCTCTCCCGGCAGTCGTCTTGTCATTGGCCGTTGCAACACCGTCCGGCAAGACTGATGCGGGCAGTATGGCATGGGGGATGTGGGAGGGGGATTTGTTGCGGTTGGTGCGCAGGTTCGTTCAGGTCGTGGGTGATGAGGGTTTGGTGGTTGCGGTGGCACCCCCTCCCTTCCCTCCCCACAAGGGGGAGGGTGACATGGAGCGTGTTGCACCATCTTGCCAATTCCACCGGACTCACCCTCCCCCTTGCGGGGAGGGCCAGGGAGGGGGTTCTTTCGTATCGATCCAGCTACCGCGCCCAACTACCCCGCCAAACGCTCGATCTCGGCGCCGCAGCGGCTGAGTTTGTCTTCGAGGCGTTCGAAGCCGCGATCCAGGTGATAGATGCGATTGACGATGGTTTCGCCCTGCGCGGCAAGGCCGGCGATGACCAGCGAGACCGAGGCGCGCAGGTCGGTTGCCATCACTTGCGCACCCTTGAGGGTGGGCTTGCCGGTGACGGTGGCGACCTGACCATCGACCTTGATATCGGCGCCGAAGCGGGCCAGTTCGGCGACGTGCATATAGCGGTTCTCGAAAATGGTTTCGCGAATCCGCGATACGCCGGTCGAGCGGGTCATCAGCGCCATGAACTGGGCCTGCAGATCGGTGGGGAAGCCGGGGAACGGATCGATTTCAACATCGATCGCCTGCAGCCCATTGCCATTGCGACGAACGCGAATGCCGTTGGCTTCGGTGGTGATCGAAGCACCGACCTGGCCAAGGATATCGAGCGCATTCTGCAAATGCTCGGGACGGGCGCCACTGAGCAGCACATCGCCGCCGGTCATGGCCACGGCCATGGCAAAGGTGCCGGTTTCGATGCGGTCGGGAATGACCTCGATGGTGGCGCCATGCAGCTTTTCGACGCCTTCGATGGTGATGGTACGGGTGCCGATGCCGGAAATTCTGGCGCCCATGGCGATCAGGCAATTGGCGACATTGTCGATCTCGGGCTCCATCGCCGCGTTTTCGATCACCGTAGTGCCGCGCGCCAGCGTTGCCGCCATCATGATGGTGTGGGTGGCGCCGACGGACACCTTGGGCAGATGCACCAGCGCGCCGATCAGGCCGCCCTTGGGCGCCTTGGCCACCACATAGCCCTCATCGATCTCGATGGTGGCGCCGAGCTGTTCCAGCCCATAGATGAAAAAATCCACTGGCCTTGTGCCGATGGCGCAGCCGCCGGGCAGCGAGACGCGACATTCGTGTTCGCGCGCCAGCAGCGGGCCGATGACCCAGAAACTGGCGCGCATCTTGGAGACCAGCTCATAGGGCGCCGTGGTATCGACGATATCGGCGGCGTGGAAGGTCATGGTCTGGCCCACACCTTCGTGTTCGCCACGACGACGGCCATGCACGGCAATGTCGACGCCGTGGTTTTCCAGGATGCGTTCGAGCAGCTTGACGTCGGCGAGGCGCGGTACATTTTGCAGGATCAGCGGCTCGTCGGTCAGCAACGAGGCGATCATCAGGGGCAAAGCCGCGTTCTTGGCGCCGGAAATCGGTATTTCGCCGCGGAGTTCATTGCCGCCGACCAAACGAATGCGATCCATATCGGGTATCCTAAACTGGTGGGCCGTTCTGGCCCGAAGCGCGGCGCAGTGGCCGCCAATTGCGCTTGGTGAGGTATATGCTTCGTCCGCCTGCTTCAAGGCAGACGGCGCCAAATCAGCTTGGCGCAATATGGTTTACGGTTTCTTGCCCTGTCCCGATTCCGTGGAATCGGGCGCTGCCAGATCGGCATCGGCGCGCGCCTTTGCCTGCCCTTTGCGACGACGCAGGTTCTCGCGCAGCTTTGCGGCTAATCTTTGCTCGCGGGCCTTGGCTTCATTGGATTTGCTCATCGCGCCGTCAGGATCAAATTGTGGAGAACCAGTCCAGCAGGCTGTAAGCGCTTTTTGGCCTTGCGTCGAGATTGACCCTATGGCAGTAGAGCCGCGTTGCCGGACGCCAGCCGCCCCGCACAACATTATAGCGGTCGCGATGTCGAACCGAAAAGTGGAATCCACTTTTTCTGACAGCGCTCCAGATGCTGCCGTAGCTCAGTGGTAGAGCACCCCCTTGGTAAGGGGGAGGCCGACAGTTCAATCCTGTCCGGCAGCACCAGACTAAGTCCCTGATATTAAATATAAGCTTCGACGCGCTGGTCGGAGGGTTGGCCGACTACCTGGACTGGATCGGGCCCCGCAGCAGGCCACCCACTGCCTCCGACAGGAAGTCGGCGACGCGACGAATACGGGCATTGCTGCGCACTTCTTCGCTCATGACCAGCCAGACCGGCAAGGCGCCAAGGCCGCTCACCGCGTCGACCTGCTCGAGTTCGCTATGGCGTTTGGCCAGGATGACCTGCGCGATCCCGACACCAGCGCCCGCCAGCAACAGGTTCCAGGTGAGCATGCCATCGTCCGTTCGCAGGGCAAACTGTTCGCGCGTCAGGCTGATGCCATAGGCGGCAAATCCGCGGATCAGGAGGTCGCTGCGATCAAGCCCGATGAGATCGTGATTTTTCAGGTCCTCCCGGGAGGCCACACGACCGCGCCGATCAAAGTATCCGCGTGTCGCAAACAGGCCCATCGGTGAATCGCCGAGCCTGCGCGCGATCAGCGCGTTCTGCGTCGGATCGGCCATGCGAATAGCGATGTCGGCGTCGCGCCGCAGCAGGTTCTGGTTGGCGTCGGATGCCACGATCTCGATCTGTATGCTGGGTTCCACCTGCCGCAGCGTGGCGAGAATGGGCGGCAGCATCAGATTGGCGACGATGACCGATGCCGTGATCCGCACCGTGCCGAACAACTGCTGCGAGCGCCCCTGAGCCTTGAGGTTCAGGGCCTCGGCGGCGGCACCCATTGCCCTGGCATCGTCCACCAGCCCCAGCGCCGCCTTGGTCGGGTCCAGGCCCTGTGCCGAACGCGTGAAGAGGATGACGCCAAGCGCCGTTTCCAGTTCGCGGATGTGCCGGCTCAAGGTCGGCTGGGTAGCGCCCATGCTCTTGGCAGCATTGGACAGCGAGCCGCCTTCGACCACGGCAAGGAAGGAGCGCAGCAGGGTCCAATCAAGGGTATTCATTTTTGGAACGACGTTATCCCATCTTGCTCAATTACCATTCGAAAATAGGACGGCTACCTTGATGAGGTCAACAACACAGATCGCGGCAAGGCCATCGATCTGCAGGCCAAAGAGAAGGTAAGATCATGACCACCAGCAGCACCCAGACCCAGTTCATTTCCAATGAAGGCGGCCGTATCGCTTTTGAAGACACCGGCGGCAACGGCCCGGCAATCCTGGCGATCCCCGGCATGGGCGATCTGCGGTCCGAATATCGCCTCATCCGGCCCGCCCTGCAGCAGGCAGGCTATCGCGTCATCACTTTGGATGCGCGTGGCTTCGGCGAGACCTCGGCGCAGTGGACCGACTTCTCGGCGCGTGCCGTCGGCCGCGATGCCGTTGCCGTACTCAAGCACCTGGGTGCCGGCCCTGCGACGATCCTGGGCAACTCGTTCGCCGCTGGTTCCGCGCTGTGGGCTGCCCAAGATGCGCCCGAACAGATCAATGGGGCCGTACTCCTGGGGCCAATCGTGCGTGATCTGGAAGCGTCGCTTGTACAGAAACTGGCCTTGAAGATCGGCTTTGCCGGTCCCTGGCGCGTCGGCTTTTGGACCATGTACTGGGACAGCCTGTTCCCCAGCCATAAGCCGGCCGATCACGCGCAGGTTAAGGCGGCAATTACCAAAAACCTGAAAGAGGCGGGCCGCATGGATGCCTTGCTCGCCATGCTCTCGCTGTCCAAGGCCGATACTGCAGCCATCCTCGACAAAACCTCCGTGCCGACACTGGTGGTGATGGGCACCCGGGACCCCGACTTTGCCGATGCTGTTGAAGAAGCGCGCATGTTGGCGGGCAAGCTCAACGCCGAGACCATGATCGTCAACGGTGCCGGACACTACCCGCATGCCGAGATGCCCGATCTGGTCGCACCGCGCATCGTCGCCTTCATCGATGGTCTTCAGGCTTCCGGCTCCAAAGTCGTCACCCCGCGCGCCACTTCGTAATGGCGTTCAACGCCGCAGGCGCCACCGGACCCTGGCGCACCACCCCACCCCTATTTCTGGATTTGCATCATGAGCATCGTTATCGCCACCGCCATCGACATTGACGCCACGCCGTCGCAAGTCTGGGATGTCCTGTCCGACTTCGCCACCTACGGCGAATGGAGCAATTTCTCTAAAATCGACGGCGGCCCCCGGTTGGGCGCCAAGCTGGCCATGCAGATGCCTGGCATGTCGTTTGGGTCCACGGTCACGGCCGCTTCGCCCGAAGAGAAACTCGAATGGGCGGCCATGATCATCCGCGCGTTCATCTTCTGCGGTCGGCATTCGTTCGTGCTGACGGCCAATGCGGATGGCACCACCCACCTCGACAATGTGGAAACCTTCTCCGGCGTGCTGGTCTGGCCGCTCCAGGGCCTGTTCAAGCAGACCGAAAAACGTCGCGCCAATGGGTATGACGGGTTCAATCAGGCGCTAAAGCGAAGGATCGAGAGCCGCCCGCGGTCCTGAAACCGGAGCCTTCCTCGCCACCTCGACAAAAGCCAGGAAGCCAACAGCGGCGACAGCTGTTATCACGGCTAGTGCGCAGGTCAGCCCGATCATGCCGGCGAGCCAGGCCAGCGCAAACGGCGCTGCGGCCGCGAGGACCTGCCGGGCAAGCGCCATCCATCCAAGCCGTGTGCCATAGGAAGCGCTGCCGAACAGGGCAAGAGGCAGCGTGCCCTGCACGATGCTTTTGAGTCCTGAACTGAAACCCAGCATGACCGCGAACAAGACCGCCCCCGCCGCCAATGGCGCCGTCAGCAGCAAAATGATGATGGCGATCGGCATGATGCCAGTGGCGATCAGGGTGGCCTGCAAGGGATGCCGTTGCAGACCGATCAGCATGTTGGCCAGCCGCACCAGCACCTGGGCCGGGCCGAACAGGGTGGATACCACCAGGGCGGAGCCCCCCAGCCCAAGGGCGGACAGCATGGGGACCATCTGGCTGAGTACGGAGGAAAGGGTGAAGCCGCCAAGGGCAAAGCCCAGCGTGACCAGCACAAGTACGCGGCGCCGCAACTCTGGCGCCATGCCGTTGCTGTGCAATACCGTCGGCAGCAACTTCTCGTTCGGGGAGCCAGGCAGTGTTCGGCGGTGTTGGCGCGCAATCAGCAGGTGGATCGGCAGGCACACCAGGAGGTTGACCAGGGCGCAACCGCACAAGATCGCGCGCCAGTCGTAAAAACCGTGCAGCCAACTGGTAAGCGGCCAGAAGATGGTCGAGGCAAACCCAGCGATCAGGGTCAGGTGGGTGATGCGCAACCGTGCGGCCGAACCAGTTGCCTGCACCAAAACGGCGAAGGCTGCATCATAGAGCACAAGTGAGCTGGCCGCCTGCATGGCGATCAGCGCGGCCGAAAACAGCCACGGATCGGGGGCGGAGGCAACCGCAAGCAACGTGGCTGCAGAAATCACCGAGCCCAGGGCCATGACCGCCCCGCCGCCGTGCCTGTCGATACGCCCGCCGACCAGCGGGGCGACAAGGCCACCTGCCAGAAGGGCAAGCGAGAAGCTGCCGTAGAGCCACGAAAGCGGCCAACCGAAAGTCCCGGCCATGTCCTCCGCCAGAATGGAAAAGCTATAATAGAGGGTGCCGTAGCCAAGGATCTGGGAGGCGCCCAACAGCCAGACGAGGGCCGTTGGGCCGAGGACCTTGCCTTGTGTCACGCACAGCACACCGACCTGGCGGTGGCGGAGGGGCCGCAACAAGCAGCCGTTTCGAGCTTCTGGGCAGCACGGTGGCGCGGTTTGCAGATGGCGGCACGGGCGCCAAGCCGGATGACGGCATGGGCCCCGTCGATCGACACCCCGGCGACATCGAACACCTGCATGGGCACGCCCGGTACGCCGATTTCAAAAGTCAGGCGGGCGTCCTCGTCCAGCCGCACCTTGCGGTCGACCTGGGCAAGAATCCCACGAAATTTGCCCACGCTCATAAATGTGCGGCCCGCGATGGCCGGGATGTCTTCGACCTGCAGGATGGTTTCCTGCCACGCGTCGGGGTTGCCGCCACAGTCCAGCGTAGCAAAAGAGGCCGCCTTCACTTCGGTGACGTGGTAGCCAGGTTGCACGTGGCGGCCACCATATTCGATGACCAGCGGTTTATCCTCGTGGGCCGCAAGGCTGGCCAGCACGCTGGCAAGCGAGCTGTCGAACCCGGCAGGTAACAAAACACTGGCGTGGGCGGTCATGGTACGCTATCCTCATTTCAACGATTGATGAGATATTGAAATGCCAATGGAAGAAAAGCAAGCCCTCGATGCGTTTGGCGCGCTGTCTCAGGAAACGCGGCTACAAATGGTCCGGGCGCTGGTGATCGCCGGTCCGGACGGGCTGGCGGCGGGTGCGGTCGGCGAAGCGGTGGGCGCTTCGTCTTCAAGCGCGTCGTTCCATCTGGCGCACCTTGAACGTGCCGGCCTGGTGCAGTCCCGCCGCGCGGCGCGGTCGATCATCTACAGCGCCAACTATGACGGGCTTTCCGGCCTCGTCGCCTTTTTGATGCAGGACTGCTGCCAGGGCCGTCCCGAAGTTTGTGCCCCGGCCGCCATCACGGCGGCCGCCTGCTGTACCCCCGCAACCAAGGAGCCCGCCCATGTCTGACCGCGTTTACAACGTCCTGTTTCTCTGCACGGGCAATTCCGCTCGCTCCATTCTGGGCGAGGCCGTGCTCAACCATGTCGGGCAAGGTCGCTTTCGCGGCTTCTCGGCCGGTAGCGCGCCCAAGGGACAGGTGCATCCGCTGGCATTGGAAACCCTGCACAAGGTCGGCATTTCCACCGACGGCCTGCGGTCCAAGCCGTGGGACGAGTTTGCCACGGCCGACGCACCGAAAATGGATTTCGTCTTCACCGTCTGCGACAACGCGGCCGGCGAAACCTGCCCGATCTGGCCCGGCCAGCCGATGACCGCACATTGGGGCATCGAAGATCCCGCTGCTGTCGGTGGTGCCGAATTCAAACAGGTCGCCGCCTTTGAGGATGCGCTGCGCTTCCTGCGCAACCGTATCGGCGCCTTCATCAACCTGCCGCTGGCCAGCCTTGACCGGCTGACGCTCAATTCCAGGCTGGAAAGCATCGGCGCCATGGACGGCACCACCACCAAATCGTCGCACGTGGCATGACTGATCTGGCACGCCGGCTGACGGCCGAGGCTCTCGGCACCGGCCTGCTGGTGGCGACGGTGGTCGGCTCCGGTATCATGGCCCAAAGCCTGACAACGGACATCGCGCTGATGCTGCTGGCCAACACCTTGGCCACGGCGGCGATGCTGATGGTGCTGATCACAACGCTCGGGCCGATTTCGGGGGCGCATTTCAATCCCGCCGTGTCGTTGGTATTTATGCTGCGCCGCGAACTGGCGCCGCGTGATGCGGCCGTCTATGGCGGCGCGCAAATCCTTGGCGGTATTGCCGGGACTGTTCTCGCCCACGCCATGTTCGCAGTGCCCCTGCTGCAGGCGTCGACCAAGATCCGCACCGGCGGGGCGCAATGGCTGTCCGAAGGGGTGGCGGCGTTCGGCCTGATCGTGGTCATTCTGGCGGGGCTGCGCTTCCAGCGGTCTGCCGTCCCGTGGCTCGTCGGGCTCTACATCACTGCCGCCTACTGGTTTACGGCTTCGACGTCGTTTGCCAATCCGGCCGTGGCGATCGCGCGAGCGTTCACCGACACGTTCTCGGGCATCCGCCCCCTCGACCTGCCCGGGTTCATCATCGCCCAACTCGTCGGTGCCGTGCTGGGCCTCGCCCTGATGGGCTGGCTGCTTGGCAACAAGACTTCTCCCGCCACGGAAACCTCCCGATGACCATCACGATCTACCACAACCCTGATTGCGGCACCTCGCGCAATACGCTGGCGATGATCCGCCAGAGCGGCGAGGAGCCGGAGGTCATCCTGTATCTTGAGACCCCGCCGTCCCGGCAAAAGGTTGCGGACTTGGTCGGTTCGGCCGGCATGACGCTGCGGCAGGCTATTCGCCAGAAAGACACGCCCTACGCCCAGCTGGGTCTGGATAGTCTTGACCTCGATGACGAGGCGCTGCTCGATGCGATCGAAGCGCACCCGATCCTGCTCAACCGCCCGTTTGTGGTCACGCCTAAAGGGGTGCGGCTCTGCCGACCCTCCGAGCTGGTGCTGGACATTCTGCCCAATCCCGAAATCGGCCCGTTCACCAAAGAAGACGGCGAGGTCATCATTGACGCGGATGGCAAGCGTCATGCCTGACGCGTCGTGCCGTCAATGGATCAGCGGAGTTGATTGTGGAGCCCGCCGATAATGGCCGGGATGTCCTCGTCCCAGAAACAAACCGGATTGATTGCCAGCATGTTGGCGTCGCGACGGCCGGCATCGACGTGAATGCTCGGGGTCAAGTGGATCAGGTCGCCGATGAGCTGGCGGATGTCGCCATCGCCGAGCGTGACGGTGAGCAGCGGGATCTTGCTGGTGTCGCCTGCGTGCTCGATGCTGGTTTTGACCCTATCGTTGTCGCGCACGGCAGCTTCGATTGGCTGCAGGCGAGCGAGCCAGGCGGCGTGTCGGCCAGCGTCGGTTTCCGATTGAAACAGCTTGAGCGCTACCAACAGACCGACGATTTCTTCCTTGCCGGCCTTGCACGAGCGCCCAATACCGTGGGGCGGCATGCCGACCAGTTGGCTACGATCGATCAGTGAAGGCGGCGGTGCCCACATGTCCTCGTAGACGTCGAGATCGAGGTGTTGCAGGGCTACCGACATGATCAGGTCGCGGCGGCCGCACAGAAAGCCGCTGGCCTGCGGGCCGCCCAAAACCTTGCCACCGGAAAACGCGACCAGATCGGCGCCTTCGGCGATAAAGCGGCGCAAATTGCTGGCGGGGGGCAGTTGGGCGGCAGCATCGACGATAACCGGGACGCCGTGGCGGCGGGCGATTTCGGTGACAGCAGCCAGGGGCGGCTGGGCCTGTTCGTCGGCGACGTAAAAGATCGCGGCGGTCTGCCCGGTGATCGCGTCTTCGATTTCCCAGGATTGGGCATCGCGGACCCCGGCGCCGGCAAAGCGATCCGGTAGGCCGACCTCGATGAGGCTGGCGCCGGACGCCCGGATGGCGTGATCGTAGCCATTGCGCTGGCTGCGCACCATGATCACCTGGCTGTTCATGCCGCCGGTATCGGGTAATCGCGCCATGCGTCCGGGGTTCAGCCCGGCCATGCAGGCGGCAGCGGCCAGCAGCAGGCAGGCCGAGGCGCCGGAGGCCACATAACCGGCTTCGGCGCCGGTGGCGGCAGCAATCTGGAGCGAGGCAGCAGCCTGCAGTTCGGCGATATCGACGCAGAGCTGCGAGGCCGCCAGCATCGCTTCACCGATCTCGGGCCGCATCCTGCCGCCCGACAGCCTTGTGGCCGTGCCCTTGGCGTTGATGATGGTCCTGACGCCAAGGCTTTCGTAGATGTTCATCGCTGCCTTTCTGCCGATCAGGGCGGGGTGATGCGGAAATCGGCCCCTTCCGGCAGCAATTGGCCACCATCCACCACAATGGTGGTGCCGGTAACGTAGCTGGCTTCATCGGAGGCCAGATACAAAAATGCATTGGCCACATCGCGCACACTGCCCAGCCGGCCGAGCGGAATGGCGGCTTCCATGCTGGCGATATATTCGGCGCCGCGATGTTCCTGAATGCCCTCGGTCAGGATATTGCCTGGCTCGACGCCATTGACGGTGACCCCATAGGTGGAAAATTCCAGCGCTGCGGCACGAATGAAGCCATTGATGCCGGCTTTACTGGCGGCATAGTGGCCGTGGCCCGGATTGCTGACATGGGGCCCGGTGATCGAGGATGTGTAGAGGATGCGGCCATATCCCTGCGCCTTCATCACCGGCACGGCGGCACGGGCAGCGTTGAAGGCGCCCCGCAGGTTGACGGCCATGACGCGGTCCCAATCGTCGGCACTGGTATCCTCGATCAACTGCCAGGGATAAATGCCGGCATTCTGGACGATGATATCGAGCCGGCCATAGGTTTTGACCGCCAGCGCCACGGCTGCTTCGACTTCGGCGAAGTTCGCCACGTTGAGTGGCGTGAACATGGCGCCCATCCCGGCAGCGGTCGCCCTGCCCTCCTCCAGGTCGGCATCGCCGAGCAGGAGCTTGGCGCCCGCTTCGACAAAGCGCTGCGCAATGCCCTTGCCGATGCCACGGGACGAGCCGATCACCAGGGCAACCCGGTCTTGTAAACGTGCAGTCATGCGATCCTCTTGCGAACGCTCTGTTTGAATGTGTCGAGCATGACGGCGGCCAGCACCAGGAAGCCGTGGATGACCTGGGTGTAGTTGGCCGGCAGGCCCATCAGGTTGATGGCGGTATTGATCGAGGACAGCAGCAGCACGCCGGCATAGACGCCGGGGAGCGAGCCGACGCCGCCCTTGAGGCTGACACCGCCGATCACCACTGCGGCGAAGGCGTTGAACAACAGGCCCACACCCAGATTGGCGGTGGCGCCCGAGGTGCGCACGGTCAGCAGCCAGCCAGAGAGGCCCGCGATCGCACCGGCCAAGACGAAGGCAATGATCAGGATGTTGGGGACGTTGATGCCGGCGCGATAGGTGGCGGTTTCGTTGCCGCCGATCATTTTCAGATGCCGGCCGAAGGGCGTCTTGGCCATCAGGAAGGAAAAGCCGACGAAGCAGACGATGGCGAGCCACGCCGTCAGTGGCAGGCCGAGCAGGCGCTGAATGCCGAACCAGCGGATCGATGGCTCAAGGTCTTGCGCCGAACGACCGCCGGACACTGCCACCACTAGGCCCCGCACCCAGATATAGGAGGCCAGGGTGATGATGAAGGCGTTCATCTTCATCTTGACGATGAGGAAGCCGTTGAACGCCCCGATCAGGCCGCCAACGCCGAGCGCAACGGCAAGCGATACCGGCACTGCCAGCCAGCTGGGATTGAGTTGCCAGCCAATACCGATGCCGGCCGAGCAGAACAGTATGCCCACGGCCATGGCTGAGAGCGCCGCCACCGATTCCACCGACAGGTCCATATGCCCGGCGATGATCACCAGCGACAGGCCGATCGACATGACGCCCAGAACGCTGGAGGCCTCGATGATATTGGCGAAGATGCCGAGCTGGAAGTAATTGGGCACGAAGGCGGAAAAGATCGCCAGGACGAGGATCAGCATCAACCAGACAAGGTTGTCGAGCGCGAACTCGATGGAGCGGCGGGCGCGGGGTGTCATCGCAAATCCGGAAGGTTTGAGGAGGCTCCGGGCCCGCAGGCCCGGAGGAATGACCGCAGGGTTACGGAACCAGGGTAATCGAGCTGGTCGGTGGCTTCAGATTGCCCCAGAATGCCGGATCATCGACGTTTTCCTTGGTGATCGCAGCGCCGGGAACCTTGATGTTGGGGCCCCAGGCTTCGATGGTCACGGTGCCCTTGAGGCCGAGCACGTCGTAGTCGCCGGCCTTGATCTCTTCGTGCTTGACGATCTTGTCCATGAACATGGCAACGGCGGCAGCCTGGGCATAAAGGGGCTGTTCGACTTCGACATTGAGCCAACCCTTGCGGATCAGATCAAGACCAACTGGCGCGCCGTTCGAGCTCATCATCATCACATCGCCCGGCTGCTTGCCGGCTGATTCCAGCGCCGCGACGGCGGCAACGGACAGGTGGGCGGCGTGGCTGAAGATCAGGTCGATATCTGGATTGGCGACAATGCTGTCGGACACGATGGTGCCGGCATTGGCTGCTTCCCACTGCATGGCAGGCTTGGAGATGATGGTGACCTCCGGGAACGCTGCCATCTTTTCCTCAAAGCCCTTCTGGATATCGAGGGTGTAAGGATCGCCGGGATCGCCCAGCACCTGCAGGATCTTGCCTTTGACCGAGCCATATTTGGCCGTCAGCAGCTTCTGGGCCTGTTCGGCCGCCACATAACCAATCTCGATGGTGCCGGCCACCGAGGTGAAGTCCGACATGGTCGAGGTGATCTGGCGGTCAAATTCCACCACTGGAATGCCGGCTGCCCGCGCCGCCTCGATCGAGGGCTTGAGGGCATTGAAATCCACCGCGGCCAAAACGATCGCCGCCGGCTTGAGGGCGATGACGTCGTTCATCTGCGACTGCTGGGTCTCGGTCTTGTTGTCGGCATTGAGGGTTTTGACCTCGTAGCCGGCCTGTTTGATGAACAGCTCCAACGCGCTCACGGAGCCAGTCTGGAATTCATCAAGCAGTGTGGGGACCATGTAATAGACAATGCCTTTTGACTGGGCATAGGCAGGCGCCAGGAAGGCAATACACGCGAGTATGGCAAGCAATAATCGTTTCATGCGGGTCTCTCCTGTTGCCGGACGCTAATGCGGCTGGCTTGACGGTCCGGCACCGGCAGCCATTTCCCCGGTGATCAGCCTGATCACCGCATCGGGGGTGGTTTCCTTGGTTTTGACATCGCCCGCGACCACGCCCTGGCGGATCACCACCAGGCGGTCCGCCACCTGAAAGGCCTGCTGCATGATGTGGGTGATGATGATGACGCCAATGCCCTGATTGGCGACGTGGCGGATCATGTCGAGGCCGCGGCGAGTCTGTTCGACCCCGAGCGCTGCGAACGGTTCGTCCAGCACCACCAGCTTGCCGCCCCAATGCACGAAGCGATTGAGCTCGATGGCCTGACGCTGCCCGCCCGACAGATGCTCGACATTGGTGCGCAGCGACGGGATGCGCGTACCGGCGCTGGCCAGGGCCTTGGCGACTTCGACTTCCATGGCCTTTTCGTCGAGCACCGGTATGCCGAGGATTTTCCGCGTCAGTTCGCGGCCCATGAAGAAATTGGCGACAACATCGACATTGGTGCAGAGCGAGAGGTCCTGATAGACCGTCTCGATCCCGGCAGCCTTGCCCTCGGCGGGGGTGCGGGCCTGGTAAGGCTTGCCGTCAAAGTGCATTTGCCCGGAGCTGGCTTCCTGCCCGCCGGCAATGATCTTGACCAAGGTGGATTTGCCGGCGCCGTTATCGCCCAACAGCGCCACCACCTCGCCCTTGTCGACGGAGAAACTGACGCCCTTGAGGGCCTCGATCGCTCCATAGTTCTTCTTGATACCGTTCAGAACCAGGAGCGGATCGCTCATCCCATTACCTCTTCTTGGCTATCTGTGGGTGTGTCGGCAAACATTTGCCCGCCATGCGGGGAGAGCGCGCCATGAACTGCAAGGGCTGCCGCGCCGCGCAGCACGGAATTGCCGCCGCGGGCGACGATGATGCGCGGCACGGTGCGGTCCTTGCGGGTGGCGATGGAATTGCCCAGTTGTTCGGCAGCGGCGGCAAGCCCGGCCAGCACTGACTCAGAGGCCAGTCCGCCCAGCACCACCGCCTGCGGATCGAACAGATTTTCAATGGTGCGAATAGCGCGGGCAAAGATCGGGGTGATTTCACGCACCCAATCGAGTTCTGGAATGCCGCGTCGCAGCAGCGCGTCGAGCGAGACGTAGCGTTCAAGGCAGCCGCGATTGCCGCAGGGGCAGAGTTCGCCATCGGGCACTGCAGTGATGTGGCCGAGTTCACCGGCATTGCCCCAATTACCGCGCAGCACCGCGCCGTCGTGGACCATGGCTCCGCCGAGGCCGACGCCGAAGAACAGGAAGTAATATTCCTTGAGTTCGGTGCCATAGCCGTAAAGCTGCTCGCCCAGCGCGGCAGCGGCCATATCGGTTTCCAGAAACACCGGCAGGTCGGTGACGGCTTCGAGCCGATTGCGGATGTCAACGCCTTGCCAGCCGGCAAGCGTGGTCGGACCGACAAAGCTCATTGACTCCACGCCAAATGGACCAGGCAAGGCCAGCCCGACGCCGAGGATGCGCCGGTCGGGTTGATCGGCTTTGAGCGCCGCAACCAGGCTGGCGACGATGTCGAAGGCCGCGTCGGGCGTTACCCGCTCGACCGCCTGCTCCATCTGGGCGATGACCGTGCCGGACAGATTGATCAACGCTGCCTGGATAGCGAGCGGGTTGATCTGCACGCCAATTGCAAAGCCACCGACCGGATTGATTTCGAGACTGGTCGGCGGCACGCCGCGCCCTTTGGGGCGCTCACGGGTCGACAGAATGAAACCGTCATCTTCGAGTTCACGCACGATGGTGGATACCGTCTGCACGGTGAGACCGACCCGACGGGCAATGTCATTGCGGGCGATCGGGCCTTGCAGCCGAATGGCTTCAAGCACGATGCGCCGATTGAACGGTCGCCCCAACTCCTGATTTGTGCCCTTCAACGCCAATGCCAATCCCCCGATCACGGTAAAGGTTGCACCCATTTTTTATTTAGTCAAATGGTTTTCAGAAATCGATTTTGACCTTCCGGTCCTGACCGTTTGCCGTCGATGCAATTGACGTTATGGTCGGCCGAAAGCAGACAGAGAAAGTTCCCGCATTGCCTCGTATCGGCTTTTTTGGCGCCATGAATTGCGACGTCGTTTACGGCACGAGTGACCCGGCGGACCTGCTTGCCCGATTGGGCATCGCCGCACCGCTACTGCTCGAAACTGCCATCGATGATGCGAGTGCGGCCCGCGGCATGAGCGCGCTCGAAGCTGCCGGGGCGCAGGTCTTCCTGGGCGGATCGGCGTTTAACGCGGCACGGGTGGCGGGGCTGTTGAACGCAGGCAGGCCATTGGCGGAGCTGGAGTTTTTCGGGCTGGCAGGCAGCGCCGGTTCGGCAGCACCGCACCTGGATCAACTCAAGCGACTGGGATTTGGTACCGCCGACATTGCCCTCAGCCCGCGACCACCGGCGACGTGCCTGGCCTTGGTGGAGCCCCATGGCCGCACGCTGCTCACGGCAGCCGGCGCCAATGTGGAAATCGGCGACCTGCTGCGTGAGCGTGGCGAGGCGCTGGCCGCGGGGTTTGCGCGGTGCAATCTGGTCCACCTGACCTCGTTTCTTGATCCCGACGTGCCTGACCTGCTGGCCAGAATTTTGGCGCTGGCCCGCGACCGCAACCCGGACCTGGTGGTTTCGCTCGATCCCGGCGTGTTGTGGGCGCGACCGGAGCTGCCCTCGATCCGCGCGCTGCTGGCCCAATGCCAGTTGCTCCATGCCAATGCCGAGGAACTGGCGATCCTGTGCGCTGATGGCGGCATCGAGGGACTGGGAAAGCTGCTCGCGCCACCCGGCTGGACTGTCGTGGCGCGCAGCCACGAGGGGGCGACCTTGTATTACGGCACGGAAAGCGGCGTCCTGGCGGAGGCCGTTCCGTTGGCTGACAGATATGCCGTGATCGAAGTCGTCGATGCCGTTGGCGCCGGCGATACTTTCACTGGCGCGTTGTTATGGGCCTGGCGGGGCCGCGGTGACATCATGGCCGAAGCCGCCCAGCTGGGCTTTGCCGCCGCTCGCGCCAAGATCGGTCTCTTGGGGCCAATCACCGCCGCTGCGCTGGCCGGGGTGGTCGAGCAAAACCAGGCCTCGCGATAGGAGAAGCGCCGCCGCTGCTGACGCTCGGTCCTGTGTCGAACTATCCTCTCTGACGCCATCTGGCGATGGCTTCCGTGCGGGCAACAAAGCCTTGTGCCAGCAGGATCTGAAGGCGCTTGAGCCATTTTGACATGGTGTCCCTCCTAATTGCGCGAGGCGATGAAGGCGCGCCAGCCGCCATGGTGGGTAATGTCCTCGGCACTGGCGACGGCGTGGGCTTCGCACAGGAAACCGGATACTGCAGTGCCATCATCGAGGGTGATCTTGCCGATGCCGAGCGGGGCCGGAATGCGGGCAACGAACGCGCCAAAGGCGTCGGGCGGCAGGGCCCAGACTTCGACGGCAAGACCCGGTCCGTCGAAGCCGGGCTGGCGGATCAGGCCGGGCTTGGGCGGCACGGTATTGGGCAGGGCAAACAGGCGGTAGTCGGCGCCGGTGCGGCACTGCTTGACCAACTGGCCGCCCGGACCCGTCAGCTCGCCATTGAGTGGCATGCCGGTGAGGTGCGCTCCGACGACGACGATGGGAATGAACGTATCGGGCAGCGGTGCGAGATCGGTGGGCATGATCAGATTTCCTCCAGCACGACGACAACATCGCCGGTTTTGACGTTTCTTCCCGGAGCGGCGCGCACTTCGCGCACCCGCCCGGCCGCATGGGCGGTGACGGTGATTTCCATTTTCATGGATTCGATGATGGCGACGGCGTCGCCCTCGGCAACCGAGGCGCCGTCCTCGACGAGGATTTTCCAGATATTGCCGGGCACGCTGGAGGCAACACCAAAGCATCCCGCAGGCACATCGCCCTCGATGGCGCCATTGCCGGCGTCATCGGCGACGAAACTATCGAGACCTTCGATCTGCCAGCGGGTGCGTTCGGCGTCGAATGCCGCCTGCTGGGTGGTCTTGAAGGCCGCGATGCTATCGACGTTTCGGCTAAGCTCGTGAGCGTAGTCGGCATAGGAGAACTGCGTCTGCTCAATGCGGATCGGATAGCCGCCATGGGGAAAGGCGGCGCGGGCTTCGGTGAGTTCTTCGTGGCTGACCGGGAAGAAGCGGATCTGGTCAAAGAAGTTGAGCAGCCACGGCTTGCCGGGTTCGAAGGCGGGCGTCGAGCGCCAGGTGTTCCAGACCTGGATGGTGCGGCCGAACAGCTGATAACCGCCCGGCCCTTCCATGCCATAGACGCACATATAGGCGCCGCCGATGCCGACGGCGTTTTCCGGCGTCCACGTCCGAGCGGGGTTGTATTTGGTGGTGACGAGGCGGTGGCGCGGGTCCATTGGGGTCGCCACGGGGGCGCCGAGATAGACGTCGCCCAGCCCCAGCACCAGATAGCTGGCGTCAAAGATGGTGCGCTTGACCGCCTCGATGCTGTCGAGCCCGTTGATGCGGCGGATGAACTCGATATTGTCCGGGCACCAGGGCGCGTTGGGGCGCACCAGTTCCTGATACTTGCGCATGGCGAGCTGGATATCGGGATCGTTCCACGATAACGGCAGATGCACGATGCGGCTGGGCACCACCACATCTTCAGCGGGGGCGAGGCCGGCTTCGATCTCGCCCAGCAGAGCCAGCAGCGTCGGGCGCGAGAGCATGGTGCTGTCGTAATGGATTTGCAGCGAGCGGATGCCCGGCGTCAGGTCGATGATGCCGCGCACGCTGGAAGCGCGCACCGCCTGTTCCAGCAGATGCACGCGCAGGCGCAGGGCGATATCGAGCGTCATCGGGCCGTATTCGACCAGCAGGTTATCGTCGCCCTGCCGGCGGTAGACCACCTGCACCGGGCCATCATCGCGGCCGCCCAGAATAGCCGATCCGGACTTGATGGCGGGACCGGCAACCGGATCGTCGGGGCGAATGACCGGCTTGAAGCGGATGGTATCGCCGGGCTTGAACTGGCCCATCTTCCAGAGGTCGTCGCGGGCGATTACGGCCGGGCAAACGAAACCACCCAGGCTCGGACCATCGGGACCGAGGATGATCGGCATGTCACCGGTGAAATCGATGGCGCCGACGGCATAGGCATTGTCGTGCAGGTTGGATGGATGCAGGCCCGCCTCGCCACCATCGGTGCGGGCCCATTTGGGCGCCGGACCGATCAGGCGCACGCCGGTGCGGGCGCTGTTGAAATGCACTTCGTAATCGGTGGCGAACAGGGTTTCGATATCGCCATCAAGGAAAAAGTCCGGCGCGCCATGCGGGCCGTAGAGGACGCCGACATCCCAGTGGCGAGCCAGCGGCGCGGGCGCGTCCGCGGCCTGAACGGCTTTCTGCGGCGTACGAGCAAGGTGCAGCACCTGTCCCGCCTTGAGCGTGCCGGTGGCATGGCCGCCGAACTGCCCAAGGCCGAAGGTGGCACGGGAGCCGAGGACGACGGGGGCGGCGAAGCCTCCGGCGACGGCGAGATAGCTGCGCTGCCCTGCCCCATCGACCGCGCCGATGCTGAGGGTCTGTCCGGCGGTGATGGCGATGGGGGCATTGTGGGCCACCACAACGCCATCGAGCTTCATCGGCATGGCGGCACCGGAGAGCGCGACCGTGACCGGGGCGTGGAAGCGCAAGGTCGGGCCGCCGACGGTCAGTTCGAGCGCAGCAGTGGTATCGGCATTGCCCACCAGCCGGTTGGCGTGGCGGAAACTGCGTTCATCCATCGGGCCACTGGGCGGCACGCCGACATGCCAGAGCCCGAGGCGCCCGGGCAGTTCCTGAAGGCTGGACTGCGCGCCGGGCGACAACACTTCGACCACATCGGGGATGAAGACGAAATCCTTGAGCGCGGTGGTGGCCACCTGGCCGCTGGCCAGCAGGTCCGAGCCGGCGATGGCGCGGAGGTAGGCCAGATTGGTTTCGATGCCGGAGATCGCGGTGGCCTTAAGCGCCGTGCGCAGGTTGGCGATGGCGGTGGGGCGATCAATCCCGGCAACGATCAGCTTGGCCAGCATTGGATCGTACCAGGTGGTGACCTCGGTGCCGGTTTCGATCCAGCCATCGACGCGGATATGGTCGGGGAATTTCACCTCGGTCAGCAGGCCAGCGCTGGGGCGGAAATTGGCATGCGGGATTTCGGCGTAGAGCCGGACCTCAATAGCCGCGCCATGCGGGGTCAGCGGTCCGGCCATGGCGATGGGGTCTTCCCCCGCGGCCTGGCGGATCATCCACTCGACAAGGTCGATATCGAACACGGCTTCAGTGACCGGATGCTCGACCTGCAGGCGGGTGTTGACCTCGAGGAAATAGAAATCCTCGCGCACGGGATCGTAGATGAACTCGACGGTGCCTGCGGAGGCGTAGCTTACCGCCGAACCAAGATCGGTGGCAGCCTTGTGCAGGCGGGCGCGAACGGCGTCGGAGAGGCCCGGCGCCGGGGTTTCCTCGACCACCTTCTGGTTGCGGCGCTGCAGCGAGCAGTCGCGTTCGCCCAGCGCGATGACCTTGCCCTTGCCGTCGCCAAAGATTTGCACTTCGACATGGCGGGCGTCGGAGACGAAGCGCTCGATATAGACACGGGCGTCGCCAAAGCTGGCGGTGGCGGTGCGCTGCACGCTGTCGAAGGCGGCAGAGAGCGCTGCTGCGTCGGCACACAGCTGCATGCCGATACCGCCGCCACCAGCCGTGCTCTTGAGCATGACCGGATAGCCGACGGTTTGCGCGGCGGTCAGCGCTTCGCCGGCATCGGTCAGCAGCCCAGTGCCGGGCAGCAGTGGTACGCCGCTGGATTTGGCCAGCTCGCGTGCCGTGTGCTTGAGGCCAAAGGCCTCGATATTGGCGGGCGTCGGGCCGATAAAGACGATGCCGGCTTCGGCAAGGCGCTGCGCAAAGCCGATATTTTCAGACAGGAAGCCATAGCCGGGATGGACAGCTTGCGCGCCGGTCGCCTTGCAGGCAGCAATGACCGCATCGACGTTCAGATAGCTCTCGGCGGCGGGTGCGGGGCCGAGGCGGATGGCTTCATCGGCGAGTTGGACGGCCCTGGTGAAGCGGTCGGCGTCCGAATAGACGGCGACGCTGGCAATGCCCATCCGGCGCAAAGTCTTGATGATGCGCACGGCGATTTCGCCGCGATTGGCGATGAGGACTTTGGTGAACATCAAATTTCGCCACGCGCGCGGAGAGATACCCTCCCCTTGATGGGGAGGGTTAGGGAGGGGTGAGGCCAGGAGTGCGGAGTTCGTGACTCACCCCCTCCCTTGATCCCTCCCCACAAGCGGGAGGGTGTCGACTGACAGTCCGGATGATCAAACATTCGGACCACCCGAGATCACCACGCGGATTGGCGTCGGGTTGAAGCCATTGCAGGGGTTGTTGACCTGCGGGCAATTGGAGATGACGCAGAGCACATCCATTTCTGCCAGCAGTTCGACATGGTCGCCCGGCGCCGACAGGCCATCGACGATGGTCATCTGGCCGCTGGGCTGGATCGGCACGTTCATGAAGAAATTGATGTTGGGGACGATGTCGCGCTTGGACATGCCGTGTTTGGTGACTTCTAGCAGGAAATTGTCGCGGCAGGCATGCAGGTATCTGGTGTCGTGCCCGAAGCGGACGGTGTTGCTTTCGCACGAGCAGGCGCCCGCCGAGGTGTCGTGGCGGCCGCAGCTATCGGCGGTGACAGTCAACATCACATTGCCTTCGCTGGAGACGATCTTGGTGCCCAGCCCGACATAGGCATTGCCATTGACGCGCAATGTGTCCTGCCCGCTATAGCGCTCGGAGAAATCGTCGGCCTTGTAGAACAGTGTATCGACGGCCTGCTGGCCTTCGCTGTCGATAATGCGGATGGTCTGGCCCTTGCGGACAATGCCGGACCAGGGCTTTTCGGCGGGAACGAGATAATCCATGTGCTGTCCCCTCAAGCCAGTTGGGTGGCGTTGTTTTCAAAGCCGCGCACCGCTTCGGCGGTGGCGGTGCGACACAGGTCATCGGCGGCAACCGGCAGGCGGAAGCGGGTGACCGTGACCGGGTTGGTCACTGGCTTCGGATCGAGCGGATGCGGGCAGTTGGACAGGGCAATGATCAGGTCCATTTCGGCGCGCAGGTCGACATAGTCGCCGGCAACGCGCAGGTCTTCCCGCCAGACGAAATTGCCGTCCGCATCGACGCGCAGCGGGGCAAAGAAGGTCATGGCCGAGGGGATATCGCGGCGATCGAGCCCGAGCTTGCCAGCGACAAGGATGAAGTTGTCGCGGGTATTGCGCTGACCGGGATGGGTGGCGGCGGTGGAGCCGCCAACCAACCCATCATGGGCGGTGGATGCCGCCTCGGTCACCGAAAACAGCACCCGGCCCATATCGCTGAACAGCACCCGGCCCTTGGCGATGGCGGTGGTCCATTGCACCTTGACGGTGTCGGGCAGATTGAGACGTTCGGACGTATCGGCAAGGCTCCAGGCGATCATCGACACGGCGGAGGGGCCATGATCCTGCGCGATGCGGATGGTGTCGCCCGCCTTGAGAATGGTCGACCAATACCAGCCGCCGGGGATGGTTTCGCTATGGATCGGATCTGTGATGGGCGCTGCGGGAACGGCGCTGGCGCCCGGCAGCGCCTTGGGCGCGTTCTGCAGGCCTTTGCGCTGGTGTTCCTCATAGCGCGCGCGGTCGGCGGCGATCTGGTCGGGGGTGCGGCTCATGGATTGTCTCCTTGTGGCGCCGGGTCGTCCTGGCTGAAACCCAAGGGCATGACCGGGTCGTCCCGGTCGGGCGTATAGATTGAAGGCTCGCCGGCAATGCGCGGCGGCCAGATATCGATGTCGCGGCTGAGCAACGCGCCATAGCGCTCGCGCTCCTCGGGACGGTCGCGCGGCCGCTCGAAGGCAATGACGCGGGTGCCCAGCGTAAAGGCCTCGCGCATGTCGTGAGTGACCATCACCACCGTGAGTTGGGTCTCGTGCCACAGCCGCTTCATCAGCACATGGATTTCGGCGCGAATACCCGGATCGAGTGCGCCGAAAGGCTCATCGAGGAGGAGAACCTTGGGCTTCATGATCAGCGCCTGCGCCAGGGCCAGCCGCTGCTGCATGCCGCCGGATAACTGGGCCGGGTACTTCTTCTCTGAGCCAGACAGGCCGACCTCGGCAATCAGTGCCATGGCCTCCTCGACCGCATTGCGGCGAGCGGCGCCGAACAGGCGCGCCGCGACGGGACTGTGAAATTCCTTGCCGAGCAGCACATTGCCCAGCACGGTCAGGTGCGGAAATACCGAATAGCGCTGGAACACCACGCCACGATCAGGACCAGGCTCGGCGACCAATGGCACGCCGTCCATGGTGATGGTGCCCTGCGTGGGGGCTTCTTCGCCCAGCAGCATTTTAAGGAATGTGGTCTTGCCGCAACCGGACGGGCCGACCAAAGCGACAAAGGCGCGCGAGGCGATGGTCAGCGAGATTTTCTCAAGCACGATCTGGTCTCCGTATTCTTTCCAGACCTTGTCGAAGACGATGGTGCTCATCAGCGCGCCTCCAGGTTGGACCATGGGAAGACGGCGATGCGCAGGCGATCCAGCGCGAAATTGGTGAGTACGGCGAGCAGCGTGATCCAGGCTACATAGGGGAAGATCACGTCCATCGACAGATAGCGGCGGACGAGGAAGATGCGATAGCCCAGGCCGCTATCGGAGGAGATGGCTTCGGCAGCGATGAGGAACAGCCAGGCCGGGCCCAGTTGCAGCCGAAGGCAGGTGATCAGGCGCGGTAGCACTTGGGGCAGCACGACGCGCAGCGCGATCTGCCAGGAGGAGCCGCCCAGCGTTTCAGCCTTGGTGATCTGCTCCCTGGGCAGTTCCAGCACCTTGAGCGCCAGATCGCGGATCATCGCGGGGGCAACACCGATGACGATGAGCGTGATCTTGGCGGTTTCCCCCAGGCCCAGCACGATAAACAGGATCGGCAGCAGCGCCAGCGGCGGCACCATGGAAATCGTGGCGATCACCGGCGCCAGCAGCGAACGGGCATAGGGCAACATGCCGACGAGCATGCCGATCACCAGCGCAATGGCGGTGGAAATCGCCAGCGCGGTGAACAGCCGCGTCAGACTCGCCGAGGTATCGGACCACAGCAGCAGATCGCCCGAACGCTGGTCTGGAATAAACGCCATGCGGTTGACCGCATCGACCAGCGTGCCCAGCGCCGGCAGCAGCTTGTCGGTCGGGTTATCGGCCAGCCGCGCCGCCGAGCCGAGCCCATAGGCGATGACCAGCAGCACGAACGGGCTCAGCATCAGCGCGATCTGCAGCGGTCGATTGGGTTTGGTGTTGATCCAGCGCATGGTTTTGCTCGGACTGTTCGTGAAAAGAAAGCGACCCCTCATCCGCCCTTCGGGCACCTTCTCCCTCAAGGGGAGAAGGAGGCTCCGTAACTGGGCTAGGTACTGATCCTCCCTCGCCCCTTGAGGGAGAGGGAGGATCGGCCGCAGGCCGAGACGGGTGAGGGGTTGGGAGCCGCGATGCTGCCTACAGCCCGCCCTTGGCCGCCATGTCCATGTATTGGCTGCTGAACCGCAGCTTCACATTGGCCTTGTCGCCCAGCACCGTGCCGTCGGGCAGTTCGATGCCGATGACATCGGCAGAAGCCGCGCCGCTGCCCAGCAGGCCCTTGTCGAACAGGAAGGTGCGAACCTTGTCCATGGTGGCGGAAAGGTCGGGCGAGGTGGTGAAGGCGACAGCATCGGCGGGTTTGTCGAACAGCTTGGTCGAGGCCAGCTGGGATTCAAAACCGGCCAGATCGGTGCCTGATGCCACGCCCATGGCGGTACGAGCGGCTTTGCCTTCATCGGTGTCGGCGGTCATCACCGCCATGGTATCATACCAGATGCCGGCCAGCGCCTTGCCGAAGCTCGGGTTGTCCTTGAGCGTCTCGGTATTGGCCACCATCATGTCGATGATCTCGCCAGGGATCTGGGTGCTGTCGAATACCTTGGTGGCGTTGGGCAGCGCCGCGATTTCGGACACCATCGGGTTCCAGGTGACCATGGCGGTAACATCGGCGGTCTGGAAGGCGCCGACCATATCGGGATCGGAGGTGTTGACGACCTTCACATCCTTTTCGCTCGAACCGATGCTTTCCAGCGCCCGGTTGAGCAGATAATCGGACACCGAATATTCCACCAGATTGACCGATTGGCCCTTGATATCGGCAAGGGTCTTCTTGTCCTTGAGGATCACGGCGTCATTGCCGTTGGAAAAGTCGCCGATGATCACCGCGGTGGTATCAACGCCACCGGCGGCCGGGATCGACAGGCCATCCATATTGGTCAACGTCACCGCATCATAGGCGCCGGCGGTGTACTGGTTCATCGACTCCACATAGTCGTTGAACTGGGTGACCTCGATGGTGATGCCGTATTTGTCGGCCCATTTCTTGACGATACCGCTATCGGCGGCATAGCCCCAGGGCATCCAACCGACATAGATCGACCAGGCAACCTTGAAATCGGTTTTGGCGGCGGCGAAAGCGAGCGTGGCGGTGCTGGTCGCCAGCGCCAAGGACAGCGCAGCAATTGCGGTGATTTTGGTTATGAACTTCATCTCAATTCCCCTTTGCGTCATTCACAAAAAGGGATCGTGCAGAAACCATCGCGCCAATCCCTTGGCTATCGAGGTCTCCCGGGCTTTTGTCCCGCCGTGCGTCCGGCCGGATGTCTCCCGGCCGGTGGTAGCTCTCGGACCAGACGCGCTATCTAGCGCCGGAACCCTAGCTCCATACTCTGCATACAACCAAGCAAGCACCATGCCAGACTCAAAGGCTATGCAAATCAAAGACTTGAACCATGGGCGGGAGAACAGCATGGACAAAATCTGGGCGGAGAGCAGCCCATTGTCCAAAGTTTAGGCAGCAGGTTTGGCGGGCGCGATGCGTAGTCTGCAATCGACATGTTCTAGAACTCAGCTATCGTTTGCCGAACAATTCCGCTGGACGGAGGCACGCATGGACAGAAATCACCGCATTTATTCCGTCAGCGTCGCCAGTGTGTATCCGCTTTATGTCGCCAAGGCGGAGCGCAAGGGACGCACGAGAGCCGAGGTCGATGAGATCATCCGCTGGCTGACGGGCCATAGCGAAGCAAGCCTGGAACAGGAGTTGGCGAAGCAGACCAATTTTGAAGACTTCTTCGCGCAAGCCCCACACCTGAACCCGGCACGATCGCTGATCACCGGGGTCGTGTGCGGCATTCGCGTTGAGAATATTGAAGAGCCGACGATGCGCGAAATCCGCTATCTCGACAAACTCGTCGACGAACTCGCCAAGGGCAAGGCGATGGCCAAAATCCTGCGGGCTTAGGCGCCGATGCTGGCCGAACGCTGCAGCGCCAGTACCGCCTCGACGTTGTGCCGGTGTACTGGTTCATAGGCATCGAAGTACTCGATACCGCCAGTGGCCAGCGCTTCTGCGGCAAAGTCACGGAGCGACAATGCGGCCAGTTCCGGATGGGCCTTGAGCTGCTGCAATTTGTCGACATAGAGCTGGGTCGCCGTGATGAACGCCCGGCCATAGCCGCCGGCGGCGATCATTTCGTATGAGCCGTGATTGGGCAGGATGTGGGTAAAGTCCCAGGACTGCATCCGCGCCAAATCCCGCAGATGGATCGACAGCCGCTCGGCTTGCGTCACATAGGTGACGGTATCCTCCAATGTATCGCCGGCAAGCAGCACCCCGGTTTGCGGCAGCAGCAGCACGGCGCCATCGTGGCTGTGAATGTCGAGGAAGCGCACTTCGACGACAGTATTACCAACGCGCAGCTCGGTTTCTCCCGGCAGGATGGTCGTCGGCATGATCAGCGGCTTGATCGGCGGATCGTTGTTCTCGAGCCATTCCCGATTGTCGATCAGGGCCTGCTGGGTCAGCGGGTTGGCGATGATTTCGCAATCGGCAAACACTTCATTGCCGGCAACGTGATCGGTATGCCAGTGGCTCAGGATCACCCGCATCCTGCGAATGCCCTGCTGCTCCAAAGTGCGGCGCACCACCAGAGCATGGGGGATCGACATGTGCGTGTCATAGACCAGCGCCTCGTCGCCCTCGACGATGGCATAGGAACAGCAGCCCAGCGTGAAGGCGCCGTCATCCAGCCAGTTAGGGGCTGGCGAGTGCGCCCGCACGCCGGGAATACGCCCGTCATAGAAGCCGATGATATTGGGATAGGGGCGCACGATGCGCATCGTGGCAGCAAGGTCAAAGGTCATCATAAGCTCCCAGAATGGCGCGGTGCACAGATAGTGTCCTGCCACGTATTGTGCCTAATAGGTAGGCTTCATACTGGCAACTGCATACAACATTAGCAACCCCCGCGCGTCGCATCCTTGATTCACAACGATATTTTTCTGGCACGCCGCTTGCAATATTGAATTCGAGTTTGGGGCTAGGGTTCCGGTGCCGGTGGCATGTCTGGTCCGAGAGCTACCACCGGCAAGGGGAGACATCCTTCCGGACACACGGCGGGACAAAAGCCCGGGAGACCTCGTTGGCCAGGGATTGGCTGAGGGATGGTCTTCGTCCGATCCCTTTGAGAATTATCGCGCAAGGGACAGCACCATGAACTCCAACGTTTTCAATCCGACTGGAACTACTATCAGACGGCCGCATCGCGGGCTTATCGTCGCCGGCCTCGCCGCTGCATTGCTGCTCGGCACCGGCTCTGCCTTTGCGCAGGAAGTGCTGCACATCCCCTATGTGGCGGATATCGGCTCGTTCGACCCCGATAACGCCTTCGAAGTGGGGGCACTCAGCGCCATCAACAATGTCTATGAGGGCCTGGTCGAATACGAACCCGGCTCGACCAGAATCGTCGGCCTGCTGGCCAAGAGCTGGGAAATCTCCAGCGATGGCCTGACCTACACCTTTCACCTGGTCGACGGGGTCAAGTTTCACGATGGCACGCCGCTGAACGCTGCCGCAGTGATCAATTCGTTTGAGCGTCGGCGCGACCACAATCTCATCCTCGGCTACTTCCTCGGCAACGTCACCGAGATGAAGGCGCCGGACGAGCTGACCGTGGTGCTCACCCTGGGCCACCCGCAGCCATCGCTGCTGGACGGTTTTTCCAGCCCCTGGGGGCCAAAGGTGGTCAGCCCGGCGGCGCTGAAGGAGCATGATGGCGGCGACTTCGCCACCACCTGGCTCAACGAGCACGCTGATGGCACCGGCCCGTTCAAGCTGGGCGAGTTCGCGCGCGGCGAGCGCTATGTGCTCGAGCGCAATGCCGACTACTGGGGCGCCAAGCCGTTCTTTGACGAAGTGCAGATCTCGGTGGTGCCCGATATCGGCCAGCAGATCCTGCAGTTGCAGGCTGGTGAAATCGACGCGGTGCCCAACAATTATCCGTTCGCGCAGCTTGCCAGCCTGCCGCCGGGCCTTGAAATTACTGCCATCCCCAGCATGGCGCAGTTCGAGTTGTTTGCCAAAGCCGGCTCGCCGATGGACGATGCCGACCTGCGCACCGCGCTGCTGACCGCGATCAACCCGGCGCTCTGGGTCAAGGACGCCTTTGGTGATTACGCCGCGGTATCCAAGTCGCTGTATATGAACACCATGCTCGACCCGGTGCATCCGGTGACCTACCCGACAGATTTCGAGGCGGCCAAGGCGGTCATTGCCAAGCATGGCCCGCTCAAGATCGTCATCGGCATGCAGAACGAGGAGCAGAGTTATCAGCGCGTGGCTGAACTGATCATCGCGCAGATGGCCAAGATCGGGGTCGATGCCAGCGTTATCGTGCTGCCGTCTGGCGGCGCCTATTCGTTGAAAGACGATCCCAAGGCGCCCGATTTCCTGCTCTCGCGTTCAAGCCCGGATGCGGCCCATCCGGAAAACCAGGCCAAGGTGTTCTACACCAAGGACGCGCCGCTGAATTTCTTCGGCCGTACGCTGCCCGAAGCCGATGCCATCGTGGATCAGGCAGGCCTTCTCACCGACGTTACGGCGCGCAATGCGCTCTATGAAAAAGCCGGGCAGATGTATTTTGACGCTGGTCAGTTCGTGCCGCTGGTCGACGTCAACGACGTCGTCGTGCATGCCGAGGGCCTGACCGATCTTGGCCTGCGGCCGACCGTTCCGCCGGGTAATATCGATTTTGCCACCGTGCGCTGGGCCGAGTGACCCGTCTGCGGCGCCGGCCTGCCCGGCGCCGCACCCCCTGCAAGTTCGGGATTTCCCAATGACCAGCGTCAAGCGACTCTTCGTGCTGCTCTGCGGCTTCGAGATCATTCCAAAGACGGTTTCAACCTACAATATCGGCGCGCGCTTTATCATCTCGGTGCCGATCAGCGCCTACCTGCTTGATACCGATCAGGGCTGGGTGTTGTTCGATACCGGCCTCGATGAAGCCAACCTGCGCGACCGCGACAAATTGGACGCCCTGTATCTGTCGACCGGCTGGGACCCACAGCCGGTGGTCAAACCACATCACGAACTGGAGCGGCAGCTCAACGAGATCGGCATCGGCTTTGCCGATATTGCGACGGTCATCCTGTCGCATCTGCATGCCGACCATACCGGCCATATCAAGCACATGCCGCACGCCAAATTTATCGTGGCGCAACGCGAGTGGGACTTTGTGCTGTCGGGGAAGGCACCGTCCTATTTCTTTCCGTCCGACTACGCATTGCCGGGCCTTGATTGGCACCTCATTGACGGTGATGCTGAGGTGATGCCGGGGCTGAACATCATCGCCACCCCCGGGCATTCGCCGGGACACCAGTCGCTGGTGATCGAATTGCCCAACACCGGGCCCTGCGTGCTGGCGGCCGATGTCGGCGACCTGATGATCAATTTCACCGACGAAATTCTGCCGGGCGGCATGACCGACCAGACCGAAGCCCTGGCCTCGATCCGCCGCATCAATGCGGTGGTCGCCGAAAAGCAGGCGATGCTGTTCCTTACCCATGACCCCGAACTGATCCAGCAGATCAAGCTGGCGCCTGACTATTATGACTGAGCCGGTCCTGACCATTGCCGATCTGAGCGTGGTACTGAGCCGCGACGGTCATGCCAACAAGGTGCTCGACGGCATCTCGTTTTCCGCCTCGCCGGGCGAGATTATCGCCCTGGTGGGCGAAAGCGGCTCGGGCAAATCCACCATCGGGCTGGCACTGCAGGGACTATTGCCGCGCGAGAGCACGCCGCAGGTTACCGGCTCGATCAGGCTGGCGGGCACCGAAATCGTCGGCGCCGGCGAGCGAGCGCTGCGCTCGGCGCGCCGACATCTGGTCCGCGCCGTATCGCAGGACCCGATGGGGGCACTCAACCCGACGATGACCATTCGCCGGCAGATGCGGGAATCCTGTGGCGCTGATGATGCGACGATCATCGAATGGCTGGGCCGCACCGGCCTGCCCGATCCAGAGCGGATCGCCGATGCGTTCCCCCATCGCTTGTCTGGAGGCCAGCGCCAGCGCGTGCTGATTGCCATGTCGATGATGGCGGCGCCCAAGCTGCTGATTGCCGACGAGCCGACCACTGCACTCGACGTGACCATTCAGGCGCAGATTCTTGACCTGCTGCGCGATCTGGCCCGTGAGCAGCAGACGGCGATCCTGTTCGTCACCCATGACCTCAGCGTTGCGGCTTCGCTGGCTGACCGGGTGCTGGTGCTTTATGCGGGGCGTGTCGCCGAGATCGGCGGCGTGCGCGATGTCATCGCCAATCCGGCGCATCCCTATTCCGCCGGGCTGCTTTCCGCCCGCTTCGATTTCACCTCTGACCGGCTGCGGCCGCTGCCGACATTACCGCTGGAGCGCCAGCGCCTCGCCGATGCCGCGAGCGCCTGTGCCTATGCGCCGCGCTGCACGCTGGCGCAGGCAGATTGCCTGACGGTGCGCCCGCCGCTGCGTGCTGTTCCCGAGCATGCGGGTCTGGCCGCCTGCCTGCATCCCGAGGCGACCCCGCAGCTGACCCGCGCTGCCGAGGCCGCGCCTTGGATGAACACCGAAATCCAGAAAAGTGCCGTGGCGCTCGAACTGTTCAACGTCAGCAAGAGCTTCCCCACCGGCGCGCGCACCCTGTGGGGCGGACGGCAGCCGCGTCCGGTGCTCAAATCGGTGAACCTCGTCATCAAGCAGGGCGAATGCGTGGCGCTGGTGGGCGAGAGCGGCTCCGGCAAATCGACGATCCTGCGCATCGCCGCAGGTCTGCTGACACCCGATAGCGGTGATGTATCGCGCGTCGACAAGGTGCCGCCGCAGGTGGTGTTTCAGGATGCGGTATCGGCGCTGACGCCCTGGCTCAGCATCGGCGAGCAGATCAGCGAACGGCTGCGGCCCGAAGGGCTGAAGCGCGACGCCCGCCGCGCCCGCGTGGTCGAGGCGCTGCAACTGGTCGGGCTCGATCCGGTCCTGATCGACGCCCTGCCCGCAGAACTCTCCGGTGGCCAATGCCAGCGCGCCGTCGTCGCCCGCGCCGTGGTGGTGCCGCCCAAACTGTTGCTCTGCGACGAGCCGATCAGCGCCATGGACGTATCGCTGGCCGCCACCACGCTGAACCTGCTGGGCGATCTGCGCCGTCGCCTCGGCATGGCGATGTTGTTCGTCACCCACGATCTGGCGGCGGCCCGGATTATCGCTGATCGGATCGCCGTATTGCAGCATGGCGAAATGGTGGAGGACGGCGATCCGGATGCCCTGATCGCTTCGCCCAAGGCCGATTACACCCGCACGCTGATCGCCGCGATGCCGACCCTGCACGCCGGTGCCCGGCCATGAACGCCCCGGCCCAAGCCGCGCGAACGCGGCGCTCCCGCAACTGGGGACACTTCTTTGGCCAGGTCGGTTGGCTCGAAACCGCCGGCATTGTCGGCGTGCTGCTGATCACGCTGGTGGCGATCTTCGCCAATTGGCTGACGCCGTACGATCCGATGCTGCGGGTCGCAGATTCCTACCTGCCGCCGACCCTGGAGCATTTCTTCGGCACCGACGAGATTGGCCGCGACCTGTTTTCGCGGGTGTTACTGGGGGTGCAATACACCTGGCTGCCGGGCATCGGCGTCATTGCCGTGACGCTGTTATTTGGCGGATTCCTCGGACTGGTTGCCGGCGCGGTCGGCGGCTGGGTCGATACGTTGATCCTGCGCTTTGTCGAGCTGTTCCTGGTCCTGCCCTCGACGCTGATCGCCCTCGCCGTCGTGGCGGCGCTGGGGCCGGGCCTGCTCAATACCATGATCGCCATCACCATCTTCTGGTGGCCCTGGTATGCGCGAATCTGCCGTGATGAAATCCGCCGGCTCAATACCCGCCCGCATGTCGAGGCGGCCCGCGTCTCTGGCGTTGGCGGAATGCGGCTGATCCTGCGCTACCTGCTGCCGGGCGCTATTCCGACACTACTGGTGGCCGCCACGCTCGATGTCGCCAACATCATTCTGACCATGTCGCTGATGTCGTTTCTCGGCCTCGGCCAACCGGCCCCCGCACCCGAACTCGGCGCCATGTCCTCGCGGGCGCTGGAGAGCCTCACGGTTTACTGGTGGCTGCCGATCATGCCGGCGGCGGTGATCTTTTTCATGTGCTTCGTCGCCAATCTGGCCGGCGACGGCATCCGCGCCGCGCTCCGGGGGGCCTGACATGCTGGGCTATCTGGGCAAACGCCTGATCGGTCTCGTCGCCGTGCTGCTGGTGATGAGCTTCATCGTCTTCTGCCTGCAAAGCATTATCCCGGTCGATCCGGCGCGCGCCATGGCCGGCCCCACCGCGCCGCTGGCAACCGTCGAGATGGTGCGTGAAAAACTCGGCCTCAACGATCCGCTGAGCACGCAATATGTCCGCTTTCTGGGCAATCTTGCCGAGGGCAATCTTGGCACCTCGATCCGGACCCGACAGCCCGTTGCCGCCGATATCCGCAAATATGCACCGGCCTCGATCGAACTGGGCCTGGTCGCGATGCTCTTCGGTGTCGCCATCGCTGCAGTGCTGGCGATCCTGCAGAACAGTTCGCCACGCTCCGGCCCGGTGCCCGTGCTGGTGCTGGCGGCAGGTTCGACCCCGATTTTCCTGTCGGCGCTGCTGCTGGTCTATGGGTTCTGGTTCAAGCTCGGCTGGCTGCCCGGCATGGGGCGGCTCGATATCAGGCGCTTTGCCGGCCCCACCGGTCTCAACCTGATCGATGGTTTCCTGGTCGGCAAGCCCGAGGTCAGCCTCAATGCGCTGTCGCACCTGATCTTGCCCGGCCTGGCGCTGGCGTTGCCGATCGCCATCGCCGTCAGCCGCAGCCTGAATGGCGCGCTGCACGATGTGCTGAAGCAGTCCTACATCCGCACCGGGCGCGGCAAGGGGTTGAGCGAGGCGACCGTCGTCTTGCGCCACGGCCTTCGCAATGCGGCCTCAGCGCCGCTGGCGATGATCGGGCTGCAAGTAGGCCTGCTGTTTGGCAACCTGCTGATCGTCGAGCGCATTTTCGCCTGGCCTGGGCTGGGGCTTTACACCGTGCAGGCTTTTTCCAGCTCCGACCTGCCCGCCGTGCTTGGCGTCTCGATGGTGTTCGGGGCGTTCTACATCGTCGTCAATGCCCTGATCGAAATCTGCCAGTCGCTCGCCGATCCGCGCATCGGGCTCTAGCACTTGAGGAATTGTCCATGACCACCCCATCGGCGCCAGCAAGGCTGCGCCTCGGCATGATCACCCCGTCGTCCAATACCTCGCTTGAGCCAATGACGGCGATGCTGCTTGCCGGCACGCCGCAGATCACGGCGCATTATGCCCGCATCCGCGTCACCGAGATCACCATTGGCGCCAAGGGCCTCGCCCAGTTCGACGCCACGCCGATGCTCGATGCCGTCTCGCTCCTCGCCGACATGCGGCCGCAGGCGATCGTCTGGAACGGCACATCGGGCGGCTGGCGTGGCCTCGAAGCTGACCGCCAGTTGTGCCGGACGCTTGAGGATCACACCGGCATTGCCACCACCACCATGACGCTGGCGCTGGTGGATCTGCTGCGCAGGAAGCAGTTTAAGCGCATCGCCTTCGTCACGCCCTATACCGACGACGTGCAGGCGCGCATCCTGGAAACCTTCACCGACGAGGGCTTCGAGTGCAGCACTTCGCCCTGCCTCGGCATTTCCGAGAACTTTGCTTTTGCCACCGTCGCCGATGCAGCACTGGACGAGATGGCGTCGCGGGCGGCCGCCGACCGGCCCGATGTCATCCTGCCGTTCTGCACCAACCTTGCGGCCGCCAAACTGGCACTGGGCTGGGAGCAGCGTTACGGCATCCCGGTGTTTGATTCGATCGCCATGGCCGCCCGCGCCGGCATTGAGCTGGCTGGCGGCTCGGCCTCTTCTATTACGGGTTTCGGCAGTATCTTTGCGGACTGATTGGAGCGCTGGACATGAGCTATGACACAATCATTCGCGGCGGCACGGTGGTCACCGCCAGCGATACATTCAAAGCCGAGATCGGCATCCTCGGTAGGCGGATCGTCGCACTCGCCGATCACCTCGGCGATGCGATCGAGATCATCGATGCCACGGGGCTTTTGGTGATGCCGGGTGGCATCGACAGTCACGTCCACCTTGATCAGGCCGGCGCGCCGGGCATCGTCATGGCCGATGATTTTGCCAGCGGCACGCGCTCGGCAGTGGTGGGCGGCAATACTACGGTGCTGCCGTTCTGCCTGCAGCAGAAGGGCCAGACCTTGCGCGAGGCGCTTGCCGAGTATCAGGCCAAGGCGGCGGGCAAGTGCCATACCGATGTGGCGCTGCACCTGATCGTCACCGACCCGACGCCGCAGGTGCTTGGCCAGGAGCTGCCGGGGCTGATCGCCGAGGGCTATACCTCGATCAAGATCTTCATGACCTATGACGACCTCAAGCTCGCCGATCGGGACATCCTGGAAGTCCTCGATGTCGCCCGCGTGCATGGCGCACTGGTGATGGTGCATGCCGAAGGCTATGACGCCATCCGTTTCCTCACCGAACGGCTGGAGCGGCAGGGCAAGACTGCGCCGTTCTTTCATGGCCCGTCGCGCCCCATTCCGGTCGAGCGCGAAGCAACCCACCGCGCCATCAGCTTTGCCGAGATCGTCGATACCGAGGCGATGATCGTCCACGTCTCCAACCGCGCGGCGATGGAGGAAATCCGCCGCGCCCAGCAGCGCGGATTGAAGATTCACGGCGAGACCTGCCCGCAATATCTGGTGCTGACCGAAAGGGACATGGATCGCCCCGGCATGGAGGGTGCCAAATATGTCTGCAGCCCGCCACCGCGCGACAGCGACAGTCAGGCCGCCTGTTGGGAGGGGCTGCAACAGGGCGTGTTCGAGGTCTTTTCCTCCGATCACTGCCCCTATCGCTACGAAGACGAGGCCGGCAAAGCCGCGCCCAAGGGCAGACAGAGTTTTCGCTACGTGCCCAATGGCATTCCGGGGATTGCGACGCGGATGCCGATCCTGTTCTCGGAAGGTGTCGCCAAAGGCCGCATCGACCTCAACCGCTTCGTCGCCCTCACCTCAACCAACCACGCCAAGCGTTATGGTCTCTATCCGCAAAAGGGCACTATCGCGGTAGGCAGCGATGCCGATCTCGTGGTGTGGGACCCGCGCCGCGAGGTCACCATCACCCATGCGCTGCTGCAGGATGGCTGCGACTACACCCCCTATGAGGGCTTGAAGGTCACCGGCTGGCCGGTCCGCACCATCCTGCGCGGCGAGACGGTGATGGTGGATGGGGTGGTGACGCCGGGCAGTTCAGGCGTAGAGTTGCGACGCCCTGCTTAGCGGCACACCCTCAGACCATGGTTTTTAGCAAAACGGCCCGGTAGTCTGCCGCCGACATTGGTATGGGGTTGGTGGCGTGGCTGTGGTCGGCCAGCGCACCGCCGATAACGGCGTCCAGCATGTCCTCGGTGACGCCCAGCGTTCGCAAGCCGGGCGGCATTTGCAGGCGCTGATTGAGCGCTCGCAACTGCTCTGGCACATTGCTGCCGGCCGGCAGGTCCAGCGCTTTGGCCAGCAGCGCCAGCTTTTGCGGCGCGGCGCTGGCATTGAACTCCAGCACTTCAGGCATGAGGATGGCGTTGAGCGTGCCGTGATGCAGCGACACCGCTTTAAGGCCGCCCAGCGCGTGGGACAGCGAATGCACCGCACCCAGCCCCTTCTGGAAGGTCAGGCCGCCCTGCAGCGAACCCATCATCATTTCCGTGCGCGCCTCGATGTCTGCGCCATGGGTCACCGCCCGTTCGATGGCGCGCCAGATGCGGCCGGCGCCATCGAGCGCAATGGCTTCCGCCGGAGGATTGTAGCGGGGCGAGAACAGCGTCTCGATACAGTGCGAGAAGGCATCGAGCCCGGTCGCCGCCGTCAGGCTGGGCGGCAGGCCCAGGGTGAGTTCGGGGTCGCAGATTGCCCTGCGGGGGATCAGATGCGGGCTGATAAAGCCCAGCTTGCGTCCATCCGGCAGTGTCAGCAGCGCCGCGCGGCCCACCTCGGCACCGGTGCCTGCCGTGGTCGGGATGGCAATGACCGGCGCAACGCTGGCCGAGATGCGGTCCAATCCGCCCAGGATCATTGCATATTGCTCAAGCGGGCCGGGATGGCTGGCGAGCAGGGCGACGCCCTTGGCCAGATCGATCGGGGAACCACCCCCAAGCGCCACGACCCCGTCACAGCCCTCGGCCGCAAACATGGCGGCAGCCGCAACTACAGCCTCCTCGGTGGGGTTGGACGGGACATCGAGAAACACCGGTGTGCCCGCAGGGCAAAGCGCCCGCACCCGGTCGACCACGCCAGTGCGCGCCAGCCCGTGGTCGCTGACCAGCAGCGGCCGGGTGATGCCCAGGCTCTGCAGATGCTGGGGCAGCGTCTGCAGCACGCCGGCGCCGAACTCGATGGTGGTAAGATAGGTGATAAGGCTCATGGGTGACCTCAGTGAAGGCGCGCGGCGGATTCGGTGTCGACCATGTGTAGCAGCGACGGATCAATGCTGACAAAAAGTTCTGCCGGGCAGCCGGCAGGCCGGGCGACATCGGCGGAGGCGCTGACTTTGGTCCTATGGCATGGCTAGCCTGTCGGCGCGGCTGACGCGCCTGCGCCATTTGCTGAGCGATCCGCTGTTCATACCAGCAGCGTCGGGCCGCGGCATGGTGCCAACCCCGCATGCGGCAGCGCTGCAACCCGAACCGGATCCCCTGCTGGAGCGGTTCAATGACTTCGTCAATTCCGCCCATGTGTTCGACCCGGCGGTGCAGGCAGCGCTGGCGCTCAAGGCGCAGCACGCGTTCAAGTCCGAGCTGGACGATGAAACCCGCCGGGCGCTGTTTCCTCAAAACGCCGCCTAGCCATCGCTGACAAAAGACGGACGCTTAACCGCACTTTTCACCTGCTGGCCGCCGGCCAGCAGGTTTGCCCGGCCAACGGGCGGTTACCGGGTATCGCCACTCTGCGTGACAGCAATGCCGCCTCCCTAGCGTCCCGAACCGAATTTTCCACATCGACTTATTGCTAACTTTCCGTGCGCCATTTCCCCTCTTGCCAGCCGCAAAGTTTGGTGCGATCAAGATCAGGAAAACCTTTTCTCAAAGGGCAAAACGCCCAGGAAAAGCTTTTCGGGAGATTTTTCAGCGCCGCGAATGATCGCTGCCTGAGCAAGGGAGGAATGAATGACATTCTCGAAATGGCAGCGCTTTGGCCTGTCGACACTGACAGTGGCCACGCTGGCCTTGATGAGCACGGCGGCCCATGCCGAAAACCTCAGCATGTGGGTGCGCGCCAGCGGCGCCAATGCCGCTCAGGTGCTGGTCGATGGCTGGAATGCCAAGCATGACGACAAGATCGAAATCACCGTTATTCCAGACAACCAGATGGTCACCAAGCTGGCCACCGGCGTGCAGGCCAATGACGTGCCCGACGTGTTGTCGTTCGATCTGATCTTCATGCCCGATTTCATGAAGGCCGGTTTCCTGACCGATCTGACGGCGGACCTCGCCGCCGATCCGAACCAGGCCAAGGTCGCCAAGGCGTTCCAGGATCTGGCAACCTATGACGGCAAGAAGTACGGCACCGGCTTTACGCCGGACGTGTCGATCCTGCTCTACAACAAGGGGCTGTTCAAGGCCGCGGGTCTCGATCCGGAAAAGCCACCGACCACGCTGGCGCAGTTGCAGGATTATGCCACCAAGATCCACGCCATTGGCGACGATACCTTCGGCTACTACTTCTCCGGCTCCTGCCCGGGCTGCAATATCTTCACCCAGGCGCCGATGATGTGGGCTTCGGGTGCGCATGTGCTGCCCACCGGCCCCGGCGACGAACCGCTGGAAGGCCCCGGCGTCAAGGAAGTGCTGACCATGCTCCATGACATGTGGGCCGCTGGCGTCATTCCCGAAAGCGCCGAAGCCGACACTGGCGCCAACTTCATCGCCACTTTCGAAACCGGCAAGATCGGCATGGTGGGCTCGGGCGGCTTTGCCGTGGCGGCGCTGAAGACCGATCACCCTGAAATCGACTTCGGCATTGCGCCGCTGCCGGGCATCAATGAAGGCCAGGCCTCGTCCTTCGTCGGCGGCGACGTGATCGCCATCCCGACCGGTTCGAAGCACCCTGATATCGCCAAGCAGTTCATCCTGTGGCAGCTGACCGACGAGGCCCAGCTCGAAGGTCTTGCCGCGCATAACATCCTGCCCTCGCGCACCGATCTGGCTGACAACAAGTACTTCCAGGCCGAGCCGCGCTACATCACCACGGCCAAGGCCGTCGGGATCGGCCAGACGCCTTATGCGCTGCACTTCAACGACATGGTCAATTCCGACTCCAGCCCCTGGATCCAGATGCTGCAGGCAGCCGTGTTCGATGGCGACGTTGACGGGGCAATCGCCACCGCGAAGGACGCCATGAAGGCCATCGCCAACCAATAATCCGCCCTCCCCCTGCTTGCGGCGGCTCTCCCGTCGCCGCAAGCTCCTCTGCCGTCCAACGCGGACGAATGTTATTTCGAGGACTGGATCATGAACCCGGCCAGCAAGACCTATGTCGGCTTTCTCTACGTTGTTCCGGCGCTGCTGTTCGTCGCCGTCTTCGTGTTTTATCCGCTGAGCCAGTTGATCTGGATTTCGCTCACCGATGCGTCGCTGCTGGGCGGCGGCAAGTTTGTCGGTTGGGACAATTACGCCAAAGCCTTCAGCGACAAGGCCTTTTGGCAGGCGCTGGGCTTTACCCTCAAATATACGCTGTGGATCACTCCGATCCTGATCATTCTGGGCTTCGCGCTGGCGCTGCTCGTGGTCCCGAACCGGCCGCTGCCGAAACTGGCGCGCACGATCGTGTTCCTGCCGGTGGTGATCGGGCTGGGCAGTTCGTCGCTGCTCTGGGTCTGGCTGTTCGATCAGCAGGTCGGTCCGCTCAATCGCATCCTGATGGACCTGCACGTCATCGCCAAGCCGATGGCCTGGTTCACCAAGGCCGATACCGGCTATTGGGCCGCCATCATCTCGGTGATCTGGAAAGTGGTCGGCTTTGGCATGATCCTGTTTGTGGCGGCGATCAATTCGATCAGCCATGAGGTCAATGAAGCGGCGATGATCGATGGCGCCAGCTATTGGCAGCGCGTCACCCGAATCATCCTGCCGTTGAGTTGGCGCACCATCGTGCTGGCGACCCTGATCTCGGCCATCGGCTCGATGCTGGCCTTCGACCAATTTTACATCCTGACCGGCGGCGGGCCGCGCGGCCAGACCTTCACCTCGGTGTACTGGATTTACCAGAACGCCTTTGTCTATTTCAAACTGGGTTATGGCGCCGCGCTGTCGCTGATCCTGGCGGTAATCATTTTGATCGGTGCTGCCGTGCAGATCTGGATGACCCGCCCGAGGAGCCCATCATGACCCTGTTGCAAGCTGCCAACGCCCCGGTCGCGGTCGCGGTCGCCGACCAGGGCCGCATTGCCGGCGAAAAACGCTCGATCGGCTATCTGATCGGCGCCATCTGCCTGTTCGTCGTGGCGCTGATGATTTCGCCGCTGGTGCTGTCGTTCCTCGCTTCGATCAAGACCAAGGCCGATGCGGCGCAGGTGCCGCCCGGCTATCTGCCCCAGCAACTCAGCGCCAATGGCTATATCCAGGTCTATAATTTCCAGGCCGGCCTGCCGAGCTATGTCTGGAACAGCCTGTTTACCGCGACGCTGACCATCGTGTTCTGCCTGGTGCTGGCGGTTCCTGCCGGCTACGGGCTGGCGCGGTTCAAAATCCCGTTCAAGGAATTGTGGTTCCTGCTGCTGCTGGCGACCATGATGATCCCGTTCCAGGCGCTGCTGGTGCCGCTTTATCTGATGTTTGCCAAGATCGGCCTTGCCAACAACCATTTCGGCCTGGCGATCGTGCATACCGTGATCCAGTTGCCGTTCAGCGTTTATCTGATGCGCAACGCCTTTGAAGGCGTGCCGCGCGAACTCGAAGAAGCCGCAGTCATCGATGGCTGCAACTCGTTCACCGTGCTGCGCCGGATTTTCCTGCCGCTGGTGGTGCCCGGCATGGTGACGGTGGCGCTCTTCGCCTTCATCACCTCGTGGAACGAGTTCATTGCCGCGCTGATCTTCATGAACAAGGAGACTACCTTCACCGTGCCAATCATGCTGGTATCGGTGCGCACCGGCCGGCTGGGCGCGGTGGATTGGAGCACCCTGCAGGCCGGCGTGCTGCTGTCGATCCTGCCCTGCGTTTTGATCTATCTGTTGCTGCAGCGCTATTACGTCTCCGGCTTCCTGAGCGGCGCGGTCAAATAGCATGCAGGTGAACAGGTGAACCCGCCCCCATCCAGACCCCCCGGTAAGACTGGTGCCTTTGGCAGCGGTGCGCCGACGATCCACGACGTTGCCAAGGCGGCTGGAGTCAGCATTGGCACCGTGTCCAAGGCGCTCAACGATCAGGGGCGCCTGCGCGAGGAAACCCGCGTGCTGGTGCGCGAAACCGCGGCCCGGCTGGGCTTTCGTCCCAACGATCTGGCGCAGGCGCTGCATCGCGGCAAGAGCCTGACCGTGGGCATGATTTCAAGCGACAGCTTTGGCCGCTTTACCATGCCGATCATGGAAGGGCTGGAGGGGTATCTCGCTGGCGAAGGCATTTCGGTATTCATGTGCAACGCCACCGACGATCCGGAGCGCGAACGGCTGCATATCGAGCAATTGCTGGGCAAGCGGGTCGATGGGCTGGTGTTCACCTCTCGCCGGGCCGACCGACGCCCCACCGCCGACATGACCCATCTGGGCGTGCCGACGCTGTTCGTTTATGCGCAATCGCACGATCCCATGGCTGCGTGCCTGTTGCCCGATGATCAACAGGGCGCCCGCGACGGCGTGCTGCATCTGGCGCGGCTGGGCCGCAAGCGCATTGCCCATGTCACCGGGCCGGATCGGTTCGAAGCCGTGGTTCTGCGGCAGACGGGATATCTGCAAGCGCTGCAGCAATCGGGCATCGACAACTATCACATGCTGCTCAACGGGCCATGGCTGGAAACCTGGGGCCATGACGCCGTGGCGCAGTTGTTCGACCATGGCGGCGAGCGGCCCGATGCGGTGTTCTGCGGCAATGACCAGATCGCCCGTGGGGTCATCGACGCCCTGCGAGAGCGCCGCATCGCTGTGCCTGGCGACGTCGCCGTGGTCGGCTTCGACAACTGGGACGTGATGACCATGGCCACGCGGCCGGCGCTCACCTCCGTCGATATGAATTTACGCGGCATGGGCAAGGAAGCCGGGGTTCGGCTGATGGCAATGATCCGCGGCGAAACCTTTACCGGCATCACCCGCCTGCCCTGCTCGCTCGCGGTCCGCCAATCCTGCGGCGCCACCAGCGCCACCTGAACAAGAAGAACACCGAGGAAACGACCATGCGCAATTATTCACCAGTCAACTTCACCAATGTCCGGATGCAAGGCGACTTCTGGCGCGAGCGCCTCGATACGGTTTTGAACCGCACCATCGAGAGCCAGCATGCCAAGCTGGTTGAAATGGGCATGATCGAATCGCTGGAATGCACCCAGCCGCCACCGCCGCTGCGCATCGCCCGCAGGAACGATGGTTTCACCACCCAGATTTTCTGGGACAGCGATATCGGCAAGTGGATCGAAGCGGCCAGCTATGCCCTGGGCCATGGCAAGAATGAGCGCATCGAAGCCCAGATCGATGAGATCACCGATCTCTATGCCAAGGTGCAGTTGCCGGACGGGTATCTGAACACCTGGTATATCGGCCGCGAGATCGACAAGCGCTGGACCAACCTGCGCGACAATCACGAGCTCTATAACGCCGGGCACCTGCTCGAAGGCGCCATTGCCTATTTCCAGGCGACCGGCAAGCGCAAGCTGCTCGATGTGATGGAAAAGTATGTCGATCACATCGCGGCAACCTTCGGCACCGGTCCGGGGCAGAAGCGCGGCTATCCCGGCCACGAGGAAATCGAGCTGGCGCTGGTCAAGCTCTACTATGTCACCAAGGCGCAAAAGCACCTCGACCTGGTGGTGTATTTCATCAACCAGCGTGGCGCCCAGCCGCATTACTTCGATGAAGAAGCCATCGCCCGCGGCGATGATCCGAAGAAGTACTGGGCGGGCACCTACGAATACAGCCAGGCGCACATTCCGGTGCGCGAGCAGACCAAGGTGGTGGGCCACGCCGTGCGCGCGTTCTATCTTTACACCGCCATGGCCGACATCGCCGCCGAGATCAACGATCCGGCGCTGAAGAAAGCCTGCGAACTGCTGTGGGACGATGTGATGAGCAAGCGCATGTACGTCACGGCGGGCTTTGGCCCCTCGGCGCACAATGAGGGCTTCACCACCGATTACGACCTGCCCAACGACACCGCCTATGCCGAAACCTGCGCCACCGTGGCGATGGTGTTCTGGGCGCAGCGGATGCTGAACCTTGATCTCGACGGCAAGTATGGCGACGCGCTGGAGCTGGGCCTGTTCAACAGCGGCCTGTCCGGCCTGTCGCTGGAAGGAACGCATTACTTTTACGAAAACAAGCTGGAAAGCGACGGCACCCACCAGCGCTGGGCCTGGCACAATTGCCCGTGCTGCACGATGAATGTGTCGCGGCTGGTGGCCTCGATCGGCGGCTACTTCTATTCGACCGGCAAGGACCTGATCGCGGTCCACCTTTATGGCGGCACCAGTGCCACCATCGACCTTGGCGGCAAAAAGGTCGTCCTGACCGAAAAGAGCGACTTCCCCTGGTCGGGCAAGGTCGACATTTCGATCGACCCGGAACAGTCGAGCGAATTCACCCTCAAGCTGCGCATCCCGGCCTGGGCCGACGGGACCAAGGTCGCGGTCAATGGAACGGCGATCGATATCGCCACCAATACCGACAAGGGCTATCTTGCCATCAAGCGCACCTGGGCCAAGGGCGACAGCGTCACCATGGACCTGCCGATGCAGGTCCGCCGGCTCTATGCCCATCCGAAAGTGCGCATGGACGTCGGTCGCGTTGCCCTCAGCCGTGGTCCGCTGGTGTATTGCGTCGAGCAGACCGACAACCCCGGCGCGCTGGTTTCCGAACTGAAATTGCCGCGAACCGCAGAGATTCACGTCGAGGAGCGAAAAGAGCTGCTCGGGGGTATCAAAGTGCTAACGGCAAACGCCATTGCGCTAACCGAAGGTGACTGGGGCGGGGACACGCTGTATCGCACCGCGCCGCCCACCGAAAAGCCTGCCAGCATGACCGCCATCCCTTATTACATCTGGAACAATCGCGGCCCGAGCCGGATGCAGGTGTGGATCAACGAGCAGCAGTGATTTTGGAGAAGACCATGCCGCATGTTGAAATCCGCAACGTTACCAAGCGCTTCGGCACCTTCGAGGCCATCAAACATCTCGACCTCAGCGTCGAGCAGGGTGAATTTTGCGCCCTGCTCGGCCCCTCCGGCTGCGGAAAATCCACCCTGCTGCGGATGATTGCCGGGCTTGAAGCGGTGACCGAAGGCAAAATCCTTATCGGCGGCGTCGACGTCACCGATACCCACCCCGCCAAGCGCCGCATCGCCATGGTGTTCCAGTCCTATGCGCTTTATCCCCACCTGACCGTCCGGCAAAACATCGCCTTCAGCCTCTCGGTCGCCCATGCCCCCAAGGCCGAGGCGGCCAAGCGCGTCGATGACGTCGCGCGGATGCTGCAGCTCGATCATCTGCTGGATCGCAAGCCGGCGCAGCTTTCGGGTGGTCAGCGCCAGCGCGTCGCCATCGGCCGCTCGCTGGTGCGCGACCCGGAAGTTTTCCTGTTCGATGAACCACTTAGCAACCTCGACGCCATGCTGCGCGTGCAGATACGGCTGGAGCTGGCGACACTGCACCAGACGCTGAAAACGACGATGATCTACGTCACCCACGACCAGGTCGAGGCGATGACGCTGGCCGACAAGATCGTGGTGATGGAGAACGGCTCGATCTCGCAGATCGGCACGCCGCTCGAGCTCTATAAC
>NZ_JBDSUA010000065.1:0-26536 GCF_039927955.1 Devosia sp. | reverse complement strand
CGTAGCAGACAGTCGATGGTCGCTTCATAATGGCAAATGCTCAGGTTACCCCAAACACCTACCCGCAAGAACATCGCCGGCCACGTTTCTCTTTCTTCTCTCTTCACAATGTCAAAAAACCGACCAGAGCCTCAAAGGGCTAACGTCGATGAGGCAGCGCCTCATGATCAAATCCGAAAGCCGAGGCTCTCAAACTTGGCGAACAGAACTTTGCCCCGGTTTCCCGGCCCAATGCCCGTTCGAATTAGAAGTCACCAACAGTGGGAGCAACTCGTGCTCGGCGTCGTTGGTGGGCGGGTTCTAAGCCACTCATGTTTGAGTGTCAACACCCTATTTTCATCGTTCCGAAATCATCCGGCGCTGAAAACCTGAAAACTAGAATTTGATCCCGATTTCAGTAACTTAGCGTTAACTCGGTGCCTTGCGGCGCGTCGTCTCCGTGAAGTTGGTGCGTTATAGGGAGGCCCCTTGGCGGGGTCAACACTCAATTTCATCAGCGACCCATTATCTTGGAGGCTGGGGATAACTCCAGCTGGGCGGTTCATTAATTCGTCACGCCAGACCCGCCCGGCAGCCCCCAAGGCCTAGTTTGGCCGCATTTACTGGTGATTACGGCCGTCCGGCTGCTATAGAGGGCGCCACGCAATTGCGTCGGCGACAGAATAGGGCAACATATCGGCCGGGGCAGGCTTTCCGTTTTGGTGAGGATGACGCGTTGAACGCAACGCAGCGAAATCGGCACGCGGCATTGTTGAAGGCGACCGGCTATGAAGATAGTCCGGCGCTGACCGTGCAATCGACCGACGGCGAAATCCCCCATGGCCGCGAGCTGAGCTTTGCCTGGCTCAGCGGCACGGTGATGACCGGGCTGACCAGCGTGCTGTTGATGGGCGCAGCGCTCTATGTCTCTTTCCAGGGGCAGAACAATTTCTCCACCGCCTATGAAGCGCTGCGGCTGGCGGCACCGCCCACCGAGCTGCAAACCCCCACTGATCCGAACGCCAAGACCGACCGGGTTCGGCCGGTGACCAAGACCCGTTCCGAGCTGGAAGTCATTGACGCCAGCATTCGCGAAACCGTCGACGGCCGCGACATGATCCGCAATCAGCCATTCATGCGCATTCGCGCTACGCTGGCGACGGCGGCAACGGCCCTGTCCGACGACGTACCGCCCTATGATCCGACAGCTTATGTCAGCACGCCGACGCCCGCCCCCGCCGATGCGCCGGAGGTCAATACCGATATCTATGGCGCCGAAGTCGAAGGCCAGGTCGCCGTGCGGCTGGTGGCAATGCCGATGAGCTTTGTGCCGCCACGCGCCATCAATGACCAGACTGCGGCTCTGTTTGTCCGCCAGACCGTGGAAGCCAACTATTCCGACGTGGATACGTCAGGCGGGGCGCTCGCCTATGCCGGCCCGACCCCGGCAGTCCGTGAACTGGGTGCTGGCGATGCCAGCGCTGTACTGGGCGGGGTGGCGGAAAACGTCACCATCATGCCCAAGACCACCTCAGCCGATGAGCTCGGGCTGGGCCGCACCGAGCGCATCCTGACCATCAAGGAAAAGACCGCACTCGACGAAGTACTGAAAAAGAACGGCTTCACCGATGCCATGGTGATGGCGATCAACGCCACGCTGCACAATGTGTTCCCGGTGGTGCAATTGCCGCCCGGCGCCCGCCTGCGCATCCTGTTCGGGCCATCGCGCACTTCGGCCAGCCTGATCCCTTATCGCATGAGCATTTATGTGCATGAAGACAAGACTGGTGCCGATGTCCATCGCGCCACGGTGGCTTTGACCGACAAGGGCCAATATGTGCTGGGCCTGGCTCCCGCCGAAATCGCCTTCCCCGATGAGGACACCGAAGAGGTCAACGTCGCCAATCTGCCCTCGATCTATCGCTCGCTCTGGGAAACCGGCCGCAAGCATGATCTGGCCGACGACACCATCAAGCGCATTATCGGCATGTTTGCCTATGATCTTGATCTGACCAAGAAGATCAGCGCCGGTGACGATATCGAAATCCTGGAAACCGCGCCCGATGAGGCCGGCAAGCAGGAACTGCTCTATGTCGGGCTGACCCTGGGCTCGACCCAGCGCCAGCTTTATCGGTTTGCTTCGGCCGATGGCTCGATCGGCTATTTCGATCCCGAGGGGCAGACCGGCAAGCGTTTCCTCAATCGCCGTCCGCTGCAGGGTGGTGGCACGCTGCGATCGCGTTTCGGCTATCGCATCCATCCGATTTTCCACACCCGCAAACTGCATACCGGCGTCGATCTGGCCGCCCCCACCGGCACCAAGATTTTTGCGGCCGCCGATGGCACGATCGAATTTGCAGGCTGGCAGAACGGCTATGGCAACAAGATCGAAATCCAGCACGTCAACGGCTACGAAACCGCTTACGGCCATATGAGCCGGCTGGCCGACGGCATCAAGGTCGGCACGCCGGTGCGCCAGGGCCAGATCATCGGCTATGTCGGCACTACGGGCTATTCCACCGGCCCGCATCTGCACTTCGAGGTCAAGATCAACGGCAATCTGGTCGATCCGCTCAGCGTCAAGCTGCCGCGCGAAACCACGTTGAGCGCCCAGGACGAAAGCGGCTTCAAGCAGGTCGTCGCCCAGATCAGCGACCTGATGAAGCGCGACGCCTCCCCGGTCAATGTCGCCTCGGCCAAATAGCGGCTAGAACTTTCGCTCCAGCGTCACCCAGGCGATACCGGCCGAAATCAGTGCCAGCACGGCGGTGATATAGGCCACGGTGCCAAAGGCCAGATCGGTGGCATGAACGCGCAATGCCTCCGCTTCCGTGCCCAGGGCCGGATCACCCGGCAGCCCGAAAAAGATCGGCAATTCGGCGGCGGTTCCGAGTGCCTGCTCGAACACCGAGGCCACCACCGCCCCCATCAACGCCACGGCGACCAGTCCCGCAACGCGGGACACCGCATTGTTGACGCCTGAGGCAATTCCGGTATCGGCATCATCCACCGAGGTCATCACCGCGGTCGACAGCGGCGATACCACCAGCCCCATGCCCAGCCCCAGCAGCACGATGCAGGGCAACACGCCGAACCACACGCTTTGCCAAGGCGCGGTAAAGCCGAGCCCGGCAAAGGCCAGCGCCACCAGCACTGCGCCGGCTGCAATCAACGGCCCTGCCCCGAACCGGTCCGCCCATTTGCCGCTGAACGAGGACAGCACCGTCAGCAACACGCCGAGCGGCAGAAACGAAAACGCCACCATCGCAGGGGACACGCCCCAGCCGGCAATCATGGTCATCGGCAGGAAAAACATCACGCCCGACAGCGAAAAATACAGTACGAAGGTCAGCGCATTGGCGCCGGAAAACCCCAATTTGCCGAACAGCCGCAATGGCAGCATTGGTGTTTTGGTCCGCGCTTCCCAGAGCAGGAACAGCGCCGCACAGACCAGCCCGCCGCCGCAATACAGCAGCAGATGCGACGCCAGTGGCGTGCTGTCGCCGCTGTCATTGCTGAGACCAAAGGCGATCAGCATCAGCGCCAGACTGGCCAGGATCGCCCCGACAATATCGAGCCGCCGCCCGGCGCTGACCGGATCTGTCGGCACCTTGAACCAGAGCAGCGCCAGCGCGCCGGCGCCCAGCGGCAGATTGACCGCAAAGATCAGCCGCCAGCTCCAGTCACCAAAACTCGACAGCACGAACCCGCCGATCACCGGCCCCAGGATCGAGGTCAGCGAGGCGGCCGAGGCCCAGACGCCAATGGCCTTGCCGCGTTCTTCCTTGGGATAGGCCTTGGCGATGATCGCCAGGCTACCCGGCACCATGAAGGCCGCGCCAATCCCCTGGATGGCCCGCGCTCCGATCAACAGGATCGGCGTTGGTGCCAGGGACGACGCTACGGAGGCGAGCACGAACAGCACGATGCCAAAGCTGAAGGTATTGCGCAGCCCGAACCGATCCCCGGCCGCTCCGCCAAGCAGGATCAGCGAGGCCAGAAACAGCATGTAGCCATTGGAAACCCACTGCGCATCAGCCAGCGTCGCTCCCAGATTGGAGCGCATTGCCGGAATCGCGATCGACAGCACCGAGCCATCGATAAAGCCCATGCTGGACGCCAGGATCGCGGCGATCAGTACGAATTTACGCTGATCCGGGGCCACGAAGCCCTGCCCCGTTGTTGTGGTGTCGGCTGTTTGGGTCATGACTCACCTGTGCAATCGGCAAAGGTTTAGCATGTTTGCTTGGTTGGTGGGGGTTGGGAGCCACTATATCCGGGCTCCGCACACCCCCTCCCATCCTCCCCCATCAAGGGGGAGGTGCCGTCCGGTGGCGAGATGGATCATGACACAATCTAGATTCTATCGCCCTGCTGGCCGATGAGTTGTTTGAGGGTTGGTCGAGAATGGATTCCCTCCTGCGCGGGAATGACCCGGTGATTAGGATTGCCGAGTCAGGCCTTGCCCGGCTCGGCATTGGCGCGGGCGAAGAAAATCGTGACACGCACACCAGCGCCGGGGGCGGAGTTGACCTGCACCTCTGCCTTGGCGTTCTGGCCAAGGGAGTGGACGATCAAGGCGCTGAGCTTGCCGGGCTTGGGCCAGGTTTCGCCATCCGCCAGTCCGACGCCATCATCGGCGACAGTCACCAGGCAGCCGGTTTCATTGACCAGGCTATGAACGGTGATCGTGCCGCCCTCGCGACCGATGAAGGCGTATTTGAGGGCGTTGGTCATCAACTCGTTCACCACCAGCCCGGTCGGCATGGCGACATTGACCGAAACCGGCCAGGTATCGACCTGCAAATTGAGCCTGATGCCTTCCACGGCGTGGGTGGCCATCACCGCCGAGGCCACCTGGCTGAGATAGACGCCCAGATCGACGCTATCGGGCATGTCGTCATTGGAGAGCGCTGTATAGAGCAGCGCCAGCGAATTGATCCGCCCGGCCAGGCGCTGGAACGCCACGCCCGAGGCCTTGTCAGGCACATTGCGCGCTTCCAGCCGGATCAGCGCGGTGATCATCTGCAGATTGTTTTTGACCCGGTGCTGCAACTCGCGCAGCAGCGTGTCCTTTTCCTCAAGCTGGCTCTTGAGATCGGGCTCGCCCTCGACCGGATTGTTGAGGGTTTCAGCCAGGGCCACCAGGCGGAACATCGGCGTGCCGGCATCGTCTTCGATGATGTTGGACCAGGCATCGACCAGCGTTGTCGTCTCGCCCAACCTGACCTCATAGGTGCCGATATAATCGACCTGCAGGCCGACCGCCTCGCGCAGCAAGGTGCCATCGATTTTTGACACCACATTGTCCGGCAGCACCTCCCAGGGCCTGCCCTGCAGATCGGCCGCAGCCAGCCCGACCAGCCGCTCGAATTCGGGATTGGCGTAGGTCAGGCTCTCGACCGGCTTGAGTTCGGCCACCGCAATGCCGAACGGAACATGATCCAGAAATTGCTTGAACCGGTCACTTTCGAGCGCATCGGCAAGATGGGGCGTGTCAAGCATCCTATCGACACTGCCCTCATGGTCATGGTCTGTGGTCACTACGCAAATCCGGTTGCCTATGCACTGGGGTAAGCCATAGCACATTCAGCGGCTTTCGCCTGCGTCATTCAGCACGCTCCACCCACACCGCCAGCTCATTGCCGCCCGGCTCACGGAAATGAAACCGCCGTCCGCCCGGGAAATCGAATTGCGGCAGGGTAATGGTGCCACCCGCCGCAATCACCCGCGCTTCTGCGTCATCCAGGTCATCGGTGCGCACGATCGCCATGGTGGCGCCGACCCGCTGGTCCGACTGGTCAACGCCGCCATCGATACCAGCGCCGTTCAGACCATCATAATCCGGCCCGTAAGAGGTCATCGACCACCCAAAGGCAGCACTGAAGAACCGGCTGGTCGCCGCCCGGTCGGGACTCGGAAATTCGATATAGTCGATCTGATCAGTCATGTTCGCCCTCACTACTGTTCTTGTTATGTTCTTATCAAAACGGCATTGATGTCGCAAGGGGCGCCGGTATGGTGTTGCACTCTACAATTGAGACAACGGCACACTCGATTGTCACCACGGCGCAGGCCGGGGCCCATCCTGATATCTAGGGATGGATCCCGGCCTGCGCCGGGATGACACCGAGTTTGTTAGTTGACCAGTGCAAGCGTGAAGTGGCGCCTTATCATCAGGCCGCAGCGTCGGTCTGCACCGGTCCGGCATGGCGGACGATCAGTCCCTCCTCGCCGATATCGACGACCACTTTGGCGCCATCGGCAATGCGGCCCGACAGGATTTCGTCGGCCAGATTGTCCTGCACTTCGCGCTGGATGACCCGCTTGAGCGGCCGCGCCCCATAGAGCGGATCGTAGCCCTCATTGCCCAGCCAATCGCGCGCCAGCGCCGTCAGTTCGAGCGAAATATCGCGCTCCTTGAGCAGTTCGCGCAGGCGCGTCAGCTGGATATCGACGATAGCGCCCATATGCTGGCGTTCGAGCCGGTGGAACAGGATGATATCGTCGATCCGGTTGAGGAATTCCGGGCGGAACGCCTGCTTGACCGCATCGAGCACCTTGCCGCGCACCAGTTCCACCGTCTCCCCTTCCTTGAGCCCGACCAGATGGTCCGATCCAAGATTGGAGGTCATGATGATGATGGTATTGCGGAAATCCACCGTGCGCGCCTGCCCGTCGGTCAGCCGCCCGTCGTCGAGCACCTGCAGCAGGATGTTGAACACATCCGGATGCGCCTTCTCGATTTCGTCGAACAGCACCACCTGATACGGTCGGCGGCGTACCGCCTCGGTCAGAACCCCGCCTTCGTCATAGCCGACATAACCCGGAGGCGCGCCGATCAGCCGGGCCACGGAGTGCTTCTCCATGTATTCGGACATATCGATCCGCACCATGGCGTGTTCATCGTCGAACAGGAACTCCGCCAGCGCCTTGGTCAGCTCGGTCTTGCCGACCCCGGTTGGCCCCAGGAACATGAACGAGCCGATCGGCCGGTTCGGGTCCTGCAACCCGGCCCGGGCCCGCCGCACGGCCTTGGCCACGGCGCCAACCGCATCGGCCTGGCCGATGACGCGATGGCCGAGCTGGGCTTCCATCTGCAACAGCTTTTCGCGTTCGCCTTCCAGCATCCGATCGACCGGAATGCCGGTCCAGCGGGACACCACCTGGGCAATGTGGGTGGGCAGCACCACTTCCTCGACCAGCGCCGAGCCGGTGCCGACTTCCTTGCCGTCGGCCGCCTTGCTCTGGCGTTCCAGCTCCGGGATCACGCCATAGGCCAGCTCACCGGCCCGGGCCAGATTGCCGGCGCGCTGCGCTGCTTCCAGTTCGGTGCGCGCCTTGTCCAGCTCTTCCTTGACCTTCTGGCTGCCCTGCAACCGGGTCTTTTCGGCCTGCCAGCGCTGGGTAAAGCCCGCCGACTCTTCCTCGAGATCCGCCAGTTCGCCCTCAAGGCGATCCAGTCGAGTCTTGGAGGCGTCGTCGGTTTCCTTGCGCAGCGCTTCGCGTTCGATCTTGAGCTGCATGATGCGGCGATCCAGCTCGTCCAGCGCCTCGGGCTTGGATTCAACCGCCATGCGCAGGCGCGCGGCGGATTCATCCATCAGATCGATGGCCTTGTCGGGCAGGAAACGGTCAGCGATATAGCGGTTGGACAGCGTCGCGGCAGCCACGATGGCGCTGTCGGAAATCCGGATGCCGTGATGCAGCTCATACTTTTCCTTGAGCCCGCGCAGGATCGAGATGGTGTCTTCCACCGTTGGCTCATCGACAAACACCGGCTGGAAGCGACGCGCCAACGCAGCGTCCTTTTCCACGTGCTTGCGATATTCATCCAGCGTGGTGGCGCCAACGCAATGCAGCGCCCCGCGCGCCAGCGCCGGTTTGAGCAGATTGGACGCATCCATGGCGCCGTCGGATTTGCCGGCCCCGATCAGGGTGTGCATTTCGTCGATGAACAGGATGATCTTGCCATCGGCGCCGTCGATTTCGGTGAGCACGGCTTTCAGCCGTTCCTCGAATTCGCCGCGATATTTGGCGCCGGCAATCAGCGCGCCCATGTCCAGCGACATCAGCGAGCGGTTCTTCAGGCTTTCGGGCACGTCGCCATTGACGATGCGGATGGCAAGGCCTTCGACGATAGCGGTCTTGCCGACGCCGGGTTCGCCGATCAGCACCGGGTTGTTCTTGGTGCGGCGCGACAGCACCTGCACGGTGCGGCGGATTTCCTCGTCGCGGCCGATCACCGGGTCGAGCTTGCCGTCACGCGCCGCCTGGGTCAGGTCGCGGGCATATTTCTTGAGCGCATCATAGCCGTTCTCAGCCGAAGCACTGTCAGCCGTGCGCCCCTTGCGGATTTCGTTGATGGCATCGTTGAGGCCATTGGACGTCACCCCGCCCGCAGCAAGAATTTTGCCAGCGTCGGTATCCTTTTCAATGACCAGGGCCAGCAGCAGCCGCTCGACGGTGACAAAGCTGTCGCCCGATTTCTGCGCGGCGCTCTCGGCGGTGTCGAAGACCCGCGCGATTTCGCGGCTCAGGTAAACCTGGCCGTTGTCACCGGAGACGACCGGGACCTTGTTCAAGGCCGCTTCGGTCTGGGCCAGCACCAGCTTGGCGTTGCCGCCCGCCCGTCCGATCAGCCCGGCCGCCATGCCTTCCTCGTGGTCATCAAGCAGGACCTTGAGCAGATGCAGCGGCGAAAATTGCTGGTGGCCCTTGCCCAGGGCCAGGGTCTGCGCGTTCTGGATAAAACCGCGTGCGCGCTCGGTGTATTTTTCAATGTTCATGCAACTCTCCTTTTGTCGCCCGCCGGCTCGCCCACAGGCACGAGACGGTCGTCGGAAGTGTTGTGCGCCGGCCGCCCGCTATCGGCGCTGACCAGTGACAACACCTATATGGGAAGCCGCGCTCAAACAAAAAGAGGCTCAGGCCAGGAACAATAGCGGCAGGATCAACAGCGGCGAAACTGGAATGCCCAGCGCGTTGAGCGTGACGACCGCATTGGGCAGGATCAGCGCCACCGCCACCAGCACGCCGACCAGCAGCGCCCCACACAGCACCACCACCAGATCGTAATTGTGCAAATAGGGCGTCATCAACGCCGTGGCGATCATCACTAGCGCCGCCCGGCGGACCGGATCATTCACCTGCCACAGCCGGACCAGCACGATAATGCCGACCACAGTGGCAAAGCCCAGATGCAGCAGCAGCGCCAGATCGCCATTGCCGGTCAGGAGGCGCAGGGCCATGAAGGCCGACGGCACCATGTACATGAATGGGCCGGTGCCGAACCGTTCAAGCTGACCCAGCAACGGCAGCGTATCGCCCAGATAATCGCGCCATGCGCCAATCCCGAACAGCAGGGAGGCAACCGCGACCAAGGCCATGGTCAGCGCGGCAGTTCCGGCAATCGCCCACCAGCGGCGCTGGAACAGCCACAGTACCGGCAGCAGGAACCCCCGTCTGCGGCTTAAAGCTCAGCAGGCTGGCGGCAATCGCCGCGCCGGGTCCGCGGACCGACAGGGCGAACAACAGCAGGCCCGCGGCAAGATTGCCGGTCTGGCCATAATAAAGGCTCAGCACCGAGGCGGGCGACAGCACAATGATCGCCGCTTCCAGCCGTTCAAAACCGAAACGGCGCGCGCCGAACCACAACACCACAAGGCTCAGCAGCGACCACGCGGCCAGAGCCGGATAAAACCCGAGCAGGCCAAACGGCCACGCCGCCAGCAGCGAGTGGGGTGGATAGGCCCACAGCCGCAAGCCGAGATCGCCGCCGGTCAGCGTGCGCTCGAACGCCATGAAGGCGGCGGAATCGTAAATCTGCCCGCTATGCCCGGACAGCACCAGTTGGGCCACTGACCACAGATTGATGAAATCCCCGCCAACCGGGGTGCCGTTGGCATAGAGCATGCCGGAAATACCCAGCGTTTCGGCAAACTTGGCTTTGCAGAAAAACCCCAGAAACAGCACGCAGACCGCCAGCAGGCTGAGGCGAAGGGTGCGGTGGGGTCCGGTCACGAAAACTGCCTGGATGGTGAGCGCTGCGCAAACCCTAGCCCGCTTTGCTTAAGGCCGGGTTTGCAGCCGCCAAACGAAAAGGCCGGGCATGGCCCGGCCTCTTCCCAGAATTGATCGACTGGCTTAGTCAGCCAGGTTCGGCGTGCCCCCGGCAGTGATGAACGCTGGCAGATCGCCAACATCGGGCTGCTCAGCGCCGGCTGGATCGGCGCCTTCCGTGGTCGGACGACGGCGGCGCGGACGGCGCTCGCGCACCTTGCGCACTTCGCCATCGGCGCCGGCTTCCACCGGGACTTCTTCGCTTTCGACCTGCGCCACAACCACCGGCTGGGCTTCAACCACCGGGCGGACCTGCACTTCGCCGGGCGGGCGGGTGCGGGCTTCGCGCGGCTGACGGAATTCGCGCTGCTCGCGCTCCTGCCGCGGCTGGCTGCCATTGCCGTTATTGCCGTTCTGCTGCGGCTGCTGCTGGCCGCCGCCATCCTGGTCCTGCTCGACCTGCTGCTGCACGGGCTGCGGCGAGGAAAACCGGTTATTGGGCTCGGGCATATCGTCATCGTAGTCGTCGCCGTCACTGGCCTGGCCAAACGGCTGCGGCTGGGCGGCGGAAACGATGCGGAAATAATGCTCGGCATGCTGGAGATAGTTCTCCGCCATCACCGAATCGCCGGACGATTGCGCGTCACGAGCCAGCTGCATATATTTTTCGGCGATATGGGCCGCGTTGCCGCGCACCTTCACGTCGGGGCCGTTACTCTCGAAATTGCGCGACAGCGGATTGACGTGCTTGCGTCCACCATTGCGACCGCGCGTGCGGTTATTGTTGTTGTTCTTGTTGTTATTATTCTGCTGAATGGGTCTCATCTGGTCGCTTTTTTAACTCGTGAAAACAAGCGTCACGCTTCTGGCGGACCGGCAATATGCCTGGGTCGGCCAACTCCCGGCGGTCCTCGCAAGGATCCTGCATCGGGGAATAATCCGGCTTCATGAAGACCTGAAATGCAAACAGCAAAGGCCCTGACCGTCATCATCATCGCGTGGGCCGGGATGTTCCGGGGCCGCGCTGCGCCTTGCAGCAATACCGATGATCGGGTGGCCATCGCCGTGGCGCTCATGATGCGCCGTTGACAGCACCTGGAAATTAGCTGGTTTGCCACCGATTTCCAAGCGGAAAATATGTCGCGCCCCTGCGCGGCGCTCGCTGACCCCGGTTTTCCCCCGGTGTTACCGCTCTAGATGGGTTCCGCGCACCACCCGGTCAAGTCCGGCCAGATCATGAAATACCGTCACATCGGCAAAACCCGCCGCCTCCAACAGCGCCATCACCGCCGCCCCCTGCTCGCCCCCAATCTCCACCAGCAACTGTCCGCCGGGCTTGAGCCAGGTTCGCGCCTCTGCTGCAATGATCCGGTATGGCGCCAGGCCATCGGGCCCGCCGTCCAGTGCCAGCAGTGGATCGAAATCGCGCACATCGGTGGCGAGCGTATCGATCACGGCGGTTTCGATATAGGGCGGGTTGGAGAGGATCAGGTCGAAGACCGGAGAACCCCCACCCCTCATCAAGAGAGACTTGTCAGTTGCATGGCTGGCTCGGCCCCACCCCACCCCCGGCCCCTCCCCATCAAGGGGAGGGAGGCTCAGACCCGGAGTCTGGTGTTCGTCGTCTCCCTCCCCCTTGTGGGGAGGGGACAGGGGTGGGGGTGAGCCACTCGCGCCAAAGGCAAGCCGGTCCCAAACCAGCGGTTCGAACCAAGACCCCTGCAAAAGTGTCAGCCGATCTTCAAGCCCGTTGCGATGAGCATTGCCCGCCGCGCATTCCAGCGCTTCAGCGCTCAGATCCACTGCCACCGCCTGCACATTCGGTGCGTTAGCCAGAATCGCAATCGGGATACACCCAGTCCCAGTCCCCAGATCAAGCACGATCGCCGCCCGCTCACGGATCGCCTCCAGCGCCAGATCGACCAGCAGCTCGGTATCGGGCCGCGGCACCAGCGTTGCGCCATTGAGCCTGAAGTTCAGGCCGTAAAATTCTTTCTCGCCCAAAATCCGCGCCACCGGCTCGCCGGAGAGCCGCCGCTGCATGAACCCGGCCAGAACCTCGACCTGCCCCGGGGTGACCCTCTCCCCCTCCCGCGTCGCCATTTGCAGGCTGCTCAGGCCAAAAGCCGCGCCGGCCAGCAGCTTGGCATCCAGCGCCGCCGTCGGAAACCCCAGCCGCACCAGCATGTCGCGCCACTGCCGCCACAGGGCGCCGATGGTCAGGGCGTCGCTCAGTTGGCGTTTTCCATATCGGCGAGCAATTCAGCCTGATGCTCGGTGATCAGCGCCTCGATCAATTCGTCCAGCGCTTCGCCGGCAATCACCTTGTCGAGCTTGTACAGCGTCAGGTTGATGCGGTGGTCGGTCACCCGGCCCTGTGGGAAATTATAGGTGCGGATGCGCTCGGAGCGGTCGCCCGAACCCACCTGATCCTTGCGCGCTTCGGCGCGCGCCGTATCGCGGGTATTGCGCTGCTGTTCGTAGAGCCGCGCCCGCAGCACCTGCATGGCCAGCGCCCGGTTCTGGTGCTGGCTCTTTTGCGCCGAAGTCACCATGATGCCGGTGGGCAAGTGGGTGATCCGCACGGCAGAGTCGGTGGTGTTGACGTGCTGCCCGCCGGCGCCCGAAGCGCGCATGGTATCGATGCGGATGTCTTCGGGCTTGATGTCGATGTCGATTTCCTCGACCTCGGGCAGCACGGCCACGGTCGCCGCCGAGGTATGGATACGGCCCGAGCCTTCGGTCGCCGGCACGCGCTGCACCCGATGCACACCGCTCTCGAACTTCATCCGCGCGTAAACGCCCTTGCCGCTCACATTGGCGATGATTTCCTTGAAGCCGCCCATTTCGCCGGCGCTTTCTTCCATCACCGAAACTTTCCAGCCGCGCAGGGTGGCGTAACGCTCATACATGCGGAACAGATCGCCGGCGAACAAGGCCGCCTCGTCGCCACCCGTACCGCCGCGGATTTCTAGGATGATCGACTTGTCGTCGGCCTCGTCCTTGGGCAACAGCAGGATGCGGATTTCGGCGACCGCCTGTTCCACCGCCGCGCGCAACTCATAGACCTCGCTCTCGGCCATTTCGCGCAGTTCCGCGTCGCCCGATTTCATCAGCTCTTCGGCGTCGGCCAGATCGCGCAGGGTTTTCTTGTAGGCCACGATCGGGCCGACAATCGGCGCCAGCTCGGCATGTTCCTTGGAGAATTTGACGAACTCATCCGGCCCGGCCCCACCCGACAGCGCCGCCTCAACATAGTTGAAGCGCATCTCCAATGCGTCGAGCTTGTCCTGGGGAAGCGTTGCCATGCGTATTCTTTCCGGTTCACTCCGAGCGTTTAAGGGCGTCGGGGGTGAACTGCAAGTGTGCGGTGGACGAACGGACGTCGCAACGCCATGTCCACACCCGCGGCTCGTCACCCGCGGGTGGGCACCTGATTTTCGTCAGGCCGAGACGAAAATGGTGGTTTTCGAGAACCGGAGCGGAGCGTACCTCGGTACGTGAGCACCGGAAGCGCAGAATACCGCCATTTGCAGGCCGGCTTGGCGAAAATCAAACCGGCAGGTTTTGCTTGTCGATCCATTCCTGCAGCAGTGCGCGGATGGCGATGCCGTCCGAACCATCCAGCAATGCTGCCGCTACCGACTCGCGGATCGGCTTCAGGTCCAGGTTCAGCACCAGTTCCTTGATCGGCCCGATCGAGGCCGGACCCATGGAGAGCCGGGTCATGCCGATGGCCATCAGCGCCAGGGCTTCCACCGGCTTGCCGGCGAGTTCGCCACACATGGTGATCGGCACATTGTAGCGTCGCGCTGCATCCACGATATGGCGGAAGGCGCGCAGGCGCGGCATGCCGATCGGATCGTAGCTCTTGGAGACGCGCGGATTGGCGCGGTCCGAAGCCGTCAGGAACTGCACCAGATCGTTGGAACCGATGGATACGAAATCCGCCTCCGGCAGCAATTGATCCAATTCGAACAGCAACGATGGCACTTCCACCATCACGCCCAGTTCGAGCTTGGACGGCACTGGCGAACCAGCCCGCCGCAGCCGCTCGATTTCCTTGTTGACCACCAGCCGCGTCTGCCGGAACTCGAAGGTCTCGGTGACCATTGGCACCAGGATTTTCAGTGGCCTTCCATTGGCGGCCAGCAGCAGCGCCCGGATCTGGGTGCGTAGCAGGCCGGGTCGGTCCAGCCCCAGCCGGATCGAGCGATAGCCCATTGCCGGATTTTCTTCGGTCGCCGAACGCAGATACGGCAACACCTTGTCGCCGCCGATATCGAGCAGCCGGAACACCACCGGGCGCGTCCCGGCAATCTCCATGGCCTGCGTATAAAGCTCCCGCTGCTCGTTGAGCCGGGGCAGCTTGGAGGCAATCATGAACTGCAACTCGGTGCGGAACAGCCCGACGCCCGAAGCGCCGGTATCGTCCAGCATCGGCAGGTCGGCCACCAGCCCGGAATTGTGCAACAGGGTGATCTCGATCCCGTCTCTGGTGATCGAGGGCCTGTCCTTGAGCGCTGCATAATGGGCGCGCCGCTTGGCCGAAACCTTGACCTTGTCGATATAGGCCTGCTCGATATCGGCCGTCGGACGCAGATGCACGATGCCCGCCGGCCCATCGAGAATGATGTCGTCGCCGCTTTCGCTCATCGACACGATCGATTCGGCCTGCCCGACAGCGACCAGCCCCAGCGAGCGCGCCACGATGGCCACGTGCGCCGTGGCGCCGCCTTCTTCGAGCACGATGCCGCGGATTTTGGTGCGGTCATATTCCAGCAGTTCCGCCGGACCCATATTGCGGGCCACCAGGATGGCGTTGTCGGGCAGATTGCGCCCGCGCCCCTGATGGTCGCCGGTCAGCGTGCGCAGCAGCCGGTTGGCCAGATCATCCAGATCGTGCAGCCGGTCTTTGATATAGGGGTCGGTCTGGCGCAGCATGCGGGCGCGGGTATCGTTCTGCACCCGCTCTACCGCAGCTTCCGCCGACAGCCCGTTCTCGATCGCCTCGGTCAGCCGGTGTACCCAGCCCCGGTCATTGGCGAACATCCGGTAAGTCTCGAGGATTTCCCGGTGATCCGACGACGGCTGCATGTCGCCATGGTCGAGCATGGCATCGATCGAGACGCGCATCCGCTCGAGTGCCTCGACCAGCCGGGCCTTTTCCTGTTCGGTGTCTTCGGCAATGAAATTGGTGACGACGACGCGCGGGTCGTGCAGCACCACCGTGCCCAGCGCCACGCCATCGGTCAAACTTACGCCGGTGAACATGCGGGGCCGCCTCAGGTCGATATCGGACCCCGGCTTGATCAGATTGTCGAAATCCGAGGTCGCGATCATCTCGGCCAGAATTGTGGCCGTCGTGAGCATGGCTTCGGTTTCATCCTCGCCATATTTGCGCCGCTCGGCATTCTGCACCACCAGCACGCCCAGCGTCTGCCCGGCGCGCAAGACCGGCACGCCAAGAAAGGCATTGTAGCGCTCTTCGCCCGTTTCCGGACGATAGGCAAAGGCAGGATGGCTGGGGGCGTCGTCGAGCGACAGCGGCTCGGCTTCGGCAGCGATCAGGCCGACCAGGCCCTCGCCCAGCCGCAGTGTGGTCATGTGCACTGATTCGGGGGCCAGGCCCTTGGTGGCGAACAGCTCGAGCGCGCCGTCATCGCGCAGCACGTAAAACGAGCACACGTCGGCGCGCATATTGTCCGCGATCAGCGTGACGATCTTGTCGAGGCGCTCCTGGGAAGCCAGCGGCTCCGCCATGGTCTCGCGCAATTGCCGCAACAGCACACGCGGGCCGCCAATGCTCGTGGCCATATTCGACACAATGGCGACCTGAGCCGCCCCCCTTCGACCGGACGGTGCCCTTGGCTCAGGAGAGTTCGTTCCGAACTCGCTGGGCTGAGTCATCTGGCGTGTTTTTCGAGAACCGGAGCGCAACGTACATCAGTACGTGAGCACCGGAAGCGCAGAAAAGCGCGTCAGATGACCGGCACAGTAGAGTTCGGGATGAACTCTCAGGCGTCCTTCTTGTCCAGACCGTAATACGTATGGAGCGCGCGAACCGCAAGCTCGGCATATTGCTCGTCGATCAACACCGAGGTCTTGATTTCCGAAGTGGTGATCAGCTGGATGTTGATGCCCTTGTCGGCCAGCGCCCGGAACATCGAGGATGCAACGCCCGCATGGCTACGCATGCCCACCCCCACGACCGAGATCTTTGCCCCGCCCTTGGAGCCGACGATCTTGGCATATTCGATGCTGGTATTGCCTTGCAGCGCCTTGATGGCCTTCTCATATTCGCTGTCCGGCACCGTAAAGGTGATGTCGGTGAGGCTGCCATCATCGGAAACGTTCTGCACGATCATGTCGACCACGATCGACTGGTCGGCCAGCGCCCCAAAGATTGCTGCCGCCACGCCCGGCTTGTCCTTGACGTCGCGCAGGGTGATCTTGGCTTCCGACTTGGCGAGCGTCACGCCCGAAACGATCTGCTTTTCCAAAATTTCATCCTCATCGCAAACCAGGGTACCGGGAATCCCGGGCAATCCATCCGGGCCGACCTGTGGCGCATCCGGATCATCAAATGTCGAACGCACCACCAGGCGCACCTTTTGCGCCATCGCCAGCTCCACCGAGCGGATCATCAGCACCTTGGCGCCCAGCGACGCCATTTCCAGCATTTCCTCAAAGGAAATCTTGGACAGCCGCTGCGCCTTGGGCACGATGCGCGGGTCGGTGGTGTAAACGCCATCCACATCGGTATAGATATCGCAGCGATCGGCCTTCACCGCTGCAGCGACGGCCACCGCGCTGGTATCGGAACCGCCGCGACCGAGCGTGGTGATCCGGCCCGAAGGCGATACGCCCTGGAAGCCGGTAATCACCGGCACCCAGCCATTGGACATCCGATCGTCCAGCGTCGTCGCATCGATCCCGGTAATGCGCGCCGCGCCATGCGCGTCATCGGTATGGATCGGCACCTGCCAGCCGGCGAACGAGCGCGACTGAATGCCCATCTCGCTCAAAACGATCGCCATCAGGCCGGCCGTCACCTGCTCGCCCGACGCCACCACGGCATCATATTCGCGCGCATCGTGGAATTTTGAGGCTTCGTTGACCCAGCCCACCAGCTCATTGGTCTTGCCCGACATCGCCGAAACCACGACGGCAACTTCGTGCCCCGCATCGACTTCGCGTTTGACGTGCCGCGCCGCCTGACGGATGCGCTCGACGGTGGCGACTGAGGTGCCACCGAACTTGACAACGATACGGGCCATACTGTCCTCGAAAAACCGCCGGTTGCAATCCGGTCGGCATGCTTGGCTGTTCGCGCGGACATGCCACAAAGGACGCGGGGGATCAATGGGGTGGCGGAGAGCAAGGGGCGTAAACGGGCGGGCGCCGGGGCGTGTCCGTCTTGCGGTGGGATGTAGACTGTCGGCTTTTGGCGACGCGATGGCAAAAGCAGACGTCTAAATCTAATCGAGGCCTGCCATAGCGAACCGGGCGAGATGCACACCTGACTTTTGCACGGCGAAAATTGTTGGGATTGTAGGGCGGGAAAACTGGTGCAAAAATCTTCATATATGCACTGTGTGACTTGCGCCGTCCGAGCGCTGCTGATTGCCAATCGTTGAAGAAAGTCAATTAACTGCTACCGGGTCTGAGCCGCTGCATCGTACGCTTTCACGATCATTCGGTCGATCGCGCTTATAGCATTCAGATCGACCATGTACCGATTCCTTGCGGGATTTCTTCCCTGCGCCTCTAAACTGTCTCAGGTAGAAAGGAAGAACGACCGATGAACCCTAGCGTTTCTGCAAATTGGATCGAGATCGCTTTTCCGGCGCTGATGACCGTGGCATTGTGTGTTTTCTTCTGGCGAGATCGGCCGCCTCGTTCGGACCTGTTTGGTAGGATAGGCCTTGTGATGATCTGCCTGACCATGATCGGAGCAACTGCCGCGAACTTGTTTTATCAACGTGCGATTAATGTAAGAGCGTGGCCGACGACAGGTATTTTCGATCAGGTTGTGGTGACACCGGCCGGTGACGTCTTCGTCAAGCTCACCGATCCAATCATGGGTCGCGCAGTTCGCGTTCAGCGCTACAACTGCCAAGGGGAGTTCATCGCCGCCTTTGACCCGGATAGTAAAGGGGGCATTTTCAAGATCGCAGTCAATCCAGACGATACGCTAAGTATTCATAGCGTCAGATCTAACTCCGTTGACCTGTTCAGACTTGATGGAACATTCCTTTCCAGGCAGGAGTCCAATGCGCAGGAGGAGCGCTTCGAATTTCTCCGCCTGGGCCCATCGATGACAAGCGCAGGTGGATGCGAGTTCATCACCGACCCTCAATATGGTCATCCATCCATGCGAAAAGGTAATGAGATTTCGCCGTTGGAGCCTGGAGACTGGATCCTCGAACGCGTCCTCAATCGCCAATATATCTACGGCGGAGGCATTTTAGGAGGCATTTTGCTCTTAATTTCGGCCGCTAGGATCTGGAGAGAAGGGCTTGAGCGCGCCTAATGCGAGGAAGTATGCCCTGTGCAAGTTATTGAGGTCGCAGAAACTGAAGGGCGGTGCATTAATCTTGATTTATGCACTGGGCCAAAAGTTGCTCGCCCGATTGAAAAGTCGGTCGAAATACGTCCCGACCATGATCGCGATTACCACTGTCGGGATGGCAAATATGGCGAAGAACGGTTCATACTCAAAGTAGAGCGTTGACGCGCCCAGCGGAGGCGGTTCGGGGAAATAAACGCTTCTGATTAACCAGTAGGCCACGTTTAAAGACAGGCATGTCCCAAAAAGTGCCCACCACCAGCGCCTATCATCCCACAACACTGAAGCTACAAAAACGGCAATACCGAGAAAAATCAGGCCGATACCGTTGATCATGCTGACCAGCATGAGAGCTGCTTTACCTTGTCCAAATGCAAGGGACGGCACAATCACCAAAAGCAGCCAAGGCAAGCTCACGGCCATGACACTGAACGCGCTCCGGGCTGCTAACTTGAAAATCCGCATCAGGCACTCCGCTTTTCCATAATGCACATTATCCGCCTGGGATACGGCAGCTTTCGGGATCGCTAACAGCAAACTTGAACGGCAAAAATGGGGTCGAAGACGGACGGTCGGGCCGGGGGTGGGATCCGGACAGTCCCGCTTGAGCGTACAGGCCTTGAAAGCTGCTCTGCCGAGCATGAACAACAACTCCCTGTGCAGGGGTGATCACAAGTCCAGCCATCCCCCTTGAGTAGGGCCTTTACAACCTTTGCAAAAGGCCCGTTGATTTTGCAGGGACTTGGGAATAACGCGAGTATCAACACTTGCGGGCGAGGAGTATCGAGCGGCCTCCGGCCCGCATTTCATTTGCCCTCGGGGAGGCAGCCATGAGCGACACATTTACCACGACAACCCACCAATCCTGGTTCAGCCGCATCGGCAATTCATTTGCGGGGGTGCTCATCGGGCTGGCGCTTATCGTCGGCATGATCGTTTTGCTGTTCTGGAACGAGGGCCGCGCCGTCCAGACCGAGAAGGCCCTGGCCGAAGGCGCGGGCGCCGTGGTGCTGGTGGAAAATGCGCCGGTTGACCCCGCCAATGAGGGCAAGCTGATCCATGTCACCGGTCCGGTCGTTACCAGCCAGGTGCTGACTGATGACGCCTTTGGCATTCAGGCCGAGGGCATTCGCCTCGCGCGTCATGTCGAAATGTTCCAGTGGGTTGAGGAGGAAAGCTCCAAGACGCAGACAAAGCTGGGCGGCGGGGAAGAAACCGTCACGACCTACACCTACAAGAAAGAATGGAAGGAAGGGCGCGTCGATTCATCCGAATTCAAGCAGCCCGACAACCACCAGAACCCGCAGGCCGCCCTCGATAGCCAGGTCTTCCAGATCGATGACGGCAAGCTCGGCGATTTTGTGCTGACCAAAAGCGTGCTCGACGACGTTGGCGGCGCCAATGCTTATCCGATCAAGAGCGCCGATCTCGATGCCGTAAAGGCCGCTAACCCGCTGGGCGTGCCCGTATCGCTGGCCGATGGCGTCATCGTCGCCAGCCAACAGCCGGCCTCGCCGAGCGTCGGGGATCTCAAGATCGCCTATCAGCTGATTCCGCTGGGCGATATCAGCGTCATCGCCCAGCAGTCGGGCGATAGCTTTGCGCCCTACCAGACCAAAGCCGGCGATACGCTCCAGCTCGTCGAGAGCGGCGTCGTCGCGGCACCAGCCATGTTCAAGGCGGCGGCGGATGAAAACAACATCATCACGTGGATCATCCGCGGCGTCGGCATGTTGCTGCTTATTACCGGCTTTGCCCTCGTCACCGGCCCGCTCAGCGTTATCGCCAGCGTCCTTCCCTTCCTCGGCTCGATCGTCGGCTTCGGCACCGGCATCATCGCCTGGATCATGGGCCTCACCGTCGGCACGCTGACCATCGCGACCGCCTGGCTGTTCTATCGGCCCCTGCTGTCGCTGATCATCGTCGCCGCCGGAGCCGCTCTGGTGTTCGGCATCATCCAGCTCGGCAAGGCTCGCACCAAGGGCAAAGCAGCTTCGACCGCGCCAGCTTAGGACAGGGCATGATGCTGTTCAGCAAGTCGGAGGCAGAAGCTGATCGATCGGCCGCCTTTCAACGAGTGGTTTGGTGATGAGTCCTAGTGTCTTGATCGTGGATGACGATCCGGATATCCGCAACGTCGTCCGTATCGCCGTAGAACGGGCCGGAATGGTGGTCCATGAGGCGGCGGACGGGCGGTCGGCCCTCGAACAGCTCGGCCGGACCCACATTGATCTGGTGGCCCTCGATGTCGGCATGCCGGGCATGGATGGCTTTGCCTGTTGCAAGGCCATCCGGACGCGATCGAGCGTGCCGGTGATTTTCCTGACTGCACATGATGATGAGATCGATCGGGTGCTGGGCTTTGAACTGGGTGCGGACGACTATGTCACCAAGCCCTTTTCGCCGCGTGAACTGGTGCTGCGGATCAAGGCGATCCTGGCGCGTGGCCAGCCTGCGGGGACGACTGAGGCCATCCACGGTGACCTGCATATCGATTTCAACCGTCACAGCTCTACCCTGGGCGGTGTTGATCTGGGCCTCACGGTGACCGAGTTCGCCGTGCTTGGCGTCCTGCTTGGTCGGCCGGGGTTCGTCATTGACCGCAATGCGATGATCGATACCATCTATGGTGGCAACACAAGCCTGTCCGGCCGAACGCTCGACAGTCATGTCCGCAATATCCGCGCCAAGGCGAAGGCCTTGGGCTATGAGGACGTGGTTGAAACCGTGCGGGGAGTCGGGATGAGGCTGGGCACCTGCACCGCGTGAGAGCAGTCACCCGCAAATGGCGACCGCCAATGGCTCTGGCGGTGCTGGCGGTCTGCGCCGGCCTGTTGGCCGTTCCGCTCATTGCCATCCTTGCCTTGCAGATCGGCACCACCTGGTTCGTCCACGAGACGGAATCCTCCCTGATCAAGCAGGCGGCAATCTATGCCAGCGCCTATTCGACTGCGTTCGAGACCGAGGCACGCCCGGACGATGCACCGGTCCCAGGCTATTACCTGCCACCGGACAAGAGGGTGTTCTGGAATGCCGAGGCGCGCACCTTCCGGCCGTTCCTGCTTGTTCTGGGCACTGAGATTGAGCCTGCCCGGCCTGCCGCCTTGCCCAGTGCCGAAACACCCGACCCTCGCTATCGGCGCTTTGCGCCTGAGCTGCAGGCGTTGGAGCAACGCGCCAGTCACACCACATTGTCCGGCGTCATTTTTCTCGATTTTCGCGGGCTGGACCTGGCGGCCGACACACCCACCAGCCTTGCGGCGGTTCCCGAGGTGCACAAAGCCCTGAGCGGCGAGATCGGTGTCGCGTTGCGCTGGCATGGCCAGGCCGACACGAGCAGGTCCTGGCTGTCGTTGATGCGCGGCACCGGCTTTCAGGTGCTCGTCGCCTATCCGGTCATCAGCAGCAACCGCGTGGTCGGCGCGGTTTATATCGCCCGCACGCCGCCCAGGATCGAGACCTTTTTCATCGAGCAAAGTACCGCGCTCATCCTTGTCCTCGCGGTGACGCTGTTGGGCGCCGCGATCATGGGGACGGTCCTCGTTCAGATGGTGCTGCGACCGATACTGGCCCTGCGCGACCAGGCACGGCTTTTGGCTGGCGGGAAACAAACCGAGCTCGTGCCATTGCCTCACTATGGCATGCGCGAGATCGCCGAACTTGGCGAAGCGGTGACCGTCATGGCTGCCAATCTCTCGCAGCACACGCGCGAAATCGGCATCTATACCAACCACGTCACCCACGAACTCAAATCTCCGATAACCGCCATCGTTGGCGCCGCCGAACTGCTTGAGGATGGCGGCCTGTCAGACAGCGAAAAGCAAAGGCTGGCGGCGTCCATCAAGGGCCAGGGCGCACGCATGGCCAGGCTGCTCGACCAGTTGCGCGAGGTGACGCGATCGCGCGGGCAGTCTCCCGGCTCGCCGGGACCTCTCGACGACATGATCCCCGACATTGCAGGCCTCACGATTACCCTGACGCAAAGGCAAGCAATCCTGCCGGTCTCAACCCGCCACGGTGAAGTGATCCTGACCCATCTGGCACAGAACGCCCGCAACCATGGTGCCGACCGCCTGGTGCTGGACTGGGACGGACGTTGCTTGCGGCTGACTGACAATGGCCAGGGCTTTGCCGACATCGATCTCAACCGCTTGGGTGAACCGTTTTTCACCACGCGGCGGGCGGCTGGCGGGACGGGACTTGGTCTTGCCATCGTCACCTCGATTCTCGGTCTATACGGTGCCCGCCTGATGCCCGTAGCCAGCGCCGAGGGCGCGATATTCGAGATCGCCTTCCCTTAGCCTGCACGCAATCTGCACAGAGGCTGCACGACTTCGACGGCGAAGCTGCAACGGCCCTGCGCTACGCCCACAGCAAGGGCCCGGCATGGGCCAATCCAAACTATGAGGAAGACGATGAAGCCGATGTATGCGCTGGCGATGATGATTGTTCTGGGAACGGCCTTCGCGGCGTCGCCGAGCCTGGGCTGGGACAACCCTGCCGACCGCTATCTCAATGCCTACAAGAAATATGTCGATGCCACCTGCCCCATTGGCGCCGACGACATCAAGCATTTCGTCTATTTCAGCCGGGATCGCGAAAGCATCCACGACCATCCTCTGCTCAACAGCGAGCGGTTCGTCGGCGCGCAGATCATGTATTCGTGGCGCAATCTGGAGCCTGCCGAGGGGCAGTATGATTTCTCGGAGATCCAGGACGATGTCGACTATCTCGCTGCCCATGGCAAAAAGCTCTTCATCCAGCTGCAGGATGGCTCGTTCTCGCCCCAGTACAAACCGGTGCCGGACTACCTGCTGAGCGCGGCCTACGATGGCGGCGCCGCCGCGCAATTTACCGACGACGGCGCGCTGGACGGCTGGGTCGCCAAGCGTTGGAACGGGAGGGTGCAAGCTCGTTTTGCGGCGCTGCTCAAGGCACTTGGCCAGCAGTTCGACGGCACCGTCGAAGGCATCAATCTGCAGGAAACCGCGATCGGCGTCTCCGCTGCAACCGACCCCTCGTTCAGTCCCGCTGGCTACGCCGAGGCGGTCAAGATCAACATGCAGGCCCTGAGAACGGCATTCCCTAAATCGACCACCATGATCTACGCCAACTTCATGCCCGGCGAGTGGCTACCCTTCGAGGACGAAGGCTATCTGCGCAGTATCTACGCGTTCGGCGAGAAGATCGGCGTTGGCCTGGGTGGGCCGGACCTGATGTTCAAGAAAAAGGGGCAACTCAACCACGCCCTGGCCATGATGCATGAGGGTGAGTTTACTGCGCCACTTGGTATTGCCGTACAGGATGGCAACTACGTTGGCGAAACCAACTCCGAAGAGGTCGTCCAGGACCGGACCAACCTCGTTCCGGCGCTGCATGCCTTTGCCGAGGACTTTCTCAAAGTGAACTACATGTTCTGGGTCGATCAGAAGCCGTATTTCCAGCAGGACGTGCTCCCGTGCCTCGCGGCGGAGACAAGGTGATCTCGAGCGCCGAAACGGGTCGAGCCGATCGGAATTATTCCGATGCCGGCTTTTGGGAAACTGCGAACAAGCGCCCAGGGGCGGACTTTGACTGAAATGTAGACATGAACCTGAGCACGGAACGGCAGGTTTTGGGAAATCTAGATCTGCGCGTGAGTGTCTGAAATGGGGTCGTTTGGAGACCGGTGACTTCGGGGCGGTTAGCTGCCGTTCCGATGATGCCCGGGAATGGGCTGTCATTGGGTGCCGTTGAACCACGACGTCGCGACGATAAATCGCTCTGCAATTTTCGGCGATGCAAAGGGGCCGACGAGCGCACCCGCATGTCGATCCCTGCAAGGACAGCGACGCCGGGGGTCACTGCCGGCGCTGTATTATTTGCAGGCGTTGATGAGCTTGTCGATGGCAGCGGAGCTGCCCTTGAGCGAGACCATGCGGGGTGGCAGGCTCATGCCCTTGAATGTCACGCCGATCGCACTGCCAGTTTTGAACAACGCGACGACAGGGCTGCCCATGTCCACATAGGCGGCCAGCGCCCCGTCCATTTCCTCAAGAACGACGTCTGCATCAAGGCTCTTGCCACCCGAGGTCAGCACCATCGTGCCCGATTCAGGCGCGTTGTCACCCAGCCCCAAGCCATCGTAACGGATGCTGATCTGGTCGCCGCACATCAGGCGAAACGCCGGACCGGATTCCGCATCGCTTGCGCACGACGACGCGACCATGACCGGTCCGCCCTCGTCATCTTCCATCTCTGCCGACCAGCTACAACTATCTGCGGCACGAATTGGCGCAGCCGCTTCAGCCGCATTGACGGAGGCAGCGGTCAGCACGGGGCTGACCGAGAGCAGGGCGCAAAGGCTGAAGGTGATTGCGAGACGCATGATGTGGGCTCCATTGAGTGATGCCGATATCAAGCATGGCACATATATGGTCGATGAACAAAGCGCCTGCCTGTCGGCGCAACTCTTTGCCGGCTCGGAGATGTCTGAGGTCCATCTGGGCATCCCAGATGTGGAAAAGTTCTTCACCACCCTGCGCGATGCCCATCCCAACATCACCTTGCATTTCAAGGCCATCAGCACCGGCCACGAAGGCAATGTGGTCTGGTTTCTAGCCGAGAGCCCGGGGCATATGGACGTTGCCGGACTGACCGAGGTGCGACGCGACGGCATGCTCAAATGGCGCCAGTTCCACGGGTCGGAGTCGAGGCCGCAGCACCATCGCAGCGCCTAATTTACTGCGTGAGCTAGGCCGTGGCTAGAAGCGCCCCAACATCCTGAGCTGTTCGCCTGAGCCGCCTCGGCATCATACTCGTGCACATTGTCAAACTTGAAGCGCGTTAACTCACCCGACCAGTTTGTTGATCTTGCTGGGCATCTACGAAACCAGCACGCACCTTCCTATGCTGTATCGACAGTGCGTTTGGCTGCATACAAATAGGCGGAGCGCGGTCCGTCAGCAATCTCATTTTTGGCGTTAAGCGCTTGAATTATAGCGCTTATCAAGCGCACACACCACAATTATGACGTAGCGAGCTAATTTTTTCGAAGCATACTGCAAGCTTTATTACGCCGCATATTCACGCAAGTATTGCGCGAATACTGTTCGATTGATACAATGAAATCCGGTTCACTGAGCACCCAATCCCTAGGAGCGAGCATGGAAACTGTGAGTAAGAAGCGGGCCAAATTCCGCGAGTTGGCGTCCAACAGGACCGACAAGGCGCTAGAAGCCATAGAGCGGATTGGAAACCTCTCTAACAGGCAGCTTTATGAGTGGGAGGAAAATGAAGTGCGCAAAGTCATCAAAGCATTGCGGGACGAGGTGGCTAAGGTAGAAAGTCGTTTTGAAGTTCCCAACACTAGGCGGCGCGACCGCTTTAGTCTTTGAGGTCAGACATGCACGACGATATCGCCGTCTCCGCTTTACGTGTTGATGATCAGGATTTCTTGGTTCGAAGCACTATTGACCGCTGCCCGAAGGTCATGATGTTGCGAGAATTATTCAAGAATGCATTGGAAGCAGCAGAACATGAAACTGATGGGAAGGTAATCTTCTCGGTATCAGATGAAGGTGCACCAAAACTATCTATATGGAACAGCGGCCCAGGAATGGATGACGAAGAACTTGGCCGAATGACAAACCTAGCTGCGTCAATCGGCAAGGTTAAGGGCTTGGATAAGAACTTTGGCATGGGCGCGAAGGTCGCGTCCCTTCCTTCTAATCGAAGGGGAATACGGTATCGCTCCTGCAAAGATGGAAGGGTTCACGAGACAATTTTGTGCGAACGCGACGGCGTATATGGACGGTTGCGGGATCGTGCCCCATAGCGTGGTGTAACTGAGGCAGGGCCTCCACGCATTTCCGGCTTGGCCGGGATGATCAGCGTGCGGGAACTGCCGGCAAGCTGATGAGCGGATCATCGCGCATTTGTCCG
>NZ_JBDSUA010000064.1:0-6691 GCF_039927955.1 Devosia sp. | reverse complement strand
GTCGTCATCCTTCTCCCCTCGAGGGAGAAGGTGCCCGAAGGGCGGATGAGCGGTCAGCGATCCCTCATCAAGAACAGCGCTTGCGACGAGAACCCCTCACCCTGATTTTCTGCTGAACGCAGAAAATCTATCCTTGTTCGGTTCAAACCGCTCCACTGGAGCGGTTTGCGGCGATGCAACCACCTCCAAGTCCCTCAAGGGGCGAGGGTGGACCTCGCGTCAGTCGGCGACGACTTCGGCAATCGTCTCCGCCGAGCCGATGTCAAACAGGCTCTCGAGATGGCTCACCACCACGTCGCGGAACTCGGCATTTTCTGACAGGTCCGAACCGAACACTTCGGTCAATGCTACCAGCCCATCAAACAGCGCTTCCGGGTCATGCCCTGCCCCGGCTGAAATCGCCATCATGCGCATGGACAGCGGGTCTTTCACTTCGATGGTTTCGCCCTTTTCATCGATGCCGATGACGTAACGCATCCAGGCCGCGACGCCCAAGGCGAGGCGTTCGAATGAAGCGCCGGCCTTGAGGCGGGCACGGATGGTTCCCAACAGGCGCTGTGGCAGTTTCTGGCTGCCGTCCATGGCGATCTGCCAGGTGCGGTGCTTGAGGGCTGGATTACGGAAGCGCTGCAGCAGTTCGTCCCGATACGCCGGCAGATCGGTGCCGGGCATATCGAGCGTGGGGATAACTTCCTGAGTCATCAGCCCGTGGATCAGCTTGACGATATTGTCATCGCCCATGGCTTCGGACACATGCTGGTAACCAGCCAGATAGCCCAGATAAGCCAGCGTCGAGTGGCTGCCATTGAGCATGCGCAGCTTCATCAGCTCGAACGGTTCGACCGATTTAACCATCTGCGCGCCGACCTGTTCGAAGGGCGGGCGACCCTGTGGGAAATGGTCCTCGATCACCCATTGGGTGAAGGGCTCGGTCGTGATCGGCCAGGCATCGTCGGAGCCGATCAGGCCGGCGACGGTGGCGCGATCGGCATCGGTGGTCGCCGGCACGATGCGGTCGACCATGGTGCCGGGAAAGGCCACCTGATCGGCCACCCATTGTCCCAGCGCCGCATCGCGCAGGCTGGCGAATTTGGTGACGATGCGTTTGACGGTTTCACCGTTGGAAGGCAGGTTATCGCAGCTCATCACCGCAAACGGCGGCAAGCCAGCGGCCTTGCGGCGGGCCAGCGCCTCGACCAACATGCCAGGCGCTGATTTGGGCGCTGCGGGGTTGGCCAGATCGTGGACGATGTCGGGGTGTTTGGCGTCGAGTTCGCCAGTCGCCGGATCGTGGCAATAGCCTTTTTCGGTGACGGTCAGCGAGACGATGCGGATCGGCGCCGAGGCCATGGTGGCGAGCAGTTCGGCGCGCTCGGTATTGGCATCGAGGATTTTGAGGATCGAGCCGATGATGCGCGGCCTGGTGCCCGAAGCGTCGCGGATGGCGACGGTATAAAGGCTGTCCTGCGGTTCCAGCGCTTCCTTGGTATCGGGGCGGCGCAGGCTGGCGCCGATAATGCCCCAGCTCGGATTGTCTTTGAGCAGATCATCGAGATAAACCGCCATATGGGCGCGATGGAAGGCGCCGATGCCCAGATGGACAATGCCCGGCGTGATCGTGGCGCGGTCATAATCGGGCACGCGGACGGTGGCGGGAACCTGGGCAAGGGTTTTGGCTGAAAGACGCGACATGGGCCTATCCGTAACGATGATCAGTCCTTGTATGGTAGAATAGTTCAATGCGCTACAGTCCCCGTTGCGGCTTGGACGAATTGTGGGCCATAAGCGGTGGCAGACACAGGCAGGGACGAGATCGTGACGCAGAAACGCTTCGTGAGCATTGGCGAATGCATGATCGAAATGTCGGGCGGCGAAGAGCGCAACTATCGGCTCGGCTATGCCGGCGATACGCTCAATACCTCGTGGTATATGCGGGCGCTGCTCGGCGATGACTGGGATGTCGACTATCTGACGGCGCTGGGCGACGACAAGTATTCGGGCGATATCCGCACGTTTCTGCAGGCCAATCACATCGGCACCAGCCATATCCAGACCATCAAGGGCCGTCGTCCCGGGCTTTACATGATCCATCAGGCCGATGGCGACCGGCACTTCACCTATTGGCGCGACACTTCGGCGGCCAAGCTGTTGGCGGACGACAAGGACGCGCTACGCACCGCGCTTGATGGTGCCGATATGGTGTATTTCTCCGGAATTACTCTCGCCATCCTGCATCCACGGGCGCGCGGCCGGCTGCTCGGCGCCATCGTGCGGGCGCGCGACAATGGCGCGCGGATCGTGTTCGATACCAATCTGCGTCCGGCGCTGTGGACGTCGCCGCGGGTGATGGCCTCGGTGCTGACCGCAGCGGCGACGCTCTGCGATGTGGTGCTGCCGACCCATACTGATGAAGCGCCTTTGTTCGGCGACCAGTCGGTTGAAGAAACCGCCGAGCGCTACCTCGAACTTGGTGTCGAAGAAGTGGTGGTCAAGGACGGCGGCAGCCGGGCCTATGTGGCGACCCGCAACGAGGCAGTGAGCGTCGCACCCGAACCGGGGGCCAGTGTCGTCGATGCCACCGGAGCGGGCGACAGTTTTAACGGCGCCTACCTCAGCGCGCGGTTGGCAGGCAAGGGTTTGCGCGAGGCAGCCGAAGCCGGACACCGCACCGCGCGCGTGGTGATCGGCCAGCGCGGCGCGCTGGTCGATCCAGCGCTGGTGCGCGGAAGCTAACCACCAGAGTTAGCGGTTGCGGACGCAACCCCTCACCCTGATTTCCTGCTGAACGCAGGAAATCTGTCCCTCTCCCACAAGGGGCGAGGGTGGGCCCGGTGGTATGGCACGTTCGGAGTTCCCTTCTCCCCTTGTGGGAGAAGGTGCCCGAAGGGCGGATGAGGGGTTTTGCCTTCTGAACGTCGATAGATCAGCCAATGATAACCTTGAGACGGTTGCCGGAGGGATCGCGGGTTTCTACGCCGCCCGTGATCTGTTCGAAAGCAACCGCAGCCCTGCCCAGCCGCCCTGTCACCTCCTCCAGCGTTGTCGCATCCGGCACGACGATGGTGAACCAGCGCAGCCCGGCAGCGCCCGCGGACGGCAGGCCGGCATTGGGGCCGGACCAGACGTTGAACGCCAGAGCGTGGGGCATATAGTTCAGGCCCACATCGCCCATGCCGAACGACACCATCAGCAGGAAACCAGCAAAGCCGATGACATCGCGGTAAAAGTCCATGGCCAGATGCAGGTCGTTGACGTGGACATGGACGTGGCCGATGCGGGTTCCGGCAGGCATGACCTGTTGCAGCACCGGGTTTTCACCGAGTTCGCCCAGCAGGTCATCGAGGTCGATGGCTTCCCGGCCGGAATGCGGCTTGCCTTCGGTGGTGACGGCGTAGACACCCTTGTCGGGGTCGCCCAGCGTGCCGCGCCATGGGGTTTCGAAGGTGATTTCGATGCCGTTGCCGTCGAGATCCCAGAGATAGATCGCTTCGGACACCAGATGGTCGGTGGGCGAAATGCGCACCCGGCGCTGCAGCGCGCGGACTGCCATCTGCGCCAGATCGGGGCGGGTTGGGACGTGGATGGCGACGTGATAAAGCCCGATAGTCTTGGGCACGACCGCACGAAGAGCGCCGGTTTCGAGCACGATCAGCACCTTGCCGCCGGCGCCCAATTCGAGCTGGGTGCCAGTTTCAGCAATGATTTCAAGGCCAACAACATCGCGCCAGATGCTCAGCGCCTTATCGCGCTCGGTGACGGCGATGTGGACCGGACCGAGTTTTGTGGTCAGCGGCAGCAGGGGAAGCGAGCGGACATCGGTCTGTTCACGGGCGTCGATCATGACGGACTCCAAGGGGTTTTTGCCACGGGATGCGGCGGTGTTGGGGGAGATATAGGCCTGGTGCTGCCGGGGCGCTATCAGCGCGCAATCGAAGGCATTGTTCGGTGTTGATGCGGCAAACCCGGTGTGCCCTTCCCTGCCCCGGAGTTTCGTGGTGAAATATCGACGGGGTTTGGGAGAACGATCATGATGCTGAAATCTATCTTGATTGCCGCAACTATGCTGGCCAGCAGCGGCGCGGCGATGGCCAATTGCTACGAGCAGATCGGCTGCGACGACAGCCAGTATTACTCGAAAAACCAGATGCGACAGTTGTCGTGTGACTCACTGTGGCTGGTGCGGAACGGGATCTATGCCCAGAACGGCTACTGTTTCAAAACCCAGCGCGGCATCAGCACTTTCGGCAATGGCCAATGTTCCGTGAATGATCAGGCCAGGGTGAGCCTGAATGCCTATGAGCGCGACAATGTGGGCGTGATCGTTGCTGTCGAAAAATCCAAGGGCTGCCGCTAGGATTTTGCCACGTTGATGAACGCGTCCTGGCTGCAAAAACGCCGGGGCCGAACCCCGGCGTTTTCACGAGCTAGGCGATTTTGAGACCCCTGGTCAGTTCCAGCGCCTGGCGCTCGAACAGGCGGCGATAGATGCCGCCACCGAGGCGGATCAGATCCTCGTGGCTCCCCTCTTCCACGATGTTACCCTTATCAAACACCAGCAGCCGATCGAGCGCCCGAACGGTCGACAGGCGGTGGGCGATGACCAGGGTGGTGCGACCGACCATCAGCCGTTCCATGGCCTGCTGGATCAGCACTTCGCTTTCGCTATCGAGCGACGACGTCGCTTCATCCAGAATCAGGATTGGCGCATCGGCGAGGAAGGCACGGGCGATGGCGACGCGCTGGCGTTCGCCGCCCGAGAGCTTGACCCCGCGTTCGCCGACCAGGGTTTCATAACCCTTGGGCAGCGCCATGATAAAGTCATGGGCGCTGGCCTGCCGTGCCGCCAGCTCGACCTCGGCACGGGAAGCGCCGGGACGAGCATAGGCGATGTTATCGGCAAGGGTGCGGTGAAACAGGATCGGCTCCTGCTGCACGATGGCGATCTGCTGCCGCAGCGAGGCCTGCTGCACCTTGGCGATATCCTGCCCGTCGATGGTGATGCGGCCCGAATTGACGTCGTAAAGCCGCTGGATCAGCTTGACGAACGTGGTCTTGCCCGAGCCGGAATGGCCAACCAGCCCGATGCGTTCGCCCGGCGCGATCTTGACCGAGAAATCGCGGTAGAGCGGGGTCGCGTGCGAACCGTACTGGAAGGTGATGTGATCGAACGCGATCGCCCCGACGCCGATGGCAATAGGCTTGGCGTGCGGCGCATCGTCGATGCCCAGCTTCTGGCTATAGAGATCGACCAGCTCTTCCATGTCGTTGACCGAGCGCTGCAGGTTGCGGATGTACTGGCCGACGTCGCGCAGATGGCCCTGCAGGACGAAGAACATGGTCAGAACGAAGGTGATATCGCCCGGCGTGGCGGCGCCAGCCTGCCAGAGCAGCAAGGCGGTGCCCAGGATTGCGGTTTGCATGCCGGCCATCATCAGGCCCTGCATGCCGCCATTGAGCGTGCCGCGCGTCCAGGTGCGGGCGGTACGATGGCGCCATTTGCCGACGACGCCGGTGAGGCGTTGCTCCTCGCGGGTTTCGGCGCCGAAGGCCTTGACCACGGAATTGCAACTGACCGCATCGGCCAGCGAGCCGCCCATTTTGGTATCCCAGGTATTGGCCAGGGCACCCGCCGGGGCGACGAAGCCGACCGAAAGCGCCACGGTGACGCCGACATAGATCAGCGAGCCCAGCCCCACGACCAGTCCCATGATCGGCCAGCTGAGGCCCAGGATGATGGTGGCGCCGATCAGCATGACGATGGACGGCAACAGGTTGAGCAGCAGCGTATCGTTGAGCAGGTCGATGGCGCCGCTGCCGCGCGTGATCTTGCGCACGGTCGAGCCGGCAAAGCTGTTGGCGTGCCAATCGGTCGAGAAGCGCTGCACCCGCTGGAAAGCGCTGGTGATAACGTCGTTCATGATCTGCAGGGTGAACCGGATCAGGCTGAAGAACACGCCCTGACGCAGGATCACCGACACCAGATAAAGCCCGGCCATGGTCCAGAAGGCCCAGAGCGCCGCCACCCAATAGTCGGGATTGGTGCCGCTGCCGGAGGCGACGGCATCGACCAGCCGGCCGGCAAACAGCGGGCTGAACGCTTCAGCGAGCGTGGCCAGCAGCACCAGACCGGCGGTGAACGCGGCGCGCACCGGCTGCTGGCGCCAGTGCTGGAAGGTAAAACCGAGAACCTTGCGGAAGGCATCGCCGCGCAGATCGAGCTTGAATCGGGCCATGAAATGATCCGGCTGCGCGAGGCGCAAGCCGGTCCCTGAAATAACGGACATCAAAACAGCCGGCGAGGCTCTGGCCTCTAACGAACGGCTATGGGGGAGAGGTTTGGAACGGGATGGCGTTCCGGGGCGTCAGACCTTTGTGGGTCGATAACCGCCAAACGGGAGGGAGGTCATATGCACTGTCATTGAACGCCTCCTGTGGTCCGTGTTGAGAGGTGAAGGTATAGCGGAGGGTTTTGGCTATGGCAAAGGGGGTACGAGCGGTGAGGGAGGTGGTGTTGCGTGGCGGCAACAGGCTCCCTTTTCCTTCTCCCCTTGCGGGAGAAGGTGCCCGAAGGGCGGATGAGGGGTCTCTTCAAGGATTTCGAGTTTGCGGATGCAAACCCCTCACCCTGATTTTCTGCTGAACGCAGAAAATCTGTCCCTCTCCCGCAAGGGGAGAGGGAATAAGAGACAGG
>NZ_JBDSUA010000063.1:0-29202 GCF_039927955.1 Devosia sp. | reverse complement strand
GCCGAAGCCGACAACGACCGGCGGAACTAGGCTATGCCCGGAGCCCGTTCCCGCCGCCGGATCGAGGCCAATTACTGGCCCGGCTTCGTCGATGCCCTGTCGAGCCTCCTGCTCGTCATCATCTTCATGCTATCCCTGTTCATGCTGACGCAGTTCTTTCTCGGCACCGAAATCCAGGGCAAGGACACTGCCCTCTCCCGCCTCAACAGCCAGATCGCCGAGCTGACCGACCTGCTGCAACTGGAACGCTCCAATTCCGACGACCTGACCTCCCAGATCGCCAACCTGCAGGCGACCCTGGCCACCACCACGGCGGAGAACCAGGATCTCACGGGCCAGCTTGCCGGCATCGGTACCGGCCTGGCCGGCAGGGACGAGGCCATTGCCGGGCTCAATGACGAATTGGCCGACGCCCAGGAAATGTCCGATGAGGCCAATGCCCAGGTTGCTTTGCTCAACCAGCAACTAGCGGCCCTGCGCACCCAGATCGGCGCGCTCGAACAGGCCCTCGACGCCTCCGAGACCCGCGATACCGAGTCGCGCACCCAGATCGCCGATCTCGGCAAGCGTCTCAACCTGGCTTTGGCCCAGCGCGTCCAGGACCTCAGCCGCTATCGCTCCGATTTCTTCGGCCGCCTGCGCCAGATCCTGGAAAGCCGGGCCGACGTGCGCATCGTCGGCGACCGTTTCGTCTTCCAGTCCGAAGTGCTGTTCGATCCCGGCAAAGCCGCCGTCAACGAAAGCGGCACGCCGGACCTCGACGCCCTGGCCGACGCCATCCTGCAGCTGGAAAAGGAAATTCCGCCCGATATCAATTGGGTGCTGCGCATCGACGGCCACACCGACCGCCGCCCGATCTCCAACGCCCAGTTCCCTTCGAACTGGGAACTCTCGGCCGCCCGCGCCATCTCGGTCGCCAAATACCTGGTCAGCAAGGGCATTTCCCCCAACCGCCTGATCGCCGCCGGCTTCGGCGAATTCACCCCCCTCGACCCCGCCGATACCGACGAAGCCTACAAGAAAAACCGCCGCATCGAATTCAAGCTGACGGAGGGGTAACGGGTTCGCTAAGTATCTTGATGAATCCAACATCAACTTCGGAAAGCTCGATGCGAAGTAGATATTGACCCCCAAGATTTATTTTCTTGGTCGCAGCGTATATTACAACACTTTCACCCTCTCTTTCAAAGAAAGTTCCGGAGTTGAAAATCCCATTTGCATCAAACGAAGGATACTCGGCGTCGTGAAGGTATTTTGTACCCCTGTTTTTGTTCAGTCCGTTAGATTTTATTATCATCTGAATTTCTTCATCCAAAAATATTAGGATGAACAAATAATCAAACTTTACTTCTATATTGCCAAATCCGATAGACGACCAAGAGTAATCGTGTAATTTTGTTGCAACCGTAGGCGTCTAAAACAAAAATAAACTGCACACGTGTAACGCAGAAAATTTAGCAATTTCAATTGCTAAACCAGAATATCATCCATCCTGAACTGCAACTTCGCCAGTTCGGCATAACGCCCGCCCTTGGCCACCAGCTCGTCATGCGTACCCTGATCCATCACCTGGCCACGTTCCATCACCAGGATCTTGTCGGCATCGCGGATCGTGGCCAGCCGGTGCGCAATCACCAGCGTCGTCCGGCCCTGCATCAGGTGATCCAGCGCCCGTTGCACCAGTTGCTCGCTTTGCGCGTCGAGCGCCGAGGTCGCCTCGTCGAGCAACAATATCGGCGCATTCTTCAGGATCGCCCGGGCAATCGCCAGCCGCTGCTTCTGCCCGCCCGACAGCGTCACCCCACGCTCGCCCACGATAGAGTCATAGCCGTGCTTGAGCTCCAGCACGAAATCATGCACCAGCGCCGCCTTGGCCGCCGCCTCGACTTCGGCCTGCGTCGCATCCGGCTTGCCGAAGCGGATATTGTCGCTGACCGTGCCGGCAAAAATCGTCGGCTCCTGCTCGACATAGGCAAAGCGCTGCCGCAAATCCTGCGGCAGTACCGCGCGCACATCCAGTCCATCGACCCGGATCGTGCCGCCGGTCACATCATAAAACCGCTGCAGCAGCGACAGCACCGTCGATTTGCCCGAACCCGAAGCGCCCACCAGCGCCACCGTCTGCCCGGCGCCGACCGCAAAGCTCAGATTGCTCAGCACGTCGCCACCTTCGCGGCCATAGCTGAAATTGACGGCCTCAAATTCCATCGTGCCCAGCGGCGGCTGCGGCATCGGCAATGGATGCTCGGCAACCTTGATTTCTGCGTCGGTCTGCAAAATCTCGATCAGTCGCTCAGTCGATCCGGCGACGGACTGCAACATACCCAACACTTCGGACACATTGGTCAAAGCACCCGACGCCATCAGCGCATAAATCAGGAACTGCGTCAGTTGCCCGACAGTAACCGAGCCCTCAAACACCGAGCGGGCGCCCCACCACACCATGAACACCACGGCGGCAGTACCGAGAAAGATCACCAGCCCGACCAGCACCGCACGCGCCAGCAGCCGGCTGACCTCGGCCTTGTAGCTGAGTTCGCTGCGCTCTTCGTAATTGTTGCCCTGCACCTGTTCCTGGGTGAACGCCTTCACCGTGCGGGTGGCCCCCAGCATTTCCGTCGCCATCGCCGAAAGGTCGGCCAGCGCGGTTTGCGTCCGATACGACATGCCGCGCAGCCGCTTGGTGAAGGCCACCACCGGCAGGATGATTGCCGGTGCGGCCACCACCACGGCCAGCGTCAACACCGGGCTGGTCAGGAACATCATGATCAGCGCGCCGACGATCGTCACCGTCGAGCGCAGCGCCAGCGAGGCGCTCGATCCCACGGCCGCACGCACGACCACCACGTCGCCATTCAGCCGCGAGGTCAGCTCGCCCACCCGGTGCGTGTCGAAATATTTGGCATCGAGCCCGAGCAGATGCTTGAACACCGCCACGCGGATGTCGGCCAGCACCCGCTCGCCCAGCACCGAGATGAAATAGAACCGCGCCCCGCTGGCCACCGCCATCACGCTGGCAATCAGCACAATGGCCCAGCCATAGCTGGCCACCTTGTCCAGATTTTGCGCCACGAATCCCTGGTCGACCACGCCACCCATCACCACGGGGATTGCCAGCGACGATACCGCCGAAATCAGCAGGAACAGCAGCGTCAGCGACAATCGCACCGGATAGCGCAGGATGAACGGCAGCAGCTTTTTGAGCGGCTCGATCTGCCGCGCAGCGGTCTTGCCAAGGGGAATGAAGGTTTCAGGAGCAGCTTCCTGCGGGGCGGCCTGGTCAGTCATCGGTTGGCTCAGCCATCCTCAAGCATCGGGTCAGCAGCGCCAGAACCTGCAACTATCAGCCTGGCATTGCTCTGCGTCCCTACATAGGCACTGGGTCAAAGCCCCGCAACCGCTTTTGCTGCACGCAAAATGGCGCGCCCAGCCCACTTGCAGTTTGCCCCCGCATTCTGTAGAAAGCGCGCCAACAGCAATTTGAATGTTCTCCGGGTGCCTCGGCGCCCGTTTGATTTGAGGCGACGGCCATGAAGAGCGACACCCACCCAGACTACCACATCATCAACGTGGTGATGACCGACGGCACCAAGTATCAGACCAAGTCGACCTACGGCAAAGAGGGCGACACGCTCCAGCTCGACATCGACTCCAAGACCCATCCGGCCTGGACCGGCGGTACGGGCCAGTTGCTCGATCGCGGCGGCCGCGTCTCACGCTTCAAGGAACGCTTCAAGGGCCTCGGCCTCTAAGATTTCCAAAATCGAATGCAAAGCCCGGCCCTCGCGCCGGGCTTTTTGTTGCTCAACGACTGAGTGAAAAAGCAATCGTCGCGATGATTTGGGTTGCGACGGGTGTGTCGAGTTTCAGGTCAGGCCGCGCCGAGAATGCTGAACTTCGAGAACCGGAGCGGAGCGCACGGCGGTACGCGAGCACCGGAAGCGGAGAAGTTTGGCATTTGCAGGCCGGTATCACCTGAAAATCGACATACAAGTCAGTCCCGGCCAAACGCCGCCTTGAGCCGCGAAAACTGGTCGGCAATGCCATTCGCCGTGCCGGCGTCGAATTCCGGCATTTTGCCGCGTTCGAGCTTGTCGAACTGCACGACCCGGTCAAACAGCCGGTCACCCTTGACGATGAAGTCGCGCAGGATCTGCGGCAATTGTTCATAGCCCGGACCGCCGCGTTCGGATGGGGTCGCAGAAAACTTGACCTTCTCCTTCTCGGACCGGGCGTTTTCAGCGGTGATCTCGCCTTCGTTTACGGCTCGCTGCAACAGCAACCAGGACGCCAGTTGCATCAGCCGCGTGGTCAGCCGCATCGATTCGGTGGCGTAGAGAAACGAGGCCTCGCGGACCAGAACCCGGCTGTCGCCGCGCCCGTCGCCATCGAGATAGGAAGCGACTTCCTCGATCAGCGTCATGCCTTCGCGATACAGCGTGTCGAATCCGCCAGACGCCACGATGCGTGGGCCGATCGATACTGCGCCGTTCTTGTCGCTAAAATCAGCCACGCGATCTCCTGAGCCTGAACTCTGGACCAAGTTTAGGCCCAAAATCGGGCAGCGTCACGCGCCACCCGGTCACAACCTGAAAAGATGTTTAAGATCAGCAACATGCACTGTTGCAAATTGCGTCCCAGAAAAGAAAAAAGAGCCGTCGAAACGGCTCTCGAAGTTAACAGGGAGGCGTCAAACAGAGGGAGAAACCGCTCTGAAAAATCCAGAAGAATCTGAATAATCAGAGGTTACCGCGAAGGTATTAATTGCCGGTTAACAGGAGTCGATTTCTTAACCGTGCCAGTTGGCAAAGCCCACACCATGGGTTGCTTGCCAAGTGTTGGCGCCAACATGCTGAATCGAAAATGAACAACCTGTTCCGGCCCCATGCAGTTGCGATGCCGTTATCTGGCTTGACCAAGCGTCAACCCAGGGAGAACTGCCATGACTGCCTCTGCCGATATTTCGCTCGCCGCTCTGCTTGTAGTCAGCCTGTCCTTCGCCATGCTCGGCGCCGCCTCGGCGGCCTCAGCCGTTCCCGCCGAAAGCCACGCCTATGTCAGCCCTGCTGCCAAGGTCGGCTTCAACCCGCAGCCAGATCCACCCGGCGACCAGCGCCCCGGCGATGGCTCGGTCAAGCCGGGCGACGGCTCAGTCAAACCTGCCCAGCACTGAGGCACCCGCACCCACCGGCCAGTCTCCCTCCCCCCTGTGGGGAGGGGTTAGGGGTGGGGGTATCGCCCCAAACATCATCCCTTAAAACTTGAACAGCGATTCCGCGGCCGACCGGGTTTTCCGTCGTGCCGCAATGGCCTCGTTCAACCGCCCGATCTCGCCCTGCAACAAGCTGATCCGCGCTTCCAGTTCTTCCACAGACATCGCATCGAGCAGCATGCCAAGCTCGTGCGCCTTGGGCTTTCTGACTTCGTCTGCGTCCATCTCGGCCTCCTGCGTTGATTGACCTGACTTTAGCCGTTGCTGGCACTCGATCAACCTGAACCAGCATCACGAACACACCGCATTCGCGTTCGATTGCTGACAATTTCATTGCGAAACAGCGGCAAAAACCATATATTCGTCGTGTTCCCCTCAGCATGTAGCAAAGAGGTGGAGCGGTCCGGAGGAAAACCGGCCGCGCCTGCAGGAGAATTCATATGTCCGCACCCCTGTTGATGCCGAAGGCGACCGCCGTATGGCTGGTTGATAACACCGCCCTGTCGTTCGAGCAGATCGCGGCCTTCTGCACACTCCACCCGCTGGAAGTGCAGGGCATTGCCGATGGTGACGTGGCTGGTGGCATCATGGGCGTCAACCCGATCCAGAATGGTCAGTTGACGCGCGAGGAAATCGAAAAGGCCGAGGGCGACCCGTCCTATCGGCTGACCCTGTCCGAACCCAAGGTTCGCGTTGCCGCTGCCAAGCGCAAGGGTCCGCGCTATACCCCGATTTCGCGTCGCAACGAGCGTCCCAACGCCATCAAGTGGCTGGTCCGCAACCATCCCGAGCTCAAGGACGCCCAGATCATGCGTCTGGTTGGCACCACCAAGTCGACCATCGACTCGGTGCGTGAATCGACTCACTGGAACGCCGCCAACCTTGCCGCAATGGACCCGGTGACCCTGGGCCTGTGCAGCCAGATCGATCTCGACCTGGAAGTCAAACGCGCCTCCAAGGGCGCCGTCGGCCCCGATGAGGCCGATGAAGGCACCACGCTGATGACGGCGGAAGAGGCCATGGCCCGTTCCGGCGCCCGCGCCCATCTCAACGAGAATGGCGAAGATGATATCGGCGGTCACCACGCCCCCGAACATCAGGAAGAATTCAACGCGGACAACGTGTTCTCCAAGCTCAAGTCGCTCAAGAACGATCCGGACAACTAGGCGCACGGCTCCAAACGATGCAGGCAGGGGACAGAATTGGAAAATAATCTCCTGCTTGCCATCTTCGTCCTCCTCGCCGCCAGCGTCGCACTGGTGCCCCTGGCCAAACGCGCTGGCCTCGGTACGGTGCTCGGCTATCTCGCCGCCGGTGTCCTGATCGGGCCCTATGGCCTGCGGCTGGTGTCAGACAGCGAAACCATCCGCAACGTCTCCGAATTCGGCATCGTCATGATGCTGTTTCTGATCGGGCTGGAACTGCAGCCCAGCGAAGTCTGGCGCATGCGCCACAAGCTGCTCGGCCTCGGCCTGCCGCAGCTTGGCGCCACCGCCGCAATCCTCACGCTGGTGCTGATCTCCGCCGGCCTGCGCTGGGAGCCTGCCCTGATCATGGGCCTGGCGCTGTCGATGTCCTCCACCGCCATTGCCATGCAGACCGTGGAACAGCGCGACATCACCAAGACCGACGCCGGCCGCGCCAGCCTCGCCATCCTTCTGGTGCAGGACGTGGCGGTCATCCCGATTCTGGCCGCCATCCCTCTCCTCGCCATGGCCAGCGGGCACGCCAATGTCGGAGCCGAAGTCCAGCAGGCCGTCCAGGACGTCACCCAGGCTGTAAAGGACGTTGAAAACCCGCTCGATTGGTTCACGCCCTTGATCCTGATCGGCGCTTTCATCGTCGCCATCATCGGCGGGCGCTATCTGGTGCGTCCAGTGCTGCATTTCGTGGCGCTCACCGGCGTGCGCGAAGCCTTCACCGCCTTTGGTCTGGCCATGGTCATCGGCGCTGCCCTGCTCACCCAATATGTCGGTCTGTCGCCGGCACTGGGTGCTTTCATTGGCGGCGTCCTGCTGGCCGACAGCGAATATCGCCATGAGCTGGAAAGCAATCTGGAGCCCTTCAAGGGCCTGCTGCTCGGCCTGTTCTTCATCTCGGTGGGCATGTCCATCGCCTTCTCGGTGCTGGTCTCCGACCCACTGCGCATTGGCGCGCTGGTTTTTGGCTTCGTCTGCGTCAAGATCGCCGTGGTGTTCACCCTGGCGACGCTGTTCCGCATGCACCTGGCCGATCGCCTGCTGGTCGCCATCCTGCTCAGCCAGACCGGTGAATTCGCCTTCGTCATCCTGCAATTTGCCCAGAGTGCCGGGGCGATCGAACCGAACATCTACAATCTGATGACCGTGGCCGTGGCCCTCTCCATGGCCACCACGCCGTTGTTGCTGCTGGCGTTCGACCGGCTGGTGGCCCCCCAACTCGATGCCCGCCATGCCCCGAAACAGCATGACATCGCCTCCATCGATAGCCGTCAGGAAATCGTTGTGCTTGGCTATGGCCGCTTCGGCCAGATCGTCACCCGCATGCTGCGCTCGCAGGGGTTTGACATGACCCTGATTGATGATGACCCGGCCCAGATCGAACTGGTCAAGCGCTTCGGCGTCAAAGTGTTTTACGGCGACGCCTCGCGCCTCGACCTGCTGCACGCCGCCGGCGTTTCCAAGGCAAGGCTGGTGGTGATTGCCGTCGGCGGCCGCGAACGCATCCTCAGCATTGCCCGCATGGTTCGCCGCCACTTCCCCCATGTCACCATCGCCGCTCGCGCCATTGATCGTGGCCATGCCCATGAACTGATGGATATGGGCGTCGAGGTGTTCGAGCGCGAAACCTTCCTGTCGGCCATCAATCTGGGCGCCAAGGCGCTCACCACCCTGGGCTATGATCAGGCCCATGCCGAAAAGCTCGCCCGGGCCTTTGAACATCACGACAACAAGCTGCTGGCCGACTCATTCAGCGTCCGCAATGATGAGGATGCCTATGTTGGGCTCGTACGTCAGTCGATGGGCCTGCTCAGCGACGCCATGAGCCACGACACGCCAACTGTTATTGCCAAGCCTTCCCCACCGCCTGCCGATTAGGCAGCTCCTACCGGACTATTTTCATGATTATCGATCCCTGGTTCGTCGCCGTTGCGGTGACTGCGGTGCTCCTCGTCGGTCTGTCCAAGGCCGGCCTGCTGGGCAGTCTTGGCGTCGTCGGCGTGCCTCTGCTCACCCTGGTCATGCCCGCCCGCGACGCCGCCGGCATGATGCTGCCAGTCTTGCTCGCCATGGATTGCATCGCCATCTATGCCTACCGCAAGCATTTCGACTGGCGCATCCTCAAGATCATGCTGCCCGGCGCCGCCATCGGCACGCTGATCGGCTGGGCTCTGTGGTCCTTCGTTTCTGACAATGTGGTGCTGCTGTTTGTCGGCATCATCACCCTGCTGTTCGTGCTCGATGCCATGCTGCCCCTGCGCAAAAAGCTGGAGGGCCTGCCGCCCTCAAAACCCTGGGGCACCTTCTGGGGCCTGTTCTCTGGCTTCACCAGCTTCGTCAGCCACACTGGTGGCCCGCCATTCCAGATCTATGTGTTGCCCCAGCGCCTGCAGCCGTTGGTCTATTCCGGCACCACCGCGATCTTTTTCGGCATCGTCAACGCCGCCAAGCTGATCCCCTACTATTTTCTTGGGCAATTGTCGGTCCACAGCCTCGAACTCTCCGCCGCGCTGATCCCCGTCGGCATCGTCGGCGTGCTGGTGGGCGTCTATCTGGTCAAGCGCGTTTCGGCGGTTTTATTCTATCGCATCGCCTACTGGCTGGTCTTCGCCCTCGCCCTCAAGCTGATCTGGGATGGCGCCACCGGTCTGATGCACGGCGTCGCCTGAGCGAGAGCGATGGGAGAGCCCGATCCAGTCCCCTCCCCCTTGAGGGAAGGGGAAGGGTTAGGGTGGGGCGCTGCGCCAACCCCAACTCAAGATCATCCGGTGTCGCAAACCCCTGCCTCGATTCCTCCCTCAAGGAGGAGGCAGGCCCCCAGTGGTAGGCAAACACCCAGGGGAGCAGATCGCTCCGTGCAATAAAAAAGGCCGCGGCGGATGCCGTGGCCTTAACTGACCCGCAGGATCAGGGACTGTGCGCTATTGCGTGGTTGCGCTGGTCAGCTTGGTCAACTCGTCCTTTACCCCAAGCTTTTTTCGCTTGAGGGCACTCAGCATCAACTCGTCGTACTGGGTGTTTTGCAGTTCGGAGAGGATCATCCGATCCAGTTCCTGATGACGCCGCTCCAAAGCAGCGATGTGGCCTTCAGTCGTCATAACAACTCCTTTAGCACTTGGTGGACGAATCAATGGTCACAAATAATTCACGCTTTGTCGACGGTGTTCGTGCCAACAGTGGAAATCTGGTGCAAATCGCTGCGCGATCGGTTAACCAAATGATGACATTTGCGCCCCAATGAGATCGACGCAACCATGCTGCCGCTGACCCGCGAACAAGAAGCCAGCCTCGGCCTGGAACTGGCGACAAAACGCCAGGAACACTCCGATCTGGACGCTGCGATCCAGACGCTGACCGACTCCCATGTGGCCGATCGGATGCTGATTCAACGCCTGAAAAAGCGCAAGCTGGCGCTCAAGGACCGCATCGTGCAGCTCGAAACCATTCTGATCCCCGATATCATCGCCTAACTCGAAACTTCCTTCTCCCCTTGCGGGCGAAGGTGCCCGAAGGGCGGATAAGGGGTCTCTTGCTATGGTCGTCATTATCCACCGGCCACCGGGTTGAATCCTTGCTACATTTGGGCTAAATGCGCGCTTTGCGGAGCTTTGGAGTAGCTCATGCTGATCAAACCGCTCGTCGCCATCGTCATGGGCAGCCAGTCCGATTGGCCGACCATGCGCCATTCCGCCGAAATCCTCGAAGCTCTCGAAATCGAATATGAGGCGCGGATCGTTTCCGCCCACCGTACGCCCGACCGAATGTACGAGTTCGCCACCAGCGCCAAATCCGAGGGCTTCAAGATCATCATCGCCGGTGCCGGCGGCGCTGCCCACCTGCCGGGCATGATCGCATCCCTTACCCCGCTGCCGGTGTTTGGCGTACCGGTCAAATCCAAGGCCTTGTCGGGCAATGACAGCCTGCTTTCCATCGTCCAGATGCCCGGCGGCATTCCGGTCGGCACCCTCGCCATCGGCGAACCCGGCGCCATCAACGCCGCCCTGCTCGCTGCCGCCGTTCTGGCGCTGAACGATGAAGAACTGGCTGACCGCCTCGATCACTTCCGCGCCGCCCAGACCGCCAAGGTCCCGTTGTTCCCCACCGATACCGAGTAAGCCTTGCCCCAAACCACTCCGCTGCCGCAGGGCACCATGATCGGCATTCTCGGCGGTGGCCAATTGGGCCGCATGCTGTCGCTGGCCGCCAGCAAGCTGGGCATGCGCACCCATATCTATTGCCCCGATTCGCACAGCCCGGCCTTCGAAGTCACTCCGCATCGCACCATCGCCGCCTATGATGATGAAGCCGCCCTCGCCGCCTTTGCCGACGCCGTCGACATCATCACCTATGAATTCGAGAACGTCCCCGCCGCCACCGCCGAATTCCTCGCTGCCCGCAAACCGTTGCACCCCGGCGCCAATGCGCTGGCCGTGGCGCAGGACCGGCTGAAGGAAAAAGCCTTCATCGCCGCCCGCAACATCGCTGTAGCGCCTTACCGCCCGGTCGAAACCCTGGACCAGCTGCTGGCTGCCATTGACGATTTGGCCCTGCCCGCCGTGCTCAAGACCACGCGGCTGGGCTATGATGGCAAAGGCCAGCGCGTCATCCAGGACCGCAGCGAGGCTGGCGCGGCATTCGAACAGCTCCAGCCCAAGCCTTTGGTGCTGGAAGCCTTCGTGCCGTTCGAAAAAGAAATCTCGGTGGTCGTTGCGCGGAGCTCCACCGGCGAAGTCAAAGCCTTCGACGCCGCCGAAAACGTGCATCTGCACCACATCCTGCACACGTCGACCGTACCGGCCAACATTCCGGCGGCGCTGGAAAAGCAGGCAGCGATGGCGGCCAAGGCCATCGTCATTGCGCTCAATTATGTGGGCGTCCTCGGCGTCGAGTTCTTCGTCGTGCCCGGCGCCGAACGCCCGACCCTATTGGTCAACGAAATCGCCCCGCGCGTCCACAATTCCGGTCACTGGACCGAGGCTGTCTGCCTCACCGACCAGTTCGAACAGCATATCCGCGCCATTCTGGGCTGGCCGCTGGGCAATCCGGCGCGCCTGGCCGACGTGGTGATGGAAAACCTCATCGGCGACGACTCGCTGGCCGTTACCGAACTGCTGCCGGGCGGCGTCCAGCCCCACCTTTATGGCAAAACCGATCCACGCCCCGGTCGCAAGATGGGCCATATCAACAAAATTGTGCCAAAAGCCGAATGAAATCAGGCGCACATGGCACAGCTATTCAGCGGGAACCGCGTGGTTTTTCACAGCCCGAGTGTGGACAAGCCCCCCACCTTGAGCTATATAGCGCGCCACGGTGACTGGCTTAGCTAGTCGGCGCCAAGGTTTTTGACCCTGACGCTTCCATTCACACATTGTCCAAGCTTCGAAAGGGCGGTTGACCTTTGCAAGTAGTCGTTCGCGATAATAACGTTGATCAGGCGCTGCGCGCGCTGAAGAAAAAGCTGCAGCGCGAAGGCGTCTTCCGTGAAATGAAGCTGCGCAACTACTACGAGAAGCCCTCTGAAAAGAAGGCTCGCCAGAAGGCCGAGGCCGTTCGTCGCGCCCGCAAGCTGGCACGTAAGCGTGCCCAGCGTGAAGGCGGTCTGCCCGCTCCAGCGCCAGCAGCGCGTCCCGGTCAGGCCGGTGGTCGTCCAGGTGCAGCCGGTGCCGGTGCACCGCGTCCGGAACGTCCCGCTTCCTACTAAAATTTGCGAATAAGAATTCGAAAACGCCGTCCTTCGGGGCGGCGTTTTTGTTTCTACCCCCCCCTTTGTGGGCCTCTTCTGCTCATTTCGCGCCAGTGGCGCGAAATGAGCAGAAGAGCCCATGAGAGCTATGCTCGAATGGCAGGGGATCAAGGGGGGTGCTGAGGGCACCTCAAACGCTAGGTCGATAGAGGCCGCACAACACCAGATTCAAGTCTCCGGGATCGCCGCTTCCCGCACCCGCGTCCGCACCCGGTTGACCAGCGCAATCATCACCGCCAACCCCGCCATGATCGGGATCAGCGTCACCAGCGCGCTGCGCGCATCGGGAAACAACAGGCTAGCCAAAAGCGAGCCGACAAAGCCGCCCCCCACTTGGAAGAACCCGGTCAACGCGCCCGCCGCGCCCGCAATCGGCCCAAAGCCCGCCATCGCCGCCGCAGTGGTGCTCGGCCCGATAAAGGCCAGCGCCAGCATCCACAGCGACACCGGCGCCATCACCGCCAGGATTGCCGTCGGGAACAACCGCAACCCCGCGGCAAAGCCCACCCCTGCCAACAGCAGCAGGATCAATCCGATCCGCACCATCATGTCTCCATCCAGCCGCCGCGCCGCATACCCCGCCAACAGATTGCCGGTAATGAACGAGCCGGTCTGGATCAGCATGGTCATGGCGAACTGGAACGGGGTCAGCCCGATATCGTCGATCAGAATAAACGGTAGCAGCGCCGCAAAGCCATAAAAGCCACCAAACGACAGCCCCAGCACGCCGGCCGGCCCCATGAAGCGCATCGAGCTGAGCAGTCGCCAGTAATTGGCCACGATGCCGACTGGTCGTAGCGGCACCCGCGCCACCACCGGATGCGTCTCGCGGCTGGCAAAGCCAATCAGCGCCATCAGAAAGGCGCCATAAAGCCCCATGACGATAAACATCAGGTGCCAGCTGCCGAACGCCAGAATAACGCTGCCGATGGTCGGCGCCACGGCTGGTGCCACCGTCAGGATCAGGTTGATCAAGGTCAGGATGCCGATCGCTTCGCGTCCGACAAACTGGTCACGCACCATGGCGCGCGATAGCGCTACCCCCACCGAAACACCAATGCCCTGCAGAATGCGGCCGGCCAGCAAAAATTCCACCGATGGCCCAAACGCGGCCACCAGACTCCCCAGCACGTAAAACAGCAAGAACCCGATCGCAACCTTGCGCCGGCCAAAACTGTCCGACAGCGGCCCGCACACCAGTTGCGTCAGTGCAAACGCCGCGAAATACACCGACAGCGACAGCTTCCCCATCGCCTCATTGGTGCCAAGCTCGGCAACAATCGTCGGCAGCGCCGGCCCGTAAAGCGAGATGCTGAGCGGTCCCGCTGCAACCATCAACCCACCAACCAGCGCCGTGCGGCGGGACGACATCGGGGTGGTTATTGGATTGGACTCAGTCATGGTCCAGCTTCCGAATAGACCTCATCCATCCCACCCACAAAGTCATTTCCGTTGGAAAACCGGCACTAATGCCCTGCGGCCGCCTCGGCCTTGGCAAAGAACGTCGCAGCGTGATCCCAGATCCCGGCCGCCCACAGATCGCTATGGCCCTTGTCGGGCACAATCCACAGTTCATCCTTGTTCGGTGCCAGATCGTAGAGCCGCTTGCCGTTTGACACGTCGATGGTTTTGTCCGCCGTGCCATGCGCAATCAGCACCGGTTCGTTGACGTGTCTGATCCACTCATTGTTCGGAAACTGGTCCCGCATCACCCAATAGACCGGCAGATACGGATAGCGCTCCGCCGCCACGCCCACCGCCGAGAGGAATGGCGTTTCCAGCAGCAACGCATCCGCGTCGCGAATGCTGGCGATGTAGGTCGCCGGACCGCTGCCCAGCGAACGGCCCCAGATCACGATGGGGAACCCCTTGGCCTTGGCGAAATCAAACGCCGCCGTCGCATCGTCCAGAATGTTCTGCTGGGTGATGCTACCCGGCGAGGCGGGAAAGCCGCGATAATCGAACGCCAGGAAGCCATAGCCATCCTGTGTCCACTTTTCGTAGCGCTCGTGCTCCTTGGAAAACGAACCCGAATTGCCCTTGTAATAGACGATCAGCGGTTTGCCCGGCTGCGGCGCCTTGTACCAGCCGTTGACCACCGATCCATCCGACGGAATGGCAACGGCCTCGGCCCCCACCAGCGTGGTCTCGGCCAGGCTCGTCACCACGCCGCCATTGTCATACTGCAGCGCCCGCTGCATCGTGTACATGTAGGCCACCGCGCCCAGATAGCCAATCACGGCCAGCAGCACGATCCCCAGCAGAACCCGGCGCAGCAGCGTCATTTCAATCCATCTCTGCCAGAGTCTGGGCAATCGCCTGTTCAAACACCTGCTGCGGCTGCGCGCCCGATAGCGCATACTTCTCGCCCAAAACGAAAAACGGCACGCCGGTAATCCCCTGCTGCGACGCCTGCACGGCAAGCTGTTCGGTCATCGCCAGCTCGTTCTCATCGTTCATCGCATCGATCGCATCGCCCCGGTCGAACCCGTATTCCACCGCGATATCGGCCAGCACATTGTCATCGTTGATCTGGCGATGATCGAGAAAATACGCCTCGGCAATCGCATTGGCCAATTCGTGCTGGTTGCCCAGCGGCTTGGCCAGCCGGGTCAAAGTATGCGCCTTGGCCGTGGGGAACATGCGAGGTTGCTTGGAAAGATCGAGATCAAGCCCGGCCTTGCGGGCCTCCCCCTCGACACGCTCCCACATTTCCTTCGGATCGCGGCCATATTTTTCGCGCAGCATATCGGCCACGATCACCCCTTCCGGTGGGGTCGAAGCATCAAGATAGAACGGATGGTTTTCAACGATCACCTCGACATCGTCGGGCAGCGCTGCGATGGCCTTGTCCAGCCGCGCCGAACCCACCAGGCACCACGGGCAGACGACATCGGTGAACACATCGATCTTGAGAGTCTTGGCCATGCGGCAGTCCTTTCGCCTGTGGCGGAATTGATTAAGGCCTGTCAGATGGCGCGGCAAATCACGTCGCGCAAGAACGCACCCCGAGGTAACCGTCTCCAGGGACGCCGGTCAATCCTTGACGGATCGGCCCGCTGGCGGCAAAACCGGCACAGGAGCCACCCATGACCGCCCAAGCCCTTGCCGACCGCCTCGATGCCCTCGAAACCCGCATTGCCTACCAGGACCACACCATCGAAGAACTCAACGCCACCATCACCGCCCAATGGAAGGTGATCGATGGCCTGACCCGCAAACTGGGCATGATCGAAGAACAGACCAAACTCAACGCCGGCAACATCGCCGACCCGAGAACCGAGCCACCCCCGCCGCACTACTAGTCTCTTTCTACCCTCTCCCCTTGCGGGAGAGGGACCGCAAATCTGCGTCCAGCAGATTTGCAGGGTGAGGGGTTGCCGCCGCATACGCCGATCCAGCAAGAAACCCCTCATCCGCCCTCCGGGCACCTTCTCCCGCAAGGGGAGAAGGAAGAACTTGGTGGCAGCAAAAAGCCCGCCGAAGCGGGCCTTTCCGATGTCGCGGCTCCATCAGGAACCCGATTGTGGTGAGTCAGATAGGGTTGGTGTTCGAGAACCGGAGCGGAGCGTACGTGAGCACCGGAAGCGCAGAATACCGGCCCCAGCTGGCCGCCAGAATTGGTTTCCTAGTGGCCCAGGGCTTTGACAATGTCCTCGGTCATCTTCTTCGCATCGCCGAACAGCATCATCGTATTATCGCGGAAGAACAGCTCGTTCTGCACCCCGGCATAGCCCGCCGCCATGCCGCGCTTGATGAACAGCACCGTACCGGCGTCCTCGACGTTCAAAACCGGCATGCCATAGATCGGCGAAGTCTTGTCAGTCTTGGCCGAAGGGTTGGTCACGTCATTGGCGCCGATCACGAAGGCCACGTCGGACTGGGCGAATTCGGAGTTGATATCTTCGAGTTCGAACACTTCGTCATAGGGCACATTGGCTTCCGCCAGCAGCACGTTCATATGCCCCGGCATGCGCCCGGCCACCGGATGGATCGCGTACTTGACGGTGACGCCTTCCTTCTTCAGCAGATCGGCCATTTCGCGCAAGGCATGCTGGGCCTGCGCCACCGCCATGCCGTAGCCCGGCACGATGATCACCTTGGAGGCATTCTTCATCAGGAACGCCGCATCGTCTGCCGCGCCCTGTTTGACCGGGCGTTCGTCTTCGCCCGCCGCGGCCGCAGAGGCGCTATCGCCGCCGAACCCGCCCAGGATCACCGAAATGAAACTCCGGTTCATCGCCTTGCACATGATGTACGAGAGGATCGCGCCCGAGGAACCCACCAGCGCGCCGGTAATGATGAGCGCCGTATTGCCCAGTGTGAAGCCGATGCCGGCCGCTGCCCAACCCGAATAGGAGTTGAGCATGGATACCACCACTGGCATGTCGGCGCCGCCGATCGGGATGATCATCAGCCCGCCAAGGACCAGCGCCAGGATGGTGATCAGCCAGAAGTAGGTCGGGTTGCCCGACATGGTCAGCAGCACGACCAGGATCACCAGTACGACGCCGATCGCCGAATGCAGCAGATGGCGGCCCGGCAGGATGATCGGCTTGCCGCCCATATTGCCGTTGAGCTTGAGGAAGGCGATGACCGAGCCGGTAAACGTGAACGCGCCGATGGCAACGCCAAGGCTCATTTCCACCAGCGCTTGCGCATGGATCGCGCCCACTTCGCCAATGCCGAAGGCTTCCGGCGCGTAAAGTGCCGCCGCCGCCACGAACACGGCAGCGAGCCCCACCAGCGAGTGGAACGCCGCCACCAGTTGCGGCATGTCGGTCATCTTGACGGTGCGCGCCATATAGGCGCCGATACCGCCACCGATGCCGATGCCGCCGATGATCAGCACCCAGCTCACCCAGTCATGCGGGGAGGCCAGCGCCAGCGTGGTGACGATGGCAATGCCCATGCCGATCATGCCGAAACGGTTGCCCTGCTGGGCCGAACGGGGATTGGAAAGGCCACGCAGTGCCAGAATGAACAGCACGCCCGAAACGAGATAGAGCAGCGCTGCGATATCTGCAGAGATCATCAGCTCAACCCTTTTTCTTGTACATTGCCAGCATGCGCTGGGTGACGAGGAACCCGCCGAAAATGTTGACGCTGGCAAAGATCAGCGCGATGAAGCCGAAGGCCTTGGAAATCCAGTTGCCGTCAGCGGCAAGCTGCACGCCAACCGCCAGCAGCGCACCCACCACGATCACCGACGAAATGGCGTTGGTCACGCTCATCAGCGGCGTATGCAGCGCCGGCGTCACCGACCAGACGACGAAATAGCCGACAAAAATCGCCAGCACGAAAATGGCGAGCCGGAACGTGAAGGGATCGATGGCTTCCATTTACTTGGTCTCCTTCGGAGCGGTTTTCTTAGGCGCAGGCTTCTTGACTGCGGCAGGCTTTGCCGCGGCGGGCGCTTTGACAGCAGCGGGTTTCGCCTCGGCCGGAGCCTTGGCAGCAGCAGCTTTCTTGGGTTTGGGCTGGTCGGCAACGGCAGCCGGTGCCGCCTTGGGCGCCACTGCTTTGGCTTCAGCCTTGGGCGCCGCAGCTTTCTTGGTTGGCGCTGGCTTGGCTGCAACCGGAGCAGCCTTGGCTGCGGCCGGCTTTGCAGCCTTCGTCACCGCCACATCGGTCGCAATCGCGGCACCGACAAAATTCGGATGCACCACTTTGCCGTCGCGGGTCAGAACGATGGCCTTGACCAGCTCGTCATCCCAGTTGATCGCCATGGTCTTGGTCTTGGCATCGATCAGCGTGGTGACAAACGCCAACAGGTTCCGCGAATACAGCTGGCTCGCCGTGGTCGGGATGCGGCCCTGCACATTAGTATAACCGATGATCTTGACGCCGTTGTGCTCGATGATCTTGCCGGGCACCGTCAGCTCGACATTGCCGCCGCGCTCCGCCGCCAGATCGACGATCACCGAACCGGGCAGCATCGATTCAACCATGGCCTTGGTGATCAGCTTGGGTGCCGGGCGCCCCGGGATCAGCGCCGTGGTAATAACGATGTCCTGCTTGGCGATGTGGGTCGCCGTCAGTTCGGCCTGCTTCTTCTGGTATTCAGCCGACATCTGCTTGGCATAGCCGCCAGCGGTTTCGGCCTGCTTGAATTCCTCGTCCTCGACGGCAATGAACTTGCCGCCCAGCGATTCCACCTGTTCCTTGGCGGCAGGACGCACGTCGGTCGCCGACACCACCGCGCCCAGGCGCTTGGCCGTGGCGATCGCCTGCAGCCCGGCCACGCCGGCGCCCATCACGAAGGCCTTGGCCGGACGCACCGTACCGGCAGCCGTCATCATCATCGGCATGGCGCGATCGAACTCGGCCGCCGCATCGATCACTGCCTGATAGCCGGAGAGGTTGGCCTGCGACGACAGGATATCCATCACCTGCGCCCGGGTAATGCGCGGCATGAATTCCATCGACATCGCCGCGACGCCGGCCTTGGCCAGCGCCTGCACATCGGCGTCATTGCCGAACGGATCAAGCGCGCCAATCACCAGTGCGCCCTTGGCCACGCCAGCCAGCGCCGCGGCGGCCGGACGGCGCACGGTCAACACGATTTCAGCGCCCTTGAGCGCCGCCTCGGCCGTCGGCGTGATCGTGGCGCCGGCAGCAGCATAATCGGCATCGAGGATGCGCGAACCCAGTCCCGCGCCCTTTTCGACGCTGACCTCACCACCGAGGCCGATCAGTTTGCCCACGGTTTCCGGCGTGGCCGCGACCCGATTTTCGCCGTCGAAGCGCTCGCGGACGATTGCGATTTTCATCTAAGAATTACCCTTTCGTCACCCCGAACTCACCCGGAGCGGTGGGGTCGGGGCAATGCATATCTGCCGGCCATGCTGACGCAGCGCCCCAGGGCGCCACCAATCAGCGGACTGGTTTGTTGACGCTGGAATAGATGGCCATGGCCACCGGACCGAACACCGAAAGCAGCACGAAGATCGTGCCCAGCAGTGGCTGTTCCGCTTCGATGATGCAGTAAAGCCCGATCACCAGAATGGCGATGCTGCTGATCGAGTACTTCAGAATCCGCGCGAAATTGTCGTACATCTTTTCATGCTGATGGTAGTCCATCGCACTTTCATGTTCCAACGGGGGCAGCGGCTCGTGGTGATTGGCCATATCGTCCTCAATAATAGCGCATCGCGGTCAAAGCTCAGGACGGGTCCGTCGCTTCCAGTTCGTCGATCAGCCCTTCGATCATCGACAGGCCGAGCGACCAGAATTTAGGGTCCTTGGCATCCAGCCCGAACGGCGCGAGCAGTTCGGAATGGTGCTTGGAGCCACCGGCCTTGAGCAGATCGAAATAGCGTTCCGCAAAGCCGTCATCGGCCTTCTCATACTGTGCGTAGAGCGAGTTCACAAGACAGTCCCCGAAGGCATAGGCATACACATAGAACGGGGAATGGATGAAGTGGGGAATATAGCTCCAGAAGTTCTCGTAGCCTTCATTGAGCACGATGCCCTCGCCCAGGCTCTCGCCCTGCACTTCGAGCCAGATGGCGTTGATTTCCTCGGTGCGCAATTCCCCATTGGGGCGCGCCGTATGCACCTTGCGCTCAAACGTATAGAACGCGATCTGCCGCACCACCGTATTGAGCATGTCCTCGACCTTTGACGACAGCAGCGCAAACCGTTGCTTCTTGTCGGTGGTCTTGTTCAAGATCGAGCGGAACGTCAGCATTTCGCCAAACACCGACGCGGTTTCCGCCAGCGTCAGCGGCGTATTGGCCAGCAACGGCCCCTGTGCCGCCGCCAGACGCTGATGCACGCCATGCCCCAGTTCGTGCGCCAGCGTCATCACATCGCGCGGCCGGCCCATATAGTTGAGCATCAGATAGGGATGCGCGCTCGGCACTGTCGGATGCGCAAAAGCGCCGGACAGCTTGCCGTCCCCGCTTGGCGCATCGATCCAGCCGCTGTCAAAAAACGGTGCCGCCACTTCGGCCAGCTTCGGCGAAAACCGGCCATAGGCTTCCAGCACGGTATTCTTGGCCGTCTCCCAGTCGAACAACTGCTCATCAGCCGTCGGCAGCGGTGCATTACGGTCCCAGCTGTTGAGCTTGTCCTTGCCGAACCACTTGGCCTTCATCTTGTAGTAGCGGTGGCTCAACCGCGGGAATGCCTCGCGCACCGCACTTTGCAGCGCATCGACCACTTCGCGTTCGACCGAATTGGCCATATGCCGGCTGTCGGCAATGTCCTGATAGCCGCGCCAGCGATCCGAGATTTCCTTGTCCTTGGCCAGCACATTGGTGATGTGGGTGAACAGGCGGGAATTGTCTCCCAGCGTCTTGGACACGGCGTGGAAGGCGCTTTCGCGCTTCTTCTCGTCTTTTTCCGACAGCAGATGCAGCGTCGCTTCCAGCGTCAACTCTTCTCCGTCGACATCGAATTTGAGGCTCGCCAGCGTCTCATCATAGAGCCGGTTCCAGGCCGAAAAGCCGGTGACCGACTTTTCGTTAAACAGTTCCTCGACCCGATCTTCCAGCTGATACGGCTTGGCCTTGCGCAGTTCCGTGAACCATGGACGATAGCGCCCCAGTTCGGCATTGGACGACAGCGCGGCCTCCAGCACGTCGTCGTCGATACGATTGAGCTCAAGGTCAAAAAACAGCACCCTTGTGCCGATATTGGTCAGCGCGTCATTGGTATCGCCCATGAACTTGGCGCGGTCCGGATCGGTCGCCTTCTGCGCGTATTGCAGGAAGGAGAACGAGCCGATCTTGCCGGTCAGATCGCCCAGCGCCTCGGTATCCCGGATCGCCTCGATCAGCCTGCCCGCCTTGGTCAGCTCGGCCAGCTTGCCCTTGTAGTCGGCCTCAAACCGGATCGCATCCGCCTTGGCCTGCTCCAGATCGGCCTTGAACTCGGCACTGTCGCGGCCCGGATACAGGTCGCTCAAATCCCAAACCGGCAGCGCACCGAACTGGTTGTGACCCTTTTGGGCGGCGGCTTGATCGGTCATGGGCGTGAGTCTCCGGCTGGTCCAATGTGCGGCGGACCATAGCCAGCGGGAAAGGCGATGTGAAGGCGCGACTACACCAGATCGTCAATTGTGACGTTGAGCGCGATAGCCAGTTTGCGCATGGTTTCAACCGATCCAGCACTGCGTCCCGCTTCAATGTCGGCAATCTGCACACGATTGACGCCGGAGGACCGTGACAACGCCGACTGTGTCAGCCCGCGCAATTCTCTAAACACCCTGACCGGGCTTTCGCCGTCGATCAGGCGATCAGCAAATGCCGCAGGAATCAACTCATCACGGCCAGCGGCGATGTCGGCTTTGGCGGCTTCATAAAGTGCAATATCCGCCAGATCGTCAGCTGCAGCACGCAAACGGTCATACTCCGCCTTGGGAATGGTCACCATTTCATTCATTTGAAGCTCCATACGTTGACTTTACTCATCGTAAATCGATCCACGCGGGCCGATTTGAAGAACCTGCAACACAACCCCGTCTTCCATAATGACACGCCAATCGCCGACCCGTAGCCTAATCCCTGAGCGCCCTTGCAGGGCCTTTATATTGTTGGCCTGCGAGGCGGGGTCGCGCGCATAATCGGCAATCTTGGACCGAATTCGCGCTGCCGTGTTGGTGGGCATTCGGCTCAAAACCCGCACGGCCGCCTTGGTGTAGCTGATCGCTTTCATCGCAAAATACGTAGTTGAAAACTACACTGCAGTCAACAACTACAGATCATTGACGACTTACACCGCACAAAATCCCCATGATTAACACCCTCTTAAGGCCCGCAGCCCATCATCCTCCCAAAACGATACAGCGCGATTCGAGCGCCGAAACGTCGAACGAGGTCTGATGACGCGGGTTTTGATTGTCGACGATGATCCGGTGCAATTGCGCCTGACCGCCGAAGTTGCCAACCGCGCAGGGTTCAAACCCCTGACCGCGACCGGCGGCCTGCAGGCACTGACCATCCTGCGCGACGATCACAATATCGGCGCCGTCATTCTCGATCTGGTGATGCCTGATCTGGATGGCATGGCCGTGATGGAAGCCATGGCCCGCGAAGGGCTCAAGCATCCCGTCATCATCCAGACCGCCCACGCCTCGCTCGAAACCGTCGTCACCGCCATGCGCCAGGGCGCGGCCGATTATTTCGTCAAACCCGTCTCCCCCGAACGGCTGATCGTTTCGCTGCGCAATGCCATGAAGCTCGATGCGCTCGAAGCCGTGGTCCGCGCCGAACGCAGCCGCCGCACGGGCACCTTCACGCCCGCCGATATGATCGCCCGCGCCCCGGCCATGGCCCGCGTGCTGACGCTGTGCGCCAAGGCCGCCAAGAGCACCATTCCCGTCTTGATCGAAGGCGAAACCGGCGCCGGCAAAGAACTGATCGCCCGCATCATCCAGGGCACTGGCGACCGCGCCGGCAAGCCGTTCATCACCGTCAATTGCGGCGCCATCCCGCCAAATCTGGTTGAATCCGTGCTGTTCGGGCACAAGAAAGGCGCCTTCACCGGCGCCCACGCCGATCAGGCGGGTAAATTTGCGGAGGCCCATAACGGCACGCTGTTCCTCGATGAAGTGGGCGAACTGCCGCTCGACACCCAGGTCAAGCTGCTCCGCGCCCTGCAGGAGGGCGAAATCGAACCGGTCGGCGCCACCCGGCCCGAGCGCGTCAATGTCCGGCTGATTTCCGCCACCAATCGTCGCCTGCTCAATCTGGCCAAATCCGGCGAATTCCGCGAAGACCTTTATTACCGCCTCAACGTCTTCCCGATCTATGTGCCACCGCTGCGCGAGCGCAAGGAAGACATCGCCGAACTGGTCGCCCATTTCACCGCACGCTTTTCGGCGGAAGCAGGCAAACGCGTCATCGGCGTCTCGCCCGCCGCGCTGGCTTTGCTGCAAAGTTACGACTGGCCCGGCAATATCCGCCAGCTCGAAAACAGCGTCTATCGCGCTATAGTCCTGTCCGACGGTGCCTTCCTTGAAACCGTCGATTTCCCCCAGATCGTCGCCCAGCTCGGTGGCCGCGAAGAGGCTGTCCGCGCCCTCGATACAATCACCGTCCCCGCCGCCCCCACCCACATCGACAACGCCACCGCGCGCCTGCGCCCCATGCCCGAGGCGATCCCCGCACAGGACCGGTTCCTCGACCCATCGGGCGAAATCAGCGCTCTTGCCGATATCGAACGCGCCGCCATTGTCTTTGCCATCGAGCACCATGGCGGTCGCATGTCCAAAGTCGCCCGCGCCCTCAAGATCGGCCGCTCGACGCTCTATCGCAAACTGCATGAATATGGGCTTGCCGAAGCGCTCGAAAGCGACGCCGCCTGATCGGGCCGCTGCTGGCCTAACCCAGCAATTGGCGCCCGATATCGTCGAACAGGCCGATTCCCACCGCAATCATCTCGTCGGGAAAATCGTAGTCGGGATTGTGCAGCGCCGCATGGCTTTCGCCAGCACCCAGTAGCAACAATGCTGCCTTGGAGACTGACCCAAACAGCCCGAAATCCTCCGAAGCGCGCATCGGCGTCCTGCCCTGCACCAGCGTGATCCCGGCCCGATCCAGCGCAGCGGTCACCAACCCGCCGGCTTCAGGATCATTGTCGCAGCCGGCAAACTGGTCATGCACGGTCACCGTCATGCCCAGCCCGCCTGCTTCGGCATCGATCAGCGCCATCGCCTCGCGATGCAGCGCCGCCATATCGCGATCGAGCACCGTCCGCAGCGTCACCCACAATTCCCCCTCGCCCGGCGCGATGCCGAACGCCGGCTCGCCAAATCGGGCATGCGTTACCGTCACCAGGCGAAATCCGCTTTCCAGCGGCCCGCCAGTGCCCAGCGCCGTCAGCGCCGGAATCAACCGCGCGATGGCGGGTGCCGGAGACACGCCTGTTTCTGGCATTGCCGCATGCGCCGTTTTGCCGGCGAACACGATCCGCAGGCCCCGTGACGCGCAGGCCATTGGCCCGGCATTGACCGCCGCCGCCCCCATCGCAATGCCCGGCATATTGTGCAGCGCAAAGGCAAAGTCCGGCCTGATCCGGACAAACTGCGGGTCGGCGATCACCGCCCGCGCCCCCGCTCCCGTCTCCTCAGCGGGCTGAAACAACACCACCACCCGGCCGCGCCGTGGCCGGCATTGCGCCAACATCTGCGCCAGCCCCAGGATAATCGCCATATGCCCGTCATGGCCGCACAGATGTGCCTTGCCCACGATCCGGGAGCGATGCGGCCGATCGCCGATTTCAGCAATCGGCAGCGCATCCAGCTCGCAGCGAAACAACACGGTCGGGCCCGCCTCGCGTCCGGCAAACACCGCTGCCACCCCGTGTCCGCCCAGCTTGGTCAAAATCTCGTCAGGCGCCAACAGGTGCAAAGCGGCGACAACCGTGGCCGCAGTCTGCGCCTCCTCGCCCGAAATCTCGGGCCACTGATGCACAGTGCGCCGCCAGTCGATCAGTGCCGCAATTTCCCTCTGATCCAGCACCATCACTCTCCACCATGGCTTCGCCCGGCAACTGTAATAGCCCGTCCAACACATCACGCAACCCGGCCAGGGGTTGTTCGCCCCTCCGTCGCGGTTTAGGACCAGTCCGACGCGCAATTGGAACGGAACCCCATCCATGCCCTTGATGAGCCTGCTGTTGCGTCCCCTTGCGGGCTTTATGATCCTGGCCGGAATGATCTGCCTGTCCGCCGCTCCGGCATCGGCGCAGGCCATCCCGACAGCGGTCAGCGGAACAGCAACTCCCGACGATGGCGCCGCGCTCAAAACCCTCATCGAGGTGCTCAAGGACGATGCAGCGCGCCAGCGGCTGATCGAGGATCTCGAGCGCCGCGCCGATGGCACCGCCGCTGATAGCACGCCAACCGCAATCACCCCCAACAGCTTCGGCGGCGATATTGCCCAGGTGACGCAAGGCGCGGTGCAGTCCGGTGCGAACGCCGTCAAGCAGTTCTGGACCGGTCTGCGCGCCGCGCCCGCCATGTTTGGCGCTCTTTGGCAGGCCGACTATCGCTCGATTGGCCAGGTCTGGCTCGAGCTCGGCATTCTTGTCATCATCACCTATGCCCTCTGGCTTGCCATGCTCGGCCTGACCCGCGGCATGCGCAAAATGCTGGAACGCCGGGCCGCCAGCTCGGGCCTTGTCGTCAAGGCCATCGCCGTCCTCGTCCAGTTCGCCATCAACGTCGCCATCATCGCCATTGCCTGGAGCGTCGGCACCATCGTTGCAGCGGGCGTGTTAGGCCCGGCAGGCCAGATGTCCTTCAATCAATCCCTGTTCCTCAACGCCTTTCTGGTCGCCCAACTGCTGTTGGCGCTGATCTACGCCGTGCTGGCGCCGCAGCACCCCTCGTTGCGGCCGGTGCCGATCTCCGATCACAATGCCAATATGCTGGCCCGCTGGAGCCTGTTTGCCGTCAACATCCTGATCTTTGGGCAGTTGCTGCTGGTTCCGGTGTTCCACCGCAATATTTCGGTCGCGTCGGCGCTGGCGATTTCGGTGCTGGATTACTTGATCGTGCTGGCCCTGGTGCTCAATCTGGTGCTGCGCATGCGCGAGGCGGTGACCGCCTGGCTGGTCAGCATCACCAGCCAGGATGACAACCGCACCCTCAAATTCATGGCCCGTTACTGGCACGTTCCGGTGATCATTTACCTGGTCATGCTGTTTCTGGTGGTGATGATCTGGCCGCCCGAGGCGCTGCTGTCGATGCTGGTCGCCACCATCAAGATCGCCATTGCCATCGGCCTGGGCCTGACCATTGCCAACCTGCTCAACCGCATCATTCTGAACGGCGTCAAACTCCCGCCCCGCCTTTCCGACCGCATCCCGCTGCTCGAACAGCGCCTTAACGCGTTCGTGCCGCGGGCGCTTGCCTTGCTGCGCCTGATGGTGGTGCTCGTGGTCGCCGCCATTACCCTTGATAGCATCGGCCTGTTCAGCATCGGCGCCTGGCTCGATTCCGACATTGGCGGCCGCTTTGCCAGCGCCATCGCCACCATTGCCATTATTCTGGTGCTGGCCTTTGCCGCCTGGCTCACCGTCAGTTCCTGGGTGGACTATCGCCTGCAGGGCGAAGGATCATTCGCCGTCAAGTCGCGCGAACGCACTCTTCTAGCCCTGATGCGCAATGCCATTTCCATCGCGCTGGCGGTGTTTACCGGCATGTTCGTGCTGTCCGAAATCGGCATCAATATCGCCCCGCTCCTCGCCTCTGCCGGGGTCATCGGCCTCGCCATCGGTTTCGGCTCGCAAAAGCTGGTGCAGGATGTCATTACCGGCATTTTCATGCAGCTCGAAGGCGCCATCGATGTGGGCGACGTGGTCAATATCGCCGGCATCGCCGGCAAGGTCGAACGCCTGACCATTCGCTCGGCGTCGCTGCGCGATGTCAACGGCGTCTATCACATCGTGCCGTTTTCCTCGGTCGATACCGTCTCCAACTTCATGCGTGGCTTCGCTTTCGCCGTCTGTGACATGGGCGTGGCCTACCGCGAAAATATCGACGACGTAAAACAGGCGATGGACGATGCCTTTGCCGAGCTCAAGGCCGACCCGGCTTTCGCCAACGACATTGTCGCCACCGAACTGGAATGGATGGGCATCGACAAATTCGCCGAGAGCGCCGTGATCGTGCGAACCAGGATCAAGGTGCTGCCCGGCCAGCAATGGTCGGTGGGCCGCGCCTTCAACGGCCGCATCAAGACCATCTTCGACGCCCGCGACATCGAAATCGCCCTGCCGCACCAAACCATCTACTTCGGTCAGGATCGCGATGGCGCTGCGCCGCCGGTGCGGATCGTCACTGGCGGCACCCCGCCAAAGTCCCCGCGTTTGCCCGCCAGCACAGCCGCTTCGTCCAGCACCAGGTCCGAACTCGATCTGCCCGAAGACAGCTTTGAGCCCGAAGAAGACAACCAGAGCTGAAAACCCGTTGCAGCAACGCCACAAACCTTGCTCACAACATTGCGAGCGATTGCACCTCTTAACCTTTCCAGAGTAGTAAATTTCAGCGTGTGCGTGCTCTGCCGGGATTCGGTTTGGGCCAGTTGCGGTCGCCTCGCGGTGGAGTTTTCATGAACAAGCTCTTGATTTGCCTGCTCGCCAGTGTGGCTCTTGGCAGTATCGTGCCGGCCATGGCGCAGGACGTGGCCTCGGCCGAGCCGGTCGTTAACCCCATCATCATCGCGCCGCCCCAGACCGCCCTTGCCCGCACCATCAAGGATGCGCTGTCAGCCGCCTATTATGGCGCCGGTCGCGACAGCGATGGCTATGCCGAAGCACAAAAACTCTACTTCTTTTACGGTGCGCGCCACTTCGAACCGATCTGGCTGAGCCAGTCCGCCGATGGCGCCCTGAGCTTTTCGCCCACCGCCGAAAACGTCATCAAGCTGTTCAAGGATGCGGCCCGCGAAGGCCTGCGTCCGAGCGATTACCTGACGCCCGATCTCGACCCGGCCGCAGCCGCCAGAGATCCGGCGAAGATGGCCGCCCTTGAAACCGCATTTTCCAGCGCCGTCGTCCGCTACGCCACCCACATCCACACCGGCCGCCTGCGTCCGCTGTCGATCTCGGAAAACCTCGACTACACGCCCAAGGCCATCGACGCGACCGCGCTCCTGACCGAAATGGCTGCCAGCAAGACGCCGGAAAAAATCCTGGCGGCGCTTGAACCTACCCACCCCGAATTCCTGGCCCTCAAAGCCGCGCTCGCCAATTTCGACGAAAGTTCCCAGACCAAGACCGTGCAAATTCCCGCCGGCCCGACGCTGAAGCCGGGGATGAGCGACGCGCGCGTGCCGCTGCTGCGCGAGCGTCTGGCCCTGACCGACGTCCCGGTCGATCCATTGGCCTATGACGATGTCGTCGTTGCCGCGATCAAGACCTATCAGGATGCCCAGGGCCTCGATGCCGATGGCATCGCCGGCAAAAGCACGCTGGCCGCGCTCAATGGCGGCCCCAGCATCAGCCGCGATGACATCATTGCCAATATGGAACGCTGGCGCTGGCTGCCCCAAGACCTGGGCAAGTTCAACGTCTTCGTCAACATTCCGCAATACACCCTGGTCATCAACACCGATGGCGTGCCGGGCTACACCACCCGCGTCGTGGTTGGCGCGACCAAGCACCAGACCCCGATTTTTTCGGACAATATTCGCCACATCGTGGTGAACCCCTATTGGAACGTGCCGTCCTCGATCATCCGCAACGAGATCGCGCCCAAGACCCGCACCAATCCCGGCTACATCGCCGGCCAGAACATGGAGCTGCTCTACAACGGCAACGTGGTTTCGGCCTCGCAGGTCGATTGGTCCGCCGCTGGCAACAGCTTCCCGTTCAGCGTCCGCCAGAAGCCGGGTGCCGGCAATGCCTTGGGGCAGATCAAGTTCCTGTTCCCCAACAAGCACGACGTGTACCTGCACGATACCCCGTCCAAGTCGCTGTTTTCGCGTGCCTACCGCGCCTACAGCCACGGTTGTGTCCGCGTGCAGAACCCCATGGATTTCGCCCAGGCGCTGACCGCCAACGAAACCCATATCAATCGCGCCTCGCTCGAAGCCATGTTCGGCGCCAAGGAGCGCTGGGTGAACCCGGACCATCAAATTCCGGTACACCTGACCTATTTCACGCTGCGCGTCGAAGCCGATGGTTCGCTGAAATCCTATGACGACATCTACGGCCACAATGCCGAAGTGATCGCCGCCCTCAACAAGGGCCAGGTCACCACTGAACCGGCCGCAACCGTGGCCGAAGTGGCCGATCAGACTCCCTCGCCGTAAAACATTGGACCCGCAGCCGCACCGGCGCGGCCCCAAACGCGATGTCATTCCGGCGCAGGCCGGAATCCAGGTCCGTGGCCATCCATTCGCATCCAGCGCTGGGAGCGTTCACCGCATGGATTCCGGCCTCCGCCGGAATGACATCTTTGGCGTTACCAGATCGTGCTCAGATCGAGCCACACCCACCGCGCCCACCCTCCCCCTTGTGGGGCTTTGTAGCGCCCCGCCAGGGCAGATCGCGCCAGTGGCGCGATCTGAGCGGAGAAGGCCATGAGAGCT
>NZ_JBDSUA010000062.1:0-48269 GCF_039927955.1 Devosia sp. | reverse complement strand
AGGTTCATCATCGCGTCGGTCATCGGTGGTCCTTCAGGTAAAGGGTTGGTGTAAGCAACCAGACCCTACCGGAAAGCGCCGATGACTACCGCGCTACTCAGCTACACCACGTCCCGGGACACGACCTGTTGATCCGCGATCAGCCGCAACAACTGCCTTGATTTTGCTCAATAATACTATCGACTAGAACTCGGACCAGTCCTTGGAAACTGCGGCATTGCCGCTCGACAGATAAGACTTTGCCGCACTTTTGAGCTTGGCCTGCAAACCCCGCGCGCCGCTGGCCGCAGGTTCCGCCCGCTGCGGCGCCGTCGCCCTTCTCTCCTCGATCACGAAGATATCGACGATGGTATCAAGCGCATTGGCCTGCGCCTCGGTCTGCTCGATAGCCGCATTGGTTTCTTCAACCAAAGCCGCATTATGCTGGGTCATCTCGTCCATCTGCCGCACCGCGATGGCGACTTCCTCAATCGAGGACGCCTGCGAGCGGCTGTCATTGGCGATGGCCTCGAGCAGGCTGTTGTTGAGCCGTGCCGCCTCCAGCATCGAGCGCAGCTTGGCCGCCGCATCAGCCACCAGGCGCGAACCGCCGGTGACCTCATTGGCGCTTTGTTCGATCAGCACTTTGACGTCGGACGAGGCGCTCGCAGCGCTCTGCGCCAGACGCCGCACTTCCACCGCAACCACCGCAAAGCCCTTGCCGGCATCGCCGGCGCGGGCCGCTTCCACCGAGGCGTTCAGCGCCAGCAGATTGGTCTGGAAAGCGATATCGTCGATCAGGCCGATAATGTTGGAAATCTTGCCCGAGGAGGTGGTGATCCGCTCCATCGCCGCCGTTGCCGCATCCATCACCTGCCCGCCTTCCTCGGCGGTCCGGGTGACGACGCCGGCATTGGTGCTGGCCTCGCGGGCGCGGGTGGCGTTCTGCATCACCGTTGCCGCCACCTGCTCCATTGCCGCCGAGGTTTCCTCGATCGTTGCGGCCTGCTTGGTGGTGCGTTCGCTCAAGTCATTGGCGCCAGCCAGAATTTCCCCGGTGGCAGACTTGAGCGAGCGCGAGGTGGTGCGCAACTGCGTCACCACCTCGGTCAGCTTGTCGCCCACGGCATTGACGTCGGTCTTGAGCTTGGCGAAGGCGCCCTGATACTCGCCCTGCATCCGCTTGGTCAGATCGGTATCGGCCAGCGCCGCCAGCACCTGGCCGGTTTCCCCGACGCCGCGATCAACCGTTGCCACCAGGCTATTGACGCTGGCAGCCAGCGTGCCCAGCGCTGGATCGGTAAAGTTGGCCTCGATCCGCTGCGAGAAATCGCCTTTCAGCGCCGCGCCGACCACTGTGGTGATGCTCTGGTTCAGCGCATTGGCGTCAGCGACGCGCTCTTTATTGCTGCGCGCCGATTCTTCGCTCTGCGCACTCAACTGCGTCTGGTCGATCATGGCGGCGCGGAACACCGATACAGTCTCTGCCACGGCCGCCATTTCCGACAGCCGCTGTTTCTCGTCAACCTTGGCCGTGACGTCGCCATCGGCCAGTTGCCGCATCGACTTGGCCAAAGCGGTCAATGGCCGGATGATCAGCGTCCGGCCCGCCCACAAGGCGCCCAGCGCCAGCATCACGGTGAACCCAATGCCGCCCCAGTTGACCAAAGTGGCCATGGTGGACACGGCGGCAGCTTTCTCGCTCGCGGCGCCGTTCGCCGCTTCGATGGCGTCAGCCACGCCCGACATCTTGGTTTCAAGAGCCCCAAAGGCCTCTTCAAACTTCGGCAATTGCGCTTGTGCTGCCGCTAGATCGCCGCCGCTGGCGGTCCCAACAATCGCTTCAGCTTCCTTGAGATAGGCGTCGAGCGGCTCCTTGACGGAATCCAGCGCAGTCCGCGCGGTTTCGGGCAGGGTAAGGCCGGCCTGTGCGGCAACGGCGGCGCGGAAGGCATCGCCATATTCCGTCACTTCCCCTTTGGCCTCGGTCGCCATCGCGGCATCGGCAGTCGAGGCCGCATAAAGCGCCCGATACACCACGCCCCGCATCGAATCGTGGAACATGTCGGCGCTCATATGCTGGCGCATCGACACCATCAGGGTGTTGGATTCGGTCAGCACCGATTTATAGGACTGGCTGACCAGCATGCCCGGTCCGGCAAAGAGGACGCCCATGGTCAGGATAGCACCACAGGTGGTCAGCAACAGAGTTTGAAACTTGATCATCTTGACGCTCCGGCGCGATCAATGCTGCGTGCAAGAACTGCTCTGCACATCAAATCCGGCCCATTGGCCATGCAGCCGGATAAACATCGTTGTACCTAACCGTACAGGGCGTCGATTAAGGATCACTGAAACGATTTGTTAGCCATAAGCACAAAATGGCCGCGCCAACGAAAAAGGGGCGCCAAAGCACCCCTTTTTGCAACAATTCGGCGCCTGTGGGCTAGAATTCAGACCAGTCCTTGAGCGCCGCATTACCCTGACTCAGATAGGATTTTGCCGCTGTCTTGAGTTTGTCCTGCAATCCGCGGGCCCCCTTTTGGGGCGCTTCGACGGGCTGCGGGGCCAGCGCCGCCTGACGGCCTGCACCCTGCTGCCCATCCAGCGAGAAGATGTCGACGATGCGATCGAGCTCGGAGGCCTGCGCCTCGGTCTGCTCGATGGCCGCGTTGATTTCTTCGACCAGCGCCGCATTGTGCTGGGTCATTTCATCCATGGTGCGGACCGCGGTGTTGACCTCATCGATCGAGGACGCCTGTTCGCGGCTTTCCTTGGCAATGCCGTTCATCAACTCATTGGACGACCGCGCCGCCACCAGCATGGCCTGCAGCTTGTTGGCCGCATCCGCCACCAGGCGCGAGCCGCCCTTGACCTCATTGGCCGACTGCTCGATCAGCACTTTGACTTCCGAAGAAGCGCTGGCGGCCGATTGTGCCAGCCGGCGCACTTCGACGGCGACCACGGCAAAACCCTTGCCGGCGTCACCGGCCCGCGCCGCTTCCACCGAAGCGTTCAGCGCCAGGAGGTTGGTCTGGAAGGCGATATCGTCGATCAGTCCGATGATGTTGGAGATCTTGCCCGACGAAGCGGTGATCCGCTCCATCGCCTCGGTCGCCTGATGCATCACCGCGCCGCCCTCTTCGGCGGTCTTGGTCACGGTATTAGCCACGTCGCTGGCGCCGCGCGCCCGCTCCGAATTCTGCAGCACCGTCGTGGCCAATTGTTCCATCGTCGCCGAGGTTTCCTCGATCGTCGCGGCCTGCTTGGTCGTGCGTTCGGACAGATCATTGGCGCCGGCCAGAATTTCGCCGGTCGCTGATTTGAGACTCCGCGAGGTATCCTGCAACTGCCCGACGATATCGGTCAGCGTTTCGGCAACGCGATTGGTATCGGCCTTGAGCTTGGCAAAAGCCCCCTCGAAGTCGCCATGCATGCGCTTGGACAGGTCGGTATCGGCCAAGGCCGCCAGGACTTCGCCGGTTTCGCTGACACCACGATCCACCGTCGCCACCAGATTGTTCACCGAGCGCGCCAGCGTATTGAGTTCCTCATCGGGGAATTCAGCCACCACGCGCTTGGAGAAATCACCCGAAATGGCAGCGTCCACCACCGCGCCAAAGGCGCGCTGCAGCGTCTGCATCATGGTAGCGCGATCTTCGCGGGTGCGAATGACGCCGGCAGCTTCCGCCTCGGTCATTTCCGCCACCTTCAGCCCGCTTTCGCGGAACACTTCGACGGCACGGGCCATGGCGCCGATTTCATCGCGGCGGTTCGAGCCCTTGACGTCGATATCCAGATTACCCTGCGCCAGGGTTTCCATGGTCGCGGTCAAAACCGAAAGCGGCCGGCTGATCGAGCGGGCGAAGAAATATCCAAGCACTGCCGCAATCGCCAGCAGCGCGCCGCCAACCAGCAGGATCATGTTGCGCATATTGGTGATCGGCGCGAAGGCCTCGGCTTCGCCGATCGCGGTCACTACCGCCCAGTGCGCACCGGCGAATTCCAGCGGCTCGGTGGTCACGATCATATTCATGCCGCGATAGTTCGAGGTCACGCCACTCGCTGCGGTGCCGGCCAAAGCCGCATCAACGATGGGGTTCTCGAACGTCGTCACCAACGCATCGTTGTCCGGCGAGAAGCGTGAATCCGAACGCATCAGATGGTCGGGACCGACGAAGAAGGATTCGCCGGTCTCACCCAGCCCATCGGACGAACCGAGAATGGTGTTGATCGCATCGGTGGAAATCTGTGCCGCAATCACGCCGACCAGTTTGTGGCGATTGTCGAACACCGGAGTGGCCATGAAACTTTCAGCAGCGCCTGCACTGGGTGCGTAGGGGGCAAAGTCTCCGAACGCCACTTGGCCGCCTTCGGCCATCGCCGCAGCCGCCTGAAACGCTTGGCCCAGCCCTGTCGCTGCGCCCGCACCGTCCGCAGCGAAATTGGTGGCAAAGTCGGCCTTCTTCATCACCGAATAGACCAGGTTGCCCTTGATATCGAGCAGCATCAGATCGGCGTAGCCATGCGATTCCATCTGCCGGCGATAGACCGGGTTGATCTTGGAATGCAGGAAATCATAATTCGAGCGCTTGGCGTCGGTAGAAACGTCGAGCAGCTGGCGCTGACCTTCGGGGTTGGGGTTGTTGGCAATATAGGCTGTCTGCAATGCCGTCAGCGCATCGACCGGCGGCTTGGCCGTGGCGAACTGCCCCCAGGTGATCGCCAGATCGCGGAACGTCACCTGCGTGGCTTCACCCGCTGCGGTGATGGTCAAATCCTTGGCGACGTCATCAAAGAATGCCTTGAGCTGGTTGGATGACTGCGTCGCCACAGTCTGGATCTGCCGACGCGACAACTCATCCACCGTTGCCGAACCAATGAGATAGCTGGCGATCCCCACGCCCGCGCTTACCAGCAGTGCCGATCCCACCAGGGCAAACGGCAGTTTCTGGGCAATCTTGAAGTTCGGCAAAAATTTCATCTCTGTCCCCCCGAAATACTGAGACTGGCGTGATCGACATTTAGCCGTTTCTTGAAAATTATTTGAAACGTTGTCGATTCGGCACTGTCCTCTTAGTCTGGAAATTGGTCCGGACTGTTACGCAAACGATACAGTTCGCGCATTAAAAACTCCTTACGTGTTTACCGCTCGCAAACGATAAAGGCCGCCCGAGGGCAGCCTTCGCTTCAACGCATCAATGTTGCTGACGTCAGGAAAGCGCGCCGATCACGGCCTCGATACGCTTCTTCATGGTTGAAGCGTCATAGGGCTTGACGATGTAGTTGTTGACGCCAAACGAGATGGCTTCCTTGACCTGCTCCTTATCCGAACGGCCAGTAGCCATGATGAACGGCATGCCCATGGTCCGCGGATGCTTGCGGATCACCTTGAGCAGCGTCAGCCCGTCGATATCTTCCATGTTCCAGTCGGAAATGATCAGATCGACATTGGCCTTTTCCAGCTTGCCCAGGGCATCGCGGCCGCTCTTGGCTTCGATGATATCCTTGAAGCCCAGTTGCGTGAGAATGTACTTGCAAATGCCCCGCATCGACTGCTGGTCATCTACGATCAGAACGCTGACTGCGCTTGCTTTTGGCATTGTTGAATTCACCTGTTCAGCGCGACGGAATTACCCGAACCACTGGGTAACACTAGGCAAGAAGCGTTACGAATGTCTCAATCGGCGGGCACAACTATTGCGGACCCGGGATTAAGCGGCGGATTTGAGACGATTGAGCGCATTGGCCAGCCGAGCCGTGATCGCCTCGACCGGAGCCTGCTCCACCACGGCGCCCTCTTCGAAGGCCACGCGCGGCATGCCGTAAACCAGCGCCGAACTCTGGCTCTGGCCAACGGTATAGGCACCCGCATCGCGCATCATCTTGAGCCCGCGCGCGCCATCACGCCCCATGCCGGTCAGAATGCAACCAACCGCCATGGCGCCAACTGTTTTGGCAACCGATTCAAACAGGATATCGACGCTGGGGCGGTGTCCGCTTTCCAGCTCGTCCTGGGTCAGGCGGCATTTGAGTTGGCCCGAACTGCGCTCGACGCGCAAATGATAATCGCCGCGCGCCACATAGGCGTGGCCGCGTTCCAGCGGCATGCGGTCCTGCGCTTCCACCACCTTGATCGCGCACAGCTCATCGAGCCGCGCCGCAAACCGGCTGGTGAACCCTGCCGGCATGTGCTGGGCAATCACGATCGGCGGGCAATCGGTCGGCATACCGGTCAATACGGCGCGGATGGCTTCCACCCCGCCCGTCGACGCGCCAATGGCGATCAGCGACCCTTCGGGAGCAGCCGCAGTGCGCACTGCAACCTTGGGCGTATCGGCGCGCTGCGAACGGCCGCCGACATCGGACTTGGCGGCGGCACGGATCTTCTCGCGCAGCCCGGCGCCGAAGGCCTCGATGCCCCCGGTCAGGTCGGCGCTTGGCTTGGCAACGAAATCCACCGCGCCCAGTTCCAGCGCCAGCAGCGTTTCGCTGGCGCCCTTGGTGGTCAGGGTCGACACCATGACGACGGGCGTGGGCCGCAACCGCATCAGCTTGTCGAGAAATTGCAGCCCGTTCATATTCGGCATTTCGATATCGAGCGTCACCACATCGGGGTTCAGCGTCTTGATCTTTTCACGCGCCTCGATCGGGTCGGTGGCGGTGCCGACCACGGTGATGTCGCCCTCGCGGCCCAGCATGCGGGTCAGAACTTCGCGGATAAGTGCCGAATCGTCGACGACCAGGACCTTGATGCTCATGCTGCTTCTCGCTTCTGCGGTTTTGCGCGGTTTTGATAGATGGTCTTGCCGACGAGCTTGAAGCCCTCGCCGCCAGAACCCAGGTTTTCCGAGTGGCCGATATAGAGGAACGCTTCTGGCGCGAGCAGGCTGTTGAACCGACCAAACACCGCGCCCTGCGTCGGCTTGTCAAAATAGATTGCCACATTGCGGCAGAAGATGGCGTCGAACGGCCCTTTGACCGGCCATTGCTGCATCAGGTTGAGCGGCTTGAACGACACCAGGTTGCGCACCGCATCGGGTACGCGGATCATGCCATCAACCGGCTTTTCGATCAGCCGCGCCCGCTGCGGCGACAGGCCGGACAGTTCGGATTCAGGATAGGTGCCGCTCGCGGCCTTGGCCAGCACGGCCGTGTCGATATCGGTGCCCAGGATCTTGAAATCCCAGCGCTTCAATTCGGGCAGCGCCGACAGCAGATCCATGCCGATCGTATAGGGTTCCTGGCCGGTCGAACAGCCGGCGGACCAGATGCGCAGGCGGCTGCCGCGTGGCTTGTCCGCGATCAATTGCGCCACATGGTCACGCAGATGGTCGAAATGATGATCCTCGCGCCAGAAACGCGTCAGATTGGTGGTCAGTGCGTTGACGAACGCCTGCCCGTCTTCGGTTTTGGCGCCTTTTTCCAGATAATCGACATAGGCATCAAAACTGGACAGCCCCAGGCTGCGGACAATCTTGGACAGGCGCGACACCACCAGGGTCCGTTTGGCATCGCTCAGCGAAATACCAGCGACCGAATAGACGCGGTTCTTGATCCGCGAAAATTCCCGTTCGCTGAGAGAAACTTCTCCCTGTTCCATGCCGTCATACCCCAATCGCGCCAGGCGCTCGACCAATTGTCAGGAGGCACGGCTGGCGGTGATCCCCACCGCACGCCCCGCCGCATCGCCAAATTCGGCCATCCGTGCATCAAGCCGTTCCAGCGTGTCGCCGCCCCGGGTCATTGCCAGCGCGATAGTGTCGGTTTCATTACTTAGATTGCGTAAATGAATCTCGAGATCGGCAATCATTTTTTGCAGCAGCTGGGTTTCACCCACGCCGGTATCAGTCGTTGCGCGGCCGCGACTGACCACGGCGCGAATATCCTTGGCCGAGCGATTGGTCAGTTGCGCCAGCATCCGCACTTCATCGGCGACCACCGCAAACCCCGCGCCTTTGTCACCGGCCCGTGCCGCCTCGACAGCAGCATTGAGCGCCAAAAGATTGGTGCGGAACGAAACATCCTCGATCGCCGCCACCATCTTGTCGATCTCGCGGGTCATCTTGTCGAAATCCCCCACTACCGCATGGGTGCGCCGCGCCGCCAGATCCGCTTCGCCGGCCAGATTTTGGGCTTGCCGGCCGATGGTCCTGGCCTGCTTGATATTGCCGGCGCCTTCGGCAAACTGCTTGCCTGCCTCGCCGGCGTCTTTGCGCGAGGATTGGGCCAGAGCGGTCATCCGCTCGGCCTGGGCCTGGAAGCCTTCGACCAGCCGGCCGATCGCCACTAGCTTGGCTTCGGCGCCTTGCCGCAATTCGGTTTCATCGACCCGCGCCGCATCCAGCGCCTCGATCAGATCGTGCAGCGCCCGCACCTGCGTCCCCAGCCCGGAATTGCGCCCCAGCGCCCTGGTTGGTTCGCCCGCAGCCAGCCGATTGAGATCGCCGACGCTGTGGTCGATGGCCTCGAGCCCGGCATTGAGCGCTGCCAGCGCCGGACTGGTTTCGGCCATGTCGGCTTCAAAGCGGAACCCGGTCTGCCCCGCCGACAACGCCGTGGCAAAAGCATCCAGATCATCATCTTCGATAAAATGACCAGCCGGGATCAACTCCAGCAAGTATCGGGCCGTACCCACGGCGCGCCGCCGCACTTCAAAGCGCTTGCCGGCCAGTTGAATCAGCGACTCTTCGGCCGATCCGCCACCCGAGGCCAGGTAGCCAGCGCCAAACAGGCTATCAAGCGTATGGCCCTCGCTGATTTGTGGCGCCAGCCGGATGACGCCGCTGCTGGCCGCCAGAATTGTGCCACCATCGGCCACCAGCAGTACCGGTTGCTGGATGGCGGCAATGCCCGCCTTGAAATGATGTGCCCGTTCCAGCCGCTGTCCCAGCCGCGTCACAATCTCGGCAATGGTGAAGCGCTCGCCCACAATGTCATTGAGCCCGGCCGCACCGGCAATCTGCGCCAGCATCGCGCCATGCTGCCGATCCAGCAGGCTGGCCATCCCGAACGTAAACGCCGCGGCCACGGCAAACAGCACACCGCACGCCGCAAGCGCAGTAATCGTTGGACCAACGCCAACCAGCAAGCCAGCCGCAGCGGCGACGGCAACCAGCCACAGGCCACAAGCGATCAACGCTAGGCGCAAATGCTGCATGGCGCACGAAATCTGAAAATCGATAAAATACCGGTTGGCATGGTGCCCAACCTAGCCCCGGAATGGTTAACCAAGTCTATAAAAACCGGGCCGGCCGCTAACACTTTGATAGCATTGATTGCCCGAATGTTAACGTGATGTGGACGCCAATGGTGCGCTAGAACAATTCGATATCGTCGTAGACTGGTGCAACCACGGCGGCCTTGCGCACCGTCAATGCAATTTCTTCCTTGGCCACGCTGGCGCCCGCTTCGCTATCCAGGCGCTTGACGAATGCCCGGCCCGAATGCGGCTTGAACAGCACCCGGCGGGCATAATTGCCACCGAGATCTTCGCTGGACATCGAATAGCCTTCGGCATGCAGGAATTCGCGTACGAACTCGATATTCTTGGCCCCGACATCGTCGAGCGCGGCATTGATCTTGCCGCCGCCGAATACCTTGATTTCAAGATTGGACTTCTTGCCGGTGCCCTTGCTCAACACCTTGTTGATCAACTGCTCCATGGCGAAGGCGCCATAACGGGCCGATGCACCGTAACGATCCTTGGCCGAACCCGACTGCTCGGCGAGCAGGAAGTGGTTCATGCCCCCGACATTGGCCACCTTGTCCCGCACGCAGGCAGAGATACAGGAGCCCAAAACCGTCGAATAGGTGAGATCGGTTTCGTTGGAAACGTGGCAATCGCCCTGATGCACAGTCGTGACTACGCCCCGGTCGAACTCAGGCGGCAGAGAATTCGGCGTTGCCATTTTTTATGTCTGAACCCCAATGCAGCTCTGACCTGATGGTAGCCGCAAACTCGTTAGCCAATTGCTAACCACGACGATGAAGGTTTCTGGACTATGCATTTATGGCAAGGAGAGCTTTAGATTTGTTCGGATAGTCTGCTTCGGACGGGGGCTAGGAATCTACGAATGTCACTTCAGAAACTTGCACGAGAGCTGGACGAGACGGCGCGGCAGACCGCCGCCATGGTCGAAGGCATCAGCGATGCACTCGAAATGCTGTCCAGTAAATCAGTTGATGGCGATAGCGCCCGCATCCAGGCGATCCAGATGATCGTCACGGCGCTGCAGGGCCAGGACCGCATCGAGCAGCGTTGCCACAATATGGCACTGGCGGTGCGCCAGTTCGATCTGCTGCCGCTCACTGCAACCGAAGATGTGTATGACGAGATTTGGTCCAACCTGACCCTTGATGAACTCCGGGTTCCGTCGCTGTCGGGCATCGCTGCGCACTCGGCCCACGGCGACGCCGAACTATTCTAGCCTGCCCTCCCCCACAGGAGTCCAAAGGCGCCGCAAGGCGCCTTTTGCATTTCGGGGTCGCATGGCGGCGAATTGCCGAGGCGAGTATCGGAGTCCTGATCGCTGCAACGGCCATCTTTGCAACAAGGATGCCTGACCCTGGGATTTTACCCTTTAGACCCTAAAGCTGCCCTTCCCCAAGTGGAGTCCAGGGCCATATCGTGAGTCTGGCTGGAATGCCTCAAACCGCCGGTCGGCACCTCAATCGTTGAACTGGGTGGTCGGTTTCGTTCAATGGGGACGATGGCGCTATGGCGGCCAAATCATCAAATAGTCGAGCAAAACATCTTAAAAATCATACGGTTCGCAGGCGTCCAAAGGTTGTATTAACGCCCGCCACCTTATGCTTGCACGCAAAGAGGGAATGACTGAAGTGGTCCAGGTTGATGTGTTCTCACTCGCCGCCGCTGTCACCGCGTTGCTGCTGGCGGCCGCGCTGCTCGTCGCCTATGCGATCAATCGCCGGCTGAGGGCCTTTGTCTGGTGGGCGGGCAGCTTTGCCCTGCTGGCCCTGTGGCTGGCGACCGCGACACTGCGTCTCAACACTCCGGTCGTCCCGATCCTGTGGCTCAGCTGGGGGAGTTTTTACGCGGCGGCGTGTCTTGTGGCCTATGGGCTGCATCGCGAAGGCGCCACGCCCAACAGCCCTGGTGGCCGCATGCTGGCCTGTGGCGCGCTTTTCGTGGCGATGGCGATCCTGCTGACCGTGCTGCATGCACGGCCACATCACTGGTTTCTCATTGGCCCCCTTCCCACGCTGGTTTTCATGGGCTGGTCGGCCGTGCTGGTCTATCGCGCTCGTGCCTGGGGGCATGGGCTGACCCTGATTGCTGGTATCGCCATCGTCATCCTGCTGTCGCTGATCCATCCGGGTGGGCTGGCGCGGGCCCTGTCACCGGATCGGCCGCCATCGGCGCTGCGCGGCAGCTTTGGCGACGGGGTCGATCCTGGCGCTTCCATCTCCCTCGATCCGCGTGAGGCGCCAAGTGGCATCCTCGATTTTGCGCCGCCGCCAGGCCCGCATCCGCCGGTGGAGCAACCCCTGGCGGCGACGCTGATTACGGTGGTGGCGCTATTGGCCATGGCCGTGGCATTGGTCCTGCGCGACATGCTGACGGAGCTCGACCGGATGCGGGAGCGCTCGAGGATCGACGCCATGACCGGCCTGCTCAATCGAGCGACGTTCGAAGAAGCTGCCACGGACCTTTTGTGGGAGCCCGGCCGCCGTCCGATCTACCTGATTCTGTTCGACATCGACCATTTCAAGCGGATCAACGATACGGTCGGGCATGCCGCGGGTGACCGGGTTATTGCCGTTCTAGGCAGGCTGCTGCGCGACATGGCGGTGCCGCATGGCATAGCAGGCCGAGTGGGCGGCGAGGAGTTTGCCGTAATTCTCCCGGACAGCGATCTGGGCGCAGCGCGGCAGTTTGCCGATGCGATCCGTGCTGAGCTTTCGTCCGCCGATTTTGGCGACGACATTGGCTGGGACGTCACGGTGAGCGCCGGCATCGCCAGGCACCTGACCGACGAAAGCCTGCATGGCCTGACCGCCCGGGCCGACAAGGCCCTTTATGCTGCCAAGGAACGCGGGCGCGACACGGTCATTGTGGCGCTGGACGTTCTGGAGGAACGCAATAGACAGAGCCCGAGTATCAGGCTCGCTGCCAACGCGGAACACGTCGGACGCTAGCTGTCTACGCTGCAACCCATGCGTCCGCCTTGCGGCTGAGGATCAGCGCAACTTCATTATCGAGCACGCCGCTGTCGTCGGTAAAGCCTGATCGATGGCCTATTGAAACGCTTCCAGTTTCGCCTCGCTGGCCTGTCAACGGGCGGATAGGCATGGGCGTCCGCGTGAGCGCCGACAATTCAATTGCAGCTGGCAACCGAGCCGGGCGCGTCGGTGTCCTTCCCCTTGCATATCGCAATCAATGCTCTATAGTGAACTACATGGTTCAGTTTTATCAAACGCACTTCGATGCCTCATTCGCCGCGCTCTCGGACGTGACCCGACGCGGCGTTTTGGAACAGCTGGGGCGTGCAGACGCCTCGATCACCGACCTTGCCGACAAGTTCCACATGACCCTCACCGGCATGAAAAAACATGTCCAGGTGCTGGAGCGGGCGGGACTGGTCACGACCGAGAAGGTCGGGCGTGTCCGCACCTGCAGGCTTGGGCTGAGCCGGTTGGAAGAAGAGGCACAATGGATCGAGAGGTATCGCCAGCTTTGGGACGAGCGCTTCGACGCTCTGGATCAGGTTATTGAAGAACTCAACAGGAAAGAAAAAATCGATGGACGCGATAAATAACAACGGCGCCACCGCAGGCCGCACGCATGTGGAACGGACCACCGAGCTTGAGCTGGTGGTCACCCGAACCTTCGACGCCCCACCCCACATCGTGTTCCAGGCGTGGAGCAAGCCCGAACTGTTCAAGCGCTGGTGGGCACCCAAATCGATTGGCGTCCCCCTGCTGTCCTGCGAAATGGATGTTCGCACCGGCGGCAAATACCGCCTCGAGTTCGGGCTGGAGTCGGGCAAGACCTTTGAGTTCTACGGAAAATATCTTGAAGTGGTCCCAAATGTGCGGATCGTCTGGACCAATGACGAGGGTGCGCAAGGTGCCGTGACCACGGTGACCTTCGAGGAAAATGGCGGCAAGACCAATCTGGTTCTGCGCGACGTCTATCCCACTAAGGCATCCCTCGACGAGGCCATGGTCTCCGGCGCCACCGGCGGGTTCGAAGAGCAGTTCGCCCAATTGGACGAGTTTCTGCTCACCTCGGCGTAAGCCTCCGACTGCCATGACGATGCCGACGAGAACCCTGCGCTACACTGCGCGGGGTTCAGCTTTGAGGTGGGTCGGAACAGTGGATATTGGACGCCCCAAGCTCTGCCCGGTCAAGGCCGGGCTTGCCAATTTACCTGCCTGGGACCAATCTCCCTCAGCAACAGGTTCAGCGGTGCCCGCCAGTATTCTTGGTCGGCAACGGAAATGGGAAACTTCAAATCATGATCGTTGACGATGAGATGACCGCCGCAGCTCAGCCCGGGCTTTTGGGCCGCCGCTCATTTCTGTTGGGTTCCGCCGCCCTCGGGGCGTTGGCGCTGGCCGGTTGCAAGACCTTCGGTGGCATCAGCCTTGCCGAAGCGGAAAAGATGTACGGGTCGGCGCCGGACGAGAGATTCCCGATCCCTGCCGTCAACATGAACAAACTCGATTCGAAGTACTATCGCCAGACCGTGCGCTACAGCAGCAAGGAAGCGGTCGGTACGATCATCGTCGATCCCCGCAATCACTATGTCTATCGCATTGAAGGCGACGACAGCGCCACCCGGTACGGTGCCAGCGTCGGTCGCGCTGGCTTCCTGTGGAGCGGTGACGCCTATATCGGGCGCAAGGCCGAATGGCCGGTCTGGACCCCGCCCAAGGAAATGATCGCGCGACAGCCCGAGGCCGCCCAATATGCGGGCGGCATGAAGCCCGGCCTGGATAATCCGCTCGGCGCCCGTACGCTCTATCTGTATCAGAACGGGGTTTACACCCTCTACACGCTCTACAGCACCAGCCACCCCGAAACGATCGGCAAAGGCATTTCCAGCGGCTGCGTCGGCCTGCTCAGCCAGGATATGATCGACCTCTATTCACGCACGCCCGTGGATACCAAGGTGATCGTGCTCAAGGCGTAAGCGCCGGAAGCCTGTCGTTGCAGCCATGGCAGTTGTGCCGGTGGTAGCAGCCCTCCCCTCGAGGGGAGGGCGCTGTCCCCGGCGGTCGTTCACGCCACGCTCTTCACTGGCCGTGCATTTCCGGGATCGGCATTTCCTCGAGCACCAGGATCTCGCAGTCCGGCGCCCAATGCAGGTGGTGGTGGTCCTTGACCAGGCCCAGCGCTTCATCCATCGAGCTTGCGGCCATGATCGACATGCCGATGATGGTGCTGTCTGTCGGCTTGGCGCCGGCTGGCGTAACGCGCATGGCGTGGCCGAGCGGGCGGCCCGGATCGATCAGCGCCGAACCGAGCTTTTGCGCCCAGCTGATCCACATCTGCATGCCCTTCATCGCTTCTTCGGGCGTTGCCTGGGCGAAGCGTTCGGCCACCGACAGCGGCGCCTGATACAATACGATATAACGTCCCACGATCTCTCTCCTGTCAGGACGGAGAGGATGGCTCTCCGTCCGTATTGCGTGCGGCATCTGCCTGCACGACATCGCCAATGCCCTGCAGCGTCGCTGCAACGGCCTGCAATTGTTCGTCGCTGAACTGGCTGACGACGCGCCTGGACCACTCCAACTGCCGCAGATAGAGCGCGTTGAGCACGGCAAGCCCCTCCGGCGTCACCTCAAGCAGAAAGGTCCGCCGGTCATCTGGCTTCGCGCTGGCCATCAGCAGCCCTTCCTTGACCAGCGCATCGGCCAGCCGCTGCACGCTCTGGCGCGCATGGCCGATGTCTCGCGCCAGCTCAGCCACGGTTTGCGCGCGATAATAGAGGCGCCCCAGCACCTGCCATCGGGCGCTGCTTTGCCCGACCGGCGCAGTGATGCTTTCCCCGGCCTGCATCAGCAGTCCGTTGAGCCGAAAAATGCTCTCCGCAAATTTTGTCCAAGCGTCCATCGCCCGCCTCGATCATTCGACATTGTTATATTGACAGCGTGCTGTCAATATATTTCTGCGACCGGAAAACAAAAGGGCGCCCGAAGGCGCCCTGTGCAGAACCGATAATGGAGCGTTTAGGCGTCCATCTTGGCGCCCGAAACCACGGCGTGCAGATCGATCAGCCCGACCATGCGGCTTTCGTGGGTGACGATGCCGTTGAGCAGTTCGGTATCGATCGAATTGCCTTCTGGCACATTGTGGATATCGTCGCGCGACACGGTCAGAATGTCCGACACCGCATCGACCAGGATGCCGACCCATTTATCGCCAACGCTCATCACCACCACGACGTGGTTCTTGGTGGGCGAGGTCTGGCCGTCGCCAAAGCGGGCGCGCAGATCAAAGATCGGCACGATAGTGCCGCGCAGGTTGATCACGCCGCGCACGAATTCGCGGGTATTGGGGAGCGGTGTTGCACCATTCCAGGCGCGGATTTCGCGCACCGTGGTGATTTCCACGCCATACGTCTGCTCACCGATCGAAAAGGCGATCAGCTGCAGCGAATTCTGGGCGGCAATGGCTGACTTGTCGGCCATATCGTCCCGCAAACCAAGGGCTTCCATTTTTCTGCCTTCCTCCACCTTTTCTGGGTGGCTACGCGTTACAAGCCGCTAAGCGGCAGTCTAGACTAGGCGGCGATCAGGCCGCATTCTTGTGGACGACGGCGGTCTTCAGGCTCTGCACGTCCACGATCAGCGCGACATTGCCGTCGCCCAGGATCGTGCCGCCGGCAATGCCTTCGACCCGCTCGAAATTCTCTTCCAGGGATTTGATCACCACCTGCTGCTGGCCGATGATGTCATCAACGATCAGCGCCACCTTGTGGCTGCCTTCGGCTTCGCACAGCACTACGAAGCGATTGGCCTGCTCGGTCTCGGTTTCCATCGCAAAGCGCTGGGCCAGATCGATCACCTGCACATATTCGCCGCGCACCTGCAGCACCAGCCCGCCGCTTGGCACGCGCTCGAACGAAGCGCGGCTGCACTGGATGGTTTCCACGATCGAAGACAGCGGCACCACATAGGGCGACACGCCAACCTTGACCAGCATCACATCGAGCACCGCCAGCGTCAGCGGCAGGCGCAGCGTCATGCGGGTGCCCCGGCCGGTCCAGGAACGGACATGTACCGAGCCACCGATTTTCTTGATGTTGGACAGGACCACGTCCATGCCCACACCACGACCGGAAATATCGCTGATCGCCTCGGCCGTCGAAAAGCCGGGCGCAAAAATCAACTGGTCGATCTGTTCGTCGCTCGGCTGCACGTCGGCTGCAACGATACCCTTGTCGCGCGCTACCTGCAGCACGCGCTCACGATTGATCCCGGCCCCGTCATCTTCGACGATGATCAGGATATTGCCACCGGCCTGCTCCGCAGAAAGCCGGATGGTGCCGGTTTCGGGCTTGCCGGCCTTGAGGCGTTTTTCCGGGCTTTCGATACCATGATCGGCCGAATTGCGGATCATGTGGGTCAGCGGATCGCTCAGCTGCTCGATCACCGTCTTGTCGATTTCGGTGTTCTCGCCGATGGTTTCCAGCTTGATCTTCTTGGCGGTCTTCAGCCCCAGTTCGCGCACCAGGCGCGGCATGCGGGAGAACACCGATTTGACCGGTTGAGCGCGGATCGCCATCACCGAGTCCTGCAGGCCACGGGTGGTCTGCGCCAGAACTTCGAGGCCTCGCACCAATTCGGTATAGCGGGCCCGCAGCGTCTCATCCATCTGCTGGGTCAGCATCGACTGGGTGATCACCAGTTCGCCCACCATGTTGACCACGCGGTCAACCTTGTCGAGATCGACGCGGATCGACTGCACGCCAATGCTGCGGCGTTCGCCCTCTTCGCTGCCTTCGGCCGGGCCGGCGGCGGGCGGTGCATTGCGGGCCGGCGCGGCAACGGCGGCAACCGGCTGAGGGATCGCAAACTTGGTCGGCACGATGGAATCGGCCAGCTCAGCAAAGCTCAGCGACGGCGGTTCTTCAAACGCGTCCTGCTCGGCCACCGCGACTGGCGCGACAGCAATCGGGGCAACCGGTTTGGCTGGCTTAACAGGAGCCGCAGCCACGGGGGCCGGCGCAAAATCGGTCAGCCCAGCCATTTCATCGTCGCTTAGCGACAGGAAATCTTCGATCGCCGGATCAAGCCGGTCATCGCCCTTTGCCGCGGGCGCTTCAACGGCCGCCGAAGCACCGGCACCAAGCTGCACCACGGAAATATCGCAGTCGCCTTCGACAAATTCGAACACTTCACGGATCGCCGCTTCGGTTGCGGTCGGCGATACCAGGGTAATTTCCCAGGAACAATACACCGCAAACGGCTCAAAATCAGACAGAGCCGGAATTTCACCAAGCACGACACGCACCGACATCTCGCCGATCACCGCCAGTTCGCGGAACAGCAGCAGCGGATCATTGGCCCGGGCATAAAGCGCGCGATGCGGGGTAAAGCGGATTTCCCAATGACCGGCATCAGCCGCCACGGGCTCGTCGTCAAAACTGTCCGTGCTGAGCGGCGCGTCGAAGGTGACCGGGCCAGCATCCTCGGCCTTGTCCAGATTGACCATGATCGGCACGAATTCGATATCAAACTCGTCGATCCCGCCTTCTTCCTCATCGGATTCGGCGGCTTCGCCGCGCACCAGCACGTCAAAGCGGCGCTTTTCTTCCTGGCCATAATCGGCGGCCAAAGGCTCACCGGTCCGGGCGGCGCCGACAAAATCGGCGATCAGATCATTGGCGCGAATGCACAGCTTCACCACGTCGTCGGTCATTTCGACCCGGCCGTCGCGGACATAGTCCATCAGCGTTTCATAGGCATGCGCAAACCCGACCAGGGCCGAGAACCCGAAGGCGCCCGCGCCACCCTTGATCGAGTGAACCGCGCGGAACGCCGCGTTGATCCGATCGGCGTCGCGTTCGCCGGCCTCGATGGCAATGAACTGTTCCTCCAGCTCGGTCAGGAGCTCGGAGCACTCATCGAAATAGGTCGCTTTGAAATCGTCGAGATCGCTCATGTGCGGCTCACGCGGCCTTCAAACTTAAGGAATTAGTGGACGACGCGATGGATAACGCTGATCAGTTTTTCCGGGTCGAACGGCTTGACAATCCAGCCGGTGCCGCCCGCCGCCTTGCCCTGGTCCCGCTTGTCCTGGGAAGTTTCGGTGGTCAGGATCAGGATCGGCAGGCTCTGGTGATTACCAGTGGCGCGCACGTTCTTGATGAACTCGATGCCATCCATGACCGGCATGTTGATGTCGGTAATGACCACATCCACACTTTGGGTTTTCAGCACATCCAGCCCCTGCTGACCGTCTTCGGCCTGCAGCACCTCAAACCCGGCATTGGACAGGGTATGGTGCAGCATCGCCAGAATGGTCCGCGAATCGTCGACAGTGAGAACACGCAAAGCAGTCATCCCTTTATCATTCCCTCGAACTGCGCAGCCAGGCCAAGCCTGTCTATGGCCGCAGTCATCGCCCCGCTCGGGCTCTTAATTGCAAACTCGAAATGGTTGCGCCGGGCCGTTTCGGCTGCGCTGATCAGCATGAACAAGGCATTGGTAGAAACGCGTTCGACGCCGGCAGCCGCGATATTGACCGCGCCTTCTTCGATGGCGTCGAGCAGGCCGTCACGGATGCCATCCAGCGAATCAAGATCGACGACCGCTGGTAGTTCGACGGTTTTTGCGACGGTCTTGGACATAGCGATGAACGGCCCCCGGAGATTGCTCCGAGATACAGTTTCCATTGTAACGGTTTAAGAAGTGCTAACCTTGCGCCCAGATTTTGCTTTGGGCGGCTGGAACACCCCCAATTCGTTGCAAGCCGCGCCGATCTTGGACCATGCCATGACCCCGGACGCTGTTTCCATGCCGCTGCCTTGGTGCTAGAGCCATCCCAACGATGCGCTTGCGCGCAACTCCAGCCCGACCAAGAAGCCAGATGACCACCAATATCACCCTCACCGGGCTCGCCCGCGACCTCAAGGCCCGGGCCGATGCCGGCAAGACCATCCGCGTCGGCGTCATCGGTTCGGGTGAAATGGGCACCGATCTGGTGACGCAAGGCTCGCTGATGCAGGGCATCACCATCGCCGCCATCGCCACTCGCCGCCCCCATACCGCCCTCGATGCCATGAAGATCGCCTATGGCGAGGACAGCATGGGCCGCGAAGTCGATAGCCCGACGAGGGCCGGCGAAGCCATCGAAGCCGGCAAGATCGCCATCACCTCGGCGGAAACCCTGGTTACCACGCCGCAGATCGATGTGGTCATCGACGCTACCGGCAAGCCCGGCGTTGCCGCCGACTATGACCTGATGGCGATGGAACACGGCAAGCATCTGGTGATGATGAATGTCGAGGCCGATGTCACCATCGGCGCCTATCTCAAGCAGCAGGCCGACCGGCTCGGCGTGATCTATTCGGTCGGCGCCGGGGACGAACCCAGCTCGTGCATGGAGCTGATCGAGTTCGTCTCGGCGCTTGGGCTGCCTATCGTTGCCGCCGGCAAGGGCAAGAACAACCCGCTGCGCCATGACGCTATTCCCGACGAATACCGCGAGGAAGCCACCCGCCGGAACATGAACCCACGCATGCTGGTGGAGTTCATCGATGGCTCCAAGACCATGGTGGAAATGTGCGCTATCGCCAATGCCACCGGCCTGGTGCCCGACGTTCCCGGCATGCACGGCCCCGCCGCCGACCGCGACCAGATGGCCAAGGTGCTGATCCCGCGCGAAGATGGCGGCGTGCTGCACAAGATGGGCGTCGTCGACTACACCGTCGGCAAGGGCGTCGCCCCTGGCGTCTTCGTCATCGTCAAGGCCGAGCATCCGCGCATCATCGAGCGCATGGACGACCTCCATATTGGCCATGGCCCCTATTACAGCTTCTTCCGCCCCTACCACCTGACCAGCCTTGAAGTGCCGCTGACCGCCGCCCGCATCATGCTCTACGGCAAGCCCGACATGGTGCCGCTGCCCGTGCCCGTGGCCGAAGTCTGCGCCGTCGCCAAGCGCGATCTGAAGCTGGGGGAAACCTTCGATGCGATCGGGGAAACCTGCTATCGCAGCTACACCATGACCGTCCCCGACGCCCGCGCCGCCAGAGCGCTGCCGGTCGGCCTGCTCGAAGGCGGCAAGGTGCTGGCCCCGGTCAAAAAGGGCGAACTCATCACCCGCGCCAATGCCACCCCAGACACCACCACGCGCCTGTTCGCCCTGCGCCAGTTGCAGGACCAGATGCTGGGCTGGAACTAACCATGCGCCTGCTGGTCACCGGCGCGCTGGGTAACGTCGGCCAAAAGGTGATGCGCGCCTTTCCCGGCAGTATCGGCCTCGACATCCGCCACGGCGCTGATATCACCGCTGATCTGTCCACCATCGACTATTCCCATCACCAGATCGCCGCAGCGCTTTCCTGCGTCGATGCTTTGGTGCATCTGGCGACCAGCGCCGATCCATACGCGCCAGCCAGTGTGCATTGGCAGGCCGTCGCCAATGCCGGTCGCCTGCTGCAGGCGGCGGAGCGCGTGCCGGTGCCGCGCATCGTGTTGGCCTCATCGGATTGGGCGGAGCCCAAGAGCGACGCTTTACCCTCAATGCCTATGGCCATTCCAAGCGGGTGTTCGAAGAAATGGCGGCCATGTATGCCCAATCCACTGCCCCGGCAGTGGCCCTGCGCATCGGCTGGGTGCCACACGATCCCGCCAGCGTCCTTACCGCCGAGAAGTCTCTCGCCGACAACTACTGGGACGACGCCCGGCTGATCGCCGAAATCCGCGGTGCGCTGGGGCTGGGCAATTTCTAAATGGCTGGTTGACGTCGCGCCCACCAGACAGCACCTCCCCCGTGACGGGGGAGGATGGGAGGGGTGTGCGGAGCCTGGATATTGTGGCTCTCCGGCTCCCATCCCTGATCCCTCGTGCAAGCGGGAGGGCGCCGACTGAACAGCAAGTGCCAACAAATTCCCGCTTGACGCCATCTACAATTTATTTCATAACCAAATCGTTCTAAAACACTTCGGTTATAAAATGACCCTCTCGCAGCAGCTCGATGCCACCTTCCTGGCCCTTGCCGACCCCACCCGTCGCGCCATCCTGGCCCGGCTGGCGCAGGGCGAGGCATCGGTTGCCGAACTGGCCGAACCCTTTGCCATCAGCCAGCCGGCGGTATCCAAGCATCTCAAGATCCTGGAGCGCGCCGGGCTGATTTCGGGCACCCAAAGCGCCACCCGTCGGCCGCGCAAGCTCGAGGCTGCGCCGATGGCGGAAGCTGCCGGCTGGCTCGATAAGTACCGCGCCTTCTGGGAGCAGAGCTACCAGCGTCTCGATAGCCTGCTGGACATTCTGCAGACCCCGCTCAACCCTGACGACAAGCCCAACAAGAGGACCTAAGGCGATGCCTGAGCCCCTGATCATCACCACCCCGACCGACCGCGAAATAGTCGTCACCCGTCGGTTCGACGCGCCTCGGGATCTGGTCTTTCTCTGCTACACCAAACCCGACCTGCTGCGCCGCTGGTATGGCCTGCCGGACTGGATCATGACCGTCTGCGAAATCGACCTGCGCGTCGGCGGCAAATGGCGGTTTGCCACCAGGGCCCCCAACGGCTTTGAAATGGCCAGCAGCGGCGTCTATCGCGAAATCGCTGCGCCCGAACGGATCGTCAATACCGAAACCTACGATCAGGATTGGACCGGCGGGGAAACCCTTTGCACGCTGGTACTGACAGAAGCCGACGGCAAGACCACCTCCACCCTCACCGTGCTCTACGCCAGCAAAGAAGCGCGCGACGGCGCGGCCGCGTCCCCAATGGCCGAAGGCATGGAAATCGGCTTCAAGCGCCTCGACGACCTGCTGGCCAGCAACCCGACCTGACCGACCAAGCAACACCGACTTCTGTCCCGCCGGCGCGACGTGCCGACGACCGAAACCTGCTACCCTCAACCCAAGGAGACCGTCATGTCCAAACTCACCCCCTGCCTGTGGTTCGACGATCGCATCGAAGATGCCGTCAATCTTTACGTCGAGCTGTTCAAGGGCAAAATCCTCAGCCTCAACCGCATGCAGGACGGTCGCGTGTTCACCGCCAGCTTTGAAATTGCCGGCCAACAGTTTCAGGCCCTCAATGGCGGCCCGCTTTATAAATTCACCGAAGCCATTTCCTGGACGATTGACTGCATCGATCAGGCCGAAGTCGATTTTTACTGGGACGCCTTGATCGCTGATGGCGGCGAGGAGAGCCAGTGTGGCTGGCTCAAGGACAAGTTCGGCATGTCCTGGCAGGTCATCCCCCGCGCGCTGGGACAGTGCCTGGGTGGGTCCGACCGTGCCGGTGCCGATCGCGCCATGCAGGCCATGCTCAAGATGCGCAAGCTCGACGTCGCCGGGCTGGAAGCCGCCTACGCCGGCAAATAATGTCCGAATGGTCGGGCGGGACTTGATCAAAGACCCGCCCCGGCTTATTTCCTGACAAACCTAGTCAGGAAAATCCAATGTCCGATCTTGCCGCCGCCCGCGCGCCACAGCGCGTCCGCCACGAAACCCGCATGCGCCTGCTCGATGTGGTGGGTGTCGCAGATATTACCCCGTTGATGCGCCGCATTACCCTGAGCGGCGATCTGGTGGGGTTTGTCTCGGCTGGCCACGCCGATCATATCAAGGCGTTCTTTCCGACGCCGGGCACGGACCCCGTCGTTCCGGTGCTGGGCCCCAACGGCGCCGAATTTCCTGAAGGCACACCACGTCCGCAGATGCGCGACTACACGCCGCGCTATTTCGACAAGGCCGCCAATACGCTCGATATCGATTTCGTGCTGCATGGCGATGGTCCGGCCTCAAGCTGGGCGGCGCAGGCCACCATCGGCCAGCAACTGCTGATCGGCGGGCCGCGCGGCTCGATGATCGTGCCGCCTGCCTATGACTGGTATCTGCTGGCCGGCGACGAAACTGCCCTCCCCGCCCTGGGCCGCCGCATCGAGGAATTGCCCAAAGGCGCCAACGTGATCGCCGTGATCGAAGTCGACAATCTCGCTGAGGAGCAGCGCTTTAAAACCAAAGCCGATCTGACGCTGATCTATGTCCACCGCAACGGCCAGCCCGCCGGCACCACCGCCCTGATCCTGAATAAACTCCGCGAGCTGCAATTCCCCGCAGGCGAGGCGCACAGCTACATCGCCGGTGAAAGCGCCATGAGCCGCGCCGTGCGGCAATTTTTGGAAGCCGAACGCGGCTTTAATCCCGAATATATCCGGGCCGCAGGCTATTGGGTGCTCGGCGAAGCCGACGCCCACGAACCGCATTGAAGCCACGCCCTCGGGCACACCTAACCCCGGATCACTACCTTGCCCTTGCGGCCGGGTTCACCGCTGGCTTTGGCGGCGTCCTTGGCATCGGCCAGATCGAACACTCCATCGACCGCCAGTACCAGGTGCCCACGCGCGGCAGACTGCACCAATTCGCCAATCATGCCGCCAATCGCTTCGGGCGTAGCGCGTGACCGCGCTCCCCAGAAGCCGCGAACGCTGGCCTGCTTGAACAGCAGATTGGCCGAACTGAGCTTGATCGGTCGCCCTGAAAGATTGCCGAAGGAAATGATCTCGGAATATTCGGCGGCCACGCTGAGCAACGCTTCCGGACCATCGCCGCCAACGGAATCGAGGCCTCGAATGATCGGCGCGCCGCCGGTGATCGCCTTGACCTGCTCGCGCCAGTCGTCGCTTTCCGTCGAAACCGTATTGGCAATGCCCAGAGCCGCCATTTCCGCGACGCGGGCATCGCCGCGCACCAGATTGACCACATGCGCGCCGTGCTCGGTGGCAAACTGGTTGAACAGCTTGCCCACCGCGCCATTGGCCGCATTCTGGATGATCCAGCTGCCTGTGGGCACATCGAGATCGGCCAGCAGCATCTTGGCGCTGAGCGGCATCGAGATCAGTTGGCACGCGGTTTCGTCGCCAACGCTGTCGGGCACCGCAAACAGCCGCGCAGCCTGACCAATGTAATATTCGGCCCAGGCCTTGGTCGTTCCGCCCATCACCCGCTGGCCGACCTTGAGATGGGTAACGCCCTCGCCCAGCGCATCGACAACGCCGACCGCTTCGGTGCCCGGCACGGCCGGCAATTCGGGCTTGATGCCATAGGTGCCAGCAATGGTGGACAGATCATGGTTGTGAATGGGCGACATCGCCATGCGCACCCGCGCTTCGCCCTTGCCCGGCTGTGGCAGGTCGCGTTCGGCCAGGGTCAGAACCCGGGTTGGGTCGCCAAATTCGGTATAAAGGACGCTGCGCATGGATCACCTTTGGTCATGAACTGACCATCTGGGACCTGAAATGGGCCATTACAACGGCGACCTCGCATTTTGCGCGCGCCAGCGACAAGCTCACATGAAGCAGAGCGCGACCATCACTGCAGCAACGCCAAAAACCGTTGGCGACACTGTCTGCGCGGTAAACATCTGCCAGGTCGCCAGTGCGCCAACCGTCAGCAGCCCGCCACTCATCGCCCGCTTGATCGCTTTCACCGCACTATCCCCGAACTTGCCTGCCCATTGCCCCGATGTAACCTGGCAACTGCTTGGCAAGCGCCAAGACAAAGCTCGCAATTTTAACAAAATTGTCGACATCGCCAGCAAGCGACGGCGCCAGGGTCTGGCCAATGCCGCCGATCGCCGCTATGGCTGAGCCAACACGGGGGGCAATCATGACGACCAAAAAAGTTCGCTGGGGCATTCTGTCCACCGCCAATATCGGCATGGCCAAAGTCACGCCAGCCATCATGAAGTCGGCCCATTCCGAGGTCGTCGCCATCGCCTCGCGCGATCTGGCCAAGGCACAGGCCGCGGCCGCTGAATTGGGCATTGCCAAGGCCTATGGTTCCTACGAAGAGCTGTTCGCCGATCCCGATATCGACGCCATCTATAATCCGCTGCCCAACCATCTGCATGTGCCGATGAGCTTGGCGGCAGCCAAGGCCGGCAAGCATGTGCTGTGCGAAAAGCCCATTGCCATCACCACCGCCGAAGCCGAACAGCTCCGCGCCATCCCACCCGGCATCGTGTTTTATGAAGCCTTCATGGTGCGGTTCCATCCACAATGGCTGCGCGCCCGCGACATCGTGCGGTCCGGCGAGCTGGGCGAAGTTTTGGCGATCAATGCGGTCTTCACCTATTTCAACGCCGACCCCGGTAATGTGCGCAACCAGGCCGATATCGGCGGTGGCGGCATTCTCGATATCGGCTGCTACCCGATCACCATCGCCCGCTTCTTGTTCGATGCCGAGCCAACCCGCGTAGTTTCGCTGATCGAGCGTGACCAGCGCTTCGGCACCGACAAGCAGGCCAGCGTCATCGCCGATTTCGGCAATGGCCGTCAACTTAGCTTCATCTGCTCCACCCAGCTCACCGGCCACCAGCGCGTGACCGTGCTCGGCACCAAGGCCAAGCTCGAAGTGATCATCCCGTTCAACGCTTTGCCTGATGAGCCTTCTGCCATTACCATCGACATGAGTTCGAATCTGGATGGGTCACTGGCCCGCCGCGAAATCCTGCCCGCCTGCGATCAATACACCGAACAGGCCGAGGCCTTTGCGCTGGCGGTGCTCGGCGAGCAACCCTTGCCGTGGGGCCTCGACACCGCAATTGCCTCGATGAAGGTGCTCGACGCCATCGTTGCCAGCGAAAAATCCGGCGGTTGGGTCAAGGTCTAGCGACCCGACCCGATCAGCCGCTCGCACAATTGCTCGATCCAGCTGCGCACCCTCGCCTCGCTGCCGGCGGTGCGGGCAATGCCGCCTGCTGCAGCCAGCAGCATTTCTGTAAGTTCGGCCGGCTCCGCTACCCCGGCCTCAGCCAGCGCAGCGGCAATCTCCGCCCGCACCCGCAGGTCATGATCACGGAATTTATCGGCGGTGCGGGTGTGCGCGCTGTAAAGCTCGTCGGCATGTGGCGAGCCGTCCAGCAACCGGGCTGCCGCGCCATATTTGCCGGCCAGTGCCTTGCCGATCCGCTGCGCCACGCCCCCTTCAGTCTGCATGCCGCTATCATAGGCCGCGAACATGTCGCGCATCAGGCCCTCGACAATGCCGGTGAACACTGCGTCCTTGTCAGAAAAATGGGCGTAAAGCGTCGGCTTGGCGATATGCGCCTGCCGCGCGATCGCTTCCATGGTCGTACCGCGCAGCCCGTTGCGCAGCACCAGGAACCGGGCCGCATCCAGGATGCGGTTGCGCTTGTCGCGGGCTCTATCGTCCAGTTGCTCAGTCACGTCGCATCCACTCTTGAACTAATTGAACGATTAACATACATATCGTTCAATTGATAAGGAGAACTTCATGTCCGATCGTGTCCTGCTCACCGGCGTTTCCGGTTTCCTCGGCGGCCATGTCGCCCTGCAATTGCTCAACGCTGGCTACACCGTGCGCGGCAGTGTGCGCAATCTTTCCAAGGCCGACAAGGTCAAGGCGACGCTGAGCCGGGCCGGCGCTGATATTTCCCGGCTCGAATTTGTGACGCTCGACCTGCTCAGCGACTCCGGCTGGGATCAGGCGATGACCGATTGCCGCTTTCTGCTGCACACCGCCTCGCCGTTTTTCGTTGAAACTCCCAAGGACCCGCAGGAGCTGATCCGCCCTGCCGTCGAAGGCACCGAGCGGGCGATCAACGCCGCGCTCAAGGCCGGGATCGAGCGCATCGTGCTGACCTCCTCGACCGCTGCGGTGCAATATGGCCACGGCGACGACAAGCTGTCGATGACCGAGGCCGACTGGACCAATCTCTCGAGCAACCACGCCACCGCCTATGCCCGCTCCAAGACGCTGGCCGAACGACGCGCCTGGGAACTGATGCAGGCAGCCGGTCGTCACGATGATCTGGCGGTGATCAATCCTTCGGTGATCCTGGGACCATTGCTCGACGATGACGAGGGATCATCCTCGGTGCTGATCAAGCGCCTGCTCGATGGCAAACTACCGGCGACGCCGCGCTTCACCTTCTCCATTGTCGATGTACGCGACGTGGCCGCCCTGCATGTCGATGCCCTCACCAATCCCGCTGCCGCCGGCCAGCGCTGCATCGCCGCCGCCGGGATGCTGAGCATGAGCGAACTGGGCCAGGCGATCAAGCCGGCCTTCCCCGGCCGCCGCATTCCCACCCGCAATCTTCCCGATTGGCTGGTGCGCATCGTTGCCCTGTTCGACAGCGATATTGCCGGCGCCGTCAACGAATTGGGCAAGCCGCAACGCGTCGTCGGCAGCCGCGGCCCGCTGCGGCTCGGTCGCGCCCTGATCAACCCGGTCGACGCCGCCATCGCCACCGGCAACAGCCTGATCGAGCATCACCTGGTCTGAACCGAAGTCGCGCCGCTTCCTCTTGCAACGGCGCCGATTTCTGCTCATATCACTGCCGTCGGAGAGGGGCTGTAGCTCAGTTGGGAGAGCGCGTCGTTCGCAATGACGAGGTCAGCGGTTCGATCCCGCTCAGCTCCACCACCCGACGCTACAGCGCTATGGGCTCTGATTTTTCTTGGATTTACTGAGTTTTTGTCCCCCACTTCGCAAATGGGTAGAGTTGCCCGGGTCAGGTCGCTAGTGATTTCATTGATCCGTCAAGCGCTGTGCCGGGTTAGCCAATGCCCTGTGTCAGAAGCACGGTCTTGATCTCAAATGGCCGGAACGCGATTTTGACGTCCGTCACGCCCTGGCCCAGCGTGGCCGTGACCTGCTCGAGCAGGTCTGTTTCGGCAAGGTCGGCGGCGCTCGATAGCTGAAGCCTGCAGGTTCCCGGTCGCCCCTGCGTCTCCCAGAGGCGCAGGACAATGGCCTTTCCTGTCGCGTCCGACTTGACCGTTTCCACGCAGATCTGGTCGGTATCAAGGGTGACGAGTGGCAAAGGAGCGCCGTCTGTGCCGGATGTGCCGGATGTGCCGGCCAATAATAACAGCGGATTGTTGAAGGCCACGGCGGCGTTGTGGACGGCCTGTAAATCGCCGGCATGGACGAGGATCGCATAGCGGAAGCGGTGAACGCCCTGATCCGCCTCGGGCCACGGGAAGATGGGCGACTTGATCAGCGTTAGCCGCAACATGCTGCCCCTGGCGTCGTAGCCATATTTGCTGTCGTTGAGGGCCGCAACGCCGAAGCCGGCCTCCGAGAGGTCCACCCAGCGGTGCATGGATGTTTCAAAGCGGGCCTTGTCCCAACTGGTATTGGCGTGGGTGGGACGAGCGAGATGGCCGAACTGGGTTTCGGCACGGGAAATATCAGTGCGCACATTGAGCGGAAATGCCGTCTTGAGCAGGGTCTGATGCTCGTGCCAATCGATGAAGCTATCGAATTCGAGCTGGCTGGCGCCCGCTTCGAGCGAGATGACTTGCACGATGCGGGAATTCTCATAGACCCATTCAAAGCGGATTGCGGCGCGATAGGGGCCGGTTTCAACGACTTCGGCACTGACCAGCGTATCGATCGGCCAGCACTTGTCCTCGTAGAAATCGTCGATATCCCAGGCGTCGAAATCGAGCGGAATGTCCTGATAGGCGGTGAAAGCATTGGCGGGCTTGCCCGCCATGATCGCCTCGCGGCCCGTCGCCAGGTTGCGCAGCGATATCAGCCGCCCCTTGGCGTCGAATTGGGCGCGGAGTACGCCGTTGTCGAGATGGGTGCCGGACACGGACAGGGCCGATGGCGCAAGGATCGCGGCGCCACCGGTAAGCTCGACCAACTGACCGCCAAGTCCCGGCACTGCGCGCAGCGGTACCACCGCACAGGGAACACCATCGGCACGCACGATTGTCTGTGCCGCAAGCGTTTTTTGGCCAATCACGACGGAGCCTGTTGTGGCCGGAACCAACAGCAGGCCGTCGCGGGCCATGCTGGCGCTGTTCAGGGCCAGATGGCTGCCTTTAGGGGCAAGGCAAGCGGCCAACTGGTCGCGTAGCACCTCGACAGCGGCGAAAAAGGCCGCGTATTCGCGGTCGGTGTCATCATAGACCGCACCGATCGAGGTGCCCGGCAGGATGTCGTGGAACTGGTTGAGCAGCACGCATTCCCACAGTTTTTCAATGGCGGCAGCGGGATACTCGACGCCGTTCTGCCGGGCGAGGACCGCCATCAGTTCAAGATCATGCAGGGCGATTTCTGCGAAGCGATTATTGCGCTTGTTCTTGGCGATCGAGGTCAGCGTGCCGCGGTGGTATTCGAGATAGAGTTCACCCACCCATGTCGGAAAGGCCTCGGGTTCGCGCTCCATGCGGCCAACCAGGCGCTCGAAATACGGGCCCATCGGTTCGTGCCGAACCTTGGGGCAGCCGGGAATGCCCCGCTCCATGCGGCGCACGTTCTCGAGCATGCCGCGCGTCGGGCCGCCGCCGCCATCGCCATGGCCATAGACCATGAACAGCTCGTCATGCAGGCCCTGCTGGCTGAAGCGTTTCCAGGTGCCCATGACGTGGCTGGGCACCAGATCGGGGCAGTAGGTGGTGTTGATGCCGTTGTATTCGTACTTCTGGGTGGTGAGGAAATACGCCGGCACCCTGGTGCCGTCGATGCCCTGCCAGAAGAAGATTTCGTTGGGCATGCGGTTGGTGTCGTTCCAGCTCATCTTGTGAGTGATGAACACCTCAAGGCCCGATTGAGCCATCAGCTGGGGCAGTGCGGCGGTATAGCCGAAAGTATCGGGCAGCCAGACGATCTTTGGCGTCACGTTGAACGTCTGCTGATGATACCGGATACCCTTGATGATATGGCGCACCAGCGACTCGCCCGAGGCGATCACCACATCGGGTTCCAGCCAGAGCGCGCCTTCGATCTCGAACTGGCCGGTGGCCACCTTGGCTTTGAGGCGTTCGAACAGCTCGGGATAATCCTGGTCAAGATAATCGAGCAGCAGGCCCTGATTGTACATGAAGCGATAGTCGGGAAACTGCTCCATCAAGCTGAGCGCATTGGCCATCGAGCGCGCCATCTTCTGGCGAGTTTCGCGCACGCGCCACAGCCAGGCGACATCGATGTGGGTATGCCCGGTGGCAACGATTTCAGGCATGGCATCGGCATCAGCCTCGGCATAGAGCCGATCGGCACGGGCCTGCGCGGCAACCAGACTTTGCGCAAAGCGCTCGGGATTGCCGGGACGGAAATCGATGAGATCGAGAGCGCTATCAATATGGCGCAACAAACTGGCACGGCGAGCGTCATCGTCCTTGAGCAGGCGGGCGACATCGAGCGGCACCTTGAGATCGTAGTAGACGATCTCAGCCAACCGGTCATGCACCATCAGGTCGATGCCAAAGCCGAGCTGGCGGCGGTTTTCGATGGTGCCGGCCTCGATGAGAATATCGAAACTCTGGCCAGCAACCGCAGCGGTGGTCAGCGGGAACTCGCGGTGATTGCCGTCGCCGCCCTGCACGATCCTGCCATCGATGCGGGTGAGCAATTGCGGGTCGCTGCGGCCCATGACCGAGCCGAACTGCGCCTGGATGCGCGCGAACAGCGGTTTGCCATCGAGCGCCGGCGGGATCGTGACCACGCCGCCAAACCAGTAATAACCATCGGGCTCGCCCCACACCAGATTGGCATCGACGTCCTGCCAATGCTCTCGGTTTTCGCTAGCGGCGGTGGCACGATCACCGTTTTCGGCGCGGCGGAAGCGCAGCGGCACCTCAACCCCGGTGGGCACAAAGATGCGTTCACGGAGGACGGCGAGCAGGCGGTCGAGCTTGGCGATACGAGGCATGGCTAGGGGCTATTCCGGTGTGACGGGCAGAAGAGGGAGCCAAGGCTTGGGTGCAATCCGGAGGTTGGCTCCCTCTTCTGGCACATGGCCCGCCGGTCAAAAAGTGACGGGCCGTGTTCTATTCCTTCGCGGCGCCAGCCATCAATCCACTCATCAGGGTTTTTTGGAGCGCGATGAAGATCGCCAGCATCGGCAATACCGAAAGCACCGAGATCGAGAGCAGGCGCGGCCAGTCGATACCGAAGCGCCCCACTGAGTTGGCCAGCGCCAGTTGCACGGTCCATTTGTCCTGTTCGGTGATGATCAGGAACGGCCACAGATAATCGTTCCAGCGCCAGACCAGGTTGAACGCCAGCAGCGTACCGATGGCCGGCAGTGCCAGTGGAACCACGATACGCAGCAGGATGCGCCATTCCGGCGTCTTGTCGATACGGGCGGCTTCCAGCAGGCTGTCGGGGATGTTGACGATGTACTGCCGCATCAGGAACACCCCGCTCGGTGTAGCAGCCGGGGCGATGATCAGCCCGGCCAGCGTATTGAGCAGGCCCAGGTCGCGCAACACCAGAAACACCGGGATCAGCACGATCTGCAGCGGCACCATCAGCGCCGACATGATCAGCAGAAAAAACACCGTGTCGCCGGCGAACCGGAATTTTGCCAGCGCGTAGCCGGCCATCACGCTGATGGTGACGGACAGGAATGCCGACAGCACCGACACAATGGTCGAGTTTAGAAAATACTTGCCGAAATTGGCCCGGCTCAGCGTGTCGGCATAGCTCTGCACAGTCGGGTTCTGCGGCAGCAGCGAGGGCGGCCACTGGAAAATTTCGGCTTGCGATTTGAGCGAGCTGAGCAGCAGCCAGACCGGTGGCAGCAGGAACATCACCAGCACAACGGCAATAGCGACATAACGCCAGGGATTGTTGGTGGCGATCATGAACGCTTTCTCGCAAAACGCAGTTGTAGGATGGTCAGCACCATCAGGATAACGAACAGCACCGCCGATTGCGCCGCCGCCATTCCGGCCTGGTCAGGCTTGCGGAAGGCGGTCTCGTAAATGTTCTGGATCAAATAGACGGTGGCGCGTCCGGGGCCGCCGGTGGTCAGCGACACCACCAGCTCATAGACCTGGAACGCGCTGATGATGCCAAGCACGAACACCACCACCAGGCTGGGTTGCAGCAGCGGCAGGGTGATATGGGTGAACTGTCGCCATTTGGAGGTATTGTCGATGGCGGCGGCCTCGTAGAGGTCCTTCGGAATGGCCGTCAGGCCAGCGATCAGCACCATCATATTGAAGCCGGCACCGCCCCAGACCCAAACGATGATGACCGCGATCTGCGCCAGCAATTCATCTTCGAGCCACGGCACGGCGTCGATCCCCAGCAATGACAGGCCGTAATTGACCAGTCCGCTATTGCGCCCGAACATCCAGGCCCAGATCACCCCGATGATCAGCATTGAAATCATCGACGGGAAGAAAATGATGGTCCGTACAAAGGCGTAGAACTTGGTCTGCGGCGACAACAGCACCGCCAGCCCGAGCGAGACGACCACCAGCAGCGGCACGGCGACCACGACAAACACCAGCGTTTTGATCAGCGTGGTCCGGAAATTGATGTCGTCGAGCAGGTGAACGAAATTGGACAGCCCCACAAAGACCGGATGGGTACTTTCCACTTGCGGCACCACGACGATGCCGCGCTTGAACAGGCTCATCCACAGGCCCTGGCCCAATGGATAGAGCGTAAAGGCAAAGAGCAGGGCGATCGTGGGCAGCAGCAGCAGGTAAGGCCAGGCCGCATAACCCAGTCGGTTGAGCCAGCGTCCTGCCGCCGGGGTTTCCCCCGGCGGCCTTGCTGCGATGGTTCGATCGCCCGTGCTCATCGTATTACTGGCCCGCCGCGACGGCGGCTTCCGCCGCGGCGCGAATGCTGGCAACAGCTTCCTTGGTGGTGATCTGGCCAGCATAGGCCTGTGTCACGCCGGCCTTGATCGAGTCCCATGTCGCCTGCATCTGCGGCCAACCCTGATCGGTTGCAGCATAGCGCGGGCTCTTGTCGAGTTCAGCCTGGAAGCCAACCACGGCCTTCTGGGCGTCTTCGCTGGCGTATTGCACCGCCGGCGCCTTCTTGTTGGCCGGGAGCAGGCCAAAAGTCTTGGCGTATTCGGCCTGGATGTCCGGGGAGGTCATCCAGGTGACGAAGGCTTCGGCTTCTTTCAGGTTCGGGCTGGTGTTGAAGGCCACCAGATAATTGCCGCCCACATTGGAGGAGGAAACGGTGCCACTGGGGGTAGGACCGGCCACCCACTTGAACTTGGCATTTTCGGCAAAATTGCCGATCTGCCAGCTGCCCGACATATAGGCCACGGCCTGCTGGTTGATGAACATGTCGACCGGGCTGTCCGAGCTTGCGCCTGACCACAGGCCGGGCGGCATGTAGTCATTGGCCATCTTGATGAACTGGTCCATGGTTTTTTCCCAGCCTGCATCGTCCATCGCCACGGTCACCGGTTCCTGTTCGGAGAACACGTGGTTGCCGTATTGGAACTCATAGGTCAGGAACCGGTGCGCCGAAACGTCCCAAACCAGCGGGAAGCGGATGCCGGCCTTTTCCGAAACTTCCTTGATCTTGGGCAGGGCTTCGTCCCAGGTCCAGCCGGCGGCCGGAATTTCCACGCCGGCTTTGGCAAACGCATCGGCATTGTAGTAGATGCCGACAGCCGTCACATCGAGCGGTGCGGCGATCACCTTGTCGCCGAGCTTGGCGCCGTCGGCCCAGCCGGCGACGAAATCGTTGATCCAGTCCTTGCCGTTCACTTCGGCCCAATCGACCAGGAACGGGCGGATCACCGGCTCCATCGACGAGGTCAGCGACACATCGGGCATGATGCCGGACGCTGCGTATTGCTGGAACTTCTGGATCATGCCTTCATAGGGCGTGATCTGCAGATCGAACGTGGTCTCGGGGTGGCTGGCGGTATATTCGTCAAGAATGGTGCGCAGCTTGGCTTCCTGCTCGTCGCCATCCACATACCAGACCAGTTTGAGTTGGGCTGCAAACACCGGCGACATCAGCGCGGTGGTCAGAGCCAGGGCAATAGCGCCCGCTTTCATCAGTTTCATTTAGTCCCTCCTGTTGTCCGCGAACGGACGTTTGCGTTATCCCTCGTGTGGCGAACCGATGGCGTCGCGGTAACGTACCGCGACGTCTGCCGGCAGGCCGCTCCATCCCTGGAGCAGCGATCCCCGCCCATAGGGCGGTGAATAGTATTCGACGGCCCCGGCCCAGCCGCTGTCGAGGCATGCCTGCCACCAGCGGGTCAGGGCATAGCGGGCATCACCCAGTCCACGCCGCAGGCGCTCCTCGGCATAGATGCCATCGAGATAGGGCCAGTCCGAACCATTGTGATAGCGGAAGGCGAAGGCCGATTTGGAGCGGGTGTCCTTTGGCCGCTTGTACGGCGGATAGGCGCAGAGCACGCCCCAATCCCCATAGGGCTGGGTAGTGTTGTGCCGCGACTCCAGTGTGGTGCGCGCCGTCTCCAGTGCCGCTTTTGCGCCATCTGCCGAGACCGCGTCGTAGCGCAGCAGGGTCAGCGTATCGGCCATCACATGGTCTTCGACAAAGCCATCGCTGTTGCGGAAATCGGCATAGGTGCCGGGCTGCTCCACCCAGAGCGCCGCCTCAATATTGGCGCGTGCCGTTTTGGCCAGCGCTTCTGCTTCGTTGCCAAAGACCGGGTCAACGCTACGACCCATCTCCGCGACGGCGTCGAGGGCCCCTACCCAAAGGCCGAGATTGTACGAGACGTAGCCCTCGCGATAGACGTTGTCGGCCCAATCGCGGTCATTGTTGGGCTTCTTGGGCAGGCCATCGGGTCCGGACATCCGGACATAGCGCTCGATAATGGCCTTCAGCAGCGGCCAGTGCGCCTTGGCCTCGGCGATATCGCCACTGGTGCGGACATAATCGCCCACGGTCAAAACGAAAAACAGAGGGCTGTCGAAATGGTCGCTCCACCAGTCGCCGGCGCGAGCGTGTTCGAGCACGTAAGGGTGGGTGGATTTGCGGAACACATCCCAGGCAGCAGACTGCGCCGGACCGGAAAGAATGACCGCGCTGGGTGCTTCGCCATCCGGTTGAACGCCTTTGGCGAGCAGCCTGATCTGTCCGCGCACCGCCTCGGGCGCCAGCGCCAGCAGTGGCTGCAATGTCCAGTAGCCGTCGCGATAGTAGGTTCTGGCTGGCGAACTGTAGCCCTGCCCGGCAGCAAGGCCCGCGAACTGCCCATGCCGATCCTGACGGATGCTCGACAGCGCCGCGTGCGTGCCCTGGATGACCATGGAGCGCAGCAGCGGGTCGGCCTTGGGCAAGCGGTCGCAACGTTCAACATAGGCTCGGGCTTCGGCAATGATTGCATCGACCGCAAGGCCAAGCGCTGCTTCGGCCTCGGCCAGATCCGCACCTGCCGCGATCACCAGATCGTCGCCACGCTGTTCGAGCGCCAATGCGCCCCATGCCAGTTCGAGCCACCGCCGATTGCCCTTGCGGCTGGCTTTGGCGGGTGCATCACCGGCAGCAGGCTTGTGCCACCAGGAGGCCTTGGTTGATGGCGCGAGGCGCCTGAGCATGGTGCCGGCAATGACCATGACCGGAGCCGATTGAGCGACATAGATGCCGCCTTGGGCAGCCTCGATCAGGTTGGGACCATAGCGATACGGCGCCGCCAGCCCCGCAAAAGAAATCGTGGCAAGCGTTCCCACGCCCCAGACGGCGACGGTGATACGTCCATCCGGTTCGCAGTCTGCCTGCAGGCGCGGCGCCATGATCGGCAGCAGCACCGGCGTATCGGTGCCCGCCATGCCGTCGGCCAGCGGCCACATCGTCTTGCCATCAGCGCGATAGCTCATTGACCGGCTCATCGCCCTGCCCCTTCGGAAATTTCACCCTCGGCGGTTGCAACCAGCGCCAGCTTGGCCAGGTGGCGTGCCTGCGCCAACGCCCCGATCACACCGGCACGGGCGCCCAACTGGCTGGCACTCACCCTGCAAGGAGTCTGCACAAGTTTGCCAAGCCAGACGCTGACCTGTTCGGCCACCCCGGGCCGCGCCCCGATGCCGCCGCCGAGCACGATCACGCCGGGGTCGAGCAGCGCGACAACGGCCCCCAGACCCACGGCCAGATTGTAAAGACTGGCGTCTATGACTTTTGCCGCCATCGGCTCTCCCGCCTCGGCGCGTTCGAAAATAATGCGGACCGAACTCGCCTGCCCGCCAGCCTGCGAATAGCGGGCCATAATCCCGCCAGTGGACACTGCGGCCTCGTACGCGCCACCCGGATGGGCAGCAGCAGCGGCCAGCGGATCGGTGCCGAACGGCATGGTGCCGATCTCGCCGGCCGCCCCGTGCGTGCCACGAACAATGCAACCATCCACGATCAGGCCAATGCCAATGCCGGTGCCGAGCGCGGCAAAGGCGAGCGTGCCGGAGCCGTTGTCACCTTGGGCGAGGTACTCACCATAGGCGGCAATGTTGACGTCATTCTCGACAAAAACCGGCAGGCCCGTGGCCTCAATCAACGCCTTTGCCAACGACTGGCCGGCGGGAAACCGCACATGGGGCGACAGGCTGACGCTGCCGTCGGCGGCAACGACGCCGGGCACGCCGACAACGATCTGGGCGATCTGGGGCCTGGAGATGCCACCTGCGACCAGCAGCTGCTCGACCATGGCCGATATCTGTTCCAGCGCACTGCCCGAAGCAGCACTTTCCGTCGGCGCCTCACGCTCCAGCAGGATTGCTCCATTGGCGGTGCCAATGGCGCCTAACAGCTTGGTTCCACCCAGATCGAGTCCGATCACCAGACCGCCAGCGGGCGACGACCCGGCAAGCCAGCCGGCGTCAGACAGCAACGCCTCGGCCTGTGCTCCGGCCTCTCCACTGGTCTTTTCGGGGTTGGCGAGCGCGGCATCGATGGCGCTCAGCAGGCTGGAACGAGACACTCTACCCTCAATTGGTTCGTAAGCATGACGAATGAAATAGGTTGGCGGCGCATTGTCAAGCGCGTTGTCGCGAACCGCTCGGGGCAAGGACAGCGGGCACGCACTTGACACTGTGGCTAAACACGCCGAGTTAGGCAGGGTCCGGAACCAATCGAAATTGCCGCCCGTGAACCAGCGTTTCACCACCTCGCCCGTCCTGCGTCAGCTTTCGGTTCGTGCTGTCATGGAGCGGCTGCTCCGCGATGGGGCGGCCTCCCGCGCCAGCCTGTCGCGCTCGACCGGGCTCTCCAAGCAAACCATTTCCGAGGTGATGCTGGTCTTGGCCGAACGGGGCTGGGTGCGCGAAAGCGGCATCATTTCCGGCGGAGTCGGGCGCACCGCCGTGCGCTACGCCATTGATGCCCGCGCCGGTTTTGCACTGGGCCTCGATCTGGGCGCCAGCACCCTGCGCGGTGTTCTGTCCGACATCAGCGGCACCATCGTGGCCGAACATGAACTTGCTGCGGATGGCCGGGGTGGCCAGCTCGCCGTACAGGCACGCGCGCTCAAGGCCAGCCTGCTCAAGGCCGCCGATGCACCCGCCGACCGGGTGCAGATCGCAACAGTGGCAACGCCCGGTGTGATGAACCCGCAGGGTCATCTCGATCTGGCGCCAAATCTGCCCGGCATCCGTGCTGTCGATCTCGCTTCGCAACTGCGCGACGCTCTCGAATGCCAGGTGATCTTCGAAAATGACGTCAATGCCGCCGCGCTGGGCGAGTATTGGGAAGCCGGCGAGAACGCCGACAACCATTTCGCCTTCGTGTCATTGGGCACCGGCGTCGGTCTGGGCATTCTGATCGATGGCAAGCTGTTGCGCGGCAGTGGCTTGGCGGCCGGTGAAATCGGCTATCTGCCGCTGGGGGGCGACCCCTACGCAGCGTCCAGCCTCGACCGCGGCGCGCTTGAAAGCGCCATCGGCGCCGTTGGCATCAAGGAGCGCTACCAGCTGTTGTCCGGCGATGGCGCAGCCTCGATGCGCGACATCTTTGATCGCTTCAATGCCGGCGAAGCAGCGGCTCGGCGCACGATTGAGGAAACCGCCCGCATCGCGGCCCTGGTCGTGCTCACCATTACCTCGGTGGTCGATCCGGACCGTGTGGTGTTTGGCGGCAATATTGGCGCGCGCCCCGAACTGGTCGCCTTGATCGACGCCATGATGCCCAAAGTGCAGCGCCGTCCGATCCGGGTGGAGGCCGGCCGCCTCGGTCCGCGCGCCACGGTGCTGGGGGCCACCGCCATATCTTTGGGCGAAATGCACAACTCGCTCTTCTCGTCGCTCGAATTGCCCGGCCGCATTGGCCTGCCTACCCTGCGCCAGTAGCGGCGCCTCGCGATTCATTTCGTTCGTCATCTTGACGAATGAAAAGCGGTAGGGCAGTTTTCCCAACAGCATTCTTGCAGGCGGGAGCCTGCCTTGTCCGCAGAAAGAATACACAAATGGCTTCCTTGCAGCTCGACGCGGTGCGCAAATCCTTTGGCGAGACCGTCATTATCAAGGGCGTTGATCTTGAGGTGAAGGATGGCGAATTCGTTGTCTTTGTCGGGCCATCGGGCTGCGGGAAGTCGACGCTGCTGCGCCTGATCGCCGGGTTGGACCAGGTTAGTGGCGGCCATATCCGCATCGGTGGGCGCGATGTGGAAAACCTGTCGCCGGGCGAGCGCGGCATCGCCATGGTGTTCCAGTCCTACGCGCTCTATCCACATATGACAGTGCGCGAAAACCTCTCCTTTGGCCTGCAGAACTTCAAGCTGTCCAAGGCCGAAATCGAAGCCAAGGTGCTCGAGGCCGTACGCATGCTGGCCATGGAGCCCTATCTCGAACGCTACCCGCGCGATCTGTCGGGCGGCCAGCGCCAGCGTGTCGCCATCGGCCGCGCCATCGTGCGCGATCCGCAGGTCTTTCTGTTCGATGAGCCGCTGTCCAACCTCGACGCGGCGCTGCGCGTGCAGACCCGCGCCGAGATCACCCGCCTGCATCAGCGCCTCAAGGCGACCATGATCTATGTGACGCACGACCAGATCGAAGCTATGACCATGGCCGACCGCATCGCCGTCCTCAATGCCGGCCTCGTCGAGCAGTTCGGTTCGCCCGAGGAACTGTTCATGCGTCCGGCCAACAAATTCGTCGCCCGCTTCATCGGCTCGCCCAGCATGAACATTTTCCCGGCAATTCTCAAAACGGCGGGCGCGACAGCCGAGATCGAGGCCACCGGGTTCGGCGTTCTCGCAATTCCGGTTGATACTGCGGGTCTGCTTGCAGGCGCGGCGCTCGAAATCGGCATTCGCCCACAGCATCTGCGCCTGGTCGATGGACCCGGTGCGGCCTTCACAGTCAACTACGCTGAAAGCATCGGCACCGAGACCTACATCTATGGCGCCATGGCCGGCACCGCCGACGAAATCATCCTGCATATTCCCGATCACCGCAAATTCGAGCCCGGCCAAACCCTGTCGCTTGCCGTCAGTCCCGAACTGGTCCACGTGTTCCGCACCGACACCAGCGCCACCTTGCCGGCGCTTAAATGAGCCTGATCACGGCGACGGAGGCGCTGGCCACCGCCACCATCCAGTCGGCCATTGATGCGGCCGCAGCCGCCGGCGGCGGGCGGGTTACCCTGGCCGAGGGGGAGCACAACACCGGGGGGCTGGTGCTGCGATCGGGTGTCGAGTTGCACCTCGCGGCCGGCGCAGTTCTAAAACCCGTCCCCGACTACGATGCCTATGCCGGCAACATCTCCGGGGTCATCGCCGAAGGGTCTGATCGCGCCATCCTTTATGCCAAAGGTGCCACCAACATCGCCATCACCGGCCCTGGACGCATCTTCGCGCCCGGCCAGGCCTACATCGTGGGGGAGGACTCCAGCGTCGGCACCTTCACCCCGGCACAGCATCGGCCGCGCGTGCTGGTGTTTGAAAATTGCCGTGACGTGCGGCTGGACGGCATCACGATCGAAGACTCCCCGATGTGGACGCTGCATCTGGTGGCCTGCAAAACCGTGTCGGTGACGCGCGTCACCGTGATCAACAACGAGCGCCTGCCCAATACCGATGGCCTGGTGATCGACAGTTGCAGCGATGTGATCGTTGAAAATGTCTCTATCGCCACGGCCGATGACGGCGTCTGTCTCAAGACATCGAGGCAAGGCGACACCATCGGGGTGTGCCGCAATATTACCGTCCGCAATTGCCAGGTGGCCAGCCAGAGCTGCGCTCTCAAGCTGGGCACCGAGAGCTTCGGTGACTTCGACAACGTCGTTTTTGAAGACTGCCAGGTACTGCGCTCAAACCGCGCGCTGGGCATTTTCTCGCGCGACGGCGGCGCCATTACCAATGTGCGGTTTTCCCGGATCAGCCTCGATTGCCACGAAACCGCCGATGGCTTCTGGGGCTCCGGCGAGGCACTGACCATCACCCTTGCCGATCGGCGCGCTGATCGGCCGGCGGGGTCCATCAGCGGCATCGTCTTTGAGGACATTACCGGCTCCATGGAAGGCGCTTTGAACATCGTCTCCACAGGTCAGGCACAGATTTCCGACGTACGTTTGTCACGTATCGAAATCTTCCAGCGACCGGGCAAGCTCGGTACCGGACGCTACTGTGACATGCGGCCAACCGCGGCCGATCTCGCGCCAGCCGGCCACCTTGCCGGGCGGGCAAACGCCTGGATTCGCGGCCAGGACGGCGCCATCATCGGCCTTGTTCCCTATCCCGGCGGCATGCCGGGCCTATACGCGCCCGGCATTTCCGATCTGCAGTTGCTCGGTGTTGAGATCCATCGACCAAAGCAACTGCCCGAAGGCTGGAATGACGCGGTCATCATCGTCGACTGAACGATTTCCGGCGTCCGCCTCGTCTCAACCGCGACGGGCGGCGTCGATCCTGGCGACGTCGATTTTCTGCATGGTCATCATCGCGTCGAACGCGCGTTTTGCTTCGGCGCCGCCGACGGCCATCGCCTCGGTCAGGGTGCGCGGCGTGATTTGCCAGGAGACGCCCCATTTATCCTTGCACCAGCCACATTCACTTTCCTGACCGCCATTGCCAACGATAGCGTTCCAGTAGCGGTCGGTTTCCTCCTGGTCGTCCGTAGCGATCTGGAACGAGAACGCTTCGCTCTGCTTGAACGTCGGGCCGCCATTCAGACCCATGCAGGGGATACCGCAGACCGTAAAATCGACCACCAGCACCGCGCCAGCCTTGGTGGATGGATTATCGCCCGGGGCGCGGTGTACGGCGCCGACCGAACTATCGGGAAAGACCGCCGCATAGAAGCGGGCTGCGCCCTCCGCGTCGTTGTCGTACCAGATGCAGATGGTGTTCTTGGCGATAGCCATTGCGTATCCCTTCACTGCAAAGCCGATTATGGCGTGGTTCAGGCCATTCCGGATTGATCGGGCGCCAGTGCTGCGCTCAATCTCTAAAATGCATTCGCACCTCACGGCGTTCCGCGCCCGGATCAAATCCATGCCGGCTCAAGCTCGAGGGGGCGCTTGCCACCCACGCCAAAGCTGCTGTTGATACTTGTCCGGATATCCCAGCGACCCAAATCACTCTACCGTTGGATTTGGATGCCGCCCGCAGCAGCCAAGGGGCATACAGTGCTTGCGCTCGTTGAACGCTATCTGAAACAGATCCACGACATCCGCACCGATGCCGATATTGTGCTTGTGCTCGGCAATCTGGCCGAAAGCCTGGGCTATCGCAGCGGCTACCTGCTCGAATTCGGTGATGAACCGGGCATCATCAATCTCTGGGACAGTGACCGGGTTCGCTTTGACTGGTGGACCGCCGTGACCGCTGGCGGCACCCGTTCGATCAGCCGTTCGCTGGCCGAAATCGTCTCCCAGGGCGGCGTCCAGTCGCTGCGGGTCCCTGATGACGACCCGCGGGCCGGCGTCGCCCGGCAATATGATTTTTTCATCTGCACCATCGTCCCGATCACGCTCGATCACCAGACCAAGGGCATAGCCAGCTTTTCCGGCGAGCGAGTGCTCAACCCTGCCGAAACCATGACGCTGCAAGTCATCTGCTTCAATCTGTTCTCGCAGGTGCGCTCATTGCCGCCGATCACGACGCTGCGCCCAGTATCGCTGACCCCGCGTGAACAGCACGTGATGAGCCTGTGCGCCGAAGGCATGACCTCCGAGGAAATCGCGGCGGCGCTGACCATGTCGCCCCGCACGGTCAACCAGCACGTCGATAACATCGCCGCCAAACTGGGAACCCGGAACCGCACCCATACTGTCGCCGAAGTGATCCGGCGCGGGCTGTTCTAGCGCGACCGCGCCGAAGCGATCACCACCGGGCTCCAGTCGAACTGCTTGTCGAACGGATAGGTCTTGCCACTCTTGTGCAACCGTTCCAGCCGCTCGACGAACTGGTCGACCACGCCGGGCGACAGTGCCATCAGGCTGGGATTGGCCAGCGGCCCCAGATCGGGTGACAGATAACCCGATTTGACCACGATGATTTTTGCCAAGCGTGGATCAAGCCCGAGCCTGGTAAAATCGGCAATGTTGTGGAACGGACGCCGCCGCGCGGTGATCACCAGATCCACCCCATCGATCCGCAGCACCGCCTCGCGCAACCGTGGCTCCGGCGCATCGAGCAGGAACACCACTTCGGCAGTTACCTTGGCCGGCGTGCTCGACGGATCAAGACTGCCGCCAATGGTCAGCTCAACCATCGCCTCGACCCCGGCCGCATAGGCGGCTTCCGTGGCCGGCGCATCGGCAATGCCGGCAAACACCACGCCCTCTGCGCCCTTGGCCAGCAATTCGCTCAGCACTTCGGCCCTGTCGCCGACGCCGCCGCCGGTGGGATTATTGCCAGACTCTGCGATCACCGCCGGTGTGGTCTGCGCCGTCATCGCCCAATCGACGCATTCGGCAATGCTGCCGGTCTTGGCGCCGAACACGAACTGCGCGCGGATGTCCCAATAATTCTGCGCCAGCACTGCTGCAGCCGTTTCCATCGCGGCCCGATTGGTGCCGGTGATCACCGCGCACGCCGTGGCGCGCGGCTCATCGGCCCACACATAACCAACCTGAAACGACGCATCCCAGATGCCCGCTGGCTCTTCGACCTGATGCAACTGGGTGTAAAAACTGCGCGCCGGTTCATCCTGCGTGCTGGTGCGTTCGCCCGGCAGCAGCACTGGCACCGGAGCCCAGACGATCGACGGCTTTTCGCCATTGCGCAGCGCCCGCACCAGCATGGTCACGGCCCGGCGCATGGTGTCGGGGACGTCGATATGGGGCGCCGTGCGATAGGTGGAGAACATATCCAGGTTATCCACGATCTGCTGGCTGACATTGCCATGCAGATCATAGCTGGCCGCAATCAGCACCTCCGGCCCGACCACGCCGCGCACTGCAGCAATGAAATCGCCCTCGGCATCAAACAGCCCCTCGACAAACATCGCGCCATGCATGGCCAGATACACCCCATCGAGCGGCAGCGCAGCGCGCAGCCCGATCAGGATTTCGGCCTTCCAGCGCTCATAAATGCCGCGCTCCACTGGCCCGCCGGCAATGGCGCGGGCGTGCATTATGGTGATGAACTCGGCCGGAAAATGCGTCAGGAAATCGAAATAGCCATCCTTGAGCATCGACGGTCCACGCAGCACGCGAAAATCGGCTTCGCGCGCCAGTACCGGATTATAGGTCGAGCACTCAGTGTGTAGCCCGGCAACGGCAATGCGCATCATAAAACTCCCGGTACATTGGCTTGAGGATCGGCGATCTGCGGCCGGCTCGGCACCAGCCGACCGGTCGTGACCAGGCTCAGTGCGAGCACCGGCAGTAGCGCGGCCAACCCGATGCGGATCGCCACATGTTCGGCGATGAAGCCGATGACCGGCGGCCCGACGAGGAAGCCAACCAGGGCAATGAACGACAGGATCGCCACATTGCCCGACGAGGCCCGGTCGGTCAGGCTCGCCGCCGCCGTCACCGCCAGCGGGAAGCCAACGGAAACCCCGAGCCCCACGATCCCGAAACCAATCAGCGCGATCATCGTCGTCGGCGCAACCAGCAAAATCCCGACGCCCACCAGCGCCAATAGCCCAAAAGCTCGCGCCAGCGTTACCCCGCCAAACCGTTTGCGCAGGGAATCGCCGCCGAACCGGCCGGTGGCCACGAGGAATGCAAACACCGAATAGCCGATACCTGCTTCCGCCGGTGGCGCGCTGAACGCATTGCGCAGGAACACCGCCGACCAGTCGGCCATGGCGCCTTCGGTTATGGTGATGCCGAACACGAACGCACCAATGCCCAGCAGCGCCCAACTTGGCGGGCTCCAGGCCGAACGCTGTTCAGCCGCCGCAACGTGCTGCTCGGGCCCATAGTCATGCAGCTGGCCGGCGATCAGCAGCGCAATCGGCAGTGAAACAATCGACACCCCCATGATCGCCCAGCGCGCTTCCACGCCGGCGCCCGCCAGCAGCGAACCAATGACGCTGCCCGCCATGATGCCAAGCGACCAGCAGCCGTGCGAGGTGCTCATGATCACCGAGCCGGTTTCCTTCTCGACCCGGTCGGCCATGACATTAAGGCCCAGCTCGACAAACGAGATCGACGATCCGGCCAGCATCAGCGCCACGAACAGCACCGGCAGGCTCATGGCGAAGCCCGGCAGGCTGATCGCAATGCAATACAGCATAAAGCCATAGACAATGGCCGACTTCGCCCCGATCCGTCCAACCAGCGGCCCGGCAAACGGCAATGTCAGCAGCGTCCCGCAGGGCAGGCCGAGCAGCGCGATGGCCAGCGTTGCCGGCCCGAGGCTCAGCGCATTCTGCACATCCGGAATACGCGGCAGCCAGCTGCCGAAAGCAATTGGCTGCATGAAAAAGATCAGCATGGTCAAACGCTGAGGGGTGAAAAACGATGGCATGATTTACCTTTTCGAGTCCGAGGAGTTAAGGACCCATTGGCTCTCAGTCGTCACCCTCCCCCTTGCGGGGAGGGATCAAGGGTGGGGGTCGGCTGGCCCATATATCGGGGTTCCGCACACCCCCTCCCAACCTCCCCGTCGAGGGGGAGGTGCGGGACCGGTATGCGCTTAAACCTTAATTGGCGTACCCATTGGGAACGGCAGATACCCGATAAATCCTGTCAGCTTCCACACGCTATCAACCCGCCGGCAGAAATACACCGTCTGCCAGTTCAGCACGTCCTTGCCGCCGTTGCCGAGCGCGATCTCGCCATCGAACTGTTTGTGCGCCACCGCGATATCGCCGTTGATTTCGATATTGGTCAGCGTCGTGGCGCGATTGATGCCAGCGGTGACGTCTTCGGCATACTCGACCTTGGCGCCCTCGGCGGCCTGGCGCAGCCATTCACGCCTATAGGCATCCAGCGTCGGGAAGCTGATCTTCCAGCCGTCGGGGTTGTCCGACTTGGCGCCATCGATGCCCAGAAAGCCTTCCTTGACGAAATCGCCATCCACCAGTGACCAGTCGCCGGCGACATAGGCGGTGATGTCGCGCTCCACCAGCATGGTCCAGATGGCGCTGCGATCGGCATCCTGGGGGAACGGATTATTGAAAATGCTCATGGTCGTTGCAGCTTTCGTGTGTCGGGCGCGAGGGCTAAGGTGATGCTGTGCGGGTCCCCGCAGACCCCTGGCCTGCGGCTGGTGATTTTGTCTGAAATTTTCATTCGGAGCACTGTGCCGGTCAACAGGCGACAGTGCCAACCTAATACCAAAATAAACATCGACGCCTTTTGTCGAGGTTTGTCCACACTCTAAATCACATTTATGCGCCAGTAAACGCCCAGATTTTGGGCGTTTGTGCCTATTTTTCGCGCAAATTCGGGGTGGCTTAAATTGGTATTGAATTGGTTGCGAAATAATGTTGACATGAGGAACGAGACGATCCTAGTCTTGAAAATAGTTTACAGAACTCCACACCATTCCAGCAAGAGAATGGCGGACTAAAAACAGGGTGCGGGCATTCATGCGGGTTGGCATTATCGGCCTCGGCTATCGTTTGGGTTATCTGGCGCGGGTGTTCTCCGCCGCCCGTGACGATTTCCATGTCGTCGCCTATGTTGACCCTGCGCCGGCCGGCCTGCCCTATGCGCAGGAACATGGCGTTTCCGTCGGCAAGTCCTATGAATCGCTCGATGCCATGCTTGATGGCGAACAGCTTGACCTGCTGATGGTCGGCTCGCCCAACCACCTGCACCTTGAGCACATCCGCATCGGGCTCGAGCGCGGCCTCAAGATTTTCACCGAAAAGCCGGTGGTTACTTCGGTCGAGGATACCATGGCGCTGGGCGAACTGATTGCCCGCTTCGGCTCCGACAATCTGATGGTTGGCCTGGTGCTGCGCTATGCCCCGCTCTATGTCGATCTGCGCAAGGCGCAGGCCGAAGGCCTGCTGGGCGATATCACCTCGATCGAAGCCTCCGAGCACATTCCGCCCTATCACGGCGCATTCTTCATGCGCGACTGGCGCCGCTACGAGAAATACTCGGGCAGCTTCATGCTCGAAAAATGCTGCCACGATATCGATCTCTACAATGGCGTCATGGGTTGCCGCCCCAAATATGTCTCGAGCTTTGGTGGCCGCCGCACCTTCATTCCCAAGAACGCCCCGGCCAAGACCGGCATCAACGACATGGAAGTGTACCATCGCAAGCCCAGCGGCTGGATGGGGTCGGACAAGGTGTTCGACAGCGATGGCGACATCATCGATTTCCAGACCGCCATGGTGCAGTATGAAAACGGCGCCGCGCTGACCTTTCACACCAATCTCAATGTCCCCGACGATTTCCGCCGCTTTGCGGTGATGGGCGCCCAGGGCATGGCCGAAGGCGACTTCATCCGCAATTTCCTGCGCGTCACCGATAGCCGCACCTCGGATCGTCTGGTCGACACCACCTACAAGACCTCGGGCCTGTCCCAGCACTATGGCGCTGACGAACAGATGGCCGAGGACATTCTCAAGCATATGCTCGAAGGCGTACCGCTGCCGGTTTCGGTGGTGGATGCGCTCGAAGCGGGGCTGCTCGCCTTGACCATGGATCAGGCGATGCGAACCCGAACCGTCATCGACATGACCCCGATCTGGCAGCGCTTCGACGCCGCCCTCGGCAAGCACCGATAGGAGCGCCGCCATGACAGGGAACCGCAATGCTTCATTGTTCGCCTTCGCCCTGCTGGCTCCCGCCCTGCTCTACATCATCGGGATCGTCGCCTATCCGCTGGTCGATACGGTCAATCTCAGCTTCACCAATGCGGCGCTGAAGCCGACCTATAGCTGGGTTGGCTGGTTCAATTATCAGAAGATCTTCAAGGCCAATTTCGATCAGGTGATCATCCGCACCTTCATCTGGACCTTCTTTTCGGTGCTGATCAAAATGGTCATCGGCACTCTGGGCGCCACCATGCTCAACGCCGCCGTCCCCGGCCGCGCGCTGTTCCGCGTCTTGACCATGCCGCCATGGATCGTGCCGATGGCCATCGGCATCTTCATGTGGGGCTGGATGTATAATGGCCAGTTCGGCATGATTTCCGGGCTGCTGCAGAATTTTGGCCTCACCCACGGCCCCGTCGCCTGGCTGGCTTATGGCGAAACCGCGTTCTGGGCCACCATCGTCACCGACGTATGGATCGGCGTGCCGCTGGTCACCATCTACCTGCTGGCCGCCATGCAATCGATTCCGCGCGATCTCTACGAGGCTGCCTGGACCGATGGTGCCGGCCGCTTTTATCGCTTCCGCCGCATCACCATTCCGATGATCGTTCCGGCGATGGTCACCATGTCGATGCTGTCGCTGATCGCCACGTTCAACTCGTTCGACATCATCTGGATCCTGACCCGTGGCGGCCCCACCGGCTCTACCACCACCATGATCATCGACACCTACAAGACCGCCATCGGCTCCTACAAATATGGCGAAGGCGCTGCCCGCGCCGTCATGATCTGTATCTTCCTGTCGCTGTTCTGCCTGGCCTATTTCCGCGTCGTCGGAAAGATCAATACCGGAGAAAAGGCATGACCGAGATCGCCCCGATCGTGCCGCGCAGGAAATCCGGCCGCGCCCCCAAGCCGATGATCGACCGCTACAAGTGGTACGAAATGATCGGCATCTATGCCGGCATTGCGGTGTTCCTGTTCTTCGTGCTGGCCCCGTTCATTGAAGGTTTCATGGTCTCGCTGAAGCCGTTGTCGGCGCTGTTTACGTCGCCCTACAGCTTCTGGCCGTCCAATGGCTCGCTGACCGCCTATTTCACCATGTGGGAATCGGTGCCCGGCTTTGGCCGCTATATCTTCAATTCGCTGTTCATCTCCTCGGTCGCCACCATTATCGTGCTGATCCTGGTGGTGCCCGCAGCCTATGCCTTCGCCCGCTTCCCGTTCCCGGGTCGTGG
>NZ_JBDSUA010000061.1:0-39337 GCF_039927955.1 Devosia sp. | reverse complement strand
CCGGCTCCACCACCACCATGATCATCGATACCTACAAGACCGCCATCGGCTCATATAAATATGGCGAAGGCGCCGCCCGCGCGGTGATGATCTGCATCTTCCTGTCCCTGTTCTGCCTGGCCTATTTCCGCGTCGTCGGAAAGATCAACACGGGAGAAAAGGCATGACCGACCAGCCGCTCGATCTCGCCGCGCAAAAGACCGCGCATCCCGCCGATGACCTGGCCGTGGTGCCCGTCGCCCTCAAGGCCAAGCCTGCCAAGGCCGTGCGCGCCATGATCGATCGCTACACCTGGTACGAATACGTCGCCATTTATGCCGGCATCTTCGTCTTCCTGTTTTTCGTGCTGGCCCCCTTCATCGAAGGCTTCATGGTCTCGCTGAAGCCCCTCTCGGCTCTGTTCTCCACGCCCTACAGCTTCTGGCCCAAAAACGGCTCGCTGACCGCCTATTTCACCATGTGGCAAAGCGTGCCCGGCTTCTGGCGCTACATCGTCAATTCGCTGTTCCTGTCCACCGTCATCACTATCGTCGTGCTGATCATGGTGGTCCCGGCCGCCTACGCCTTCGCCCGCTTCCCCTTCACGGGCCGCGGCATCATGCTGGCAGGGTTCCTCGCGGTGAACATGTTCTCGGGCGCCGTGCTGCTCATCCCGCTCTACCGGCTGATGCGCTCGCTGGGCCTGCTCAATTCCTACTTCGCCATGATCGTGCCGGGCGTGGCATTCCTCATCCCGTCCGCGATCTGGCTGCTGCGCACCTACATGATGCGCATTCCGCGCGAACTCGACGAAGCTGCCTGGGTCGATGGCGCATCGCGCCTCTATACCCTGCGCCGCGTCATCCTGCCTATCGCCATGCCCGGCATCATCGTCGTGGCGATCACCACCTTCATTGGAGCCTATGCGCAGCAGTTCATCTTCGCGCTGACGTTCAACTCCAAGACCGAGTTCATGCCGCTTCCCATCGGGTTGTTCGCCTATTTCGGGCGACAGGAAGTGGTGTGGAACGAGCTGATGGCGGCCAGCTTCGTTGGCATCGCCCCCGTGCTCATTCTGATCGTTTTTCTACAACGCTATCTCGTTGCCGGCCTCACCGCCGGTGCCGTGAAGCAATAAGACTCGCCCCGCATTGGGGCAGTAACCAGGGAAGGGACTAACATGACTAAACAAGGGACAATCCTGGGCGGCGTTCTCGTCGCTCTGCTTGCCTCGACCGCCATGGCGGTTGCTGAAGACAAGCCGATCCAGTTCGTCGAATGCGGCGACGCGCCAAGCGCCGTCCACGTTGCCAACATCAAGAAGTGGGAAGCTGCAAACCCGGGTTTCCCGGTTTCGGTTGAAGTCGTTGGTTGGGGCCAGTGCCAGGACAAGGTAACCACCCTTGCCGTCGCCGGCACCCCGGTTGGCCTGGCCTATATCGGTTCGCGCGCGCTCAAGCAGCTCGCTTCGAACGATCTGATCGTTCCGATCCCGATGAGCGATGACGAAAAGAAGGCCTACTACAACTACATCCCTGACACTGTGACCTTTGATGGCAAGCAGTGGGGTTCGCCGGTGGCGTTCTCGACCAAGGCTCTGTACTGGAACAAGGACCTGTTCACCGCAGCCGGTCTTGATCCTGAAAAGCCCCCGGTCACCTGGGCCGAAGAAATTGCCGACGCCAAGGCAATCTCGGAAAAGACCGAGGCAGCCGGCTTCGGCGTTGTCGCCAAGACCTTTGACAACACCATGCACCAGTTCTTGCACTGGGTTTACACCAATGGCGGTTCGGTGATCGACGCTGATGGCAACATCACCCTCGACTCAAAGAACAACCTTGAAGCCCTGACCGCTCTCAAGGACATCACCGCCTATGCTGAAGAAGGCCCGACTGCTTACGAGCAGAACGAAGTGCGCGCCATCTTCCTCGACGGCAAGCTTGGCATGATCCAGGCCGCCTCCGGCGCACGTGGCCTGCTCAAGGACGTCAAGTTCAAGTGGGGCGTAACCCTGCTGCCGCTTGGCCCTGAAGCCAAGGGCCCAGGCACTCTGCTGATCACCGACTCGATGGCAGTGTTCAAGGGCACCGGCGTTGAAGATCAGGCGATCTCGCTGGCCAAGTTCCTGACCGACCCGGCAAATCAGACCGAATACGAGGCCGAGCAGGGTCTGACCCCGCTCCGTCCCGGCCCGGCTGTTGATGCCATGGTTGCCGCTGACGCAACCTGGAAGCCGTTCCTGGACTCGATCCAGTTCGGTGGCCCGGAACCCCTGCTGACCGACTATGTCGGCCTGCAGAACACCATGATCGAAATGGTCCAGTCCGTGGTCACCGGCCAGGCCGAACCTCAGGCTGCTCTGACCAAGGCCGCTGCTGCACTTGAAGAGTTCAAGTAAGGTTTAAGCCATACCGCCGTCGCCAATCCTCCTGGCGACGGCGGTCTCCTCTACACCGTGCCGACCGCACCGACCGGAGACGTCATACCCATGTCCGAACTCAGCCTTTCCAACCTGCGAAAGACCTTTGGCGAAAGCGAAATCATCAAGGGGATCAATCTGGAGGTCACCGAAGGCGAATTCGTCGTGTTCGTTGGCCCCTCGGGCTGCGGCAAATCTACCCTGCTGCGCATGATCGCCGGCCTTGAGGACGTGACCTCGGGCGAAATCCTGATCGCCGGCAAGACCGTCAACGACCTGCCGCCGGTCAAGCGCGGCATCGCCATGGTGTTCCAGTCCTATGCGCTTTACCCGCATATGACGGTGTTTGAAAATATCGCTTTCCCGCTGCGCGTCGAACGCCTGCCCAATGACCAGGTCAAGGAACGCGTCGCCCGCGCCGCCAAGGTTTTGCAGCTTGATGCGCGTCTCGAACAGCGTCCCGGCACGCTCTCCGGCGGCCAGCGCCAGCGCGTCGCCATCGGCCGCGCCATCGTCCGCGAGCCCCGGATTTTCCTGTTCGACGAGCCGCTCTCCAACCTCGATGCCGCCTTGCGCTCCGACATGCGCATCGAGCTGATGGAGCTGCACAAAAAGCTCGGCTCCACCATGATCTACGTCACCCATGACCAGGTCGAAGCCATGACCATGGCCGACAAGATCGTGGTGATGAATGCCGGCCTGATCGAACAGATCGGCTCCCCGCTTGAACTTTACCACAAGCCCGACAATCTCTTCGTCGCCGGCTTTATCGGCAGCCCGAAGATGAACTTCATCACCGGCAGCTGCACCTCGGCCGATGGCACCAATCTGGTGGTCGATCTGGGCGCACTGGGCAGTGTCAGCCTGCCGCGCACCACCACCGGCCTCGCCGGCCAGCAGATGACCGTGGGCATTCGCCCCGAACATCTGATGCTGGGCAAGGGTGACTTCACCCTCAACCTCACGCCCAAGATCGTCGAGCATCTCGGCATCCACGCCGTGGTCTATGCCGATCTGCCCAATGGCGAGATTTTCACGGCCTTGTTTGAAGGCGATCCCAATGTTGCCGAGGGCACGCCGGTCCAGATCGGCTTCAGCCGCGACGCCGCGCATGTGTTCGACTCAACAGGCCTGGCGGTCTATTAAGCCGCCAGCGCCGACTGTCCGGCCCCCAGAGTTTTCCCCATGCTCGATATTGTCGGCGTCCTGCAGTCCGAAAAGAACGATTTTACCCGCTCCGAACGGGTGCTTGCCGATATCATTCTGGTCGACGCCGAGTCTGTGCTGAAACTGTCGATTGTTGATCTGGCAGCGCAGGCCGATGTGTCGCCACCCACCGTCACCCGCTTCTGCCGGCGCCTCGGCTGCGACAGCTATGCCGATTTCAAGGTCCGGCTGGCGCAGTCCCGTTTCGTCGGCCAGCGCTATGTGGTGCCCACCGATGGACCGCAAAGCGTGCGCGAAATCGCCCAGACGGTGGTCAACGGCGCCCAATCCAGCATTTACGATACCTTCGAGCATCTCGATTTCGAAGCCATCGAACGCGCCGCCGAAACCATCATCAAGGCCAGTTTCGTGCTCTCGTTCGGCTCGGGCGGTTCCTCCTCGATGGTGGCCACCGAAATGGAAACCCGGCTGTTCCGCCTCGGCCTCAAGGTTGCGTCCTCGATCGATCATCAGGCCCAGATGATGCGCGCCGCCGGCTCGCCTGCCGGTACCGCCATCATCGCGTTTTCGCTCAGCGGCAACAATCTGCCGCTGGTCAAGGCGCTGACCGCTGCTGCGGCCTACGACCTGCCGCGGATCGTCATCACCCGCTCCGGCTCGGCCGTGGCGGCGGAGGCGGATGTGCTGATCCCGATCGACCGGCAGGAAAATACCGACATCCTGCGCCCCACGCCGGGCCGCTACGCCTTTTTGGCGGTGGCCGACATTCTGGCCCAGACCGTGGCCACGCGCCTCGGCTCCGCTGCCGTCGCCAGCATGCGGCGCATCAAGCATCAACTCGTCGTCAATCGCGACGGCGACGACAGTCAGCCCCTCGGCGACTGACTCTCCCCATGCGGCCAAGCGGCCGTTTATTGCAGGAATATCCTATGAGCAGCGCACCCAAGCTTTCCCTCGTCACCATCTGGACTCCGGCCAAGGACGACGTCGCGCTCTCTTACGCCATCAAGCTGACCAATAATGGCCCTGGCCCGCTCAGCGGCTTCAAGCTCGGCGTCAGCGGCCCCGCCCGCATCGATCCGCATGCCGAAGTCGAAGGCGGCACGCTGCAAGTGCGCCTCTCCAACCATTCGCTGTTCGTGCCGCCCGCCGGTTTCGTGCTCGAACCGGGCCAGACCTGGACCGTCACTGCGCGCGGCCTGTCCTATGGCCTGCGCCACTGGAGCGACGGCGCCAATTCAGCCTATGTGGTCCTTGCCGATGGCTCCATGGTGATCGTCGGCACCGCCCCGACCCAGGCGATCGGCTCCAACGCCCCGCTGCTCAAGGGCGCCGCCCGCTTCCCGATGCCGGCCAAGGCGCCAGTCGATGTCTCGATCATTCCCTGGCCGAAAAATGTCTCGACCACCGGTTCGCGCAGCGTCCCCGCCGGTCTTGACCTGAAGCCCGAAGGCGATGCCGCCGGCAAGGCCGCAGCGGCTTTCACCACGCTGGTCGCCGACCTGTTCCCGGTCGAAGGCCTGGTCCGTTCCGCGGCCGAAGGTGGCATGCCCGTCCTGCTCCAGAGCAAATCCGGCCTCGGCCCCGAGGCCTATGACATCGCCTTTGCCCAAGACGCCGTCACCATCAGCGCCACCGCGCAAACCGGCCTGCTCTATGGCCTGATCACCGTCGGCCAGATCCTGCGTGGCGCCAAACAGCACCCGCTGACGCTGGTCTTCCCCAGCGGCGGCACCATTTCGGACGAGCCCGGCCTGGTCTGGCGCGGCAGCCATCTCGATGTCGCCCGCCAGTTTTATTCCAGCGCCGAAGTCAGCCGCCTGCTCAAGCTGATGGCCTGGAACAAGATGAACCGCTTCCACTGGCACCTGTCGGAAGACGAAGGCTGGCGCGTCGAGATCGACGCCTATCCGCAGCTGACCGCCATCGGCGCCTGGCGCGGCCATGGCAAGGCGCTGCCGCCACTGCTCGGCAGCGGCCCGCACCCAACCGGCGGCTTTTACACCAAGACCGCAATCCGCGATCTGGTCGCGCTCGGCCAAAGCCTGGGCATTCAGATCGTCCCCGAGATCGACATTCCCGGCCATTGTTACGCCGCTTTGGTAGCACTGCCCGAACTGCGCGATCCCAACGAGATCGGCGAATACCAGTCGGTGCAGGGCTTCCCCAACAACTGCCTCAATCCGGCGCACGAGCCGGTCTATAAATTCATCGAAACCGTCATCGATGAAATGCTCGAAATGTTTCCCGGCGGCATCTTCCATCTCGGCGCCGACGAAGTCCCGCTCGCCGCCTGGTCCGGCTCACCGCTGGCTTTGGCCCTGCTCGAAAAGCTGGCGGGCAAAGCCATCGCCGACAAGCATCGGTCCTTGCTCAACTCGGTCGGCAACCTGCACGGCGCCGATGAAATCGAAGGCTCCGGCACCGCCATCCTGCAGGCCTATTTCATCAAGCGTGTCCACGCCTATATCGCCTCCAGGGGCGCCATCACCGGCGGCTGGGAAGAAGCCGCGCACGGCAATGTCGTCGACAAGGCCAAAACCTATCTCGTCGGCTGGCGCACCGTCGAAGCCAATGCCGCGCTTGCCGCGGAGGGCTATGACATCGTCGCTTCCCCCGGCCAGCGCTACTACCTCGACATGGCCAATTCGCTGTCCTGGTCCGAACCCGGCGCCGGCTGGGCCGGCTGGTCCGGCCCCGAGGAAACCTATGAGTTCGAAGCTCGCGAAGGCTGGAGCCCCGACAAGCTCAAGCACCTGCTGGGCGTGCAAGCCTGCATCTGGTCCGAGCCAATGACCGATCGCGCCATCTTTGACCGCCTGGTCTTCCCGCGCATCTCCGCCATCGCCGAAGCCGGCTGGACCACGCCGGAACGCAAGTCGTGGAAACGGTTCTCGGCCTTCGCCGGAATGATGCCGATCATGTACGGCAACTGGGCCGAGGCTTGAGCGCTCCACACCCACCAGACCCCCCTCTCCCCTTGTGGGACTTGGAGGTGGTGGCGCAGCCACAAACCGCTCCAGTGGAGCGGTTTGAACCGAACAAGGACAGAAATTCTGCGTTCAGCAGAATTTCAGGGTGAGGGGTGCTGCGCCATCCCATGCCAAACGTTCATAGAAGAAACCCCTCATCCGCCCTTCGGGCACCTTCTCCCTCAAGGGGAGAAGGAAGATCAGGTGGCCCACGGGTTCTCCACCATCGGCCAGATCGTCCGCCGCGCCTTGCGATAGTCCGTCGTCGCCGGCGTATTGGGATAAGGCCGCCCCGCCGAGCAGTAAATGATCTCGCTGGCGATCTTGGAGAACGAGTCATAAAAATGGTTGGTCGACTTGATCAGCAAAATCTTGCGCGCCGTCGGATCGATCCCCAGCGCTGAAAACAGGCTTGGATCAAAGCTCTGCGCCCGCGTCGAATTAAGGATCACGTCGATCCCGTCAAAGCTCACCCACGCCGCATCGCCGAACGGGGCAAAACTCTCGCCAAACTTCATCTGCGCATTGGTCACCAGCTTGCGCACCGTCACCCGCTTGTCGATCGGATCGCCCGTTTCCGGCGCCGATTTCGCCCCGAAGCGCAGCGGGATTTCGGCGCCCTCGCCCGCCGCAAAACAGATCTGCACCGCGATCGGGTCCCAGATCGTGCCCACGGCGACCTCAGTTGCGCCCTGCGCCATCAGTTCAGCCAGCAGCACCGTGGCATCACCCGCCGTGCCGCCGCCGGGATTGTCCCACACATCGGCAATCACCACCGGACCCACGGGCGCCGCCAGCGCCTGCGCCACTGCCGCACGCTCATCGATCTGCTTGACCATGAAGGTGCCGCGCAGCGCAAACAGCTCCATCCCCAGCCGTTCCGCCAGCGCATCGCCCTTGGCCCGGTCGCCGTCGGTCACCACGATCACCCGGGTGCCCAATTCAGGCACATCGGCAGCCATGAAGCCATGGATCACCGAGATCGACAGCAGCGCCGGATCGCTTTGCTCCAGCCCATAGAGCCGATCGACGAAGGAACGCATCGGGTCCTTGCTGGTCGGAAAAATATCGATCATCCGGCAATCGAACACTGACATCACCGGCCTGATTTCGCCCTTCAGCGTGCGCACCGCAATGGCCCACAGGTCCCGCGCCCGATCGACGAAATCGATATGCGGAAATTCCTTGAACACCACGAAAAAGTTCGTCGCCGCCACGCGCTTCGCCGTCAGGTGGCTATGCGGATCAAGCTCGGCGCAGATCAGGATATCCGGCCCGACAATCGCCCGCACCCGAGCCAGCAGGTCGCCTTCCGGATCGTCATAACCCTGCGCCACCATGGCGCCATGCAGGCCCAGCACCACGCCATCAACCGGCATTGCCGCCTGCAACTGTCCCAGAATTTCGTCGCGCAACTCTTCATAAGTGGCACGATTGAGCAGCCCGGCCGGATCGGCCCAACTGGCCGAACCTTCGATCAGCGTCCAGCCCAGCCCCGTGCACACCTCGCGTCCCACGGTGATCGGCGCGGTACACAGCGTCGGCGTTGCCGGATGCTGGCCCGGCTTGGCGTGCAGCGAAGCTTCGAACGCTCGCTTGTCGATGCTGATCGGGGAAAACGTATTGGTTTCCGTTGCCAGGGCGGCGGTAAAAATGCGCACGAAAAACTCGCAAGCTAGGGAGCGGATTTGAGCTTGGCAGCCCACTGCCAGTGGTTCAACCTATCACGATCAAAACCGCCAGATCACGTAAGAAATTTACACGATTTTCCCATTTTTTCGCAGAAATGGTCGCTCTGACACGATATAACGCCTCAACAAGAAATTCTCTTTCAGAAAACCCGCAGGAGCCCCGATGTCGATCACCCGTTATGGCGCAGAAAAATCCGGTGCCGGTGGCCAGAACCTGCCCTTCGCCCGCGCCGTGGAAGCTGGTGGCTTTCTGTTCGTCTCCGGCCAGGTCGCCATGGAAAATGGCGAGATCATCAATGGCGGTATTGTCGAACAGACCCACAAGACCATCGCCAATCTCATCGCTATCCTCAAGGAAGCCGGGTACGGGCTCGAACACGTCGTCCGCTGCGGCGTGTGGCTCGATGATCCGCGCGATTTCTGGAGCTTCAACGCCATCTACAAGAGCTATTTCGGCGAACACCCGCCCGCCCGCGCCTGCGTGCAAGCGCACATGATGGTCGACTGCAAGGTCGAGATCGACTGCGTCGCCTACAAGGCGCCCTGATATGACCTCGCCCTTCCGTCTCGATGGTCAAACTGTCCTGATCAGCGGCGCCGGCGGCGGCATCGGCGCCTCGCTGGTCCAGGCGTTCCGCGACGCCGGCGCCAAAGTCAGCGGTGCCGATCAGGACGCCGCCATGCTGTCCCATCTCGATCTGGATAACTCAGTCACCTTCGATCTGGCCGATGCCAATGCCACCAGCGCTGCGATCTCGGCCTACCTTGATGAACACGGCACACCCAACATCGTCGTCTCCAATGCCGGCTTCACCCGCGCCGAAACGCTCGACCATCTCGACAATGCCATCTGGCAATCGGAACTGGCGATCAACCTCAACGGCGCCTATGCGATGACCGCCCCGATCATCGCGGCGATGGCGGAACGCGGCTCGGGCAATCTGGTGTTCATCTCGTCGGTCAATGGCCTCGCCCATTACGGCAACCCGGCCTATTCCGCCGCCAAAGCCGGCCTCATCGCCTATGCCAAGGCCATCGCCGTCGAACGCGGCGCCAATGGCATCCGCGCCAACGTCATCGCCCCTGGTTCGGTGCGCACCCCCGCCTGGGATCATCGGCTTGCGGCCAATCCGCGCCTGCTCGACAACGTGCTGCCGCACTATCCCCTCGGCCGCATGGTGCTGCCGATGGAGGTCGCCAATGCAGCAGTGTTCCTGGCGTCAGCGGCCGCAGCCGGCATCACCGGCACCGTGCTGCCGGTGGATGCAGGCCTGACCGCCGGAAATCTGCGGTTTGTCGATGAGGTGCTGAAGGGGAGGTAGCCCCATCAGACCACCCTTACTTACTTACTTACCTACCTTCCTTCCTTCTCCCCTTGAGGGAGAAGGTGCCCGAAGGGCGGATGAGGGGTCGGGATGTCTCCGCGAACATTGCGCAAGCGGAAATAACCCCTCACCCTGAAATTCTGCTGAACGCAGAATTTCGTCCCTCTCCCGCAAGGGGCGAGGGTAGGGACTGAGAGCACGGCGTCAGACTTTCAAACCCGCCAGCACCGGCCGCAACTTGCCCCCACTCTGCGCCAGCAGCCCCTCGGCTTCCGTCAAATCCTGCGCCCCTGCCGCCAGCAATATCGCGGTCTTCACCGACCCATGCGAGCGCTCCAGCGCCTGTCCGGCAGCATCTTCGCCCACTTCTGTCACCGCCATCACAATGCGCCTGGCGCGGCCAACCAGTTTGATATTGTCGGCAAACAGATTGACCATCAGCCCATCATGCACGTGGCCAAGCTCGGCCGCCATCCAGGTCGAGAGCATGTTGAGCGCAATCTTTTGCGCTGTGCCCGCACCCATCCGCGTCGAACCGGCAATCACCTCGGGCGGTGTCGGCAGGCAGATGGCGACGTCGACCAGATTAAGCAGCGGCACATCGGGATTATTGGCAATGCCGATAGTCTTGGCTCCGAGCTCCCGCGCCGCCCGCACCGCCGCCAGCGGAAACGGCGTACTGCCACTGGCCGACAGCGCGATCACGCAATCACCCACGCCAACCCGGGCATCGGCGATTCCCCGCCGCGCCTCGTCTTCATCGTCTTCCGGCGCGCCGGCCATATCGGTCAGCCCGGCCACGCCACCGGCCAGGATCACTTTGATCCGGCTTTTGGCGATGCCATAGGTGCCGGGCAGTTCCAGCGCATCGGCCAGCGCCATCAGCCCCGAACTGCCGGCCGCCACATAGACCAGTTTCCCGCCATTACCGAGGCACTGCGCCGCCAGCGCCGCAGCCTCCGCAATGGCGGGAACAGCCACTTGCACGCTGACGGCAGCGTCCGCCTGCGCCCGCGCCAGAATCATCAGCGCCTGCTCGGCGGGGAGCAGATCGAAACCCTTGGCGCTGCCATGGATCATTTCCGTCTGCTTGCCAGCCATGCCGTGCTCCTTTGCCGCGATAATGCCAAAAAAATACCACTTGTCCAGACGGGCGCGGTTTTTTACCGTGAGTTACCCTCCAAAACCACAGTTAGACCCGTTCTGCGCCTGTCAAATTGCCGCTTGTGCATTTTTTCGTTTTGATCTTGGTGAATGGTATTTTATTGGTATTATATAGCAGCTTCCCACCAAGGGAGGCGTTGAAAAACAGCGATGAGAAGTCCACACAGAGGCGGCAGCAGCGCGTGGGGGTGGTAGTGGCCGAAATAGCAGGACTTTTTTTGGCCGATCAAGCAGTTGTGCTGCCCAGCGGCGGCCCGCTTTATCTCCAGCTCAAGCGCTGGATCGAAGACGCCATCCATAATGGCGCGCTCAATTCCGGTGACGCCCTGCCCTCCGAACGGGATCTGGCGCTCAAGGTCGACGTGTCCCGCGTCACCGTCCGCAAGGCCGTGCTGCAGCTGGTCAAGGAAGGCGTGCTGGTGCAGCGCCATGGCTCCGGCACCTTCGTTGCCACCCGCACCCAGCGCGTCGAACAATCGCTGTCCCAACTCACCTCCTTCACCGAAGATATGGCTCGTCGCGGCATGGCGGTGCGCGCCGAATGGCTCGATCGCGGCATCTACGTTCCTTCGCCCGAAGAGACGGTCATTCTCGGCCTGTCTTCGGGCGGCCATGTCGCCCGCATTTCCCGCCTGCGCCTCACCGGCGATGCCCCGCTCGCCATCGAACGCGCCACCTTGTCGGCCGATGTGCTGCCCGATCCGCAAAAGATCGAGGATTCGCTGTATCGCCACCTCGACAAGAGCGGCCACCGCCCGGTGCGTGCCATCCAGCGCATCCGCGCCGAAAACCTTGGCGAACAGGATGCGCGCCTGCTCGATCTGCCGGTTGGCGCTGCCGGCCTGCGCATCGAGCGCACGTCTTACCTCGCCTCGGGCCGCGTCATCGAATTCACCCGCTCGATCTATCGTGGCGATACCTATGATTTCGTCGCCGAACTGCGTCTGGGCGACACCACACCACCAGGAGGCGCCAAGCCTTGACCACCGCTACCCTGCCAGCCGGCCAGACCCATATGCGCGCCGAGATCGAACAGATCCCTGACGTGGTCGCCAATTTCCTGCAGCAAAGCGCCGGCAGTATCGCCGCCGCCGCCGCGACCTTGCGCGAAAAGAACCCGGTCATGGTGGCCACCGTGGCGCGTGGCTCATCCGACCACGCCTGCTCCTATCTCAAATATGCCATCGAGCTGACCCTGGGCCTGCCGGTCGCCTCCATCGGCCCCTCGATTGCCTCGATCTATGGCCGCTCGCTCAAGCTCGATCGTTGCGCCGCCATCGCCATTTCCCAGTCCGGCAAAAGCCCCGATATCGTCGGCATGGCCCAATCGGCCCGCGCCTCCGGCGCCACCTCGATTGCCATCACCAATACCGCCGGCTCGCCTTTGGCCGAAGCCTCCGACTTCACCATCGACCTGCATGCCGGAATCGAAAAAAGCGTGGCCGCCACCAAGACCTTTGCCACCTCCATCGTCGCCGGTCTGGCGCTGTTGGCAGAGTGGAGCGGCGACGAGGCTTTGGGCAAGGCCGTGGCCACTCTGCCCGAATCCCTTGCCAGGGCCGTGGCCTGCGACTGGTCCGAAATGATCGGCGCTCTCGACGGACACAATGCGCTTTACGTGCTCGGCCGTGGTCCGGGCTGGGCCATTGCCAATGAAGCCGCGCTCAAGTTCAAGGAAACCTGCGGCATTCAGGGCGAAGCCTATAGCTCGGCCGAAGTGATGCACGGACCCGTTTCCATCGTCACCCCGGGCTATCCGGTGCTGGGCCTGGCCGCCCGCGACGCTGCCGAACCTTCAGTCGCCGATATGGCCCACAAGCTGGCCGGCCAGGGCGCACTTGCCTTCCTCACCTCGGACCGCCCCGGCGCAGCGCACCGTCTGCCCTTTGCCGCCACCGGCCATCCGATCACCGATCCCTTGTCGCTGATCGTATCATTCTACGGGTTCGTCGAAGCTCTTGCCCGCCATCGCGGCCTCAACCCCGATGCGCCGCCAATGCTCAAGAAGGTTACCGAAACCGTATGAGCGCCCTGACCTCCATCAGCGGCGCCCGAATTTTCGACGGGCAGGACTGGCATGACGACGCGGCGCTGCTGCTGGAAAATGCGACTGTCAAAGCTATCGTTCCGCTAGCATCTGTGCCTCCAATGTTAGCATCTGTGTACCTCGATGGCGGCGTCATCGTGCCCGGCTTCATCGACTTGCAGGTCAATGGCGGCGGCGGCGCGCTGCTCAACGAGCAACCGACGCTCGATGGCATAAGCACCATCTGCGCCGCCCATGCCCGCTTCGGCACCACGGCGCTGCTGCCGACGCTGATCACCGATACACCGGCGATTTCCGACCGCGCTGTCGCCGCCGGCATCGCGGCCACCACGGCAAAAATCCCCGGTTTTCTGGGCCTGCATCTGGAAGGCCCGCACCTGTCGCTGGCCCGCAAGGGGGCGCATGATCCGGCACTGATCCGCCCAGTCAACCAGACCGATATCGACCGCTTCCGCTTGGCCCGCGCGGCCATGCCCAATCTGCTGCTGACCTTCGCCGCCGAAACCGTGCCACCCGCGCAAATCGCTGAAATCGCCGCCCTCGGCGCCATCATCAGCATCGGCCATTCCGAGGCTTCGGCTGGTTCGGTCAACGCTGCTGTCGCTGCCGGCGCCAGCATGACCACGCACCTGTTCAACGCCATGAGCCAGTTGGGCAATCGCGAACCCGGCGTGGTCGGTGCAGCGCTGCAAAACGGCCAGATCTTTGCCGGGCTGATTGCTGATGGCATCCATGTCGACCCCACGACCATCGCCATCGCCCTGCGCGCCAAGGCCGGTCCGGGCAAGATCTTCCTCGTCACCGACGCCATGAGCCTGACCGGTACCGACCAGCAAAGCTTCACTCTCAATGGCCGCGAAATCATCCGCGCCGATGGCGCCCTGCGCCTTGCCGACGGCACGCTGGCCGGGGCCGACCTCACCATGATCGACGCCGTGCTCTACATGCACCGCATCATTGGCCTCAGCTTTGAACAAGCCATCCGCATGGCCTCGCTCTATCCAGCCCAGGCGATGCGGATTGGCGCCACCCACGGCCATCTGCGTCCCGGCGCCGTCGGCAGCTTCGTGCATCTATCGGCAGATCACAGCGTCCGCTCGACCTGGATTGATGGCGCCAAGGTGTTCGAGGCCTAGGCGTTGAGCGCGGCCTTCAAGCCCGCAACCACATCGGCGCTGGTGGCGCGGCGGGTCGGCCCAGCAAAGCCCAGATCCACCACCTTGCCACCCATCCCGGCGCGCGACACCGAGCAGGTCGCATGCACCTCGAACGCACCGGTTGCCGCGATGATACGCTCCACATTGGCGGCCGTCACACCCGATCCCGGCATGATGCTGATCCGGCCACGGGCCGCCTGGATGGCATTCTGCAGGCCTTCCAGGCCCTCAATCGCTGTAGCCGCACCACCTGAGGTCAGGATGCGCTCGAAGCCGTGCGCAACCGCCGTCTCCACGGCCGCAGCAAGGTCCGGCACCAGATCAACGGCGCGGTGCAAGGTCCGGCCCAGCCCTTGCGCGTATCTGGTCAATCGCCCAAGCACGGCTCCGTCGAGCGTACCGTCGACATGACTGGCCCCGAGCACCACGCCCGCCAGACCTGCTGCGCGGATAGCGTCGATATCGCCCAGCATCACCGCAACGTCACCCTCCGAAAACACAAAATCGCCGCCCCGTGGGCGCACCATCGCATAGGTCGGAATTTTCAGCTTGGCCGCCTGCTGCATCAACCCGGCAGTCGGCGTCAGCCCGCCCAGTTCCAGTGCCGAACACAATTCGATCCGGTCCGCGCCACCGGCAACGGCGGCGGCCAGACTCGCGGCACTATCGACGCAGACTTCCAGCAGGCGGGCCATCAATGGGCACCCTGCGCCAAAAGGCTGGCGCCGATCAGCCCCGGCTCAACCCGGCATTGCCCCGGCACCACCAGCGGCGCACTGGTCGTCCGCAAAATTCGCTTCCGCACCGCCGCATCGATTCCCGCGATCAGCGCCGTCGAATTGGACATGCCCCCGCCCACCGGCACAATCGATGCACCAACGACATTGACCACCAGCGCCAGCGGACTGGCGACCAGATCGACATAGCAGTCAACAGTGTGAGCAGCGACCGCATCACCGCCCTCCCACAGCGCCACGATCTGCGTGCTCGGCAGATCGACCCCATGCAGATGCCTGTGCAGCCTCTCCAGTCCACGCGCGGCGCCGATCGTATCGACACAGCCAACCTGCCCACATCCACAAGGATAGCTCGGGATCGGATCGCGGTTCGGTCCGGCAAAATTGGCTGCAGCAGGACCGTGGCCCCACTCCCCCGCAATGCCGCCCGCGCCCTGCAACACCTTGCCCTCAATCACCAGCGCGCCACCGACGCCAGTGCCCAGAATGGCGCCAAACACGATGCGATGGCCACGCCCCGCGCCCGCGCCAGCCTCGGCCAGTGCAAAGCAATCCGCATCATTGGCCACCAGCACCGGCCGGCCAAGTAACGCGGTCAATTCCGGCGCCAGCGCCCGTCCATCGATGCAGGCAATATTGGCGCATTTGATAATGTGGCTGTCCGGGTCGATCACTCCAGTGATCGAGATGGCAACACCCTCACCCACCCCGATCTCCGCCTTGTCGATTGCTTCAGCCAGCGCTGCGGTAAACGCGGCAAAATCCTGCAACGGCGTCGGCACGCGGCTCAGCGCTCCAATCTCACCCCCATCGCTGATCGTCGCCGATTTGATGGCGGAACCGCCGATATCGAAACACAGGGTCATCTGGGCACTTTGGACTACAAAACTATCGGCCAATTCCTATGCGGTTTTGTCCGGTCCGCCCACACAAAAACGCCGGCCATGCACTGGGCATGGCCGGCGTCGAAAGCGCGTTGGTTCAGCTCAGCGGCCGCTGCGGCGCCGCAACTGGTCGAAGAATACGATGATGATGATCAGGAAGCCGGTGATGATGCGCTGCCAGAACGAATTGACGTTCAACAGGTTGGCGCCATTGGCAATCGTGGCCAGAATGAACGCGCCGATCAGCGGCCCATGCACCGAACCCACGGCGCCAAACAGCGAGGTGCCGCCGATCACCGTCGAGGCAATCGCCTGCAATTCCCAGCCGTCGCCCTGCGTCGCGTTACCGACACCGAGGCGCGCCGCCAGCATGACGCCGACAAAGGCGGCAAACATCGCCGACAGGCCATAGGCAATAAAGATCATCTTGGGGACGGACACGCCCGACAGGCGTGCTGCTTCGGGGTTGGAGCCGACCGCATAAAGATAGCGGCCCCATTTGGACAGGTGCAGGAACACATAGGCCGGGATCGCGACGATCACCACCATCCAGAACAGGTTGGGCACCCCCAGGAAACTTTCGCGCGAGAACAGCGTGAAACTCTCATTGGTGATGTTGATGGTCGAACCATTGGTCATCAGCAGGCCAATGCCACGCAGCGAAGTCAGCGTCGCCAGCGTGATGATGAACGGCGGCAGGCCCATCTTGACGATGCCGAAAGCGTGGAAACACCCGATCGCCAAGCCGACGGCCAGCGTGATGATGATCGCCACCGGAATCGGCACGCCCTGCTGGATCAGCCCGGCCACGATCACCGTGGAAAAGCCCACCACAGCGCCCACCGACAGGTCGATACCGGCGGTAATGATCACGAAGGTCTGCCCGATCGCCAGGATCGCGATCATCGAACCTTGCCGCAGCAGGTTGGAAATATTGTTGCCAGTGGCAAAACTTGGCGTGGCAATGCTCAGTGCCACGCAGAGCAGCACCAGCAGCCCCACCAGCGTCAGCGCGAACAGGAAGTTGAAATTGCGTTTGGCCGCAACCGTGGTCGGCGTTACTTCGACAGTCATAAAACTCTCCCCTAGCGTCAGACGCCGATGGCTTCCGCCAGAATTTCTTCGTGTGTGTGTTCGCGATAGGCCTGCGATCCCACCAGGTGCCCGTCGCGGAACACATGCAGGGTGTCGGCCAGTTCATAAACTTCAGGCAGGTAGGACGAGATCAGGATGATCCCCGCGCCATTCTTCAATAGCCGGGCAAACAGCCGGTAGATTTCAGCCTTGGTGCCGACGTCAACGCCCACGGTCGGCTCGTCAAAAATGAACAGCTCCGCCCCATGGTTGAGCCATTTACCGATAACGATCTTCTGCTGGTTGCCACCCGACATCGACGAAGCCAGCGACCGCCGCGAAGGCGTCTTGATCCCCAGATCCTTGATCTGCTGATCGGCACGTTTCTTCTCTTCGCCGACATTGACCACGATGCCGGAATTGATCTTGTCGTAGACCGGCAGGTTGATGTTGAGCCCGATCTGCAGGTTCAGGTTCAAGCCCTGGTCGCGCCGGCTTTCCGGCGCCAGCGCAATGCCCAGCTCGATGGCGGTGCGCTCATTGCGCATGTCCACCACTTTGCCCTGCCATTCGATCGTGCCGGCGGTTGTGGGGTTGCGCCCAAACACTCCCAGCGCAAATTCGCTGCGCCCCGCGCCGATCAGGCCATAAAGCCCGACGATTTCGCCGGCACGCACCTGGATCGAAATATCGTTGAAACCCTTGCCGGTCAGACCCTTGGTTTCCAGCAGGAGCTTGCCGAACGGGATCTGTTCCTTGTGGTAGATCTGGTCCAGCGTGCGGTTGATCATCAACGCCACCAGCTCGGCATCGTTGGTTTCGCTGATATTGCGCGTGCCCACCAGCGTGCCGTCACGCAGTACCGAAACCCGGTCCGCCAGTTCGAACACTTCTTCCATGCGGTGGGAAATGTAGACGATGGTGACGCCTTCGGACTTCAATCGGCGGATCAGGTTGAACAGCTGCGCTGCTTCCTGCCGGGTCAGATAAGCCGTCGGCTCATCGAAAATGATAAACTGTGTGCCGCGCAGCGAGGCGCGCGCCGTCGCCACCAACTGCTGCTGCCCGATGGTCAGGCTGCCAAGAATGGCCTCAGCCGGCAGGTTGAAGCCGATATCGTCGAGAATTTTCTGCGCCGCGCGGTTCATCTCGCGCCGCTGCAACATGCCGAATTTAACGGTTTCGTCGCCCAGGAAAATATTGGCCGCGACCGACAGATGCCGGCACAACACCACTTCCTGATGCACGGCGTTGATGCCATGGGCAATCGCTTCCAGCGGCGTCGAGAGCGACACCGACTGGCCATTCCACAGCACATCGCCACCGGTGCGGCGGATAACGCCGGTCAACAGCTTGATCAGGGTGGATTTGCCGGCGCCATTTTCGCCGACAATGGCGTGGATTTCACCGCGCCGGAAGCTCAGCGACGCCGGCTTCAGCGCCTTGACGTGGCCGTAGTGCTTTTCCAGTTCGCGCAGTTCGAGGATATAATCCGTCGCCGCATCGACGCCGGCTGGCGGGACACCCGCAGCGGCTCCACTCGAGAGCTCTGTCACTTGATTTTCTCCCCGGCGCCTTTTCGCGCAACCGTGTTCCCCGGCTGTCACGGCCAGATTGGACCCGGGGCGCGGGTGGAAGTCAATCCACTCCGCGCCCCGGTAATATCAGCTTAGTTGACCTTTGGGTTCAACAGGGCCTGGCTGCGTTCTTCGTTCATGTTGGCAGTGGTGATCAGGTTGGCGCCGGTATCGACAAACGCCTCAACCTTTTCGCCCTTCGAGGCGGCCAGAGCCGTCTTGATGCCATCATAACCCATGCGGTACGGATCCTGAACGACCAGTGCGTCGATGGTGCCATCCTTGAGGAAGCCAACGAGCTTGTCGTCGCTGTCGAAGCCGATCAGCGCAACCTTGGCAGCAGCGCCGTTTTCAGCCAGTGCCTGGCCAGCGCCCTGAGCCATGATCAGGTTCGAAGCGAAGATACCGACCAGGTTCGGATTGGCGGTCAGCAAGTCGGTGGTGATGTTCAGACCGGTAGCGGCCTGGCCGTCAGCATACTTGTCGGCAACCAGCTTGAGGCCGGGATACTTGGCAGCGAGCTGTTCGGTGAAGCCCTTCTTGCGTTCTTCGAGCGAACCAGCGTTCGGCACCGAAGTGATCAGCGCGACTTCGCCTTCTTCCTTGCCGGTCGCAGCCTTGATGGCAGCAGCAAGACCATCGGCAGCAATACGGCCGCCCTGGACGTTATCGGTGGTCAGGAACGAGGTGAAGGCGGTCGAATCAGCAGCCGAGTCGATGCCGATGATCGGAACGGACTTTGCAGCTTCGGTGATTGGCGCGCCAAGGGCCGACTTTTCGGTCGGCGAGATCACCACGGCGGCAGGCTTGCCGGCGACGGCGTTTTCCAGGATCGAGATCTGGCCATTGATGTCGGTTTCGGCCTGTGCGCCCAGTTCTGGAACGTTCACACCGAGATCCTTGCCGGCAGCGCGCGCGCCAGCCAGAACGATCTGCCAGTAGAACGAGGTGGTGTCCTTGACGATGATTGGAATCGTCACGTCCTGCGCGAAGGTCGGGGTTGCCGACATCATGCCGGCAGCAAGTGCGACGGCAGAAAGGCCCAGAACCGCGCGGCGGTTCAGCTTATTCAAAATCATAATGTAACTCTCCCTTTATGCGCATTGTCACCAGCCTCTCCTAGCTGGGCGGCGCTGACGTCATTTATGCACGTCCGAGCAGCGCTGCCAATTGTTTTTTATGCATAGTAAACAGCAATAGTACAAATATTCCGTTATTGACCTGTATAGATCATATGTTCTAAATAGGGGTCACCTCAAATATCGACCTCCCTGCAGGCTGACGGCGCCCACCAATAGGAACGCCTCCTTCCGGCGGGAAGGAGGCGTTCTGGCGCCTGGGATCCGATATCGCGATCAGGTGCCGTAGCGGCGCTGCGGCTCGGCTCGACGAACACCCTCAAGCGTGAAAATATCCACCACCCGGTCCAGTTCGGAGGCCTGCGCCTCGGTCTGCTCGATGGCGGCATTGGTTTCTTCAACCAGCGCCGCATTGTGCTGGGTCATTTCATCGAGTTGCCGTACCGCAGTATTGATCTCGTCAATCGAGGTCGCCTGCTCCCGGCTGTCACGGGCGATCCCATCCATCAGATCGTTGGACGAGCGCGCCGCCGCCATCATCGCCTTGAGCTTGCCGGCAGCATCGGCCACCAGCTTGGAGCCGCCACTGACTTCGACAGCGCTTTGCTGGATCAGCGCCTTGACCTCGGTCGAAGCGCTGGCCGCCGATTGCGCCAGACGGCGCACTTCCACGGCGACCACGGCAAAACCCTTGCCGGCGTCACCGGCGCGCGCTGCCTCTACCGAAGCATTCAGCGCCAACAGATTGGTCTGGAAGGCGATGTCGTCGATCAACCCGATGATGTTGGAGATCTTCTCCGACGACGTCGTGATCCGCTCCATTGCCGCATTGGCCTGGGCCATCACCTCGCCGCCCTCTTCGGCGGTGCGGGTAACGCCTGAAGCAGCGCTGCTGGCTTCGCGGGCCCGCGAAGCATTCTGGGTTACCGCCTGGGCCAGCAGACCCATGGCATTGGAGGTTTCCTTGATCGTGGCGGCCTGGCGCGAGGTGCGATCGCTCAGGTCATTGGCACCCGACAGGATCTCCCCGGTGGCGGTCTTGAGCGAGGTCGAGGTGTTCTTGAGCTGCCGCACGATATTGGTCAGCTTGTCCACCACCGCATTGGTGTCGGTCTTGAGCCGGGCAAAGGCGCCTTCATAATCGCCCTGCATATGCTGGGTCAGGTCGGTATCGGCCAAAGCCGCCAGTACTTCGGCAGTTTCACCCAGGCCACGATCGACCATTTCCACCAGATTGTTGATGCTGGATGCCAGGGCGTTCAGTTCCGCATCGGGGAAACTGGTCGTGACGCGCCGCGAGAAATCGCCGGCGATCGCCGCATCCACCACCTGCCCGAAGGCACGTTGCAACTCGGCCATCATCGCCGAGCGCTCCTCGGCTTCGCGCACGATGCGCGCCGCCTCCGCATCGGTCATCGAGGCCACCTTGAGCCCGTTTTCGCGGAATACTTCCACGGCCCGCGCCATGTCGCCGATTTCGTCGGCCCGGTCGCTATGGGGCACGTCATGCTCCAGCTCACCCCGTGCCAGCACGCCCATGGCAGCGGTCAACCGGCTGATCGGGCCGGCCACGGTGCGGCTGAGCAAATAGGCAATCACCGCTGCCAGCAGCAGCAGCGCCGCCGCGGAGGCCAGCATCATCTGCCCCATCACCTGCACCGGCTGCATCGCCTCCTTGGTACCGATCATGGTCAGGATTGCCCATTTGACCGTGCCATAGGTCAGCGGAATCGCCTCAACCAGCATTTCCTGGTCACGATAGGCATGCAGCCGCGCCGAACCGGCGGTACCGGAAAGCGCCTGATCCACCACCGGATCAACAATCTCGCCAGTCAGCGTATCGTCGGCATCGGTGAACGCAGAGTTGTTGCGCAGCTTGTGGTCTGCGCCAACGATCACCACTTCGCCGCTTTCACCCAGGCCAGAGCGACCATTGACCAGCGCGCCGAGCGCCGGCACCGACAGGCGCACCGCAATGGCGCCAACGATCTGCCCGCGCTTGTCCTGCACCACCGAAGCCATGAACGCGCCCGGCGCGCCGCCTATCGGTGCGTAACCCGCAACATCGCTCATCTGCACATCGGGGCTGGTCGCCGCCTGCGCCACCACCGCGCCGAGTTGGCTCTTGCCCAGATCGGCATTGGGCGCAAACGAGGCGGCAAAATCGTCGCCCTTGTTGACCGAATAGATGCAATTGCCATCGGCATCGAACAGGTAAAGGTCTTCGAAGCCGCCGGCCTGCTGCAGGCCATGCAGGGTCTGATGGAACCGCGCATGCGCGCCATCATAATTGCTGCCCGAACCGGAATCGGCCAGATCGGCCCGCGCCGTCGGCTCGCCCGCACTATAGGCTTTCTGCAATTGTGCCGCCGGGCCTTCGCCCAGCTTGATCCAGCCGAAGTGCAGGTCGCGAATGGCGTTCTGCACCGTCTCGGACCGGGACGCCGTCAGCACCGACAGCTTGCGGGAATTGAGATATTCTTCGAGCAGCGCGGAGCGGTCGCTGGCCATGGCAGCCAGCCGCGTATAGGTGATGTCACCCGCGGTCTGGGACGCAATGAAATAACCCGAGGCGCCAATGCCGGCGCCCACCATGATGGCCACTGCCACGATTGCCGTGGGCAGTTTTTTTGCCAGGCTGAACTTTACCATCCGTGCCCCCTCGCTATTCCCGATGACGGAATAGCTCACCTGCACAGATTAAAACGTTATCGATAATAAACGTTAAACGGCTAGGGATAACCACCTGTTCCGGCGGCACACCAGGTCCTGTTTTCCGAAAATTTCACTGGTAAAACATGTATTTACAGAATTTATTATTATAAATCAAGAATTTGGCCTCGACCGCTCACCCTGGCGAAAATGCCTGCATCATGGTTGTCTTGGCCGATGACAGGTGATGGCTGCACACAGCTCTGACCAGCGCCAGGTCATGGCTCTGCAAGGCCTCGATATAGGCAAGATGCTCGCGGATCGCCACCTCGTTGCGCTGGCGTTCGTCGCGCTTGTTCCACTGATAGTGGTAGTGGAAGATGAAGGTGATGATGTCATAGAAATCATCGATAAAGCGGTTGGGCGCCGCCGCATTGATCAAGCGATGGAACCGGTTGTCCAGATCGGAAAAGTCGTGGAACCGCTCGTCGATAGCGCTCAGCAGGTCATGATGCTGGCGTTCCAGCACCTTCAATTTGGTCCAGACTGGCGAGCTTGGGGGCAGTGAGGCCAGCGCCAGCGCCGAGCGCAATTCGAACATCTCGCGGATCTCAAACAGCTCCATGGCGAAATCTTCGGTAAAGCCCTTGAACAGCCAGCCAGCGTTTGGGCGTTTCTCAATCAGCCCGAAGCGCCTGAATCTGTTGAGAAATTCCCTGATCCCGGTGGTGCCGACACCAAACTCCCGGGCCAGTTCCAGCTCGTTGATCTGCGCGCCCGGCTTGGTATCGCCACGCAGCATCCACTCCATGAAGCGGCGCTCGACCTGCTCCGACGTGGGCACTGTTTCAGTATAGGGGAAATGCGCGTCGGCCGGCACCACCCCCACCACGATGCGACTGCGCCCCTCCCCGGTCACATAGCCCCGATCTCCCAGCTGGGTCAGCACCTTGCGCACGGTCGTACGACTGACCCCGAGCTGCGCACTCAGATCATTTTCCGAGGGCAATACAGCACCAGCGCCAACCAGGGCGACGATATTCAGCATCTCGTTAAATGCCAGTTTGAAAACAGTATCGCTCTTCACAACGGCCCGTCCTGCTCAACCGACTTGGTTTCTGTTATACATAAAAAACAAGTTGACGCTAACTGCGCAAGGGGGTTTTTATCGATAATCGACAACTAATATCCATTAGTAACGGACAGGCGAAACCTCGCACAAGTCCGATGGGGGAGCATTTGACGGAATCCAGTTCAGGGCAGCCTGTTGCACCAGCAGCGCGCGCTACAGCAGCGGCACGCGAGCCAGTTGGGCTGTCTATATCATTGAAATTGCTCAGTGCCGGACCCGTCGTTATTTTGGTCGTGCTGGTCATCGTGCTGAGCCTGGTGTCACAGCCGTTTCTGACCCCGCGCAACATTTCCAACATCGTGTCACAAACGGCGGTGATTGCCATCGTCGCCATGGGCCAGCACCTGGTGATTCTCACCCGCGGCATTGATCTGTCGGTCGGTGCCAATCTGGCCCTTGCCACGGTGATGGGTGCGCTGACCTACAAGGCGACCGGCTCGGCCCCGCTGACCATTCTGGCCATGCTGGCAAGCGGCACCTTCGTTGGTGCCATCAACGGCTTCGCCTTTGTCTATGGCCGCCTGCCCCACCCGTTCGTGATTACTCTGGCAACGCTGAGCATCGCCAAGGGCACGGCGCTGGAACTGGCCGGCGGCAAGGCCATTCAAGGCATGCCCGAGGCGGTTAAATTCATCGGCGGCGACGCCATTTTCGGCGTGCCGGCCTCGTTCTTTGTCGTGCTGGGCGTCACCATGCTGATCGTCGTCATGGCCAAGACCATGGTCTGGGGCCGCTGGATTTACGCGGTAGGCGGCAAGCCTGAAGCGGCCGTGCGCATGGGCATTCCGGTCAACTGGGTGCTGATCTCGACCTATATGATCGCGGGCCTCTGCGCCGGTATCGGGGCCATGCTGCTGGCCGGCCGCACCGATGCCGGTTCGCCTTTGTTCGGCAATCTGCTCGAACTCGACACCATTGCCGCGGTGATCATCGGCGGCGCCAGCTTCCTCGGCGGTCGCGGCCATGTCGGCCACGCCCTGATTGGCGCGGTGATGATCGGCGTCATCCGCAATGCTCTCAACCTTCTCAACGTCGATATTTTCTTCCAGCTGATCGCCATCGGCGTCGTCATCCTGCTGGCGGTCGAGGCCGACGTTTTGCGCAACTATCTGGAAGGGCGCGTGCGCGTTGCACGCGCGGCAAGGCTCCAATGACCAGCGTCAACACCAATGAAATCGTGCTGCAGGTGCGCAACGCGACCAAACGCTTTGGCCCGGTGCTGGCGCTCAGCGACATCAGCCTCGAAGCCCGTCGTGGTGAAGTGCTGGCTTTGCTGGGCGACAATGGCGCCGGCAAGTCGACGCTGATCAAATGCGTCAGTGGCGTGCATCAGTTCGACGAAGGCGATATCCTGATCGATGGCGTCGCCTCCCCGATCCGCTCACCCGGCGACGCCCGCAACGCTGGTATCGAGACCGTGTACCAGGATCTGGCGCTGTTCGATAACCTGACCCCGTCGCAGAACTTTTATGCCGGGCGCGAACTCTCCAGCCCAAAATGGCTGCCGCTGGGCCTGCGCTTTCTAAAATCGCGCCAGATGGATGCCACGACGAGCGAAGTACTGGATCGCCTCAAGGTGATCCTGCCCAAGCAGGACGCCACGGTCGCTTTGATGTCGGGTGGCCAGCGCCAGGCCGTCGCCGTGGCCCGCGCCAGCGTGTTTGCCCGCAAGGTGGTGATCCTCGACGAACCGACGGCGGCGCTGGGCCTGCGTGAATCGCGCAAGGTGCTGGACCTGATCGCCCGACTGCGCGACGAGGGCAACGCCGTCATCCTGATTACCCATAATATGGAGCATGTCACCGAACTGGCCAGCCGCGCAGTGGTTCTGCGTCAGGGCCGCAAGGTCGGAGAACTCGTGCCCACCAAAACCAATCAGCAGGATCTGGTTTCGATGATCGTCGGAGCCTGACTGCACACAAGATCGCCGGCCACATGGCCGTCGAAACGGGGCGTGGCTCCCGCCGGAGTCGCGCCTCTTGAGGGAGGAAACTGAACAATGAAACTACTCGCAATCGTGGGCGCGCTCGCGCTCACCGCTGCCATCGCCGCTCCGGCAATGGCGGCAGATACCGTCAAGGTCGGCTTTATCACCAAGTTCCCGGTGGAATTCTACACCACCATGGAAAACGCCGCCAAAGCCTACGCCACGGCCAATCCGGGCGTCGAGGTGATCTACGGCCAGGGCCAGTCCGGCACCGATATCGAAGGGCAGATTGCCCTGATCGAATCGATGGTGACCCAGGGCGTGCAGGGCATTGCCATCACCCCGGTTGACCCAACGGTTGCTCCGGCTCTGGACAAGGCAATCGCTGCCGGCGTCAAGGTGGTGTTGATGGATAATGGCATTCCGGACTGGAAGGGTGCCACCGCCCTTGCCACCACCAACAACTTCAATGCCGGCGTTCTGGCTGGTCAGTACCTCAAGAGCGTGCTCAAGGATGGCGACACCCTTGGCATTCTTGAGGGCGTCCCCGGCGTTCCGGCGCTTGATGACCGTGTCACCGGCATGCTCAAGGGCCTCGAAGGCGTCAAGGTCGAAGTCGTCGGCAAGGGCGGCACCAACTGTACCCAGGAACTGGGCGTGTCGGTTGCAGAAGATCTGCTCACCGCCCATCCTGACCTGAAGGCCATCTATGCGGCCTGCGGTCCTCCGGCAGTGGGCGCCACCCAGGCCATCGAAAATGCCGGTATTGCCAATGATGCAATCATCATGGTGGGCTTTGACGCCTGCTGCGGCGAAATCGACAAGATCGTTTCCGGCCAGGAAGACGCTTCGGTAGCCCAGTTCCCCGCCAAGATGGGCGAAATGGGCATGGATACGCTGGTCAAGGCAATTCGCGGCGAAGCCGTCGAATCGCTGGTCGATACCGGTGCCGGCCTGGTAACAAAAGACAACGTCGCAGATTTCCAATAAGGCGAACTTGTGGGGCCGGCTTCGGTTGGCCCCACGATCCGATCGCTCGCGGCGATAATCCTATTATCCATAAAAAACAAATTGACGGCAGCCGGGATTCTGCGTTCTTGCTCTGCCTGACCGCTCCAGGCGTCAAGCGGGATCGGCGTTCATCGAACCCAATTTTGCCCGACTGGACCCGGTCGGACGACCGCTCTTTTGATTCAGGATTTGAGTAATGGAAGCCATGGATGCCTTGATCTGCAACGCGCCGGGGGAGTTGGCCCTCGTGCAGCGGCCAAAGGCGACGAGAGCCGCCGGCGAAGTGCTCGTCAAGCCGCGCCGGGTCGGCATTTGTGGCACCGACTATCATATCTATGAGGGCAAGCACCCGTTCCTCAATTACCCCCGCGTCATGGGTCACGAACTGGCCGTTGAAGTGGTCGAGCCGGGCGACAGCGATTTCAAGCCGGGCGAGATCCTGGTGGTGAACCCCTATCTGTCTTGCGGCACCTGTGTCGCCTGCCGCCGCGGCAAGCCCAATTGCTGCACCAGGATCGCTGTTCTGGGCGTCCATCGCGATGGCGGCATGACCGGCCTGATCTCGCTGCCCCCGCAAAACCTGGTGCGGGCCGAAGGCCTCAGCGTTGATGCCTGCGCCACCGTCGAATTTCTCGCCATCGGCGCTCATGCCGTCAGCCGCGCTGCCGTCGACAGCACCGACCGGGTGCTGGTGATCGGCGCCGGCCCGATCGGCTTTGGCGCCGTGCTGTTTGCCAGCATCACCGGGGCCAAGGTCACCGTGATGGACCGCGACGCCGAACGCCTCGCTGCCGCCACGCAGATCTTCAACATTGCCGGCACCATCATGGCCGACGACAAGGTCGATGCCAGCGTCGCCGCCGCCACCGATGGCGAAGGCTTTGACGTAGTGTTTGACGCCACCGGCAACCAGGCCTCGATCCAGAAGGGTTTCGACTTTGTCGCCCATGGCGGGCGCTATGCACTGGTCAGCGTGGTCAAGGGCGACATCACCTTCGTTGACAGTGATTTCCACCGCAAGGAGATGACCATCTTCGGTAGCCGCAACGCCCTGTCGGCCGATTTCGAGCGCGTCATCGCCGCCATCCGGGCCGGGCAGGTGCCGATCGACCGCCTGATTACCCACCGCACCACCCTGGCTGGCGCAGTGCAGGACCTGCCCCGTTGGGCCCATGAGAAATCCGGACTGATCAAAGCCGTCATCGAAGTGAGCTGATTCAGCCCCGCCTGTTCCTGTCGCCGGCGGGGACAGTTTGCCCCGCTGCGTCGGTCGGCTTGCCTATGGCGGAAACACAATGGTGGCGTTCCGCAGTTGTTTAGGGCATTGAAAGCTGGGGAATCGGCGCAACAGCCTCACGGCATCGCCGACTTGGGTGGACGAGTTCTGGCGGACCAGCATGATTTTGAGATCGAACGAACGGCGACGCGCGGCCACCATTATCGATGTCGCCCAGCACGCCAATGTTTCGGTCGGCACGGTCTCCCGCTACCTCAATGGCATCACCGTTCGTCAGCCCAAGCGCGAAGCCATCGACAAGGCAATCGCCGCCCTGCGCTACAATCGCAACGCCGTGGCCAAGGCCATGCGCACCGACCGCACCAATATGGTGGCGCTGCTGGTCCCCGGCTATGATGAATTCTTCGCCGAAATCCTTGCCAGCCTGACCCGTGGCCTTGCCGCCGAAGGCCAGGTGCTGCTCACCCACAAGCATGAAGGCGATCCCAAGGCGCTGGCGCTGGCCATCGAGTTTTTCCAGAACCACCGCGTCAACGCCATCGTCACCCCGGGCGTCAGCGAAGTGCGCCAGCAGGTGCAAGCCATGGTCGATCACGGCATTCCCGTGGTGTTCTTCAACAATGACGTCGCCGACATGCCGGTCGATCGGGTTTTTTCCAAGAATTTCGAGGCCTCGCGGCAGGCGGTCAAACATCTGATCGACATCGGCCATCGCCGCATCGCCCACATCGCCGGCGACCGGCGCGAAACCACCGGGCACGAGCGCCAGCGGGGCTATCTGCAGGCGCTCGATGACGCCGGGATTGCGGCCGATCCGCGCTATATCGTGGGCGGCACCTGGAAGCGACAGGATGCCAATATCGCCATCATGCAATTGATGCAGCTCCCCGAACCACCAACCGCGATCTTCACCGCCAATTACGTTCTGGCCCTGGCCGTGATCGACTATTGCCGCCAGCACAATATCGCCTTGGGGGAGGATCTGTCGCTGCTGAGCTTTGACGATGTCGAGCTGTTCCGGCAGATGCATCCCGGTGTCACCGCCGTCGCCCAGCCCGCCAGCGCCATCGGCGAAGCCATCAGCGAAGTGGTGCTCGGCCATATCAACGGCATTCACCCCGCCGCGCCGCGCACCGTCATGCTCGATTGCAATATCATCCTGCGCCAGACCACCCAGCCCCCCAGGGCTTAGCCGCAATAATCCCCCTCAATGCCCTCAGAAGAAGAGGGAGCCGGAGCGGGAACATTGCCCAATCTTGCCAACACACGAAGCGGTCTCCCGCCCCTTGTGGGGAGGGGTTGGGGTGGGGGTATCCTTCAGGCAGCATCAATTACCCCTTCGGCTGCAATGCCCGCTCGTTGATGAACCGTCCCTCGGCAAACGATACCTGCGCCTCGCCATTGGCGGGGATGACCACTTCGGTGCTCAAGGCGCCAAAATGCAGCACCACCCATTGGCCGGGCCGACCATGCACATCGGCCGACAGCAAACGGCTGTTCCGCCACGAGACATCGACCACAAACCCGCCACGCGCCCTTATGCCGCGCACGCTGCCGGTCGGCCATTGCAACGGCAGGGCCGGCAGCACCTCGATATGACCTCGACGCGACTGCACCAGCATTTCCAGCACCCCGGCAGCGCCGCCGAAATTGCCATCGATCTGGAACGGCGGGTGGGCGTCAAACAGGTTGGGATAGCTGCGATCCGGGCTCAGCAACTTGAGCAGCACCGCCGCCGCCCGTTCGCCATCGCCCAGCCGCGCCCACAGGTTCAGCCGCCAGCCGATGCCCCAGCCAGTGGCGTCGTCGCCGCGCAGGTCCAGCGACTTGCGGGCTGCGGCCATGAACTCCGGCGTTTCCGACCTGCTCATCTGCCAGCTCGGATAGACCCCATAAAGATGCGACACATGGCGATGCAGCGGTTCGGGAACCTCCAGATCCCAATCCTCGGCCCATTCCTGCAATTGCCCTTCCTTGCCGATCCGGTCGGGATTGAGCCGCGCCACCGCAGCGCTCGCCTGCGCCCGCAACTCGGCATCGACCCCAAGGCTGGTCGAGGCTTCGATCACCCCGGCAAACAGGTCGCGGATGATCTGGTTGTCCATTGCCGGCGCCGCGCACAGCGACGAACCGAACGGATGCACGTTTTCCGGTGACACGCTGGGCACGGTAACCAGCGCCCCGTTGTCCGGCGATTCCACCAGATAATCGAGCAGGAATTCGGTGGCGCCGCGCATCAATGGATAGATCCGCGCCAGCAGTTTCGGATCGCCGGAAAACTGGTAGTGATCCCACAGCTGGGCGCATAGCCACGCCCCGCCCATCGGCCACAATCCCCATTGCGGCCCATCGACCGGACCGGTCGCCCGCCACAGATCGGTATTGTGATGCAGCACCCAGCCCCGGGCGCCGTAATGCACCTGTGCCGTCGCCTTGCCGGTTTCGGCCACATCCTCGACCAGCGCGATCAACGGCTCGAAACACTCCGCCAGATTGGCCGGATCAGGCAGCCAGTAGTTCATTTCGAGATTGATATTGGTGGTGTACTTGCTGCCCCAGGAGGGCTTGATCTCTTCGTTCCACAGCCCCTGCAGATTGGCCGGTTGCGTCCCCGGACGCGAGCTGGAAATCATCAGGTAGCGGCCATATTGGGTAAACAGCGTCGCCAGCGCCGGATCGCTGCTGGTCCCATAATTGACGATCCGCTCGTCAGTCGGTCGATCAGCCGCCGAGGTATGCCCCAGATCCAGCGTCAACCCGCCGAACAGGCGCTTGTGCTCGGCCACATGCTCCTTGCGCAACTGCTCGTAGCTCAGCTTGGCCGCAGCATCGAGCCGCTCGGCAATCAGAACTTCCGGATCGCCCGAAACATCATCGAACCGCCTGAAGCTGGTCGCAGCATCCACCAGCACCAGCGCACTGTCTGCCCGCTGCACCCGGATGGTTTCCGGGCTATTGGTTACCAGCCCGCCGCTGGCCAGCACCCGCGCCGCAAAGCCGAACTTGAGCGCCCCGGCAACCCCCTGCTCGCGCCGGTTATGTCCGAAATAGGCAATCTGATTGGCCTCGGATGGCCGCGCATCGCCATTTTGCGGGCTGCTCATGCCAATATCGATGTTGACCGCGCCCGGCTGGTTGGACGACACCCGATAGACCAGCACCCCAGCCACCGGCGAAACGAACGCCTCGCGCGTATAGGTCACCTTGCCCGCCGTGTAGCGCGTCGTGGCAATCGCGGTATCCAGATCCAGTGAGCGCCGGTAGTCGGGCGCGTTCATCTGGTGGTGGAAACTGATGATGATGTCGCCGATCGGCTGGAAGCTCATCTGCAGATAGGGTTTGGCCATCATATGCTTGTGGGCCAGCGCCTCGGCCTCGCGATATTGCCCGGCAAAGATCAGCCGCCGCACTTCGCCCAGAGATTCGCGGGCTTCGGGATTAAGCGGCGCATACGGCCCGCCGGTGAAGAACGTGCTTTCGTTGAGCTGCAGCCGCTCGCGCGAAATATCCCCGAACACCATGCCGCCCAACCGACCATTGCCGATCGGCAAAGCCTCGGTCCAGGTCGACGCCGGCTTGTTATACCACAGTTCAAGATCGCTCATGAAACACCTGCATTCTGCGCCTTGGCGCGACGTAACGATTTGGCATCCGGCATACTCTTTGGCACCGCTGCGATTGAGCGAGCCGGCCGTAAACTGCCGCCGGATGCGGCTGAGGCACGGTCAACAGACGGCGGCATGACGCTGAATTAACGTTCGGCCAACACGAAATGGATAACGTTTCAATTTATGGTTATAAAACTACCCATTGCAAGCGCCTTACGCCAGGCGCTTGCCGGTATCCGGCGCAAACAGATGCGCCTTGGACAGGTCGAACATCACCGAAATATCTTCGCCCGGCGTCACCGGACGCGGATTGAGCATGCGCAGCACCCATTCCTTGCCGGCGAAGTCGACAAACACCAGCGTTTCATTGCCCAAAGGCTCGGCCAGCGACACCTTGAGCGTGCGTTGATGCGCCGTCCCGGCGCCAACCCCATGCACGCCATGACCATCGATAAATAGATCGTCCGGACGCAGCCCGAATACCACCTTGTCGCCGTCTGCAACCCGGCCCGCATAGGCCGGCGGCAGTGGAACGACAACGCCATTGCCAAGATCGAGCGCGCCCTTGGTGAACGTTGCATCGATCAGGTTCATCGGCGGCGAACCGATAAAGCCGGCGACAAACAGGCTGGCCGGCTGGTGGAAGACCTCGTCGGGTGTGCCGACCTGTTCGATGAACCCATCGCGCATGATCACCACGCGATCGGCCAGCGTCATCGCCTCGACCTGATCGTGGGTCACGTAAATAATGGTGGCCTGCAACCGCTGATGCAGCCGCTTGATCTGGCTGCGCACCTGGGTCCGCAGCTTGGCATCAAGGTTGGATAGCGGCTCGTCGAACAGGAACACTGCCGGATCGCGCACAATGGCGCGGCCCATGGCGACGCGCTGGCGCTGGCCACCGGAAAGCTGGGCCGGACGGCGCTGCAGCAACGGTTCAAGTTCTAAAATCTTGGCAGCATTGGCAACGCGCTCGTCCTGCTCGGCCTTGCTCATCCCGGCCATTTTCAGCGCAAACGCCATGTTGTCGCGCACCGTCATATGCGGATAAAGCGCATAGGACTGGAACACCATGGCAATGTTGCGTTCGCGCGGCGACAGATCGTTGACCACGGTATCGCCGATAGCGATTTCGCCGCCGCTGATTTCCTCAAGGCCGGCGATCATCCGCAGGGTGGTGGACTTGCCGCAGCCTGACGGGCCAACCAGCGCCACAAACTCCCGGTCCTTCACGGACAGGTCAATACTGTGGACGACCTCGAGCTGGCCGTAGCGCTTGACCACATTGTTCAGGGTTACAGTTGCCATCAGCCCACTACCTCACCGTGCGTTGTGGACTGCCGAAGATCCCTGCGTTCAATGCGCAGCTGGTTCCTTCGTCGTCCTCCCTGCCCCAACCGATAGAATGTCGGGGCCTTCAGCGTCAATTTATTTTTACGGATAAAAAGGAATATCGTTTCAATTTTTGATGTGGCTTACCCGTCACCATAGCCCGACCACACGATTTGACCAGCATTTTTACGCACTTTCGACGGGCAATCCCCTCGATGGGTCCGGTGTTTTCCCGCGCTCCACCGTCTTCTCCAATAGGTGACGTTTCCGAAATCTGCGGCCGTCCCGCGCCGTCAACCGCCAAATTGGGCAATGCGCTGGCTTTTGGACCTGCTATAGCTCTGTCCGAATTTCCGACCGCAATTGTTGAAAGATCCGTCGTGACGAGAAGTGAACATATCGGCCCCGAACTGGTGCAATCTGCGCTGCGTTCCGCCCAAACCGTCGGCACCCCATTCTGGCTCTATGACGCCGAGGCCATTCGCGGCCGCGTCAAGCAACTCGCCGGTTTCGATACCGTCCGCTTCGCCCAGAAGGCCAATAGCAATACCCATATCCTGCGCCTGCTGCGTGAGGCCGGCGCCATGGTCGATGCGGTCTCGCTGGGTGAAATCGAGCGCGCCTTGCTGGCTGGCTACGTCCCCGGCACGGCCGCGCATGAAATCGTCTTCACTGCTGACGTCATCGATCACGCCACGCTCAAGCGCGTCGTCGCGCTCAACATTCCGGTCAATTGCGGCTCGCTCGATATGATCACCCAGGTCGGCCAGGCCAGTCCGGGTCACGACGTCTGGCTGCGCATCAATCCCGGCTTCGGCCACGGCCATTCGCGCAAGACCAATACCGGCGGCCCGCTCAGCAAGCACGGCATCTGGCACGAGGAACTGGTTGAGGCCCTCAAGCTCGTAGACCAACACGGCCTGCATCTGGTCGGCCTGCACATGCATATCGGCTCGGGCGTCGATTATGGCCACCTGCGCCAGGTCTGCACCAGCATGGTCGACCTGGTCCGCCAGGGCAATCACAGCCTCGACGCCATTTCGGCTGGCGGCGGTCTCTCGACCCCCTATCGCGCCACCGACACCGAAATCGACACCGCCGAATACTTTGCCATCTGGGACGCCGCCCGCCGCGAGATCGAAACCATCGTCGGCAATCCGGTGAAGCTCGAAATCGAGCCGGGCCGCTATCTGGTCGCCAATGCCGGCCTGCTGGTCGCCGAAGTGCGCGCCGTCAAGCGCGTCGCCGACAAGCATTTCGTGCTGCTCGATGCCGGCTTCAGCGATCTGGCTCGCCCGGCCATGTATGGCTCCTATCACGAGATCGGCTTCATGACGCCGGAGGGTCAGCCCGTCACCGGCCCGCTGCAACCCGCCGCCATCGGTGGACCGCTCTGTGAATCGGGCGACGTCTTTACCCAGCTCGATGGCGGCGACGTCGAATTCCGCTCTATCGCGCTCCCCAAGGTCGGCGACCTGGCGATTTTCCGCGATGCCGGTGCCTACGGCGCCAGCATGTCGTCGAACTACAACAGCCGCCCCCTGGCCGCCGAAGTGATGCTCGACAACGGCGACCTCTCGATCATCCGCAACCGCCAGCGCATCGAAGACCTGCTGGATCTTGAAATCCGCGGCCAGCTCGGCCGGATTTGAGCATCTTTACCGGATCGGCACCTCGGCTCGACCTAGGACTCTTGTAATTTAGCGCCAAACCAGGCCCCCTCCCTCCTCCCTTCCCCGCAAAGGGGCAGGGAAGGGAGGAGGTCTGCCCCGCACCCTCCAGCCAACTTCTCCCCCTCATCTCACCAACCACCCACCCTCTTGCCAACACCCCACACTCCACCTATAACTAACTAACCAGTCAGTTATTAAAGCCGAAGCACCGTGACCGACACCGCCCCGAAATTCCGCCGCCGCGCCGAAGCCCGCCCCGACGAAGTGCTCGACGCCGCACTCGAACTGTTCATCGCCCAGGGCTTCGCCAACACCAGGGTCGACCAGATCGCCAAGCGCGCCGGCCTCTCCAAGGGCGCGGTCTATCTCTATTTCCCCTCCAAGGAAGCCATCATCGAAGCGCTGGTGCGTCGCGCCATCGTGCCAGTTGCCAGCGAGGCCATCGCCAATGTCGCCCAGTTCCAGGGCGATCCACGGATCGCCATTTCCATGACCCTGCGCATGCTGGGCCAGAAACTGGGCGATACCCACCTGCTCTCCATTCCGAAGATGGTGGTGCGCGAAGTCGCCAGTTTTCCCGAACTCGCCCAACTCTATCGCCGCGAAGTACTCGACCGCATCATTCCGGTGATGCGCGCCCTGATCCAGCGCGGCATCGACGGCGGCTATCTGCGGCCAGTCGACGCCAACCTCACCGTGCGCAGCATCATCGGGCCGATCATGGCGCATCTGATCCTGGCCGATGTGTTCGCCATCATGCCCGAGGACGGCATCAGCTTTGATCGGCTGATCGAGAACCATCTCACCATACTGTTCGACGGCCTCAGTCTTCCCCGGCCAGAGGCCAGGCCATGAACGACATCCTGGGCTTTTTCACCGGCCTGATCGCCATCGTCATTCCGGGTTTCGGCAGCACGCTGCCGCCGACCTATTCGGGCTATATCGAAGCCGATTACGTCTATGCCGCCCCCAGCACCGGCGGCACCATTGTCAGCTTCGCCGTCAAGCAGGGCGACAGCGTCAAACAGGGCGACGTCCTGTTCGTACTCGCCCATGCCCAGCAGGACGCCTTGCTGGCCGGCGCCGAGGCCCGGGTGTCCGCCGCCGACGCCAATGCCAGGAACCTCGCCACCGGCAGCCGTACCGCCGAAGTCGATGTCATCCGCGCGACCCTGTCCAAAGCCCAGGCCGATCTGGCTCTGGCCCGAACCAATCTTGACCGCAGCGAAAAACTCGATGAGCTTGGCCTTACCCCCAAGGCCAGGCTCGATCAGGACCGCGGCACCCTCGCCAGCGCCCAAGCCCAGGTTGATCAACTGACTGCCCAGCTTGCCGTCGCCGACCTGCCTGCCCGCTCCGAACAACAGGTCGCCGCCGAGGCCAATCTGCTTGCCGCACAGGCCGATGCCACCAAGGCGCGCTCCGACCTTGCCGACCGCAGCATCACCGCCCCGCAGAATGGCGTGATCGACCGGCTGTTCTATGCAAACGGCGAAATGGCCGGCACCGGCGCACCCGTCGTGGCGCTGCTGCCCGCCGGATCGCTCAAGGCCAAATTCTATCTCAGCGAAACCGTCCGCAACGATTTTGCACTGGGCGACACCGTCTCGGTCGCCTGCGATGGCTGCGCCGCCAACCTCACCGCCCATATCAGCTATTTCGCCGCCGACCCGCAGTTCACCCCGCCGGTGATCTATAGCCGCGACGAGCGATCACGGCTGGCATTCATGGTCGAAGCGATCATCGATCAGCCCCAGGGCCTGCATCCGGGCCAGCCAGTCAGCATTGGCAAGCTGCCATGACCGACGTCATTGCCGTCACCGGCCTCACCAAGCGCTTCGGCCCCAAGCTGGTGGTCGACAATTTCGACATCACCGTGCCGCGCGGCGCCATCTATGGCTTTCTCGGACCCAATGGCTCGGGCAAGACCACCACCATCCGCATGCTCTGCGGCCTGCTCACTCCCGATGGCGGCCAGGGCACCTGCCTGGGTTTTGACATCCTCAAGCAGCCCGACAAGATCAAGGAACAGGTTGGCTACATGACGCAGAAATTCTCGCTCTATGAGGATCTGTCGATCCGCGAGAATCTCGATTTCATCGGCCGCATGTATCGCATCAGGAACCGCAAGCAGCGTGTCGCCCAGGCGCTCGAAGACCTCGGCCTCGCCAACCGCGCCAAACAGCTCGCCGGCACATTGTCCGGCGGCTGGAAACAGCGCCTCGCGCTCGCCGCCTGCCTGCTCCACGACCCGCAATTACTGCTCCTGGACGAGCCCACCGCCGGTGTGGACCCCAAGGCCCGCCGCGATTTCTGGGACGAAATCCGCCGCCTGTCGGCCAAGGGCGTCACCGTGCTGGTCTCCACCCATTATATGGACGAAGCGGTGCAATGCGATCGCATCGCCTATATCGCCTATGGCAAAAAGCTGATCGACGGCCCCTCGGCTGATATCCCCAAACAGGTGGGCCTGATCACCTGGCGCGTCGAAGGCCCCGACCTTGGCACGCTCGAACAACGGCTCAAGACTCTCCCCGGCGTCGAACAGGTCGCCCGCTTCGGCGCTTCGCTGCATGTGTCGGGCACCGACAAGGCCGCACTGGACCACACCGTCGACGCCCTCAAGGCCGAAGGCACCCATCGCTGGACCGAGCAGATCGCGGGGCTGGAGGAAGCCTTCATCTACCTGATGGCCGGCTCGCGCGACAACTTTGCCCTCGATAGCGGCAAGGCGGCCTGAGCAATGTTCTCTTTCGCCCGCTTTTCCGCCGTGCTGGTCAAGGAATTCATCCAGATGCGACGCGACCGCGTCACCTTTGCCATGATGATCGGCCTGCCCATCGTGCAACTGATGCTGTTCGGCTTTGCCATCAATGCCGATCCGCGCCATCTGCCGACGCTGGTCGAACTGGGCGACAACGGCCCAATCACCCGCGCCATCATCGCCAGCATGCAGAACTCGGACTATTTCGATTTCCGCGGCGCGGTGAACGGCGGCACCGAAGGCGCGGCCGCTTTACGCCGCGGCGACGTCAATTTTGTCGTGGTCATCCCGCAAAATTTCGAACGCGACGTGATGCGCGGCCGGCATCCGGAAATCCTGATCGATGCCGACGCCTCCGATCCCTCCGCTGTCGGCGGCGCTGCCGGCGCCGTGGGCGGTATCATCCAGGTGGCGATCACCGAAACCCTCACCGGCCCGCTTGCCGCCATGGCGGGCACGCCCCAGCCATTTTCGGTCAGCGTCCACCGCCAGTACAATCCCGAGGGCAAGACCTCGACCAATATCGTGCCGGGCCTGCTCGCCATCATCCTGTCGATGACCATGGTGATGATCACCGCCGTCGCCATCGTCAAGGAAACCGAGCGCGGCACCATGGAAATGCTGATCGCCACCCCGGTGCGCCCGCTCGAAGTGATGAGCGGCAAAATCCTGCCCTATGTGTTCGTCGGCTATGTGCAGACCCTGGTCTTTCTGGCCGTCGCCGGCGCCGTGTTCCGCGTGCCGTTCGAAGGCTCGTTCTGGCCGTTCTTTTTGGGGTTCAACCTGTTCATCGTCGTCAATCTGGCGCTGGGCTTCCTGATTTCCACCGCGGCGCGCAGCCAGATGCAGGCCATGCAGCTGTCGTTTTTCACCATCCTGCCCTCGATCCTGCTTTCGGGCTTCATGTTCCCCTTCGCCGGCATGCCCGCCTGGGCGCAGCTTCTGGGCAGCGCCGTCCCCGCCACCCACTTTTTACGCATCACCCGAAAGGTCATGCTCAAGGGCGCCCAACTGGCCGATGTCGGCCCGGAAATGGGGGCCTTGGTGATTATCCTGCTGGTGATTTCCGCCATTGCCATGCTGCGCTATCGGCAGACACTGGATTAGGGTGCGTGGGGATTCATGTCAGGACGAGGCGAAAACGGCGGTTCTCGAGAAGTGATGAGCTTTTTGAAAAAGGTCCAGTGGACCTTTTTAGCGAAGAACGCCCGTAGAGCTACGCTCGAAGGGCTATGGCGCAGCGTACGTTTGGTACGTGAGCACCGGAAGCGCAGAAAATCGCCGTTTGCAGCCCGACATCACTGAATCGCCACACACCCTAGTCGGCCTTGCTATCGGCGCAATAAGCGCCCATCACTGTGCCCACGTTTTCAGGCCTCATTGGCTCTCTGCTGGTCCGCCTCGGCGTGCCACTCGGTTACCCCTGATTTTGCGAACGTTTAGGCCCTTGCTGCATGTTGCGTCGAGGGGAACATGCTCGCTTTTGCGAGCCTCAAGACAGAAGGTTTCCATCATGGCAATCACCGGCACCGTAAAATTCTTCAACGCCACCAAGGGCTTCGGCTTTATCTCGCCAGAAGACGGCTCCAAGGATGCATTCGTGCATATCTCGGCCGTTGAACGCGCTGGCCTGTCGGGCCTGGCCGAAGGCCAGAAGGTCTCCTATGACCTCGAAAATGGCCGTGACGGCAAGGTTTCGGCCGCGAACCTTTCGGTTCTCTAGTGCATTTGGCGCTGGGCAGGAAACTGCCCGGCGCTATTCGTCGTCCTCAGACCCGTCAGCGGTGAGGAATTCTTCGACCTCATCGAGGTCGGCGCTGTAGTCGTAGCTGGCATTGCCGAACACGACTTTATAAACCTCGCTCTCGCGCACCATATAGCCGCCATGCACGCGGGTCTTGGGTGTGTGCTTTTGCACCAGCATGATGGTCAGGCCCTTGCGCGCGGCAATGCGCTTGAGACGCCGCTCACGCGCGGCATCGGAATTGGCTCGGCTGCTCAACAGATGATCTCCATTTTGCCCGCTATAACCCGAAAGCGGCCCGCGCCGTAAGACATTCGACATCGCCCGGCATGCAGATGCGACACACATCGGGCCGCACCGGGTGGATCGAGCAGGCCGTATGCTTGCCCACCTCCCCGGTCAGCGCCGCACAGCGCACCCCATCGCAGCGCATGCCGGAAAAATCCGCCGCCACCAGCGCCTCGGGAATCTGCGCCAGATCCGCCTCATCCTCGGTCGAAAACCGTGGCCACTCCGCCGAATACGAACAGCAGGCACCACAGCTCTGGCAATCAAACATCGGGGTTTCGGCAATCATGGCGCTGGTAAAGCAGGTTTGGCGGATTTTGGCCAGTCTGGCTGCTGAGCCTGCAATTCCCACCGAGCCCACCCTCGCCCCTTGCGGGCCTCTTCCGCTCGTTTCGCGCCGGCGGCGCGAAATGAGCGGAAGAGCCCATGAGAGCTACGCTCGAATGGCAGGGGCTAGGGAGGGGGTTGCTGCCTCAACCACCAAAGGCACGTCAAACCATCGTGTCATTCGCGCCTACTCAGGAATGACATCGTGCAAACCGGCACTTATCCCCCCAATCCCCCTCCCATCACCCCATGCCATACTGCCCGCATCAGTCTTGCCGGACGGTGTTGCAACGGCCAATGACAAGACGACTGCCGGGAGAGGGAGGGACCGTGCCTTCCTTGGGCGTATGGGCCATGAGCCTGGACAGCG